>NZ_JALRNF010000023.1 GCF_030272895.1 Pseudomonas sp. BGr12 | reverse complement strand
GGGGGGGGGGGGGCCTGGGGGGGGGGGGGGGGCCCATTGTTTTTTTTAATTGGGTTATTCTGGGGGGGTACCCCCCGCTCTTCTTTTTTTTTGTGGGGGGGGGTTGCCCCCGCGATTGCTTTTCAGGCCTGTTCGAAAATCGACAGGTCCAGCGGCCTGATCGCGCCCATCCAGATCGCATGATCGCGGTGATCGGCCAGTTCATCCCCGGTCAGCGGATGCAGGAACACCACCAGCCCCCGGCGATACAACGCCAGCCACGGCAACACCACACCTACCACCTCCGGCCCGAACGCCAGCTGGCAGCTCCAGTCCGGATGCGGCCCGACCGGTTTCTGGTGCATGCGCCCCATGGTCACCGGAAACAGCTTGGAAGCCTCTTCACACAGCTGCCGAGCCTGTTCCAGCGTGCTGGCGTCGTAATAGACGTGAGCGTGATAGCCCTTGATCCTCTGCACGAAAAACTCCTTGATTGCCACGAACCCCGATCATAACCTGAGGTTCAACGATCACCCGCAACCTGTGGGAGTGACGGAATGAAAAATGCCGAAACTCCAGTGTTCAAGCTGGTCATCCTCGGTGGTTCGAGCAGCCTGGGCAGCGCCCTGATGGCTGAGCTGCTCAAGCGCCAGCATGAAGTGATCGCCGTGGTCGACGACCTCAACAAGCAGGCACCTCGCCCTGGACTGCACTTCAAGATCGGCGGCCTGGGCACGGCCGATCAGGCTGAACAAAGCGTGGCCGGCGGCTCGGCGGTGATCTGCCTGCTGGCGGCACTGGCGCCCGACGACTTCACCACCCAATTGCAGATGTCGCAGGCCCTGATCAGCGGTCTTTCCAGAACGACTATACGCCGCCTGTTGCTGGTGGGCGATTTCAGCGTGCTCGATCACAGCGAAGGACACAGCGAACAACAACAGGCCTGCGCCGACCAGATCGTCGACCTGCTGCAACGCAGCACCTTGCACTGGACCCTGATCAATACGCCCCAGGAAGTCGCCGGGCTGGGTATCGAGCACTTCCACCATACCCACGGCAACCTCGAACCCGGCCTGGCCGAACCCTTGCAGCACCTGGCCCGGGTGGCCGCGGCCATGGTCGATAGCCTGGAGCTGAAACTGCACCAGGGCGAGCATGTGAACTTCGTGTTCTGACCCGCCCAACCTGCGCCCGGACTTGCCTTGAGCCGCCAGAAATCGCACCCTGAGCAGCTTCCGCCTGCTCCAGAGAGTGCCCATGGCCCGGCCTGACCGCCACCCCTTGCTGCCGTTCCTCAGCTGGCTACCCCGGCAAACCCGGGGCAGCGTGCGCCGCGACCTGCTGGTGGGCCTGAGCGGTGCCATCCTGGCCCTGCCACAGTCGATCGCCTACGCCCTGATCGCCGGACTTCCGGCCGAATATGGCCTGTATGCGGCGATCGTGCCGGTATTGATCGCCTGCTTGTGGGGATCGTCCTGGCATCTTATCTGCGGGCCGACGGCGGCCATCTCCATCGTGCTCTACGCCAGCATCAGCCCCCTGGCCATCAGCGGCAGTGACGATTACATCACCCTGGTGCTGTTGCTGACCTTCCTGGCCGGCGTGTTCCAGTGGCTGCTGGGGCTGCTGCGCTTCGGTGCGCTGGTCAACTTCGTTTCCCACTCGGTGGTACTGGGCTTCACCCTCGGCGCAGCCGTGGTGATTGCCCTGGGGCAACTGCCGAACCTGCTGGGGCTCGACCTTCCCAGCCAGGCCACGGCCCTGAAAACCCTGGAAAGCCTGCTGGAGCACGCCGGTGAAGTGGACGGGCCTTCGCTGCTGCTGGGCCTTGGCACCTTGCTGCTGGGCATCCTGCTGAAACTGCTGCGCCCTCGCTGGCCCGGCCTGTTGATCACCCTGACCCTGGCCAGCCTGCTGGTGTGGCTGCTGCCGGGGTGGTTCGCTGATGTGCAGTTGGTGCCCGGCTTCGTCGGCCAGCTTCCGCCCTTGAGCCCCTTGCCGCTGCTGGACCTGGAGCTGATCCTGCGCCTGCTGCCCAGCGCCGTGGCGGTGGGCATGCTGGGCCTGGTGACCAGCCTGTCGATTGCCCGCTCGCTGTCGTCGCGCTCGGAACAACTGATCGATGCCAACCAGGAAATCCGTGCCCAGGGGCTGTCGAACATGGTCGGCAGCGTGTTCTCCGGCTACCTGTCTTCAGGCTCGTTCACCCGTTCGGGCCTGAGTTATGACGCTGGCGCCCGCTCGCCATTGGCCGGTGTGTTCTCGGCCCTGTGGGTGGCGCTGTTCGCGGTGGCGGGCGCCGGATTGATAGCGCACCTGCCCATCCCGGCCATGGCCGGCAGCATCCTGCTGATCTGCTGGGGCCTGGTGGATCATCGGGCCATGCGCGCGCTGTTCCGGGTCAGCCGCGCGGAATTCCTGGTCATGGCCCTGACCGCAACGGCCACCTTGCTGCTGGAGCTGCAGACCGCCATCTACGCCGGGGTGCTGGCCTCGCTGTTTTTCTACCTCAAGCGCACCTCACGGCCACGGGTGCAGCATTCGCGCGAAGGCGATGCCGATGTGCTGCGGGTAGGGGGCTCGATCTTCTTTGGCGCCAGCCATTACCTGCAGGTGCGCCTGCAACGCTGCCAGGGTCCGGACGTGGTGATCGACGCCCGGCAGATCAACTTCATCGACTATTCCGGGGTCGACATGCTCCACCGCGAAGCCCGCCGCCTGGGCCGGGCAGGCGGCAGCCTGACGCTGCATCGGGCGCGTCCACAGGTGATCGAGGAGTTGCACAAGCTGGAAGGGGCAGCGCACTGCCCGATCCGTTTCGAAGGTTAGCCGCGGGCCAGCTGGCGACGCAGTTCGTCCAGCACCGGGCCGGTGTCCGGGCGTACGCCACGCCAGATGCAGAAGGCTTCGGCGGCCTGCTCGGCGAGCATGCCCAGGCCGTCCAGCACCTGGGCAGCCCCGTGTTCGGTGGCCCATCGGCAGAACGGCGTCGGCTCCTTGCCGTACATCATGTCGTAGCACACGGTCTTGCCCGGCTCGATCAGGCTGGGGGAAATCGGCGGCAGTTCGCCGGCCAGGCTGGCGGAGGTGGCATTGATGATCAGGTCGACAGGCTCTTTGAGCCAGGCGAAGCCACTGGCGGCCACCGGGCCCAGGTCAGCGAATTCATGGGCCAGTCGTTCGGCCTTTTCCACCGTACGGTTGGCGATCACCAGCGATGCCGGCTTGTGCGCCAGCAGCGGTTCCAGCACACCGCGTACCGCACCGCCAGCACCCAGCAGCAGGATACGTTTGCCGCTGAGCTGCACCCCGGCATTGACGGTCAGGTCGCGCACCAGGCCGGCGCCGTCGGTGTTGTCACCCTGCAGGCTGCCATCGGCCAGCTTGATCAGGGTGTTCACCGCGCCGGCCCGTTCGGCCCGTGGCGTCAGGCTGTCGACCAGGCGATAGGCTTCTTCCTTGAACGGTACGGTGACGTTGGCGCCCTGGCCCTGCTTGAAAAAACCCAGGGCGCAGTCGGTAAAGTCATCCAGCGGTGCCAGCAAGGTGTTGTACTCCAGCTGCTGGCCGGTCTGGTCGGCAAACAGGCGGTGGATCAGCGGCGACTTGCTATGGCCGATCGGGTTGCCGAATACAACGTACTGGTCCATTCACGCGGTTCCTGGGTCGGGGCCGGACACTCCGGCAAAGTTATCCACAGAGCGGTCAGCGACCTGGCTTGGCCTCGCCAATCCAGTCGCGATCCTGCAGGAAATACTCGGTCAGGCGCGCTTCGTCGCTGCCTGGTGCCGGTTTCCAATCGTACCCCCAACGCACCTGCGGTGGCAGCGACATCAGGATCGATTCGGTACGACCGCCCGACTGCAGGCCAAACAGGGTGCCACGGTCATAGACCAGGTTGAACTCGACGTAGCGACCGCGGCGGAATTCCTGGAACTCACGCTGCTCGGCGGTATAGGCCATGGCCTTGCGGCGCTGGACGATCGGCAGGTAGGCCTCGATATAGGCATCGCCGATGGCGCGCATGAAGGCGAAGCAGGTGTCGAAGTCCCACTCGTTCAGGTCGTCGAAGAACAGGCCGCCAATGCCGCGCGGCTCGCCACGGTGCTTGAGGTGGAAGTAGCGGTCGCACCAGGCCTTGTAGCGCGGGTAGACATCGGCACCGAACGGCGCACAGGCGCGCTCGGCCACCTGGTGCCAGTGCAGGCAGTCTTCTTCGTTGCCGTAGTACGGGGTCAGGTCGAAGCCGCCACCGAACCACCAGACCGCCTCTTCACCTTCCTTTTCGGCGATGAAAAAGCGCACGTTGGCGTGGGAAGTCGGCACATGCGGGTTGTGCGGGTGGATCACCAGCGACACGCCCAGGGCCTCGAAACCCCGGCCAGCCAGTTCCGGCCGGTGGGCGCTGGCCGACGGCGGCAGGCCGCTGCCGAAGACGTGGGAGAAGTTCACCCCGCCTTTTTCGATGACCTGGCCGTCGCCGATCACCCGGGTCCGTCCGCCACCGCCGGCCTCGCGCGTCCAGGCGTCCTCGACGAAGCGGCCGCCGCCGTCTTCGTTCTCGAGGGCGGCACAAATACGGTCTTGCAAGTCGAGCAGGTAGGCTTTCACGGCCTCGGTGCGGCTAGTCATCAGGTCACCTGGAAGCGGGCATGAGCAAATTCGGCGCGTAGCATACCACCGGCAACCGGCTGGCCGCAGTTGACGGCGATCAAGCAAAGGCGTCCGATAGGGGTTTCCCTAACGCAACAGGAGCGTGCAGATGGCCAAGCGTATCCAGTTCAGCCAGCATGGGGGCCCGGAGGTCCTGCAACTGGTCGATTTCGAACCTGCCGATCCCGGCCCGGAGCAGGTGCGTGTACGCAACCACGCCATCGGCCTGAACTTCATCGACACCTACTTTCGCAGCGGCCTGTATCAGCCACCGGCCTTGCCCTCGGGCCTGGGCACCGAAGGGGCAGGGGTGGTCGAGGCGGTCGGTGCGCAGGTGAGCCGGCTCAAGGTCGGTGACCGCGTCGCCTACGCCGGCGGTCCGCTGGGCGCCTACAGCGAAGTGCATGTGCTGCCGGAGGCCAACCTGGTCAAGCTGCCCGACAGCATCAGCTTCGAACAGGCGGCGGCGGTGATGCTCAAGGGCCTCACCGTGCAGTACCTGCTCAAACAAACCTATGCCGTGCAGCCGGGCGACACCATTTTGTTCCACGCCGCCGCCGGCGGTGTCGGCTCGCTGGCCTGTCAGTGGGCCAAGGCCCTGGGCGCCAGGCTGATCGGTACGGTCAGTTCGGCGGAAAAAGCCGAACGCGCCAAGGCACTGGGAGCCTGGGCGACCATCGACTACAGCCGTGAAGATGTGGCACAGCGCGTGCTGGAACTGACCGACGGCAAGAAATGCCCGGTGGTCTACGACGGCGTTGGCCAGGACACCTGGCTGACCTCGCTGGACTGCCTGGCGCCCCGTGGCCTGATGGTCAGCTTCGGCAACGCCTCGGGCGCGGTGAGCGGGGTCAACCTGGGTATCCTGGCGCAGAAGGGCTCGCTGTACGTCACCCGCCCGACCCTGGCCAGCTACGCCAATTCGGCGGCCAACACCCAGGCGATGGCTGACGACCTGTTCGCGATGATTACCAGCGGCAAACTGACGGTGGATATCCAGCAGCGTTATCCGCTGAGCGAGGCGGCCAAGGCGCAGACCGAGCTGTCGGCGCGGCGGACGGTGGGGTCTACGGTGCTGCTGCCTTGAATCGGTGCTGATTCGATCGCGGGGCAAGCCCGCTGCCACAGACCGGTATGGTCCCTGTGGGAGCGGGCTTGCCCCGCGATAGGGGTCATCCAGCCCGAACCACTTCCCCGGTCACCAGGTCGCGAATCACACTCGGATTGCGCCGCCCACCCAGGGCGCCACCCAGCACCAGGTCCAGCTGGCCACGGAAATACTGCTCGACGCGCAGGCGCGACTTGGCCGCAGGACGTCCCTGGGGGTTAGCCGAGGTCGATACCAGCGGCCCGACCAACGAGCACAGCTCACGCACCACCGGATGGTCGCTGACCCGCAGGGCGACGGTGTCGTGCACCCCGGTGATCCATTCCGGCAGCATGTTCTGGTGCGGCACCAGCCAGGTGTTGGGCCCGGGCCAGGTGCTGCTCATGCGATCGATCCAGGTTTCGGGGAAATCCTCGAACAGGAAGTCGAACTGGCGGATATTGTCGGCGATC
The DNA here is from genome assembly GCF_030272895.1 of Pseudomonas sp. BGr12. GTDB lineage: Bacteria > Pseudomonadota > Gammaproteobacteria > Pseudomonadales > Pseudomonadaceae > Pseudomonas. Next base: position 87,060 of record NZ_JALRNF010000023.1, on the reverse strand, counting down.
AGGATCAGGCCCTTGTCCACCGAGCGCGACTTGATCGCCAGCAGGCGATCCACCGCTTCCTCGTTCCATGGGTCACAGCCCAGGCCCCAGACGGCCTCGGTTGGGTAGGCAATCACCGCACCGGCCCGGATTTCACGCGCGGCTTGTTGCACACGCCAACTGCTCACCATTGCTTTCTCTCCGCATTCTAAGGCTGACCCGCAGTGTACTTAGCCTGGTCGGGCAAACCAACGCCCGGCTTCATTACAGACCCGTCCTGCCACCTCCAGCTCGGTCAATGCCGCCAGCACCCTGGGCAATGGCCAACCGCTGCTGGCGGCCAGCCCCTCGCTGGTATGGGGGGCGGCCAACAGCAATGTCTCCAGTATATGCAGGCCCCGCGCAGGCTCCTCGTTCGCCAACGGCGGTAAACACTGCCAGCCTTGCAGGGTTTCGACGATCTGCTCGACGTTTTCCACCAGCAATGCACCGTCGCGAATCAACTGGTGGCAGCCCCTGGAGCCCGGATGATGGATCGAGCCCGGAATGGCATAGACCTCACGCCCTTGTTCGGCCGCCAGGCGCGCGGTGATCAGCGAACCACTGGCCAGGCTCGCCTCGACCACCAGCACGCCCAGCGACAGCCCGCTGATGATGCGATTGCGCCGGGGAAAGTTGCCCGCCACCGGCCCGGCATCCAGGGGAAATTCGGAAACCACGGCACTGCCTCGCTCGATCATGGCCGCAGCCAGCGCCCGGTGGCGTTGTGGATAAAGTTTCTGCAGACCTGTGCCCAGCACCCCGATGGTACCCCCTTCGACATCCAGCGCCGCCTGATGGGCAGCGCCATCGACCCCCAGGGCCAGGCCGCTGGTAATCACGAAACCGCCGCGGGCAAGGCTTCTGGAAAACGCCGCGGCGGTGTCCAGCGATGGCCTTGAAGCGCGGCGACTGCCGACGATTGCCAACTGCGGTTTTTCCAGCAGGGCCGGGTTGCCGGCGACGAACAGCAGGGGCGGGGCGGCGTCCACTTCCGCCAGCAAAGCGGGGTAGGCGGGGTCGTCCCACATCAGCACATGCTGGTCGGGCCGCTCTAGCCAGGCCAATGCAGCCGCAGCGCCTTCACGCACTTCAGCACTGCGACGGGCCTCGGCACTGGCAAACGGGATATCCAGTGCACGCCAGGCACCGGCTGGGGCGCTGAGGGCCGCCGAAGCGCTGCCAAAGGCCTGGAGAAGTCTATGAAAGCGTTGCGGGCCAAGTGCCGGCAAGCGGTGCAGGCGCAAACGCGCCTCGAGTTCGGCGGGCGAACAGCACCCGGGAGCGGACTGCGACATGGCGATCATCCTTGATCGAGCAGAGACCCCACACCCTGCACAAGCTGTGGATAACTCTGTTGATAATACTTTGACAACCGGTTGAAAAATGCCCCCGGTCGGCAGCCTTTCGGGCCTGTCTGAAACCTTAGCTGACCTTTGCCAGGTGCCGAATCCGGCGAATCCCTTTATTATGTGTATTCATGTTTGTATTTCATCGCACAGTGCAGCTCATACGCTTATGGCCATTCTGAACATTCTCGAATTCCCGGACCCGCGCCTTCGCACCCTCGCCAAACCGGTGATGGAAGTCGACGACAGCATCCGCCAGCTGGTCGATGACATGTTTGAGACCATGTACGAAGCCCCTGGCATCGGCCTCGCCGCCACCCAGGTCAACGTACACAAGCGCGTCGTGGTCATGGACCTGAGCGAAGACCGCAGCGAGCCACGGGTGTTCATCAACCCCGAGCTCGAAAAACTTACCGACGACATGGACCAGTACCAGGAAGGCTGCCTGTCGGTGCCCGGCTTCTACGAGAACGTCGATCGCCCGACCCGGGTCAAGATCAAGGCACTGGACCGCGACGGCAAGCCCTTCGAAGAAATCGCCGAAGGCCTGCTGGCGGTGTGCATCCAGCACGAATGCGATCACCTCAACGGCAAGCTGTTCGTTGACTACCTGTCGACGCTCAAACGCGACCGAATCAAGAAGAAACTGGAAAAGCAGCACCGCCAGCAAGCTTGATCCCCTCATCCAGAAGGCTTGCTCCGGCAAGCCTTTTTCTTTTTTAGCGAGAACTCCATGCGCATTGTCTTCGCAGGCACCCCAGAGTTTGCCGCCGAACACCTCAAGGCCCTGATCGACAGCCCCTACGAGGTCGTGGCCGTCTACACCCAACCGGACCGTCCGGCCGGGCGCGGCCAGAAGCTGATGCCCAGCGCCGTCAAGCAACTGGCTGTGGATAACGGCATCCCTGTCCTGCAGCCGCCGACCCTGCGCAATGCCGATGCCCAGGCCGAACTGGCCGCCTTCGCCCCCGACCTGATGGTGGTGGTCGCCTACGGCTTGATCCTGCCGCAAGCGGTGCTGGATATCCCGCGCCTGGGTTGCATCAACAGCCATGCCTCGCTGCTGCCTCGCTGGCGCGGCGCCGCGCCGATCCAGCGCGCGGTGGAGGCGGGCGACCGTGAAAGCGGCGTGACCGTCATGCGCATGGAAGCCGGCCTCGATACCGGCCCGATGCTGCTCAAGGTATCCACCCCGATCAGCGCCACCGACACCGGCGGCACCCTGCACGACCGCCTGGCCGAAATGGGCCCGCCGGCAGTGCTGCAAGCCGTGGCCGGCCTCGCCGCTGGCACCCTGCAAGGCGAGATCCAGGACGACAGCCTGGCCACTTATGCACACAAGCTGAACAAGGACGAAGCACGCCTGGACTGGAGCCGCCCGGCCGTCGAGCTGGAGCGCCTGATCCGCGCCTTCAACCCTTGGCTGATCTGCAACAGCAGCCTGAACGGCGAAGTGCTGAAGGTGCAAGCCGCGACGTTATCCACAGGCAGCGGCACGCCGGGTGAGATCCTGTCCGCCAGCAAGGACGGCCTGATCGTCGCCTGCGGCGAGCAGGCCCTGTGCCTGACCCGCCTGCAATTGCCCGGTGGCAAGGCGCTGAACTTCAGCGACCTGTTCAACAGCCGCCGCGAGAAGTTCGCCATTGGTACGGTGCTCGGTCAATGAATCCACGTCTGGCGGCCGCCCGCGCCCTGGCGGCGGTACTCAGCGGCAAGGCCTCGCTGAACAGTTCGCTGCCTGCGCAGCTGGACAAGGTCGAAGCCCGCGACCGTGGCCTGACCCAGGACCTGGCCTTCGGCACCGCGCGCTGGCAGCCACGCCTGTCGGCCCTGGCCGAGCGCCTGCTGCAAAAGCCGTTCAAGAGCGCTGACCGCGATGTCGAAGCCTTGCTGCTGGTCGGCCTGTATCAGTTGCTCTACACCCGCATCCCGGCCCATGCCGCCATCGGCGAAACCGTCGGCTGCGCCGACAAGCTGAAAAAGCCCTGGGCCAAGGGGCTGCTCAACGCCGTGCTGCGCCGGGCGCAACGCGAGAGCAACGACATCCTCGCCGAGCTGGAACGCGACCCGGTGGTGCGTACCGCCCACCCGCGCTGGCTGCAGAAGTCGCTCAAGGCATTCTGGCCTGAGCAGTGGGAGGCTATTTGCGCGGCCAACAACGCGCACCCGCCGATGATCCTGCGGGTCAATCGCCGGCATCACAGTCGTGACACCTATCTGGGCCTGCTGGGCGAGGCGGGCATCGAAGCCAGTGCCTGCCAGTACAGCGCCGATGGCATCGTCCTCGCGGGTGCCTGTGACGTACGCGACCTGCCTGGCTTCGAGCAGGGCTGGATCAGCGTCCAGGACGAAGCGGCGCAACTGGCCGCCGACCTGCTCGACCTCGCCCCCGGCCAGCGCGTGCTCGACGCCTGCTGCGCACCGGGCGGCAAGACCTGCCACCTGCTCGAAGCCCAGGCGCAACTCGACGCCGTGGTAGCCATCGACCTGGAAGCCAAGCGCCTGACCCGGGTCCGGGAGAACCTCGACCGCCTCGGCCTCGATGCCCAGCTGATTGCCTGCGACGCCCGCGACACCGCCAGCTGGTGGGACGGCAAGGGCTTCCAGCGCATCCTGCTCGACGCGCCGTGCTCGGCCACCGGGGTGATCCGTCGTCACCCGGACATCAAGATGACCCGCCAGGCCGACGACATTCCGGCTCTGGCCAGCTTGCAGGGCGAACTGCTCGATGCCTTGTGGCCGACCCTCGAAGTCGGCGGCATCCTGCTCTATGCCACCTGCTCGAGCCTGCCGACGGAAAACACCGAAGTCATCGAGGCCTTCCTGGCCCGCACCCCGGGTGCCCGCGAGCTGGACCTGGCGACCCAGGCCGGCGTGCGCCAGCCCCATGGCCGCCAGTTGCTGGCCCAGGAAGGCGGCCACGACGGCTTCTACTATGCCAAGCTGATCAAAATAGCCGCCGCGCGCGGATAACAAGAGAAGGGAAGAGCGGATGAAGATCATCATCCTCGGCGCAGGGCAGGTCGGCGGCACGCTGGCTGAACACCTGGCCAGCGAAGCCAACGACATTACCGTGGTCGACACCGATGGCGACCGCCTGCGCGACCTCGGCGACCGCCTGGACATCCGCACCGTCCAGGGCCGCGCCTCGTTCCCTACCGTGCTGCGCCAGGCCGGTGCCGATGACGCCGACATGCTGGTGGCGGTGACCAACAGCGACGAGACCAACATGGTCGCCTGCCAGGTCGCCTACACCTTTTTCCACACCCCGACCAAGATCGCCCGGGTGCGTGAATCGGCCTACCTGACCCGCGCCGGCCTGTTCGACAACGATGCCATTCCGGTCGATGTGCTGATCAGCCCCGAGCAGGTGGTTACCCACTACATCAAGCGCCTGATCGAGCACCCGGGCGCCCTGCAGGTGATCGACTTCGCCGAAGGCAAGGCGCAACTGGTGGCGGTCAAGGCCTACTATGGCGGTCCGCTGGTCGGCCAACAGCTGCGCCAGATCCGCGAGCACATGCCCAACGTCGACACCCGCGTGGCGGCGATCTTCCGCCGTGACCGGCCGATCCTGCCCCAGGGCGATACCGTGATCGAAGCCGACGACGAAGTCTTCTTCATCGCCGCCAAGGCCCACATCCGCGCGGTGATGGGCGAGCTGCGGCGCCTGGACGAAACCAACAAGCGCGTGGTCATCGCTGGCGGCGGGCAGATCGGCGAGCGCCTGGCCGAAGCCATCGAAAGCCGCTACCAGGTCAAGATCATCGAGATGAACCCGGCCCGCTGCCGCTACCTGTCCGACACCCTGGACAGCACCGTGGTGCTGCAAGGCAGCGCCTCGGACCGCGACCTGATGCTCGAAGAGAACATCGCCGAAGCCGATATCTTCCTGGCCCTGACCAACGATGACGAGGCCAACATCATGTCCTCGCTGCTGGCCAAGCGCCTGGGCGCGCGCAAGGTGATGACCATCATCAACAACCCGGCCTATGTCGACCTGGTCCAGGGCGGCGAAATCGACATCGCCATCAGCCCGCAGCTGGCCACCATCGGCACCTTGCTCGCCCACGTGCGCCGTGGCGACATCGTCAGCGTGCACTCGCTGCGCCGTGGCGCGGCAGAGGCGATCGAGGCCATCGCCCATGGTGACTCGAAGTCGAGCAAGGTGATCGGCAAGGCCATCGAAGACATCGCCCTGCCGCCCGGCACCACCATCGGCGCGATCATTCGCGACGAAGAAGTGCTGATTGCCCATGACGACACCGTGATCGAGGCGGGTGACCATGTGATCCTCTTCGTTGTCGACAAGAAGTACATCCGTGACGTCGAGAAGCTGTTCCACGTGGGCTTGAGCTTCTTCTAAGAGGACGGCGACATGCGCGAATCACTGGAAAAGATGCTGGCCAAGGGTGTGGATAACGCCCTGCTGCGCTTCGGCCTGGGCAAGGCCTGGCTGGATGAAGGCAATGGCGCCGAGGCGGCGCTGCACCTGCAGCGCTGCGTCGAGTTCGATCCGAAGTATTCGGCGGCGTGGAAGCTGCTGGGCAAGGCGCATCAGCTGCAGGGCGACAAAGCCGCGGCGCGCCTGGCCTGGGAACAGGGGCTGGAAGCCGCGAAGGCCCATGGCGACAAGCAGGCCGAGAAAGAGATGACGGTGTTTCTCAAGAAGCTGGATAAAGCTGGTTAAACCATCGCGGGGCAAGCCCGCTCCCACCGATCTGCATGATCCGGTGGGAGCGGGCTTGCCCCGCGATGAGGCCCTCAGTACCAGCGCGCCTCCCCAGGCGGACGCTTCTTGAAGCGCTTCATGCTCCACATGTACTGGCTCGGATAGGCCCGCACATAGCGCTCGACCACCTGGCTCATGGCCGCTGCCGAGGTTTCGGTGTCTTCGCTGTACATCGCTTCGGGCGCCGCTTCCAGGATCACCTTGAAACCGGACCCGTCCGGCAGGCGCAGGGCATGCAGGAACACCCCCACGGCCTTGCCGCCGGCGAGCATGTTCGGCACGAACTTGCTGGTCAGCGCCTTGGTGGCGAAGAACGGCACGAAGACCCCCGCCGACTCGGCCGGCTCCGGGTCTGCCGGAATGCCGACCTGACCGCCTTTGCGCACTTCCTTGATGATGCTCAGGATGCCTTCCTTGGTCGAAGCCGCGACGCGGTTGCCCAGTTGCACGCGCTGTTCGCGCAGCAGGTCATCGACCGCCTTGAGCTTGGGTGGACGGTAGAAAATGATCGGTTTGCACTGGTTGCAATAGAAGTGATTGAGCACTTCCCAGTTGCCCAGGTGGCTGGTGATGCCGACCACGCCCTTGCCCGAGGCCAGTGCGGCCTGCAGCACTTCCAGGCCCTCGACCTCGCGCACCAGCGCGAGCGAGCGCTGGGCCGGCCAGATCCAGGCACAGGCGCTTTCGGTGAAGGACTTGCCGATATCCATCAGGGTACGGCCGACCAGTTGCTCGCGCGCCGCCGGGTCCATCTCCGGGAAACACTTGGCCAGGTTGATGCGCACCACTTCGCGCGAGCTGTTCGGCACCTTCCACATCATCCAGCCGATGGCCGCGCCGACCCGCTGTACCGCGCCCCAGGGGAGCTTGGCAAACAACCGCAACGCCCCGACCATCAAGGCGCCTTTGAATTTATCCACAGGCTGGTTCCTCTTTCTGCAAGCCGGCCATTGTACCCCCTCAGCGCCGCAGAGCGGGGTAGCGATCGCAATCGGTGGTGTGATCCATGACCATGCCGGTGGCCTGCATGAAGGCATAGCAGATGGTCGGGCCGACAAAAGTGAAGCCGGCCTTGCGCAGCGCCTTGCTCATGGCCGTGGCTTCATCGGTGACCGCCGGGACCTCCCCGCGCTGACTGAAATGGTTGATTTTCGGCGCGCCGCCGACGAACGACCAGAGCCATTCGCCCGGGTTCTCCAGGGCCAGCCAGGCACGGGCATTGCGCCGCGCGGCATTGAGCTTGAGGCGGTTGCGAATGATGCCGGGGTCGAGCATCAGTGCTTCGATCTCCTCGTCGCTCATCTGCGCCAGGCGCTGCGGATCGAAGCCGAACAGCACCTGGCGGTAGCGTTCGCGCTTTTTCAGCACGGTGATCCACGACAGGCCGGCCTGGAAGCCTTCGAGCAGCAGCATTTCGAACAACTGGCCCGGGTCGCGCTGGGGCGTGCCCCACTCCTGATCGTGATACGCCTCATAAAGCGGATCGTCGGTACACCAAAAGCAGCGTGGCATAAGGCTCCAAGGGTAGAGGCCTGCGCGAATCGGGTTATACTCCCGCTCTTTATATTCGCAGCCCTAGAAACAGGTGAATTTCGTGAGCCAGCCTACGCCAGCCGTGCGTACCTTCCAAGACCTGATCCTCGCCCTGCAGCAGTACTGGGCCGAGCAAGGTTGTGTGGTACTTCAGCCCTACGATATGGAAGTAGGCGCCGGCACGTTCCATACCGCCACCTTCCTGCGCGCCGTCGGCCCGGAAAACTGGAACGCTGCCTACGTGCAGCCCAGCCGCCGTCCGGCCGATGGCCGCTATGGTGAAAACCCCAACCGTCTGCAGCACTACTACCAGTTCCAGGTAGTGCTCAAGCCGAACCCGGCGAACTTCCAGGAACTGTACCTGGGCTCGCTCAAGGCCATCGGCCTCGACCCGCTGGTGCACGACATCCGTTTCGTCGAAGACAACTGGGAATCGCCGACCCTCGGCGCCTGGGGCCTGGGCTGGGAAATCTGGCTCAACGGCATGGAAGTCACCCAGTTCACCTACTTCCAGCAAGTAGGCGGCATCGAGTGCTACCCGGTCACCGGTGAGATCACCTACGGCCTGGAGCGCCTGGCCATGTACCTGCAGGGCGTCGACTCGGTCTACGACCTGGTCTGGACCGACGGTCCGTTCGGCAAGGTGACCTATGGCGACGTGTTCCACCAGAACGAAGTGGAGCAGTCGACCTACAACTTCGAACACGCCAACGTCGAAAAGCTGTTCGAACTGTTCGACTTCTACGAAAGCGAAGCCAATCGCCTGATCGAGCTCGAGCTGCCGCTGCCGACCTATGAAATGGTCCTCAAGGCCTCGCACACCTTCAACCTGCTCGACGCCCGCCGCGCCATCTCGGTAACCGAGCGTCAGCGTTACATCCTGCGCGTACGTACCCTGGCCCGCGCCGTGGCCCAAAGCTACCTGCAGGCCCGCGCCAAGCTGGGCTTCCCGATGGCGTCCCCTGAATTGCGTGATGAAGTGTTGGCTAAGCTGGAGGCTGCACAATGAGTGCTCAAGATTTCCTGGTTGAACTGGGCACCGAAGAACTGCCACCCAAGGCCCTGAGCAGCCTGGGCGATGCTTTCCTCGCCGGTATCGAGAAAGGCCTGCAGGCCGCTGGCCTGAACTACACCGCCAAGCAGGTGTTCGCCGCACCGCGCCGCCTGGCCGTACTGATCAGCCAGCTCGACACCCAGCAGCCGGACCGCAGCATCAACCTCGACGGCCCGCCACGCCAGGCGGCGTTCGACGCCGAAGGCAACCCCACCCAGGCAGCCCTGGGCTTCGCCAAGAAGTGCGGTGTAGAGCTGTCGGATATCGATCAGAGCGGCGCCAAGCTGCGCTTCTCCCAGCACATCCCGGGCAAGGCCACCGCCAGCCTGCTGCCAACCATCGTCGAAGATTCGCTCAACGACCTGCCGATCCCCAAGCGCATGCGCTGGGGTGCGCGCAAGGACGAGTTCGTGCGTCCTACCCAGTGGCTGGTAATGCTGCTCGGTGACGAGGTGGTCGACTGCACCCTGCTGGCGCAGAAAGCCGGTCGTGAGTCCCGCGGCCACCGCTTCCACCACCCGGAAAACGTGCGCATCAGTGCCCCGGCCAACTACCAGGAAGACCTGCGCAAGGCCTACGTGCTGGCCGACTTCGCCGAGCGTCGCGAGCTGATCAGCAAGCGCACCGCCGAACTCGCCATGCAACAGGAAGGCAGCGCCATCGTGCCGCCCGCGCTGCTCGATGAAGTGACTGCGCTGGTCGAGTGGCCGGTGCCGCTGGTCTGCTCCTTCGAGGAGCGTTTCCTGGAAGTCCCTCAGGAAGCCCTGATCACCACCATGCAGGACAACCAGAAGTACTTCTGCCTGCTGGATACCGACGGCAAGCTGCTGCCACGCTTCATTACCGTGGCCAACGTCGAGAGCCGCGATCCCAAGCAGATCGTCGAAGGCAACGAGAAGGTCGTGCGCCCACGCCTGACCGACGCCGAGTTCTTCTTCAAGCAAGACAAGAAGCAGCCGCTGGAAAGCTTCAACGAGCGCCTGCAAAACGTGGTGTTCCAGGCCCAGCTGGGCAGCGTTTTCGACAAGGCCGAGCGGGTTGCCAAGCTGGCCGCCTTCATCGCCCCACGCATCGGCGGCGACGCCCAGCGCGCAGCGCGTGCCGGCCTGCTGTCCAAGTGTGACCTGGCCACCGAGATGGTCGGCGAATTCCCGGAAATGCAGGGTGTTGCCGGCTACTACTACGCCCTCAACGACGGCGAGCCGGAAGATGTGGCCCTGGCCCTGAACGAGCAGTACATGCCGCGCGGTGCCGGTGCCGAACTGCCGTCGACCCTGACCGGTGCGGCCGTGGCCATCGCCGACAAGCTCGACACCCTGGTCGGTATCTTCGGTATCGGCATGCTGCCAACCGGCAGCAAGGACCCCTACGCCCTGCGTCGGGCCGCCCTGGGCGTGCTGCGCATCCTGATCGAGAAGCAACTGGACCTGGACCTGACCGAAGCGGTGAACTTCGCCGTCACCCAGTTCGGCAGCAAGGTCAAGGCTGCGGGCCTCGCCGACCAGGTGCTGGAGTTCATCTTCGATCGCCTGCGTGCCCGTTACGAAGACGAAGGCATCGACGTCGCCACCTACCTGTCGGTTCGCGCCCTGAAGCCGGGTTCGGCGCTGGACTTCGACCAGCGCGTGCAGGCCGTCCAGGCCTTCCGCCAGCTGCCTGAAGCCGCTGCCCTGGCCGCGGTGAACAAGCGCGTGTCGAACCTGCTGGGCAAGGCCGAAGGCACCATCGCCACCTCGGTCGAGCCGAAGTACTTCGACAATGCCAACGAGTTCTCCCTGTACTCGGCCATCCAGCAGGCCGACCAGGCCGTGCAACCGATGGCCGCTGCGCGCCAGTACAGCGAATCGCTGGCACGCCTGGCTGCCCTGCGCGAACCGGTCGACGCCTTCTTCGAGGCGGTGATGGTCAACGCCGAGGACGCCAAGGTGCGGGCCAACCGTTATGCCCTGCTCAGCCGCCTGCGCGGTCTGTTCCTGGGCGTGGCCGACATTTCGCTGCTGGGGTAAGTCTTGAAGCTGCTGATTCTCGATCGGGACGGAGTGATCAACCAGGACTCCGACGCCTACATCAAGTCGCTGGACGAGTGGATTCCGATACCCGGATCGATCGAGGCCATCGCGCAGTTGAGCAAGGCCGGCTGGACGGTGGCGGTCGCCACCAACCAGTCCGGCATCGCTCGCGGCTACTACGACCTGGCAACCCTGGAGGCCATGCATGCGCGTCTGCGCCAGCTGGTGGCCGAACAGGGCGGCGAGGTCGGGCTGATCGTCTATTGCCCGCACGGGCCCGACGAGGGCTGCGATTGCCGCAAGCCCAAGCCGGGCATGCTGCGCACGATCGCCGCGCATTACCAGGCCGAACTGGCCGGGGTATGGTTTGTCGGTGACAGCAAGGGTGACCTGGAAGCCGCAAAAGCCGTCGATGCTCAACCGATTCTGGTAAAAACCGGGAAAGGCGAGATCACCCTGAGCAAGGGGATTGCGCCAGAAACGTTGATTTTCGATGATCTGGCGGCGATCGCCAGAGAACTTATCCACAAATAGGGCGCCTGCCGAACAGGCGCACTTTTACTAGGCGGGCGAGCCCGCAACGGTACATGCCGCTATGTCGATCCTGCAGGCGATCAGAATTTTTCTTTTTTACCTGCTACTGGGTACCAGCTCCTTGCTGTGGTGCACCCTGAGCTTTTTTATCGCGCCGTTTCTGCCTTTCAGCGCCCGCTATCGCTTCATCAACGTTTACTGGTGCCGCTTCGCGCTGGTGCTGGTGCGGGTGTTCCTCAACATCAAGGTCAAGGTCAGCGGGGCTGAAAACATCCCCAAGCAACCCTGTGTGATCCTGTCCAACCACCAGAGCACCTGGGAAACCTTCTTCCTCTCTGCCTATTTCTCGCCCTTGAGCCAGGTGCTCAAGCGTGAACTGCTGTACGTGCCGTTCTTCGGTTGGGCCATGGCCATGCTGCGCCCGATCGCCATTGACCGCGACAACCCCAAGGCCGCCCTCAAGCAAGTCGCCAGCGAAGGCGACAAGCTGCTCAAGGACGGCGTCTGGGTGCTGATTTTCCCGGAAGGCACCCGCGTGCCCTTCGGCCAGATCGGCAAGTTCTCCCGTGGCGGCACCGCCCTGGCGGTGAACGCCGGCCTGCCCGTGCTGCCAATTGCCCACAACGCCGGCAAGTTCTGGCCCAAGCAAGGCTGGAGCAAGCGTTCCGGCACCATCGAGGTGGTCATCGGCGCGCCCATGTACGCCGAAGGCAGCGGCCCACGCGCCATTGCCGAGCTCAATGACCGGGCAGCGGCCTGGAACGAGCAGACCCAGCGCGACATGGGCTCCCTGCCCGCAGCAGCGCCTGACGCGGCAGAACGCACAGCCTGACGATCTGTGGATAACTTGTGTATAGTATTTGGATCACTTCCTGAAAAATAAGCTAAGTCATTAATTTACTTACATATTTCTCTGTATGACTGTTCCGTGATAATCGTGCATAAGTTTTTCCGCGGCATAAAAAAACCGGCGCTTAGCCGGTTTTTTTGTACCCGTGATCGACTCAGACCTTGTCGATGTCCACATCGCGGGTTTCTTTCAGGCAGAACAGGCCGACCACCAGGCTGACACCGGTGATCAGCACCGGGTACCACAGCCCGTAGAAGATATCGCCGGTGTACACCACCAGGGCAAAGGACACGGTCGGCAGGAAGCCACCGAACCAGCCGTTGCCGATGTGGTAGGGCAGCGACATCGAGGTGTAGCGGATCCGGGTCGGGAAGAGTTCAACCATCACTGCGGCCAATGGCCCGTAGGTCATGGTGGCGATCAGGATCATGGCCACGATCAGCACCACCACCATGGTTTCGTTGACCGCCGAAGGATCGGCCTTGGCCGGGTAGCCCGCCTTTTCAATGGCCGCCCGCAGCGCTGCTTCGTCGAAGCCATCGATGCGCTGGTCGCCCACGGTCACCACCACGCTGCTGCCGGCGGCTACCGATTCGGAGCTGTAGGGCAGGCCCTGTTTGACCAGGAAGGTCTTGACCTTGTCGCAAGGGCTGTCGAAGCGGGCCTTGCCTACCGGGTCGAACTGGAAGGTGCAGCTTTGTGGATCAGCCATGACCACGATCGGCGCCTGGCGGCTGGCGGCGTCGATCTGCGGGTTGGCGTAATGGCTCAGGGCCTTGAACAGCGGAAAGTAGAGCAGGGTAGCCAGCAGCAGGCCGAGCATCAGGATCGGTTTGCGCCCCACCCGGTCCGACAGCCAGCCGAAGAACACGAAGAACGGCGCGCCGATGACCACGCTGATAATCAGCAGGGTATTGGCCTGTGCCGGGTCCATCTTGAGCATTTGGGTCAGGAAGAACAGCACATAGAACTGCGCGGTGTAGAAGGTGACGGCTTGCCCTGCGTTGATGCTGAACAGGGCGGTCAGTACCACCTTGAGGTTGGCCCAGGAACCGAAGGATTCACGGATCGGCGCTTTACTGGCCTTGCCCTGGGCCTTCATTTTCACGAAGGCTGGCGACTCGTGCATGCTCATGCGGATCCAGGTGGAGATCGCCAGCAGCACGATCGACAGCAGGAACGGCAGGCGCCAGCCCCAGACTTCGAACTGGTCACCACTGATGTAGCGGCTTCCCAGCACCACCACCAGCGACAACAGCAAGCCAAGGGTGGCGGTGGACTGGATGAAACCGGTGTGGAAGCCACGCTTGCCCGGTGGCGCATGTTCCGCCACATAGGTCGCCGCACCACCGTACTCGCCCCCCAGGGCCAGGCCCTGGAGCATGCGCAGTATCACCAGGATGATCGGTGCGGCAATGCCGATGCTGGCGTAGGTGGGCAGCAGGCCGACGGCAAAAGTCGACAGGCCCATCAGCACGATGGTCACCAGGAAGGTGTACTTGCGCCCGATCATGTCGCCCAGGCGGCCGAACACCAGGGCGCCGAAGGGACGCACCAGAAAGCCGGCGGCGAAGGCCATCAGGGCGAAGATGAAGGCCGTGGTGTCGTTCACCCCGGCAAAGAACTGCTTGCTGATGACCGCGGCCAGGGCCCCGTAGAGAAAAAAGTCATACCACTCGAACACTGTCCCGAGGGATGACGCGAAAATGATCTTGCGTTCTTCCCGGCGACTGCTGCTGATCGTCGCCGCTCCCTGCTCCTGAATGTAATCCGCCATCGTTGCTGTCCTCGGCCCCAAGGCCCCAGTGATTATTCTTGTTGTTCCACTGTCGATGCCGGCAGACCGCGTCCGGCACCGTTACTGCCACGCGCCTGGTCAGGGCGTCGGTATTGCGCTTTCTTCGTCGATCCGGGTTGTGGATAACCGCCCCCGCGTTATCAGTTGCGCCGCCTTTTCGGCAATCATCAAGGTAGGTGAACAGGTATTGCCGGAGACAATCTGCGGCATGATCGAGGCATCGGCGATGCGCAGGCCTGGCACGCCATGCACGCGCAGCTGGTCATCGACCACATCCAGCGGCCCGTTGCCCATGCGGCAGGTGCCCACGGGATGGAAAATGGTGGTGCCGATCTGGCCGGCGGCCTCGTGCAGTTGTTCCTCGCTTTGCAGGTCCGGGCCAGGCAGGTATTCGCGTGGATTGAACGGCGCCAGGGCAGGGGCCTGGACGATCTTGCGGGTCAGGCGAATGGCCTGGGCGGCCACGCGCAGGTCTTCGGGGTCGCTCAGGTAGTTGGGGTCGATCAGCGGGGCGTCGTCCGGGTTGGCCGAACGGATATCGATGCGTCCGCGGCTGGCCGGGCGCAGGTTGCACACCGAGGCGGTAAAGGCCGGGAAGCGGTGCAGCGGCTCGCCGAAGCGTTCCAGCGAAAGGGGCTGCACGTGATACTGCAGGTTGGCCGACGTTTGCTCCGGGCCCGAGCGCACGAACGCGCCCAGCTGGCTCGGCGCCATGGCCAGGGGGCCGCTGCGGTCGTACAGATAACGAAGGCCCATGCCGAGCTTGCCCCAGGCGCTGTTGGCTACCTGGTTGAGGGTACGTGCCTGGCTGACCTGGTAGATCAGCCGAAGCTGCAGGTGGTCCTGCAGGTTGCCGCCAACCCCCGGCAGTTCATGGCGCACGGTTATCCCCAGGCTTTCAAGCAAGCCACGGGGGCCTATCCCTGAACGTTGCAGGATGCCGGGCGAACCCACGGAGCCTGCACACAGGATGATCTCCCGGCGGGCACTGAAGTGCTGCCAGTTGCCTTGCCAGCGAGCCCGTACCTGTGTGGCACGGCCTTCCTCCAGCACGACCCGGTCAACCAGCACGTCGGTCAGTACCGTCAGGTTCGGGCGCTTGAGCACAGGACGCAGAAAGGCCTTGGCCGAATTCCAGCGAATGCCGGAACGCTGGTTGACCTGAAAGTATCCACAGCCCTGGTTGTCGCCACCGTTGAAATCGTCAACGCGGGCGATGCCGCTTTGTGCAGCGGCGTCGCGGAAGGCATCGAGAATCGGCCAGGAGTAGCGTTGCTGTTCGACGCGCCACTCGCCTTGATCGCCGTGCACGTCCGAGGCACCGGCGAAGTGGTTTTCGCTGGCCTTGAACAGCGGCAACACGTCTTTCCAGGCCCAGCCGGCATTGCCTTGCTCGGCCCAGCGGTCGTAGTCACCGGCCTGGCCGCGCATGTAGATCATGCCGTTGATCGAGGAGCAGCCACCGAGCACCTTGCCCCGTGGATAACCCAGGGCGCGCCCGTTGAGGCCGGGCTGGGCTTCGGTCTTGAAGCACCAGTCGGTGCGGGGGTTACCGATGCAATACAGGTAGCCCACCGGAATATGAATCCAGGGGTAGTTGTCGCGACCACCGGCTTCGAGCAGCAACACCCGGCAGCCCGGATCGGCGGACAGACGATTGGCCAGCAGGCACCCGGCAGGGCCGGCGCCGACAACCACGTAATCGTAGACAGGATCGGCTGATGGCATGGGCAACCTCGCGCCTGATTATTATTCTTGTCCCAGTCCATGTTATTGATTATTTTCGGGATGAAAACGTTAGATTTCACTCAACTGCTGTGCGTTTTAGAACAACGTTCGTGAACACCTGATTCACAAGGAAAAGCATGTTCGACTGGAATGATCTGCGGTTTTTTCTCGAGTTGCAGCGCAGCGGTCGCCTGTTGACCGCGGCCAAACGCCTCAACACCACCCACAGCACCGTGGCCCGGCATATCGAAAATATCGAACAGAGCCTGGGCACCCCGTTGTTCGTCCAGCACGCCCAGGGCTACGAACTGACCCCCTCGGGCCAGGCGCTGCTCAAGCATGCCGAAGCCATGGAAAACGTCGCGCTGCTGGCCCAGGAAGAGATCACCCAGGCCATCACGCCATTGGGCAAGATCCGCCTAGGGGTGACCGAAGGCATCGGCATCATGTTCTTCACGCCGCGCATGGGCAGTCTGTTCGAACGCTACCCGGGCCTTGAGGTGGAGCTGGTCGCGGTGCCGCGTTTTGTCAGCATCCTCAACCGCGAGGCGGAAATCAGTATTCACCTGGAGCGACCCAACGCCGACCTGTTGATCACCCGCAAGCTCACGGACTATCGCCTGGCGCTGTATGCGAGCCCCGATTACCTGGCCCGGGCGCCGGCCCTTAACCACCGCGAAGACCTCGCCAGACACAGCTGGATCGGCTACGTCGACGATCTGCTGTTCAGCCAGGAGCTGCTGTTTCTCAACAGCTTCTGCCGGGCACCCAACGTGGTGTTTCGCAGCACCAGCGTCATCGCCCAGCAGCAGGCCGCCCGCGCCGGATTGGGGATCGCCGTGCTGCCCAACTACATGGCCCGGCACGACCCGGCGCTGGTACGCGTACTGCCCAGTGAAACCATCCAGCGCAGCTACTGGATCTGCACCCGCCGCGAACTGCACAAGTCAGTGCGCTTGCGGGTGGTCTGGGACTTTCTCCTGGCGCTGTGTGCCGAAGCCCAGGGCGAGTTGCTCGCCGAGTAGGCTCAGCTGCCCAGGGTTTTCATCACCAGCAGCAACGCCGCGCAGATTCCGACCGTGGCGAACAGCTGCTGAAGGCGCGGTCCGGCCAGGCGACTGGCCAGTTGCCGGGCGGCCAGCAACCCCACCACTGCACCGCCGGCAAACGGCGCGCCCACCGCCCAATGCATCACACCGCCGATGCTGGCGCTGATGACGCTACCGGTGGAGACCAGGGCGATCACCGCCAGCGAGGTGGCGACGATGCTCTTCATCGGCAGGTTGGTGTAGCGGCTCAATGCCGGAATGATCACAAAGCCGCCGCCCACTCCCAGCAGCCCGGACAGCAGGCCGGACAACAACCCGGTGAACGCCAGCGCCCGGGCGCAGGGCAGGGTCCAGCGCAGGCGACCCTGGGCCGGATTGAGTACACAGGGCATCAGGCTGCGCTGCCCCAGGGGTGGCTGACCGCGCAGTTCGCGACTGGCCTTGAGCAGCATGCGGGCACAGGCGTACACCAGTACCACCGCGAAGGTCAGGGCCAGCGGTCCATCCGGTAGCTGATGCGCGAGCATCAGGCCAACGGGGGCGGCGGCGACACCGATCAGCGCCACGAACGCCGCCGCACGATAACGCACCACACCCTGGCGCAATCCCAGCAAGGCGCCGACCGCTGCCGCCATTCCGACGGCCAGCAGGCCGACCGGCGCGGCCTCGACCATCGACAAGCCAAGGCCGAAGACCAGCAGCGGTACGGCAAGAATGCCGCCGCCGGCGCCCGTCAGCGCCAGCACCGCACCAATGATTGCGCCAAGGCCCGCAGCAAGAAAGGGCTGTTCGATCACTGCCGACCCTCGACCGGTGCCGCCTGCGGCTTGGCCAACCATTCCCGCCCCTTGAGCATGCAGCGCCAGTACAACGGCGGCAGCACCTGCGCCTTGAGCAGCCAGGCCAGGCGTGTCGGGCGACGGCCATCGAGCAACCAGCGGGGAAAGCTCGGTGCCAGCTTGCCGCCATAGGTGAACTCGGCCAGCACGATCTTGCCGCGCTCCACCGTCAACGGGCAGGAACCGTAACCATCGTAGTGGGCGAGGGTGGACAAACGTCCCAGGGCGACCAGCACGTTATTGGCAACCACCGGTGCCTGCTTGCGCGCCGCGGCGGCCGTCTTGGCGTTGCCGGTGTTGATCGCGTCCCCCAGGCCATGGATGTTGGCGAAGGCACGGTGGCGCAGGGTGGCCGGGTCGACATCGATCCAGCCCGCGGCATCGGCCAGCGGGCTGTTGCGGATGAAGTCAGGCGCCACCTGGGGCGGCACCACATGGAGCATGTCGAAGGGCTGGACCCGGGTTTCGCTGCTGCCGTCCGCCAGGGTACGGACGAAGGTGGCTTGCTTGCCCGGTCCGTCTACGGCGACCAGCCGGTGGGCGTACTGCAGGTCCACCCCGTACTTGTCGATGTACTCCATCAGCGCCGGCACATAGTCCGCGACGCCGAACAGCACGGCCCCGGCATTGAAGAACTGGGCCTGGATCTTGCCCAGGCGACCCGTGCGCAACCAGTGGTCGCACGACAGGTACAAGGCCTTCTGCGGCGCACCCGCGCACTTGATCGGCATGGGCGGCTGGCTGAACAGCGCACGGCCCTCGCGCAGGTTCTGCACCAGTTTCCAGGTGTAGGGCGCCAGGTCATAGCGGTAGTTGGAGGTCACGCCATTGCGACCGAGGGTTTCGCTCAAGCCTTCAATGGCATCCCAATCCAGCTTGAGACCAGGGCAGACCACCAGTTGTTCATAACTCAGCAAGCGACGGTCATCCAGGGTGACGGTCTGTCCGAATGGATCGAAGCTTGCGACCCGGGCCTTGATCCAGCGGACCCCGGACGGGATGGTCGATGCCATGTCCCGCGCGGTGCTGGGTGCGTTGAACACCCCCGCGCCGACCATGGTCCAACCGGGTTGATAGTAGTGCGTGTCGGCCGGATCGATGATGGCAATGTCCAGCGACGGATCACGGCAGATAAGGCTGGAAGCGGCAGCAATGCCGGCAGCTCCCGCGCCGACAATCAGGACCTTGTGGTGTTCGCCCTTGGGCGACGTGGTTTGGGCAGGCATGGCAGGGTATTCCTTAATAATAATTCTCGGTATTGCTCAGAGTGCGTTGAGCGGGATCTTCAGGTAACGCACACCGTTCGCTTCGGGCTCGGGCAGCTGGCCGCTGCGCATGTTGACCTGCACGGAAGGGATGATCAGCACCGGCATGTCGAGGGTGGCGTCGCGGGCTTCGCGCATGGCCACGAAACTGTCTTCACTGATCCCTTCACGCACATGGATGTTGCTGGCGCGCTGTTCGGCCACGGTAGTCATGTAGCGCAGCTCGCGGCCACCGGGCAGGTAGTCATGGCACATGAACAGTCGCGTATCGGCGGGGAAGGCGAGGATGCGCTGGATAGAGCGGTACAGAGTGCGCGCGCTGGCGCCGGGGAAGTCGCAACGGGCAGTACCGTAATCGGGCATGAACAAGGTGTCGCCGACGAAGGCGACGGTCTGTCCGGCGATCTCCACCACATAGGTCATGCAGGCCGGCGTGTGCCCCGGTGTATGCAGGGCCCGGGCCTGCAGGTTGCCGATGCTGAAGCCCTGCTCGTCATCGAACAGGACGTCGAACTGGCTACCGTCCCGGGCAAACCCGGGTTCGGCATTGAACAGGGCGCCGAAGACTTTCTGCACCTGGGTGATCTGGCTGCCGATGGCGATCTGGCCGCCCAGCATCTGCTTGAGGTAAGCCGCCGCCGACAGGTGATCGGCATGCACATGGGTTTCCAGGATCCACTGCACCTCGGCGCCCAGTGCCTTGACCCGCTCAATCAGCCTGTCGGCCGAGGCGCTGCTGGTCCGGCCGGACTTGGGGTCATAGTCGAGCACACTGTCGATCAGGGCGCACTGGCCGCTGCCGTGGTCCATCACCAGATAGCTGATGGTCGAGGTTGCGCTGTCGAATAGCGCTTCCACATACAAGTTGCCGCCGATCATCATTACCGCGTTCTCCAGAAATTCCAGGTGCCTTGGCTCGAAGCCTTGCTGGCATGGGCCAATCCGTCATCAAGATATGTGCCAGCCAATACGTAAGCCGTTTCTGAGCTGCGGTGCCGATTTCATTGAGTGTCAGCAATCCGGCTCATGTCAGACTGCCGCTTTTGCTGTCAGGCCTTGGCAGTCCCTGGCAGTTTTTGGCAGTCCCTCCTGCCTTCAGTTAAGCTGCTCGCAAGCTTTTCCTGGTGCCTTATGTCTTATTCCCCACGAGAAATAACCGATCCTGCCGTCCAGGCGCTGGTGTCCTATCTCGAGCACGATGCCCAGCCCACCATCGTGCTGGACACCGACTACAACATCCTTGCGGCAAACGGCGCCTACCAGCGCCAGTTCGGCAGTGAAGGGCGGCCACCCATCGGTGGCAAGTGCCATCGGGTTTCCCACCATTACGCCGTGCCGTGCGATCAGGCTGGCGAGCTCTGCCCGATGCGCAAGGCCTGGGACAGTCGCAGCCCCGAGCGCGTACTGCATGTGCACCACACCCCTCGTGGGCCTGAACATGTGGATGTCGAGTTGCGGCCCATCCTCGATCAGCAGGGCGAGGTGGTCGCCTTTGTCGAGCGCCTGACCAGTATCGCCGTGGCATCGGCCCAGCCCCAGCAGCAGGGACTGGTAGGACGTTCACCCGCGTTCAAGGAGTCCTTGTCCAGCCTGCAGCGAGCAGCGCCCGCGCAAATTCCGGTGCTGCTGCAAGGCGAGTCCGGCACCGGCAAGGAACTGTTCGCCCGCGCCTTGCACTTGGGCAGCCCTCGGGCCAATGCGCCCCTGGTGGTGGTCGACTGCACCGGCCTGACCGAATCATTGTTTGAAAGCGAGCTGTTCGGCTACGAGAAGGGTGCATTCACCGGTGCCTTGCAACGCAAGATCGGCCTGGCCGAAGCGGCCCATGGCGGTACGCTGTTTCTCGACGAGATCGGTGAAGTGCCCCTGGCCATGCAGGTCAAATTACTGCGCCTGATCGAGTCCGGCAGCTTTCGTCCGGTGGGGAGCCTGCGCACGGTTCACTCGAACTTCCGCCTGATCTCGGCGACCCACAAACCGCTGAAGGAGATGGTGGCCGCCGGCACCTTCCGCGAAGACCTCTACTACCGCATCAGTGGTTTCCCCATCCGCTTGCCGGCCTTGCGCGAGCGGGTCGGTGACTTGCCGCTGCTGGTCGAAAGCCTGCTCAAGCGCATGGCAGGCAACGCGGCTCCCCAAGTGGACAGCGCCGCGATGGCGTTGCTCAGCCTGCACAGTTTTCCAGGCAACATTCGCGAGCTGCGCAACATCCTTGAGCGGGCGAGGTTGTTCGCCGATGACGGGGTGATCCGGGCCGAGCACTTGCCGGCAGAACTGCGAAGCGGGGAGGTGCCGCCAAGCGTCTCACCACGACGCCGCAACCGCGACAACCTTGGCCAGTTGGCCCAGGCCCTGGAAAGTTTCGGTGGCTCGCGCAGTGAACTGGCCCGCCACCTTGGCCTGAGTGAGCGGACACTATACCGGCGTTTGCGCGAACTCGGATTGTGAGCCTCCAGAAATGACAAACCCCGGCAAGTGCCGGGGTTTGTCATTTCTGCGGATGCGAACCTGATCAGAAGTCCAGGTTGGATACCGCCAGGGCGTTGCTTTCGATGAACTCACGACGCGGCTCAACGGCGTCGCCCATCAGGGTGTTGAAGATCTGATCGGCAGCGATCGCGTCTTCGATGGTCACCTTGAGCATGCGGCGCACGGTCGGGTCCATGGTGGTTTCCCACAGCTGGTCAGGGTTCATCTCACCCAGACCTTTATAGCGCTGGATAGTGTGACGCTTGGTGCTTTCGGTCATCAGCCAGTCGAGGGCTTCCTTGAACTCGCTGACCGCTTTCTTGCGCTCGCCACGTTGTACGTAGGCACCCTCGCCGAGCAGGGTGCTCAGTTGTGCGCCCAGTGCGGTGACGGTGCGGTAGTCGTTACTGCCGAAGAAGTCGCGGTTGAAGGTGACGTAGCTGGCCAGGCCGTGGGAGGTGACTTCCACTTCCGGCAGCCAGACATTGCGCTCCTTGTCTTCACGCAGGCTGGCCTTGTACAGCAGGCCCGACTTCTCGCTGATACGCAGACGCTCTTCGAACTTGCCCAGCCATTCCTGCATGGCGGCGTGATCGCCCAACTGCTCCAGGGACACGGGCGGCAGGTAGACGAAGTGCTCGGTCAGCTCCTGAGGGTACAGGCGCGACAGGCGCTTGAGCGTTTTCATCACGGTACGGAATTCATTCACCAGACGCTCCAGCTCGACGCCGGAAACCGGTGGCGCCGACTCGTCCAGGTGCAGGCTGGCGTCTTCCAGGGCCGACTGCGTCATGTACTCTTCCATGGCTTCGTCGTCTTTGATGTACTGCTCTTGCTTGCCTTTCTTGACCTTGTACAGCGGCGGCTGGGCAATGTAGATGTAGCCACGCTCGACCAGCTCCGGCAGCTGACGGAAGAAGAAGGTCAGCAGCAGGGTACGAATGTGCGAACCGTCGACGTCAGCATCGGTCATGATGATGATGTTGTGATAACGCAGCTTGTCGATGTTGTACTCTTCGCGACCGATACCGCAGCCCAGGGCGGTAATCAGGGTGCCCACTTCCTGGGACGAGATCATCTTGTCGAAACGGGCTTTCTCGACGTTGAGGATCTTACCCTTGAGCGGCAGGATCGCCTGGGTCTTGCGGTTACGACCTTGCTTGGCCGAACCACCTGCGGAGTCACCCTCCACCAGGTAGAGTTCGGAAAGGGCAGGGTCCTTCTCCTGGCAGTCAGCCAGTTTGCCCGGCAGGCCGGCGATATCCAGTGCACCTTTGCGGCGGGTCATTTCCCGCGCCTTGCGCGCTGCTTCACGCGCACGCGCCGCGTCGATCATCTTGCCGACAACCGCCTTGGCTTCGTTCGGGTTCTCCAGCAGGAAGTCGGAGAAGTACTTGCCCATTTCCTGTTCCACGGCGGTTTTCACTTCCGAGGAAACCAGCTTGTCCTTGGTCTGCGAGCTGAACTTCGGATCCGGTACCTTCACCGAGATGATCGCGGTCAGGCCTTCACGGGCATCGTCACCGGTGGTCGCGACCTTGTTCTTCTTGGCCAGACCTTCCTGCTCGATGTAGTTGTTCAGGTTACGGGTCAAGGCCGAGCGGAAGCCGACCAGGTGAGTACCACCGTCACGCTGTGGAATGTTGTTGGTGAAGCACAACAGGTTCTCGTTGAAGCTGTCGTTCCACTGCAGGGCGATTTCCACGCCCACGCCGTCTTCACGCTGAACATTGAAGTGGAACACCTGGTTGACCGGGGTCTTGTTGGTGTTCAGGTATTCAACGAACGCACGCAGACCACCTTCGTACTTGAAGTACTCTTCCTTGCCCGAGCGCTCATCCTTCAGCAGGATGCCGACGCCGGAGTTGAGGAACGACAGTTCGCGAATCCGCTTGGCCAGGATGTCCCAGCTGAAGTGGATGTTCTTGAAGGTTTCGGCCGACGGTTTGAAGTGGATATGGGTACCCGTGGTTTCACTGTCGCCAACGATTTTCATCGGGGCTTGAGGAACACCGTGAACGTAGGTCTGTTCCCAGATCTTGCCACTACGACGAACAGTGAGGATCAACTGCTCGGACAGGGCGTTTACCACCGACACACCCACACCGTGCAGACCGCCGGAAACTTTATAGGAGTTGTCGTCAAACTTACCGCCAGCGTGCAGGACGGTCATGATGACCTCGGCGGCGGAGACGCCTTCCTCTTTATGCACGTCGACTGGAATACCGCGACCGTTGTCGCGAACACTGATGGATTCATCCGGATGAATGATTACGGTGATGTCATCACAGTGGCCGGCGAGTGCCTCGTCGATCGAGTTATCGACCACCTCGAACACCATGTGGTGCAGGCCGCTACCATCATCGGTGTCGCCAATGTACATACCGGGACGCTTGCGCACGGCATCTAGCCCTTTCAGCACCTTGATGCTGGAGGAGTCGTACGTTTGATTTTCGCTCATGCCTTCACTCCCGATGGTCGTGGGTCTGGGTGATACGGCCCTGTTCCACGTGGAACAAAGCAACTGGCGTTTCCGTCTGCCAGCCTTCCCTCAATAATTCGTGATCTACACAGGTGATAAAAACCTGGCAGTGTAAGTCTTCCAGCAAGCGGCAAAGTGCGCGGCGATGCTGCTCGTCCAACTCGGACGGCAAGTCATCCACCAGATAAATACATTGGCCGCGCCGAGCCTGGCTGACCAAATGTCCCTGGGCGATACGCAACGCACAGACCACAAGTTTCTGCTGGCCGCGGGACAAGATGTCGGCGGCGTTATGAGCGCCGAGTCTCAGGCGCAAATCAGCTCGTTGTGGCCCGGCCTGGGTATGGCCCATCTGCTGATCTCGTTGCAGGGAAGACGCGAGCACTTCACTGAGTTCTCGATCCTTGTCCCAGCCGCGGTAATAGCTCAGGGTCAGCCCTTCGAGCTCGACCAAATCGCTCAGGGTTCGCTCAAAGACTGGCTTCAAGGCCTTGATGTAATTTCGGCGATATTCATCTATTTCAGCACTGGCCAGGCACAGTTCCCGGTCCCAGGCCGCTTGCGAAACAGCGTCAAGTGTACCATGCCGCAACCATGAGTTCCGCTGCCGCAATGCCTTCTGCAGGCGCTGCCAGGTTGCCATGAAGCGGGGTTCCACGTGGAACACGCCCCAATCGAGGAACTGCCGACGAATTTTCGGTGCCCCTTCGAGCAGGCGAAAACTGTCCGGGTTGATCAATTGCAGCGGCAGAATTTCCGCCAGCTGCGCAGCACTGCGAGCGTTCTGCCCATCGATACGAATGGTGAACTCGCCTTGCCGATCCCGTGAAATGCCCAGGTTACTGATACCGCCTTCGCTCAGCTCGACTTGGCCAAACACCGTCCAGGCCGGTTGCTCGTACTGAATGACGGGCGTCAGGCGCGTGCTACGAAAAGAGCGGGCCAGGCCCAGCAGATGAACGGCTTCCAGCACACTGGTTTTTCCGCTGCCGTTGGCGCCGTACAGGATATTGATGCGGGGAGAGGGGGAGAAGGTCACCGGGTGCAGGTTACGCACCGCGGTGACCGAAACGCGACTGAGGGACATCTAGCGTCTGCTGGACAAATTACAGACGCATCGGCATGACAACGTAAGCGGAGTCGTCGTTGTCAGCTTCCTGCAGCAGGGCACTGCTGTTGGAGTCCGACAGGATCAGACGAACCTGCTCGGTGGTCATGACGCCCAGCACGTCCAGCAAGTAGCTGACGTTGAAGCCGATTTCCAGCGAGCTACCGTTGTAGTCGACGCTGATCTCTTCTTCCGCTTCTTCCTGCTCCGGGTTGTTCGCCTGGATCTTGAGCTGGCCGTTGGCCAGCTGCAGGCGGATACCGCGGTACTTCTCGTTGGACAGAATGGCGGTACGGCTGAACGCTTCGCGCAGCGCCTGGCGATCACCGACCACCAGCTTGTCGCCACCTTTTGGCAGTACACGCTCGTAGTCCGGGAACTTGCCGTCGACCAGCTTGGAGGTGAAGGTGAATTCACCGGTGGTGGCGCGAATGTGGTGCTGGCCGAGGACGATGCTGACCATGCCATCCGGCTCGGTCAGCAGGCGTGCCAGTTCAAGGATACCCTTGCGCGGCACGATGACCTGGTGACGGTCGGCCTGGCCGATGTCGGCACGCATCGAGCACATGGCCAGACGGTGACCATCGGTCGCTACGGCACGCAGGGTGTCTGTGGATACTTCCAGCAACATACCGTTGAGGTAGTAACGTACATCCTGCTGGGCCATGGCGAAGCTGGTGCGCTCGATCAGGCGGCGCAGGCGGCTTTGCTCGAGGTTGCAGGTCAGCGAGCCCGGGCCTTCCTCGACAGTCGGGAAGTCATTGGCTGGCAGGGTCGACAGGGTGAAACGGCTGCGACCGGCCTTGACCACGATCTTCTGCTCGTCGAGCTTGATGTCGATCAGGGCATCGTTAGGCAAGCTTTTGCAGATATCCATCAGCTTGCGCGCAGGCACGGTGATCTCGCCTGGCTCGGCAGGCTCTTCGAGTTGCACCCGGCCAACCAGTTCCACTTCCAGGTCAGTACCGGTAAGCGACAGTTGCTGGCCTTGAACGACCAGCAGCACATTGGACAATACCGGCAAGGTCTGGCGGCGCTCGACGACACCTGCGACCAGTTGCAGGGGTTTCAACAGGGCTTCGCGTTGAATGGTGAAATGCATGGTCTAGTCCCTTGCCTTAATAAGCTGCGCTGACGCCAATCACGTCGTCAGGGTCCGCAGCAGGTTCTTGTAGTCCTCGCGGATATCCGCGTCGGATTCCTTGAGTTCGTTGATCTTGCGGCACGCATGCAACACCGTGGTGTGGTCGCGGCCGCCGAAGACGTCACCGATTTCCGGCAAGCTGTGGTTGGTCAGTTCCTTGGACAGGGCCATGGCCACCTGACGCGGCCGGGCTACCGAACGGGAACGACGCTTGGACAGCAGGTCGGAGATCTTGATCTTGTAGTACTCGGCCACGGTGCGCTGGATGTTATCCACACTCACCAGCTTGTCCTGCAAGGCCAGGAGATCCTTGAGCGATTCGCGAATCAGCTCGATGGTGATGTCGCGTCCCATGAAGTGCGAGTGGGCAATGACCCGCTTGAGGGCACCTTCAAGTTCACGGACGTTGGAGCGAATGCGCTGGGCAATGAAGAAGGCCGCGTCATGGGGCAGTTCGACCTTCGCCTGGTCGGCTTTCTTCATCAGGATCGCGACGCGGGTTTCCAGCTCCGGTGGCTCGACCGCAACGGTCAGGCCCCAGCCGAAACGCGACTTCAGGCGTTCTTCCAGGCCTTCGATCTCTTTCGGGTAGCGGTCACTGGTCAGGATGACCTGCTGACCACCTTCGAGCAAGGCGTTGAAGGTGTGGAAAAACTCTTCCTGGGAGCGCTCCTTGCGGGCGAAGAACTGGATGTCATCGATGAGCAAGGCGTCCACCGAACGGTAGAAACGCTTGAACTCGTTGATGGCATTGAGTTGCAGGGCCTTGACCATGTCGGCAACGAAACGCTCGGAATGCAGGTAGACCACCTTGGCATTCGGATTCTTCTTGAGCAGGTGGTTACCCACAGCATGCATCAAGTGCGTCTTACCCAGGCCCACACCGCCGTACAGGAACAGCGGGTTATAGCCGTGCTTGGGGTTGTCGGCGACCTGCCAGGCTGCCGCGCGGGCCAGCTGGTTGGATTTACCTTCGACGAAGTTTTCGAAGGTGAAGGTGCGGTTCAGGTAACTGGTGTGCTTGAGCGCACCTTCTACCTGGACGGTGCGACCGCTTGGCGCCGGGGCACTGCCGGACTCGCCCATGGAGTCGAAGCTGTCACGCGAAGGCGCTTGTTCGACTTCGGTTACTGCCACGGCGGGGGCGGCAGCCACGGGAGCAGCGCTGGGCTCGGCGACCACGGCAGCTTGTGCAGCCTGTGCCTGCGCCTGTGACGCGGCAACTGCAGCGGCCAGCGGTGCATTGGGTGCAGCACGAGGCGCCGAGCTGCGTCGGCTGCCTATTAATAAGGAAAGCGCAGGCGCGATGCCGTTGCCGTGTTCACCCAACAGCTCGAGCAGGCGGCCCAGGTACTTTTCATTGACCCAGTCGAGCACGAAGCGGTTAGGCGCATAGACGCGCAACTCGTCGCCTTCGGCTTCGACCTGTAGCGGACGGATCCAGGTGTTGAATTGCTGGGCAGGCAGTTCATCGCGCAGAAGCTCCACGCACTGCTGCCAAAGTTCCACTGACACGGATATCCCCTGAGTTGAAAGCCGGTGAGGCCGGTGAGGCAAAAACAAGCGCCCATTGTACCGAGCGCCAGCCCAGTTATCCACATGCAGCTGCGTCAAGGATGGCGATAAATCAGCAGCTTAGTGACCAAAATGACCTTTCGGCGCTGTGAATAAGCCCTGTGGATAACCGCCATTGAGGTCTTTGCACAACTCGGGGCTGAAATCGGTGGATAACCTGCCTGTGGATAAGCGTCAATTTGATCCACAGCTTTTCCGTCGGTTCGGCACAGTCAAAACACCGCTTCCCGACAAACTTTCAATTCTCTGTACATGGCGAAAATAAAGGCCTTCAGCACCTTATCCACAGATATCTCGGTCCTAAGCTTTATAAGTTTTACAGAAAAGCTTTAAATAATTCCTCTCTCTTTTTTTATGTCTAAGCGTGAATCGATAGCTCGGGCTGGCTTCGCTCCACGATCCGGGTGGATATCCGTCTATAAGGAAAAGCTGGTTGGAAATTGACCTATGGCCTTGCTTTCTCTAGAATCGCCGATCTCTTAAAACGGGGGCCATTCCGGCCCGTTGTCGACGAACCAGGTAACACGCCATGAAACGTACTTTCCAACCAAGCACCATCAAGCGCGCTCGCACTCACGGTTTCCGTGCCCGTATGGCCACCAAGAACGGTCGTGCCGTTCTGTCGCGTCGCCGTGCCAAAGGCCGTAAGCGCCTGGCAGTTTGATTTTTCGGCACTGGTGGTGAGTCAGGACTTCAGTCGGGAAAAGCGCCTGCTTGTTCCCCGACACTTCAAAGCGGTCTTCGACTCCCCAACCGGCAAGGTTCCAGGGAAAAACCTGCTGATCCTTGCCCGCGAGAATGGCCTGGACCATCCCCGCCTGGGGTTGGTAATCGGGAAAAAGAGCGTCAAGCTCTCCGTTCAACGCAATCGCCTGAAACGCCTGATGCGCGATTCGTTTCGCCTGAACCAGCATATGCTTGCTGGCTGGGATATCGTGATCGTCGCGCGCAAAGGGTTGGGCGAGATTGAAAACCCAGAATTGCACCAACATTTTGGCAAGCTCTGGAAGCGCCTCGCACGCAGTCGGCCCGCTCCAGTGGTGAACACCGACTCTGTGGGGGTAGACAGTCAAGATGCGTAAACTGGCACTCGTCCCGATCCAGTTTTACCGTTACGCCATTAGTCCTCTGATGGCCAGTCACTGTCGTTTCTACCCCAGTTGCTCCTGCTATGCGCTGGAAGCCATCGAAACCCATGGCGTTCTGCGCGGTGGGTGGCTTACCGTTCGTCGTCTGGGGCGTTGTCATCCGTGGAATGCCGGCGGTTTTGACCCGGTTCCGCCTGCTCCCTCTTCCCGTTCTTCTTCGATAGCCGAGTAATCATGGATATTAAACGCACGATCCTGATCGTCGCCCTGGCAATCGTGTCCTATGTCATGGTCCTTAACTGGAACCAGGACTACGGCCAGGCTGCCCTGCCGACTCAGAATACTGCTGCCAGCAACGCTGCCCCGGCCTTGCCGGACACCGCGCAGGCCGGCAACACTGGCGCCAGCGCCGATGTGCCGAGCGCCAACGCTGAATCCAGCCCAGCCGAACTGGCTCCGGTTGCCATCAGCAAGGACCTGATCCGGGTCAAGACTGATGTCCTGGACCTGGCTATCGATCCAAACGGCGGTGATATCGCCCAGCTGATGCTGCCCAAGTACCCACGCCGCCAGGACCATCCGGACATTCCGTTCCAGTTGTTCGACAACGGTAGCGAGCGTACTTACCTGGCCCAGAGCGGCCTGACCGGCGTCAACGGCCCGGATGCACGTCCAACTGGCCGTCCGCTGTACGCCGCCGATCAGAAAAGTTATCAACTGGCCGATGGCCAGGACCAGATGGTCGTCGACCTGAAGTTCAGCGATAACGGGGTCAACTACATCAAGCGCTTCAGCTTCAAGCGCGGCGAGTACGACCTGACCGTTACCTACCTGATCGATAACCAGAGCGCCCAGCCCTGGAGCGGTAACCTGTTCGCTCAGTTGAAGCGTGACGCCAGCTCGGATCCATCCTCGAGCACCGCCACCGGTACCGCGACCTACCTGGGTGCGGCCCTGTGGACAAGTTCGGAGCCCTACAAGAAGGTGTCGATGAAAGACATCGACAAGGGAAATCTGAAAGAAAATGTTACCGGTGGTTGGGTAGCCTGGCTGCAGCACTACTTCGTCACCGCCTGGATTCCAAACAAGTCTGACAACAACATCGTTCAGACCCGCAAGGACAGCCAGGGCAACTACATCATCGGTTTCACCGGCCCGGCGCTCAACGTAGCCCCTGGTGCCAAAGCCGAAACCAGCACCATGCTGTATGCCGGTCCGAAGATCCAGGAACGCCTGAAAGAGTTGTCCCCAGGCCTGGAACTGACCGTCGACTACGGCATCCTGTGGTTCATTGCCCAGCCGATCTTCTGGCTGCTGCAACATATCCACAGCCTGCTCGGCAACTGGGGCTGGTCGATCATCGTCCTGACCATGCTGATCAAGGGCCTGTTCTTCCCGCTGTCCGCCGCCAGCTACCGTTCGATGGCGCGCATGCGTGCCGTGGCGCCGAAACTGGCTGCCCTGAAAGAGCAACATGGCGATGACCGGCAGAAAATGTCGCAAGCCATGATGGAGCTGTACAAGAAAGAGAAGATCAACCCGCTGGGCGGCTGCCTGCCGATCCTGGTGCAGATGCCGGTCTTCCTCTCGCTGTACTGGGTTCTGCTGGAAAGCGTCGAGATGCGTCAGGCACCTTGGATGTTCTGGATCACCGACCTGTCGATCAAGGATCCGTTCTTCATCCTGCCGATCATCATGGGCGCGACCATGTTCATCCAGCAGCGTCTGAACCCGACTCCGCCGGATCCGATGCAGGCCAAGGTGATGAAAATGATGCCGATCATCTTCACCTTCTTCTTCCTGTGGTTCCCTGCAGGTCTGGTGCTGTACTGGGTTGTGAACAACGTGCTGTCGATCGCACAGCAGTGGTACATCACCCGCAGCATCGAAGCAGCTACCAAGAAAGCTGCCGCTTGACGGGTTAGCCAGCTAACCTGTGGAAAAACGCCCCCTCGTGGGGCGTTTTGCTATCTGTCGTTTTTGTCGTGAGGCCTTCGAGCATGAACACTGTGCGTGAAACCATCGCCGCCATCGCTACCGCCCAGGGACGTGGGGGGGTGGGGATCGTGCGGCTTTCCGGCCCCCTGGCGCAGCAGGCGGGCCTGGCCATCTGCGGACGCAGCTTGACCCCGCGCCACGCCCACTACGGTCCATTCCGCGCCGAAGACGGGCTGGTCCTGGATGAAGGCATTGCGCTGTTTTTCCCGGGCCCCAACTCGTTCACCGGCGAAGACGTGCTGGAACTCCAGGGCCATGGTGGCCCGGTGGTGCTGGATATGCTCCTGCAGCGCTGTGTACAACTCGGTTGCCGACTGGCCCGTCCCGGTGAATTCAGCGAGCGGGCCTTCCTCAATGACAAGCTCGACCTCGCCCAGGCCGAGGCCATCGCCGACCTGATCGAAGCCAGTTCTGCACAGGCCGCCCGCAACGCCTTGCGCTCGTTGCAGGGGGAATTTTCCCGACGTGTGGATAACCTCACCGAGAAGTTGATCAGCCTGCGCATCTACGTGGAAGCTGCCATCGACTTCCCCGAGGAAGAAATCGACTTCCTCGCCGATGGCCATGTGTTGAGCATGCTCGATGACGTGCGCGGCAATCTGTCCACAGTGCAGCGCGAAGCCGGGCAGGGTGCCTTGCTACGTGACGGTATGACGGTGGTCATCGCCGGTCGTCCGAATGCCGGCAAATCCAGCCTGCTCAATGTCCTGGCCGGACGCGAGGCGGCTATCGTCACCGACATCGCCGGCACCACCCGGGACATCCTGCGCGAACATATCCACATCGACGGCATGCCGCTGCATGTGGTGGATACCGCGGGGCTGCGCGATACCGATGACCATGTGGAAAAGATTGGCGTGGAGCGTGCGCTCAAGGCCATCACCGAAGCCGATCGGGTGTTGCTGGTGGTGGATTCGACCGCACCTGAAGCCAGCGATCCTTTCGCCCTGTGGCCGGAATTCCTCGACCTGCGTCCGGATCCGGCCAAGGTCACGCTGATTCGCAACAAGGCTGACCTCAGCGGCGAAGCCATCGCCATGGAGCAGAGTGAAGATGGTCACGTCACCATCACCCTCAGCGCCAAGGACACGGACATGGGCCTGGAGTTGCTGCGTGAGCACCTGAAAGCCTGCATGGGTTATGAACAGACGGCCGAAAGCAGTTTCAGCGCGCGCAGAAGGCACCTGGAGGCACTACGCCAGGCCAGCGCACACCTTGAGCATGGCCGTGCCCAACTGACACTGGCCGGGGCAGGGGAGCTGCTGGCGGAAGACCTGCGCCAGGCTCAACAAGCCCTGGGCGAGATTACCGGTGCCTTCAGCTCTGACGACCTGCTGGGTCGCATCTTCTCCAGCTTCTGCATCGGCAAGTAAGCGTTCTTATCCACACCCGGGCCTGCCCAAGGCCTGGGTGCTGACCCAACCTCTGCATTTTTCCTTTCCTCCCAGGACCACCTTGCGTGGTGCTGCGATTTTTCCTGCCCGTCTGTCCACATTCTGGCGAAATAAGCCCTGTGGAAAACTCAGCCTCAGCTCCGTTGATAACTGGCCTTCAAGCCTGGAGATAATCTCGCTTGTGGGTAACTGGTACTTTCATCCACAGGCTTAAAGCGCTTATCCAGAACGCTCATGAGCGGTAGACCACAGGGTTATAAATCTCTGTACATCACGTCATTCAAAGGCTGTAGAACCTTATCCACAGATAGGGTGGTGCATAAGAATAAACATAAAAACAAAGCTTTAATAAATTTCTCTCTTTTAATTTCTATTGCTCGCCATTCATCCACAGCCTGGTTAAATTTTGTCCAAGCGGTTCCTTTAGAGGGGGGTAAGTCCCTATACTTGTGCGTTATCCCTATCTATTCCCGAAACAGGCACGAGGTGCGTGGTGGATTTCCCTTCCCGTTTTGAAGTGATCGTCATCGGCGGCGGCCATGCCGGTACCGAGGCTGCGCTTGCGTCTGCACGCATGGGCGTAAAAACCCTGCTGCTGACCCACAACGTGGAAACCCTCGGTCATATGAGTTGCAACCCGGCCATCGGTGGCATCGGCAAGAGCCACCTGGTCAAGGAAATCGATGCGCTCGGCGGCGCCATGGCGCTGGCCACTGACAAGAGCGGTATCCAGTTCCGTGTATTGAACAACCGCAAGGGCCCGGCGGTGCGTGCGACACGCGCCCAGGCCGACCGCGCCATCTACAAGGCTGTAGTGCGCGAAATTCTCGAGAACCAGCCCAACCTGTGGATATTCCAGCAGTCCTGCGATGACCTGATCGTCGAGCAGGACCAGGTACGCGGTGTGGTGACGCAAATGGGCCTGCGTTTCTTCGCAGACTCCGTGGTGCTGACCACTGGCACCTTCCTCGCTGGACTTATCCACATTGGTCTGCAGAACTATTCCGGCGGTCGCGCCGGCGATCCGCCCGCCATCGCCCTGGCTCACCGCCTGCGCGAGCTGCCGCTGCGGGTCGGTCGCCTGAAAACCGGTACGCCGCCGCGTATCGACGGTCGCTCTGTGGATTTCTCGGTAATGACCGAGCAACCTGGCGATACGCCGATCCCGGTAATGTCGTTCATGGGCGACAAGGCCATGCATCCGCGCCAGGTCAGTTGCTGGATTACCCACACCAACGCCCGTACCCACGAGATCATCGCCTCGAACCTCGACCGTTCGCCGATGTACTCGGGGGTGATCGAAGGTATCGGCCCGCGCTATTGCCCGTCGATCGAAGACAAGATCCACCGCTTTGCCGACAAGGAAAGCCACCAGGTGTTCATCGAGCCTGAAGGCTTGAACACCCACGAGCTGTACCCGAACGGGATATCCACATCCTTGCCGTTCGATGTGCAGCTGGAGATCGTCCGTTCGATCCGCGGCATGGAAAACGCCCACATCGTGCGTCCGGGCTACGCCATCGAATACGACTACTTCGATCCGCGCGACCTCAAGTACAGCCTGGAAACCAAGGTGATCGGCGGCCTGTTCTTCGCCGGCCAGATCAACGGCACCACCGGTTACGAAGAAGCCGGCGCCCAGGGCCTGCTCGCCGGTACCAACGCCGCGCTGCGTGCCCAGGGCCGTGAAAGCTGGTGCCCGCGTCGGGACGAGGCGTACATCGGGGTACTGGTCGACGACCTGATTACCCTCGGTACCCAGGAGCCGTACCGCATGTTCACTTCACGTGCCGAGTACCGGCTGATCCTGCGTGAAGACAACGCCGACCTGCGCCTGACCGAAAAAGGTCGCGAGCTGGGTCTGGTCGATGACGAACGCTGGGCCGCCTTCAGCGCCAAGCGCGAGGGCATCGTCCAGGAAGAACAGCGCCTGAAATCCACCTGGGTACGCCCGGGTACCGCGCAAGGCGAGGCCATTGCCGAGAAGTTCGGCACGCCGTTGAGCCATGAGTACAACCTGCTCAACCTGTTGTCCCGCCCGGAAATCGACTATGCCGGCCTGATGGAAGTGACCGGCGGTGCAGAAATCGATCCACAGGTGGCCGAACAGGTCGAGATCAAGACCAAATACGCCGGTTACATCGACCGGCAACAGGAAGAAATCGCCCGGCTGCGTGCCAGCGAAGACACCCGCCTGCCCGACGACATCGACTACAGTGGTATTTCCGGTCTGTCCAAGGAGATCCAGGGCAAGCTCGGCCAGACCCGGCCGGAAACCCTGGGCCAGGCATCGCGTATCCCCGGCGTGACCCCGGCGGCGATTTCCCTGTTGCTGATTCATTTGAAAAAACGTGGCGCAGGCCGCGAGTTGGAGCAAAGCGCTTGAGTTCTCTGGTCACCCCGCAACACGCCGAAGAGTTGTCCACAGGCGCCCGCCAGCTCGGTGTCGAGCTGAGCGAAGGCCAGCACGCCCAGCTGCTGGCCTACCTGGCCTTGCTGATCAAGTGGAACAAGGCCTACAACCTGACCGCCGTGCGCAATCCGGACGAAATGGTTTCCCGCCACCTGCTCGACAGCCTGAGCGTCATGCCGTTTATCCACAGCGAGCGCTGGCTCGATGTCGGCAGCGGCGGCGGCATGCCCGGCATTCCCCTGGCTATCCTGCATCCGGACAAGCAAGTCACGGTGCTCGACAGCAATGGCAAGAAGACCCGCTTCCTGACCCAGGTGAAGATGGAGCTCAAGCTGGACAACCTGCAAGTTATCCACAAGCGGGTGGAGGAGTACCAACCGGCCCAGCCATTCACCGGAATTGTTTCCCGGGCTTTCAGCAGCATGGAGAACTTTACCAACTGGACCCGCCACCTCGGCGACGAGAAGACGCAGTGGCTGGCAATGAAAGGGCTGCATCCTGCCGATGAACTGGTAGCATTGCCGGCAGATTTCAAAGTGGATAGCGAGCAGGCCTTGACCGTTCCGGGTTGCCAAGGCCAGCGCCATCTGCTGATACTGCGCCGCACGGCATGACTGGGAACACAAGCAAGAATGGCTAAGGTATTCGCAATCGCGAACCAGAAGGGTGGTGTGGGCAAGACCACCACCTGTATCAATCTCGCAGCATCGCTGGTGGCCACCAAGCGCCGCGTGCTGCTGATCGATCTCGATCCACAGGGCAACGCCACCATGGGCAGTGGTGTGGATAAACACGTCCTGGAACATTCGGTCTACGACCTGTTGATCGGTGAATGCGACCTGGCCCAGGCCATGCATTTCTCCGAGCACGGTGGTTATCAGCTGCTGCCGGCCAACCGCGACCTGACCGCCGCGGAAGTGGTGCTGCTGGAAATGCAGATGAAGGAGAGCCGTCTGCGCACCGCGCTGGCGCCGATCCGCGAGAACTACGACTACATCCTCATCGACTGCCCGCCGTCGCTGTCGATGCTGACCCTCAACGCCTTGGTCGCCGCCGATGGCGTGATCATTCCAATGCAATGTGAATACTTTGCCCTGGAAGGCTTGAGCGACCTTGTGGATAACATCAAGCGCATCGCTGAACGCCTGAACCCGAACCTGAAGGTCGAAGGCCTGCTGCGGACCATGTACGACCCGCGCCTGAGCCTGATCAACGATGTGTCGGCGCAGCTCAAGGAACACTTCGGTGACCAGCTGTACGACACGGTGATCCCGCGCAACGTGCGCCTGGCCGAGGCGCCGAGTTTCGGCATGCCGGCGCTGGCCTATGACAAGCAATCGCGTGGCGCACTGGCTTACCTGGCCCTGGCCGGGGAACTCGTACGCCGTCAGCGGCGTCAATCCCGCACTGCACAAACAACTTAAGGAATCCGTATGGCCGTTAAGAAACGGGGTCTCGGACGCGGGTTGGATGCACTGCTCAGTGGTCCGACCGTCAGCGCGCTCGAAGAGCAGGCTGTGAAGGTCGACCAGAAAGAACTGCAACATCTGCCCCTCGACCTGATCGAGCGCGGCAAGTACCAGCCACGCCGGGACATGGACCCGCAAGCGTTGGAGGAACTGGCTCAGTCGATCCGCAACCAGGGCGTGATGCAGCCGATCGTGGTGCGCCCGATTGCCGAGGACCGCTACGAGATCATCGCCGGTGAGCGCCGCTGGCGCGCCAGCCAGCAGGCCGGCCTGGACACCATCCCGGCCATGGTCCGCGAGGTGCCCGACGAGGCGGCCATCGCCATGGCCCTGATCGAGAACATCCAGCGCGAAGACCTCAACCCGGTGGAAGAGGCCATCGCCCTGCAGCGCCTGCAGGTGGAGTTCCAGCTGACCCAGCAGCAGGTCGCCGATGCCGTGGGCAAGTCGCGGGTGACCGTGGCCAACCTGCTGCGCCTGATTTCGCTACCGGATGTGATCAAGACCATGTTGTCCCATGGCGACCTGGAAATGGGTCATGCCCGGGCGTTGCTTGGCTTGCCGGAAGAACAACAGGTCGATGGGGCGCGTCATGTTGTCGCACGCGGCCTGACCGTGCGCCAGACCGAAGCACTGGTTCGCCAGTGGCTCAATGGCAAGCCGGAACCGGTGGAACCGGCCAAGCCGGACCCGGACATTACCCGCCTCGAACAGCGTCTGGCAGAGCGTTTGGGCTCGGCAGTACAGATACGCCACGGCAACAAGGGCAAAGGCCAGTTAGTTATCCGCTACAACTCGTTAGATGAGTTGCAAGGTGTGCTAGCTCACATCCGCTGAAACAATTCCATTTGTAGCGCGCAGTCGGAAATCACTACCCGACAGTTGAATAGGGGTTAAACCGCCCCTATACTCTGCGCGCATTTTGTCGGCACAAATTATGCCAAGTCATTGCTGACTGGTTGGTCGACTTTCGAGGAGCAGTTGTGATGGAAACCCGCACGCCAAACCGCTTGCCTTTCCATCGCTGGGCGGTTTTTCCGGTACTGCTGGCTCAATGTGTCGTGTTTCTGCTGGCAACTTTGGCGTTGTGGCAGTGGCACGGGGCGGTCAGTGGATATTCAGCGCTCTGCGGAGGGTTGATCGCCTGGCTGCCAAATGTGTATTTCGCCTGGAAGGCATTCCGTTACACGGGCGCCAGGGCAGCGCAGGCCATCGTCAAGTCGTTTTACGCGGGCGAGGCAGGCAAATTGATTTTGACGGCAGTGCTGTTTGCACTGACGTTTGCAGGAGTGAAGCCATTGGCGCCGTTAGCAGTGTTCGGCGTCTTTCTGCTGACTCAGTTGGTCAGCTGGTTCGCGCCCCTGCTGATGAATATAAGACTTTCGAGACCTTAGGGCGTTTGAGGCAACCATGGCAGCAGAAACCGCTTCGGGCTATATCCAGCACCACTTGCAGAACCTGACCTTCGGTCAACTACCAGACGGCGGTTGGGGCTTTGCCCATTCCGCAGCAGAAGCCAAGGCAATGGGCTTCTGGGCTTTCCACCTGGATACCCTGGGTTGGTCGGTCGCGCTGGGTCTGCTTTTCGTATTCCTGTTCCGCATGGCAGCCAAGAAGGCGACTTCTGGCCAGCCTGGCGGCCTGCAGAACTTCGTTGAAGTGCTGGTAGAGTTCGTCGACGGCAGCGTCAAGGACAGCTTCCACGGTCGCAGCCCGGTGATCGCCCCACTGGCGCTGACCATTTTCGTCTGGGTCTTCCTGATGAACGCCATCGACCTGATCCCGGTCGACTGGATTCCTCAGCTGGCCATCCTGATCTCCGGTGATCCGCACATTCCGTTCCGCGCGGTATCGACCACCGACCCGAACGCCACCCTGGCCATGGCCTTCAGCGTGTTCGCCCTGATCATTTTCTACAGCATCAAGGTCAAGGGCATCGGCGGCTTCATCGGCGAGCTGACCCTGCACCCGTTCGGCAGCAAGAACATCTTCGTTCAGATCCTGCTGATTCCGGTCAACTTCCTGCTCGAATTCGTCACCCTGATCGCCAAGCCGATCTCGCTGGCCCTGCGTCTGTTCGGCAACATGTACGCCGGCGAGCTGGTGTTCATCCTGATCGCCGTGATGTTCGGTTCCGGCCTGCTGTGGCTGAGTGGCCTGGGTGTGGTGCTGCAATGGGCGTGGGCTGTGTTCCACATCCTGATCATCACCCTGCAAGCGTTCATCTTCATGATGCTTACCATCGTCTACCTGTCGATGGCTCACGAAGATAACCATTAAGACCGCCTGGCGTGTCTGATGACCCTTCCGCCTGTATCGGGGAGGGTCGAAATCGTCCGCAAGGGCAGCTGTAAAAAACGATTTTGTTTTACCGCTTCAAACTAAAAAACCTAACCAATACGACGTAAAAGTCGGGAGGAAAGATGGAAACTGTAGTTGGTCTTACCGCTATCGCTGTTGCTCTGCTGATCGGCCTGGGTGCTCTGGGTACCGCCATTGGTTTCGGCCTGCTGGGCGGCAAGTTCCTGGAAGGCGCTGCTCGCCAGCCAGAGATGGTTCCAATGCTGCAAGTCAAAATGTTCATCGTTGCCGGTCTGCTCGACGCCGTAACCATGATCGGTGTTGGTATCGCTCTGTTCTTCACCTTCGCGAATCCCTTCGTTGGTCAAATCGCTGGCTAATCACTCGGATTCTCGAGTGGATTGGTGTGATGGACAAAGAACGAGCGAGGTGTTGGCGTGAACATTAATGCAACCCTGATTGGCCAGTCCGTTGCGTTCTTCATCTTTGTGCTGTTCTGCATGAAGTTCGTGTGGCCTCCGGTCATCGCGGCATTGCAAGAACGTCAGAAGAAGATCGCGGATGGACTGGACGCTGCCAACCGAGCAGCTCGCGACCTGGAGTTGGCCCAAGACAAAGTGGGTCAGCAACTGCGCGAAGCGAAAGCTCAGGCAGCCGAAATCATTGAGCAAGCAAAGAAACGCGGTGCTCAGATCGTCGAGGAAGCCCGTGATCAGGCCCGCGTCGAAGCTGACCGTGTGAAGGCTCAGGCTCAAGCCGAGATCGAACAGGAAATCAACAGCGTCAAAGACGCGCTGCGCGCCCAAGTGGGTAGCCTGGCCGTTGGCGGTGCTGCGAAGATCCTTGGCGCCACAATCGATCAAAACGCGCATGCGGAGCTGGTTGACAAACTGGCCGCTGAAATTTAAGCGAGGGCGATCATGGCAGAACTGACCACGTTGGCCCGACCTTACGCTAAGGCTGCCTTTGAGCATGCCCAGGCCCATCAGCAACTGGCCAATTGGTCAGCCATGCTCGGCCTGGCTGCTGCGGTGTCGCAAGACGGCACCATGCAGCGCCTGCTCAAGGCCCCGCGACTGACGAGCGCAGAAAAGGCCGCCGCGTTTATTGACGTGTGCGGTGACAAGTTCGATGCACAGGCACAGAATTTCATTCATGTTGCCGCGGAAAACGACCGTCTCCTGCTGTTGCCGGAGATTTCGGCTTTGTTCGAGCTGTTCAAGGCCGAACAAGAGAAATCCGTGGACGTGGAAGTCACCAGTGCTTTTGCGTTGAACCAAGAACAGCAAGACAAACTCGCCAAGGTTCTCAGTGCACGGCTCAGCCGGGAAGTGCGCCTGCATGCGACGGAGGATGCCACCCTGATCGGTGGTGTCGTGATCCGCGCCGGCGACCTGGTAATCGATGGCTCGGTTCGCGGCAAACTCGCGAAACTGGCCGAAGCATTGAAATCTTGAGTTTGAAGGGGCAGCAGAGCAATGCAGCAACTCAATCCTTCCGAAATTAGTGAAATCATCAAGGGCCGCATCGAGAACCTCGATGTAGCCTCTCAAGCCCGCAACGAAGGTACCGTCGTCAGCGTTTCTGACGGTATCGTGCGGATTCACGGTCTGGCCGACGTCATGTACGGCGAAATGATCGAGTTTCCAGGTGGCGTGTACGGTATGGCCCTCAACCTGGAGCAAGACTCCGTTGGTGCGGTAGTACTGGGCGCATACGACACCCTCGCCGAAGGCATGAGCGCCAAGTGCACCGGCCGCATCCTCGAAGTTCCGGTTGGTAAGGAACTGCTGGGTCGCGTTGTCGACGCACTGGGCAACCCAATCGACGGCAAAGGCCCACTGGGCAACACTCAGACCGACGCGGTCGAGAAAGTTGCTCCAGGCGTGATCTGGCGTAAGTCGGTAGACCAGCCTGTACAGACTGGCTACAAATCCGTCGACGCCATGATCCCGGTTGGCCGTGGCCAGCGCGAGCTGATCATCGGTGACCGTCAGATCGGTAAGACCGCCATGGCGATCGACGCCATCATCAACCAGAAAGACTCCGGTATTTTCTGTGTTTATGTTGCTGTCGGCCAGAAGCGTTCCACCGTTGCCAACATCGTTCGCAAGCTGGAAGAAAACGGCGCCCTGGCCAACACCATCGTGGTCGTTGCCAGTGCTTCGGAATCCGCCGCACTGCAATTCCTGGCGCCATACGCCGGTTGCACCATGGGCGAGTTCTTCCGTGACCGCGGTGAAGACGCGCTGATCGTATACGATGACCTGTCCAAGCAGGCCGTTGCCTACCGTCAGATCTCCCTGCTGCTGCGCCGTCCACCAGGACGTGAAGCGTACCCAGGTGACGTGTTCTATCTCCACTCCCGTCTGCTGGAGCGTGCATCGCGCGTTTCCGAAGAGTACGTCGAGAAGTTCACCAACGGTGCTGTAACTGGCAAGACCGGTTCCCTGACCGCACTGCCGATCATCGAAACCCAGGCTGGCGACGTTTCCGCGTTCGTTCCGACCAACGTGATTTCCATCACCGACGGTCAGATCTTCCTGGAATCGGCCATGTTCAACTCGGGCATCCGCCCTGCAGTTAACGCCGGTGTTTCGGTATCCCGTGTGGGTGGTGCCGCTCAGACCAAGATCATCAAGAAGCTCTCCGGTGGTATCCGTACCGCTCTGGCTCAGTACCGTGAACTGGCTGCATTCGCCCAGTTCGCTTCTGACCTGGACGAAGCCACCCGTAAGCAACTCGAGCACGGCCAACGTGTTACCGAGCTGATGAAGCAGAAGCAATACGCTCCAATGTCCATCGCTGACATGGCGCTGTCGCTGTATGCCGCTGAGCGTGGGTTCCTGACCGACGTTGAAATCGCCAAGATCGGCAGCTTCGAGCAAGCGCTGATTGCTTACTTCAACCGTGATCACGCCGACCTGATGGCGAAGATCAACGTGAAGGGTGACTTCAACGACGAAATCGACGCTGGCATCAAAGCCGGTATCGAGAAGTTCAAGGCCACCCAAACCTGGTAAGCCGCAGCGGGGGCTTTGCAGCCCCCGCTTGCTAACCTGATAGGTGTTACATGGCAGGCGCAAAAGAGATTCGCAGTAAGATTGCGAGCATCAAAAGCACGCAAAAAATTACCAGCGCCATGGAAAAAGTGGCGGTCAGCAAGATGCGCAAGGCACAAATGCGCATGGCTGCTAGCCGTCCTTACGCGGAGCGCATCCGCCAGGTGATTGGTCATCTGGCCAACGCCAACCCGGAATACCGCCACCCGTTCATGATCGACCGCCCTGTAAAGCGCGCCGGTTATGTCGTGGTGAGCAGTGACCGTGGTCTGTGCGGCGGCTTGAACACCAACCTGTTCAAGGCCCTGGTCAAGGACATGGCGGTAACCCGCGAGCAAGGCATCGAGATCGACCTGTGCGTGATCGGCAGCAAAGGTGCGGCATTCTTCCGCAACTTCGGCGGTAACGTCGTAGCTGCAATCAGCCACCTGGGCGAAGAGCCGTCGATCAACGATCTGATCGGCAGCGTCAAGGTGATGCTGGACGCTTACCTGGATGGCCGTATCGATCGCCTGTCCGTGGTATCGAACAAGTTCATCAATACCATGACGCAAACGCCAACGGTCGAGCAGTTGATTCCGTTGGTTGCAACCCCGGATCAAGAACTCAAGCACCACTGGGACTACCTCTACGAACCTGACGCCAAAGAGCTGCTGGACGGCCTGATGGTGCGTTACGTGGAGTCGCAGGTCTACCAGGCGGTGGTCGAGAACAACGCAGCTGAACAAGCTGCCCGGATGATCGCAATGAAGAACGCCACCGATAACGCCGGCGACCTGATCAAAGAGCTTCAGTTGATCTACAACAAGGCGCGTCAGGCAGCGATCACCCAAGAGATCTCGGAAATCGTCGGCGGCGCTGCCGCGGTTTAACGGTTCAAATATTCAGAGGATCCAGCTATGAGTAGCGGACGTATCGTTCAAATCATCGGCGCCGTCATCGACGTGGAATTCCCACGCGACGTGGTGCCGAATGTTTACAACGCGCTGAAAGTACAAGGCGCGGAAACCACCCTGGAAGTTCAGCAGCAGCTGGGCGACGGCGTGGTTCGTACTATTGCGATGGGCTCCACCGAAGGCCTGAAGCGCGGTCTCGACGTTGTCGACACCGGCGCAGCCATCTCCGTACCGGTCGGTAAAGCGACCCTGGGCCGGATCATGGACGTCCTCGGCAACCCGATCGACGAAGCTGGCCCGATTGGTGAAGAAGAGCGCTGGGGCATCCACCGTGATGCGCCGTCCTTCGCTGACCAGGCAGGCGGCAACGACCTGCTGGAAACCGGCATCAAGGTTATCGACCTGGTTTGCCCGTTCGCCAAGGGTGGTAAGGTTGGTCTGTTCGGTGGTGCCGGTGTAGGCAAGACCGTAAACATGATGGAACTGATCCGTAACATCGCCATCGAGCACAGCGGTTACTCCGTGTTCGCCGGTGTGGGTGAGCGTACTCGTGAGGGTAACGACTTCTACCACGAGATGAAGGACTCCAACGTTCTCGACAAAGTAGCACTGGTCTACGGTCAGATGAACGAGCCACCAGGAAACCGTCTGCGCGTAGCGCTGACCGGCCTGACCATGGCCGAGAAGTTCCGTGACGAAGGTAACGACGTTCTGCTGTTCGTCGACAACATCTACCGTTACACCCTGGCCGGTACCGAAGTATCCGCACTGCTGGGCCGTATGCCTTCGGCAGTAGGTTACCAGCCGACCCTGGCTGAAGAGATGGGCGTTCTGCAAGAGCGCATCACTTCGACCAAGGAAGGTTCGATCACCTCGATCCAGGCCGTATACGTACCTGCGGACGACCTGACCGACCCGTCGCCAGCGACCACCTTCGCCCACCTGGACGCCACCGTCGTACTGTCCCGTGACATCGCCTCCCTGGGTATCTACCCAGCGGTCGACCCACTGGACTCGACTTCGCGCCAGCTGGACCCACTGGTTATCGGCAACGAGCACTACGAGACCGCTCGTGGCGTTCAGTTCGTACTGCAGCGCTACAAAGAGCTGAAGGACATCATTGCTATTCTGGGTATGGACGAACTGTCCGAGTCCGACAAGCAACTGGTAGCCCGTGCTCGTAAGATCCAGCGCTTCCTGTCCCAGCCGTTCTTCGTGGCAGAAGTCTTCACTGGTTCTCCAGGCAAATACGTTTCCCTGAAAGACACCATTGCTGGCTTCAGCGGCATCCTC
Organism: Pseudomonas sp. BGr12; assembly: GCF_030272895.1. Taxonomy (GTDB): domain Bacteria; phylum Pseudomonadota; class Gammaproteobacteria; order Pseudomonadales; family Pseudomonadaceae; genus Pseudomonas. The sequence continues at coordinate 43,610 of NZ_JALRNF010000023.1, read as the reverse complement.
AAAGGTGACTACGACCACCTGCCAGAACAAGCGTTCTACATGGTCGGCAGCATCGAGGAAGCAATCGAGAAAGCCAAGAAACTGTAATCCCGGCGCCCCGCAAGGGGCGCTAATCAGGTTGAGGCAAGCAAATGGCTATGACAGTCCATTGCGATATCGTCAGCGCGGAAGGAGAAATTTTCTCCGGTCTGGTCGAGATGGTGGTTGCGCACGGTAACCTGGGTGATCTTGGTATCGCTCCAGGCCACGCGCCGCTGATCACTAATCTGAAGCCAGGTCCGATCACGCTGACCAAGCAGGGTGGCGCCCAGGAGGTGTTCTACATCTCCGGTGGTTTCCTCGAGGTTCAGCCGAACATGGTCAAGGTGCTTGCCGATACCGTGCAACGTGCTGCTGACCTGGATGAAGCTCAGGCTAAGGAAGCCCTCAAGGCTGCCGAGAACGCCCTGAATACCAAAGGCGCGGACTTTGACTACGGCGCCGCTGCTTCACGTCTGGCCGAAGCCGCAGCCCAGCTGCGCACCGTCCAGCAAATGCGCAGGAAGTAATTTGGCCTTCGAGCCGATTGCTTCAGGCGTGATTGAGTTAAAGGGTAGCCTCGGCTACCCTTTTTCTTTTTCTGATTTTCCTCTTTTGGTCACAGCGCTGACCACCCAGGATTGGTAGCCCGTCAATGTCTCTCGATATCGTTATTCTCGCCGCAGGCCAAGGCACCCGCATGCGTTCGGCGCTGCCCAAGGTTCTGCACCCGGTCGCCGGCGACTCCATGCTGGGCCATGTTATCCACAGCGCTCGGGCGCTCGAGCCACAAGGCATTCATGTGGTGATCGGGCACGGCGCCGAGCTGGTTCGTGAGCGTCTGGCCGCCGACGACCTGAACTTCGTCCTGCAGGACAAGCAACTGGGTACCGGTCATGCGGTCGCGCAAGCCCTGCCGGCACTGAGCGCCGATACCGTGCTGATCCTCTACGGCGATGTGCCGCTGATCGAGGTCGACACCCTCAAGCGCCTGCTGGCCAAGGTCACCCCGGAGCAACTGGGCCTGCTGACCGTCACCCTCGATGACCCGACCGGCTATGGCCGCATCGTGCGTGATGCCCAGGGCCAGGTGGCGGCGATCGTCGAGCACAAGGATGCCAGCGACGCGCAGAAAGCCATCAAGGAAGGCAACACCGGCATTCTCGCGGTGCCGGGTGCACGCCTGGCCGAGTGGCTGGGCCGTCTGTCGAACAACAACGCCCAGGGCGAGTACTACCTGACCGACGTGATCGCCATGGCCGTTGCCGATGGCCTGGTGGTTGCCACCGAGCAGCCGCACGACCCGATGGAAGTGCAGGGCGCCAACGACCGTCGCCAACTGGCGGAACTTGAGCGTCACTACCAGTTGCGCGAAGGCCGCCGCCTGATGGCCCAGGGGGTGACCCTGCGTGACCCGGCGCGTTTCGATGTGCGTGGTGAAGTGACCGTTGGTCGTGATGTGCTCATCGATATCAACGTGATCCTCGAAGGCCGCGTGATCATTGAAGATGACGTAGTGATCGGCCCGAACTGCGTGATCAAGAACAGCACCCTGCGCAAAGGGGTGGTGGTCAAGGCCAACAGCCACCTGGAAGGCGCCGTCATGGGCGAGGGCAGCGATGCAGGTCCTTTTGCCCGCCTGCGTCCGGGCAGCGTGCTGGACGCCCGTGCCCATGTGGGTAACTTCGTCGAACTGAAGAATGCCCACCTGGGCGAAGGCGCCAAGGCCGGCCACCTGGCCTACCTGGGCGATGCCGAGATCGGTGCGCGCACCAATATCGGCGCCGGCACCATCACCTGCAACTATGATGGCGCGAACAAGTTCAAGACCACCCTCGGCGAGGACGTGTTCATCGGCTCCAACAACTCGCTGGTCGCCCCTGTGGATATCCTTGCGGGCGCCACCACGGCGGCCGGTTCGACCATTACCCAGACGGTCGAAGCCGGCCAACTGGCTGTGGGTCGTGCACGCCAGCGCAACATCGACGGCTGGAAGCGTCCAGAGAAGATCAAGAAGGGCTGAAGTTACCCACAGCCATGAAGCGGGGCCGACTGTACGGTGTATAAGTCGGCCCTTTTTCCTTCTGTGGATAAGCCGGTCCTGTGGATCAAGTTATACACATAGGAATTTCATCGGATCAGCTTGACGCATCCAGTGCTTTAGGTTTTGATTGGCATCATTATCTTTCGAAACGAAACTTAATTGCCAAATGTCGAAACGAAACACCCCGCAACGTCGCCACAACATCCTGGCTTTGCTCAATGAGCAGGGTGAGGTGAGCGTCGATGCCCTGGCCAAGCGTTTCGAAACGTCGGAAGTGACCATCCGCAAGGATCTTGCCGCCCTGGAAGCCAATGGCCTGCTGCTGCGCCGCTACGGTGGCGCGGTGACCATGCCCCAGGAGCTGATCGCCGACCAGGGCCAGCCGGTTTCTCTTTATAAGCAGGCGATCGCCAGGGCCGCGGTGGGTCGTATCCGTGAACACGCGCGTATCATCATCGACAGTGGCAGCACCACCGCGGCCATGATCCCGGAACTGGGCCATCAGCCAGGCCTGGTGGTGATGACCAACTCGCTGAATGTCGCCCGTGCCCTGAGCGAACTGGAGCACGAGCCGGTGCTGTTGATGACCGGCGGTACCTGGGACCCGCATTCCGAGTCCTTCCAGGGCCAGGTCGCCGAGCAGGTCCTGCGCTCCTACGATTTCGACCAGCTGTTCATCGGTGCCGATGGCATCGACCTGGAGCGGGGCACCACAACTTTCAATGAGTTGCTCGGTCTGAGCCGGGTCATGGCCGAAGTGGCCCGTGAAGTGATCGTGATGGTCGAGTCCGACAAGGTCGGACGCAAGATTCCCAACCTTGAGCTGCCCTGGGGCAGCGTCAACACCCTGATTACCGATGAGCGCTTGCCCGTTGAGGCGCGCGAACAAATTGAAGCCCGCGGCGTCCATGTGATTTGCGCCGCTCTCTCCAAGGAGCATGTCTAAATGTGTGGAATCGTTGGTGCCGTCGCCGAACGTAATATCACTGCCATCCTGATCGAAGGCCTCAAGCGCCTGGAATACCGCGGCTATGACAGCGCAGGCCTGGCGGTCTTCACCCAGCAGGGCGCACTTGAACGCCGCCGCCGCATCGGCAAGGTCAGCGAGCTGGAAGCGGCCGTCGCCGCCGAACCACTGACCGGCTTCCTGGGCATCGCCCACACCCGCTGGGCCACCCACGGTGCGCCGAGCGAGCACAATGCCCACCCGCACTTCTCGGGCCATGACCTGGCCGTGGTGCACAACGGCATCATCGAAAACCACGAAGAACTGCGTGAGCACCTCAAGGGCCTGGGCTACGTCTTCAGCTCCGAGACCGACACCGAAGTCATCGTCCACCTGCTGCACCACACCCTCAAGACCCTGCCGGACCTGGCCGACGCCCTCAAGGCTGCGGTCAAGCAACTGCACGGTGCCTATGGCCTGGCCGTGATCAGCGCCAAGCAGCCGGACCGTCTGCTGGCCGCCCGCAGTGGCAGCCCGCTGGTGATCGGCCTGGGCCTGGGGGAAAATTTCCTGGCTTCGGACCAACTGGCCCTGCGCCAGGTCACCGACCGTTTCATGTACCTGGAAGAAGGCGACATCGCCGAGATCCGTCGCGAGCAGGTGACCATCTGGGACGTCGCCGGTACCAAGGTCCAGCGTGAAACCGTGCAGTACCACGAAGGTGCCGAAGCGGCCGACAAGGGCGAATACCGCCACTTCATGCTCAAGGAAATCCACGAGCAGCCAACCGTGGTGCAACGCACCCTGGAAGGCCGCCTGGGCAAGGACCACGTCATGGTCCAGGCCTTCGGTCCGCAAGCCGCCGAGCTGTTCGCCAAAGTGCGCAATGTGCAGATCGTCGCCTGCGGCACCAGCTACCACGCCGGTATGGTTGCCCGTTACTGGCTCGAAGGCCTGGCCGGCATTCCGTGCCAGGTCGAAGTGGCCAGCGAGTTCCGCTACCGCAAGGTGGTGGTGCAGCCGGACACCCTGTTCGTCTCGATCTCCCAGTCCGGTGAAACCGCCGACACCCTGGCCGCTCTGCGCAACGCCAAGGAACTGGGCTTCCTCGGCAGCCTGGCGATCTGCAACGTCGGTATCAGCTCGCTGGTACGTGAGTCTGACCTGACCCTGCTGACCCAGGCCGGCCCGGAAATCGGCGTAGCCTCGACCAAGGCCTTTACCACCCAGCTGGTCTCGCTGATGCTCCTGACCCTGTCCCTGGGCCAGGTACGCGGCACCCTGGAAGCCGGTGTCGAAGCCGAGCTGGTCGAAGAACTGCGTCGCCTGCCGACCCGCCTGGGCGAAGCCCTGGCCATGGACGCGACCGTCGAGAAAACCGCAGAGCTGTTCGCCGACAAGCACCACACCCTGTTCCTCGGCCGTGGCGCCCAGTTCCCGGTGGCGATGGAAGGCGCGCTCAAGCTCAAGGAAATCTCCTACATTCACGCCGAGGCCTACCCGGCCGGCGAGCTCAAGCATGGCCCGCTGGCCCTGGTCGACAACGACATGCCGGTGGTCACCGTGGCGCCGAACAACGAACTGCTGGAGAAGCTCAAGTCCAACCTGCAGGAAGTGCGCGCCCGTGGCGGCCAACTGATCGTCTTCGCCGACCAGGCCGCCGGCATGAGCAACGGCGAAGGCACGCATGTGATTGCCGTGCCCCACATCATCGATGCCCTGGCGCCGATCCTCTACACCATCCCGCTGCAACTGCTGTCGTACTACGTGGCCGTGCTCAAGGGCACCGACGTCGACCAGCCGCGTAACCTGGCGAAATCGGTAACTGTCGAGTAACGGTTGCTGTTGTAACGCCCAGATTTGGTTTTAGAGAATTAAAACTGTCGCTAGCTAATAAAAACTGTCGCAGCGTGAAGGGAGCTACCCGTCGGCTCCCTTCCGCGACAGATCGCCGCCTCCCCCGATTGCTCGACGGGTACACATCCCGACCCATCTCCCATGCTCTTGAAAATACAACCCGACGAATCGCTCACTTCTTATGTAAGGCGGAACCTCTTCCTCAGCTGGTATGCGCCTGGTGTCGCGGTTTTCAAAGAGCTGGCAAAACGTCCTGCATTTTGGAAAGCAGAGGTCCAAGCGATCGCTTCGGCGTTTGGATGGCCAGGTTGTTACGGCTTCAATCGTCTGATTCACCAGCACACCATGCTGGCGGCTATCTACGTCATTAAAAATGCCCAAGACTTTTCTTATTCTGAAAATCAGTATGCTTCTGAGGATTTCCGCTTATGTAATTGGGACGCTTCATACTGCCCTGACTGCGTGAGAGAAGATCTTGAGAGCCTCGGGTTTTCGTACTGGAGACGCTTCTGCTCCCCCCACGTGAAGGTCTGTCACAAGCACAACACCGTTCTTTTGGACCATTGCCCCTTTTGTGGAAAGTCGTTTTCGCGCTACGGGCATACTCTGGATGTGATGTGGCGAAAGTGTGAAGGCAGGCATCTTGGTGATGCGTCATCAATCCCTAACGATGACCCAGCGGCACTAAGACGGGCCATTGTGTTTCATGGAATATGTTCGTCCCCACATCACATCAGTGATGTGGGAGCACTCCGCGTCTTACGAGACAAGGCAGCATCACTCATTCCGATGCTGTCGGGCGATCTTGCCTTGGAATGAATCGCCCCGGATTCTCTAGACACCTTGCAAGCTCACGGTCTGGTTGGGGTATTCGACAAGTCGCCATCACCCAGCCGTGAAAGTGCAGCGGATAGCCATTTAATTGATTGGCTATTTAGTTAATGGCAATTCATTTCAATGAGCTCATGACAACGGTCTAGCCTTTGCAATCTAGGGATTGCTACCTATGACTAGGACAGTGTTCTCAAGCTTGGTATCACCTTGGAGTGAATTTTTCGTGCTGTTCTCTCACGTTGGGTGAGCCATAGCCTCATTGAGGAGACATTTACTATGGATCCGTGCCGGACAGAAGAAAAATTGGTAATTGAATTGACGCAGCCCGTTCATGACGAGCACGACCTATTGCCTTGCGAGGTTCCTAAACCGCCCCGGCTTCACTTCACTGGGAGCGGCGAGGGGTGGCCACCCCGGCCGGTTGGCCAAAGCGAAGTACATTACCTCGAGGCAACCCCAATCTCTGGCTCCTTAAACGGTGCCTTTGAAGCGGAAGTAAAGCGGGCAGCACTCGAGGACCGGCAAGTCCGGAACCTGTTGGGTGATTGCTTTGTCCACATCCATACCGACACGCTTACCTCATGCAAGGGACGAGACCGTGATTTACGGCAGCCCCTGGCTACACGCCTCGTCTTTTTCAGTCATACCAATAATGTGGCCGTCGAGGTCGAAATGGGGGGGATGCACGTCCATGACGCATTGGCAGTTCCCGCGTTCCAACCCCCGGAGGCGATCGAAGAGGTAGTGGATGCGGTCGCAATCGCACGGGCTGATCCGCGACTGAGCCATCGCGTAAGGGATCTTGAGGGAGTGGCGCTCTTGAATACCTTTGATGCCGAAGATCCATGTCATGGCCTTCGCGTCCTGTGGGTCACCTTTGTTGAGGCTGGGGAGCATGAAGATGAGATAGCAGCTTGTTTTGGCGCCGCGGTGGACATCATTAATCGCCGTGTGCTCGTAATCCGGGAGGAGCCTGCACTGGTTCGACTAGAGGACGGATCCTCTGAGGAGGTAGGCCGTGCCTAACACCAAATCCGGCCACGTCCACTGGGGCTCCTGGGACTTCGATTACGATGTCAGTGGGTTCGAGGGGCTCTCCCTTTTGAATGGTTTCTATCGCGGTCGCTCGGCAATCGGAAAGTTCAGCATGCCAGTGATCCGGGTGCGCTACCTCGTCAATGGTGGTGCATTAGATTGGCGACGGGCAGTCGGCAAAGGCGCGGGCCCCTATGCGGACAGAATTCGCTGGAAGCTCGGCGGCAATTATGGGTTGCAGAAAATAAGCAACCGGAATGACCAATATGTAGGGCTCTTGTACTACATAATGGACGGAGTTCAGTGGCTAGAAATAAGCGTGTACGCACGCATCGGGGCTTATCACCTCTACCAGTGTTGGCATCTGAGTGAGGATGGGTGGATCGCGCCGCGCATCTGGAGTAAAGGGCTCACCATTAATATGGATCATTGGCATCATCCTTATTGGCGCTTGGACTTCGATATTGATGGGGCGGATAATCATCGGGTGTTTGTGCGAAATTTTGGCGCCTGGCGCTTCTATACACGTGAAACGAACGATGCAAAGAACTCTGATCCGCGGGCAAACACAGCCTGGTTCGTGCGCAACGAGCAGACCAACCAGGGCGCGTGGATAATCCCGGGTGACAACGATGGTGTCGCCGATACCTTTTCGCGGATCGACATGGGCGTGAGGCGCTACAACCAAGAAGAGGAACTCCATCCTTGGCGATACGAAAAGTCGCCCTTTGGGAGTTGGGATTGGCAGTTTGACACGGGCGGTTTGCGCTTCGACAATGGGGAAAGCGTTGACCAGACTGATATTGTGTTCTGGTACGTTTCCCACATGTCCCACCACGCAAATGAGGGGAAGGACCACTGGGGCTCGTCGGGGCCTTGGATTAAGTTTGACTACAATGCGCCACCAGCGCGTCCAACGCGGGACTTTGGTATCGTTGTCGACGTCAAACGCAACCAGACAGGCAACGACACGACCGTTCGCGGACGCGGATTCACGCCTGGTGGGTCTGTGGTCATCACCTTCAATGGCATACCGAACCGAGCGCAGACTGTCCGCTCGCGGACTGCGGATGGATCGGGCAAGTTCATCCTAACCGAAGCGTTTGGTTATACGAGCCGGAACCAAGACGATGCTTTTGGGAAGGTTGATATTTACGCCTTCGATGTGACGACAGGCGCGATGGCTACCTACACAGTGACGTCGGCATATTGGGTTCCGTGAAATCTGCGGGCTGAGTCCAGCCGTAGTATGCCGGTGGCTGGAGCCCGCGTACGGAAATAACTATACAAGCTCAATTGTGGAGCTTGGTTGGATGTTCGCTGAGGGCACAACAGCCTTGATGGATGGTGCCTTCGACTCAAGTCGGACCCTCGGGCATGTAGCGGCAAAAGTGAGTGAGGGGCGCACGGAAGATTGTCGTAGACTAATTTGGTTGATGTCCCAGGGATTGAGCGAAGGAAATCTCCCTTAATCCACTCTGCGTCGATCACCTCAGGAATGAAGCACAATTGATCGAAACCGGCGCGCGGTTGCTGACTTGCTCAAGCTTGAGCAGTTCGCTGAACAAATTCATGAGTTGGTCGACCGATTCGACAAAGTTAATCCTGCACTTTTGACTTAGCTGAAAGTTGCTGGCGTTCTATAGCTGGATAGGTGTTTGAATAGCCTTGCTTCAATCACGTCTCCATGCGTAGTCTGTCAGAAACACCTATGGAGACTTTTTATGTCCGATGATTCAACCCCTTTCGACCGTCTCATGGAAGGGCCTATGCTCACCCCTCCGAACCCAACCACTCTCGGGCACTTCATCACGCTACTGCTGGGAGTCGAGAAGCAGTTGGGCCGGAAGCTGTCGGAGGGGGAAGTTGAAACCATCCAGACACTCTCCAAAGGCTCTAGTAACACTGTGGACCAAGCCCTTGCAGCTATCAGGGGTGACCAAGGTAAGAAGCCACGCCTCCCGCAGACAGATAGCGGTCTGACGATCTAATCATCGGGCCCTCCGTATCAATATGACTGTTGGCGCTGATGCGATTTTGACCCTGGCTGCCGGAAATCGTTAACCCACTCGAATACATCAGTAAACGATGTTTTGGCGCGGGATTTCATAGGCCGAATTTAGGTCAGGCAAAATCAGCAGTCTGGGTCAAAATCGCATCAGCGCTATCACCTTTCGGACTCTGTAAGGCGCTTCGCAACAGCCATTTCCTGCATCACACGCGCACCTCGCTATGGTGCGCACACGCTAAGGATGAGGTCAAAGCACGACGAAACGATCGGGGCGTGTACCACGGCTCCTGGATTTGTGAAGCTATCGAGCCGTGGGCGCAGTGTCCTGGCCAAATTGAGATATAGTGAGGTAGCTATCTAATTGCCTCCCGAGGAATCAAACGTCCCGTCTTGCAGAATTTCGCTTCCTGGAACAACAACTTGCTGCTCAGCTTGCTGAGCTTGAGCAACTGAAAAACGATGGCGCGTTAAAGGCTGAGATGGAGTTCGAGGAAAAGCTCCGGGCGCTGTTGGCTGAGTACGGCTTCAGTCTTCGAGACATCGTGAGTATCCTCGATCCCCAAGCTATTCAGCGGCAGACCATCCCTGCCCCCGAGGGCAAGCGCAGTCGCAAACTTCGCGATGTGAAGACCTACAAAAATCCCCATAACGGCGAAGTCGTTCAAACGAAGGGCGGCAACCACGCCGTGCTCAAAGCGTGGAAGGCCCAGTACGGTGGCGACGCCGTTGAGTCGTGGCTCCAGTAATCGTTCAAGTGAAGGGGGCTTCTGCAGGAGAATCCGCAGATAGTCATCAAGCAGTGAGTGGGGCCTGCTCGCAGGTGCTGCTGAAAGGTTGGCTGAGCGGTAGCTTATGAATCGACCCTGGTTTCCTAGACGCCTCCAAACCATCGTTAAGTTTGGAGGCGTCTAGGAAACCAGGGGCGATTCAAGCTTTTTCAACTGCGTGTCCGCTTCGCATCAACCCAGCCCGCGGATATTGTCGCATGTCGTTTTCTGCGCAAACGCTGATTAGTGTTGAAACAAATAGTATGTTGCCCCCTCAAGGGTGCGCCTGACTTATGGCGTTCGAACGCCGCCACGTGTCCAATAGATCCTGTGCGCCGTGCATCAGGGGAGCAAGTTGTTCCCATTGAACGCCAACATTGCGCATATCCTGGAGCAGATCAGGCAGCAGGCCGACATGTTGTAGACCGTCGAGGTTGAAATCCCATCCGCTTCGAAATTTCTTCCAGCGCTTCATCGGGGCAAGCTGAGCCCCTGGCACGTTCCCTCCGTAGTGCCAATCCTCGGAATAGTCCGCCCCGCGATTGTTGTACGTCACGAGATCCTTGATGGGCTTGCCATCAGAGTATGTCTGGAACTTGGGAGCTCTATCCTCTCGATCCTCTGTGCTATCCCGCGCCACTACTTCCTTCCAGCGCTTGGGCATCTGACTGTCCGGCTCCGACCAGTCTTTGGCCCATCGGGAGCTAACCGGAGCTCGACTGGCATAGTCCTCGTACCAGACAGCGCTGTGCTCGATGAGCTGCCGCGCTAACATGATAGCGGGCCACTGCTCCATGCCCGTACTAGTGCCGCGCCCAAACTGGCCGCATGCCGACTTGCCTGGTATTGCGACTCCGAAACGAGGATTGTGCTGACTTGCCATCCCATTAAAGTCGGTAGTCAGCGTCAATCCGTGCCCGGACATCGCCTCTAGCATCCAAAGATACTTGGTTGCGAAGGTCTTCGACGAGCCATCACAATCGTTCACAATGCCGGTGGGCAGCTTGAAGGACCTAAGTGTAAGCTCGGATGCGGTCTGCGACTTACACATCCCGCTTTGGCAAGCACCTCCACTTCCATAACTACCATCCCACGCTGCGCAGTCGCTGTCCCTCGTGCACTGACCACCCGCGGTATTTGGGGCGATGAAGTTCGGCCGTGGAAAAACGCCGACGGTGCCGCCATTAGTGCTCACATAAGCGATCTCCTTGGGCGTGCGGGTCGACTCATCGTTCGAACCAAACGACGCCTGCAGTGGTATTGTGGATGAGCCCTCTTTCTCGAGATCTCGCACAGTCGTGTGCACGCCCATTACTGGGTAGTCTCCGCATGTCTGGCCTTGCGGGCAACCGGCAGCAGCGATACCAGCCTCTCTCGCATAGGTAGCGGCTAACGTATAGACCTGCCCACGCATTCTCTCCGACATGTGGTCGACGTCCAGAAGTATCCCCTTTTTCATCGCGGCTCTAAAAAATGCGATTCCGTCCTCTCCGCCATCTACAAAGATACCTTGCATGTTCCGATGACCCGCCACGTTGACGTATTGAGTGTCGACAGGCTCACCGAACTTATCAACAAACGCTGGAATAAAGGTATTGTGGAGGTCACATCGGCCACTTGCTTGCAGGACACGCGCTAGGTCGTTGCCGACGTACATCTGCAAGATCTGATGGTTCAGCACCTCTGATGGAGTTTTCCAACTTCCATCGCTGTGAAGCAATGTGCGAGGAGCATTTGGACTATCTGGTCGGATCCCACCTTGACCAACTCGGTATGTAACCGGATAGTCGCTGCCGATCACCGGGTCCGGGGTGCTTGTATCGAACTCGAACCAACCTTGAGGGTTCCAGGGCTGTCGGCCATCGCCGCCTAGTTTCTTCGTCAAGCTAAAATCCCCAAAAGCAGCCTTGAGCGGGATGCCCCCGAGACTCATATCAAAAATCAGATTTGTGAGCGGTCCGGAGGACTCCAACGGCGTACCGTCGAGAGGTGTTCCGTTGAGGAAGTAGTTGTTTGCAACGTACCTATCGTCAAATATTGCGGCTCCTCCAATTGGATTGTTGACTGCATGCACCGGCGATATCTTGCGGATACCAAGCGCCCATAAGTCATCGATCTGCTTCTGCATGCTGTCAAAACCAACAAGGGGGGAGCGCGGCCAAGGGAGGCCGCTCGGCCTCATTCGACCGAGCTCGTCTACCTCGCTGCCCAGGATGACCGCCATCCGGCCAGACCGAATGGTTGCTTCAGCTTCCTCCGGGGTATAGACAATTTTCGCGATATGCGAGAGCTTCGTACTCACAACTCGCTTTGCAGCATCTGTCTGGTCTTTTAATGCTTGCCAGTCAGAAGCGACGCCATTGCCATCGCCAACGATAGCCAGAGCGCGACTGTTGACGACATCCCAAACACCAAGACGCATACCACCCTCGTAGGCCCGGCGGATCATATCGGCTTGGTACTGGTTGTGCGTCTTTCCCTGCCCTATGTAACTGTGCCAACCCTCTTCTTCCTTCGGATACCAGGCCAACGTAGGGGTCGCGGCAGGCCATGTGTCGGTTTCGGCGATCAACCCCTTGTTGAACGAGGCGTTAACTTGGACCCCAAGGTTACCGACCGCCCGTGTGTAGCCAAGCCAAGACTCCGAGAGTATGCCGCCGAAGAGCAAAGCCCCGCTGGTTAGCTTTTGCCCCCCATGCAGCGTTAACCCTTCAACGACAGGAGTGGTAAGCAGCAAAGCCGCTGCTGTGCCGGCGACGGTGGCTTGGCACTGAACTGCGGCTCCAAATCCAAACACTGGCACCAAAAATAGCGGGGAGCACACCGATGTAGCCGCTGCGGCACTGACAAAGAGTGTGACCTCTCCGGATAGATAGCATGCGCTCTCTTCGGACGGACTCGCAATCGCTGTCCGGCCACCAGCCCCAAGAATCGCAGGTAGCGGCCGCGAGCAGTCGTAAACGTCTTCGAGAGAATCACTTACATCGCCCCAAATGACGTGCCCGCCAAAGGCCAGGTTTGCCATCGGATGGGCATGAGCGTCGGTGAATCCCCATAAAGGCGGGGACGAAGGTACTACTCCTATGGGCCCACAGCCGCCTGAATTGACTCGCCGCGAGTTGCAAGGTCCACGTCCGACAGGAAGCCAATGAACGTTCTCAGGTGCTGTTTCGGTAAATCGAAAGTCGTCGACATTGATGTGCTCGGGCCTGTACGTGAGGCAGCCCCGCTCCGCCCGTTTCAAGCACTCGGAACGAGCATCGTCAACCACTCGAATTTGGACCTCTCTTCCCACGAATGGTCGAAGATCGAAGACATATACTTGCATCCAGTCGGTCTCATCGTGGTCCACCGACGTTACGGACCGAACGACAGTCCAGGGACCAATGAGCGGAGGAAAGTGTTGAGCGGCAGGCGGCGCTGCCAGCATCTGTGTCGCGGCCCCTAAGAGTTGTGGAAACGAGATTCCTGCATACTGGCTCGCATCGGCGCCTCGTACGAGCAGCTCAACTCGTTGCGAAGGCGAGCGGCCGCCACTCAAGCGGAAGGTAAGAAATGGAGCTTGTAACTCGCAAGGCGGGGACCGTAGTGTTCCTGTAGCCTCCTCGGGTCTCTTGTCACCCGGATGCTGGCGCCACGATGGTCGTAAATACCGTGAGCTGATCCAGAAGTCGCCGTGATGATTTGGGCTCTGACTGAATCGCCAGTAATCGCCACCGATCGTGTCGGCAATCTCCGGCAGCCATCCTGGTGGTTTGATGTTCTCAATAGGGCTAGCGTGTCCATACACGGGAGCGGCCACGATTTTCTGATCAACATTATTGATGTCCTTAAATACCGAAGTCCCTGGATCGTCGCTTTTCCAACCTGCGAAGTCAGCGCGAACCCCATCCCCTTCGTAAATGAGCGACTCAAAGTCCCACCCGTTGCCAGGCGCGCAAACTGAATCCGGTCTAGGGAGCGGATTCACCGCGAAAGGATTAAAGGGTTTGTCCACCGAAGGCTGTGGCGGCGGTGGAAGGTGTATGGGCGGGGCATCGACATCCGGTGATGGTGGCGGTCGCTTGCTATCCAAAGTCACCGGACGATCCGGTAGGGCCACCGGCTGCCTGACCTCCGTAACCCTGAGGCAGCCGCTAGTGGGCAGAGCGTAGCAAGTCTGTCCATCACCGCACGGGAACGTAGTTGCCCAGGGCGGTACGCCATCCTCAGGTACATAACTCCATTCAGTCGCTTTTGAACCGTCAGCACACAGAGGGGACGTTGATGCGGTCAATTGGGCCGACGCAGCACCAACGCCAAGAGCCCCGATGAACAACCCAATGGTCAGCCACCTTGAAATGGCGCCGTGCCTGCCCTCCATTCGCAATAGGGTTGCGCTGAGTTGCTTACCAGCGCCTTTTATTGAAGGCATGTTGTTCCTCCCTAATGGAAGCGCAGCCCCACAATAAAACATACCCATAGCCTCGCCGTTTTGGGAGGGATTCCCCCAACAGCGCTCAACGAGAAACCGCAACAGCGCTGACACCTTTGGTGGCCGAAAGCGCTTGCGGTATTGCTATCTATTAAACTTAGACAACCGCTTGCTAGATGCAACAATTGGCACCTGCCGACCACGTATAAATCTGGTCTGTCTGTAGTGGTCTAATGATTCCGGACACCCATTTAGGCGAGATTGCTCGCCACAGAGAGGTGTCTGATGACCAAGCAACGCCGTACCTTTACCCCCGAGTTCAAGCGCGAAGCTGCCAGCCTGGTGCTCGACCAGGGCTACAGCCACATCGACGCAGCCCGTTCGCTCGGACTGGTGGAATCGGCCCTGCGCCGATGGGTTAACCAGCTCCAGGAAGAGCGAAACGGTGTGACGCCGGCTAGCAAAGCGCTGACGCCCGAACAGCAGAAAATCCAGGAGCTGGAAGCTCGGATCAATCGCCTGGAACGGGAAAAAAGTATATTAAAAAAGGCCACCGCGCTCTTGATGGCCGAGGAACACGAGCGTTCGCGTTAATTGATCAACTCCGTGCTCAAGAGCCTGTTGATCTGTTGTGCTCGGTATTTGAAGTCACCCGATCCTGCTATTACGCGCACTGTCGCAAGCGCCGATTTCCAGACGTTAAGCGGCTGATTCTGCGCAGTCGAGTCAACGAACTGTTTATCCAAAGCCTCAGCGCGGCGGGCAGCCGAAGCATCATGTTCATGATGCGCGAGGACGGCATAGCAATTGGCCGATTCAAGGTGCGCAAGCTGATGAATGAGATGAAGCTGATCAGCAAACAGCCTGGCTCACACGCTTACAAAAAAGCGACGGTGGAGCGACCAGATATCCCTAACGTGCTGGATCGAGCGTTCACCGTGTCGGCGCCGAATGAAGTCTGGTGTGGGGACATCACCTATGTCTGGGCTCAAGGTCGCTGGCACTATGTGGCGGCCGTGATCGATCTTTTCGCTCGTCGTGTAGTGGGCTGGGCGTTTTCATCGAAGCCCGATGCTGAGCTAGTCATCAAGGCTTTGGACATGGCCTATAAGCAGCGTGGCCGGCCTCAGAATGTGCTGTTTCACAGTGACCAAGGATGCCAATACGGCAGCCGAAGCTTCCGTCAGCGGCTGTGGCGTTATCGTTTCAAGCAGAGCATGAGTCGGCGTGGAAACTGCCACGACAATGCACCGATGGAACGGTTGTTTCGCAGCCTGAAAACGGAATGGGTACCGACCGTGGGCTACATGAGCGCTTCGCTAGCACAGCAGGATATCGGCCGGTTTTTGATGCAACGCTACAACTGGCAACGGCCACATCAATTTAACAGCGGGCTGGCGCCCGCTGTGGCCGAGGAAAAACTTAACGCAGTGTCCGGGATTAGTTGACCACTACAACTGAGTTTTAACGGCCGCCGCTTATCCTCGCCCGCTCAATGCTATTAAGGGCTTACTGCCGGGGGGAGCTAGACGAATCAAGCCCTTCAACTCCTCGATTGAATGTTCAGAGGGATCCCACCGGACGACCTCATGCTTGAGGGTGTTGATCAAGCCGTTCACTGAACGTACCTTGTAACACAAATCCCTGAGCACTCGAGCCATTTTCAGCTCATTTTGATCCGGAACACGATAGCGAGTCACCACCTCCATATAACGATCGTTATGCCCATGCGTAACTTCACAGCTATTGCCGCTACGCAGCACGACTAGACGCAGATCTTCCTTGCTTTCAAAATTCGGTAGCAGCTGGCTATAGCTGTCAATGACGCAATTCTCAACGAATGCCAGATGGAACAATAAGGAGTCGTTTTCCAACTTAAACCTATCATTGTAAGTAGAGTAATCAAGGACTTGAGCCAATAAGCCCTCCAGCACTGCAAGCAGCCGTCTACAGTACTCGCCAAGCACCACGTCCCTCTTGAATGAGGCAATCTCTAGAGATGCCTTGGAATGAATAAAACAGAGTAGCGTATCAATGACAATATTCACCTCTTTCTCTAGCGCCAAGATGACCCTGAGATTTTCACTCGACTCGACTATTCTACGACTTTTATAGGCCCGACGGTGCTCGGCTATCCTGTCTTCGAGAGTTGCCAGCAACTCGTTGGCAGCTACCGATAGGCTCTCACATTTGGGCAGCCTGATCCGAAAATCGCTGTACGATATGGAATCATGCCAGTAGCTGTACATGGACTTATATTTGCTGATAACCGTCTGATCACCGGCATCTTTGTGCAACGCGTGAAGCGTCTCAATCACCGGTGCAAAATCAACGAGAACCCGTTCCTGGTGATCCAAGGGCCGCACCATCTCGAAAAACTCAGGAATTGAGAGGCTTTCTGAGAGGTATCCTATCTGGCCGTTGGCTTTTCTAAGCCCTACAAACAGCTGAGTTTTCTTTCCTTTTTCGTCTTCCATTTCGCACCTATTGATCAAGAAAAATCACGCAACCCCCGCAGCAAAACAGGTCGTTGGTCTGTTCCGGATTGAATAAGGAGGATAAGGAGGATTAGTCGATGTGGCTAGGCCTGTGTGCTGCATCGACCGGTTGAGTCCACAGTCGATTGCAGCCATTTGCGACCGAGCGCTATCGCCCCAAAGAGGAAACCATCGCGGTTCACTAAATCGCAGTTCTTTATGCTGACTCAGCCCACACTGTCACAGTAATTGCTCCACGGCGCGGAGTCATTACCATGAGGCTGCGCTTGGTCAATAAGGGGCTTGATCTGAGCCTGGGCAGGCTTGAGACGCTTATGCTAGAGGCAGACAGTCTCAGGATGATTGGTTTATCATAAGTCGGTTGCGAGTTTCCAATTCTCCGGATGGAGTGGGTAATGCTGTTTTATGTCCAGCAGGTGAACAAGGAAAAGGCCTCTGGCCTCCATCAAGTTGTCCTCGATTTCGCGACATCGCAAGATCATGTGAGGTTTGCTCGCACCCTCAACGCCCGATCTACCTTGGATGGTTTGGCGCAAAACAGTAGTCCCTCAATGATCCGCTTTTCCTACGATCCAGTTGGATACAGGAGTTTTCGAGAGGGCTCTTGGTATAACATCGATCCCCGAGCCTTTGACGGTGCAGAGTATGTTCCGGCAGATGTGAATGCTGCTGGCAGTTTGTTCTTGGGCGCGGAAATCAAAAATGTTCCTTGGGATAACGTTTCACGTCTTAAGAATCTTTCCTCGCCTCAAATCGCCAAGGTCTCCACTGCCCCTATTCAATTTCTCACCAATCCGGACACAACTGGCACAATCACTCTTACCGTTGTGGAGTGCGGACATGCAAACTGGAACGAAGTGTTGACCCCGAGCGACAGAATCATTTACGACGTTGGAGCTAGTCGCCTTTTCACCAAGGCCCAAGTTAGAGCCATAGTCGAGAGTCGTAAAATTAGTACTGAAACACGGCCAATATGCCTATTCATTAGTCACTGGGATATCGACCATTATTTGGCATTACTCGAATTCACACCACTAGAACTGGCTAAATTACGCATTGTGGTGGTTCCAAGTCAGGTCCCCAATACGGCAACATTTCAACGCGTAAGCCGTCTACTAGCTAGCAACAATGTAACTTTGACGGCCATTCCTCCAGCGACAAGAGCTCCCAATTCGTCCCGAGCGATCGTTCTTGCACAACATTGGCGTCAAGGCGCGTTTACCTTGTTTCGCGCAACGCCGGGACGTGCTCGTAACCAGACAGGTATTGTGCTGGCTGTTCAAGGGGCGAATCAGGTGGCACTGCTGACGGGGGATCACCATTACGACAAAGTACTGAGCGCCGCGACGGATGTTCCGACCTTCAGGAAATCTCCTTGTGTACTAGTGACACCTCACCATGGCGGTGCTGCCGGCGAGGTATCAGCTGTAGGCTGGAAGAGCTTTTTTTCAAAGTTGACTACGCCGATTTCATGTGGCGTCAATACCTATGGCCATCCGATCGATAAGGTGGAAACGGCGCTGGTCTCTATGCAAGGAGGAACTGAGCTTTGGCGTACTGACCAAAAAGGGACATGGACCACGACGTTGTGATTACGAATATCTCGGAGCTCATACTTGGGGTGGCCGTTAGCCCGTTCCTTGACTGCTATCGACACAGCCGACAATCTGCAAGCTGCTCAACACCGGGCCCCACTAGGCCGTCCAAAAGTTCGTAGTTGTGCTGCTTAATGATTCTGCTGTCTCAACCTATAATCCGTCACTCAATTCAAAATGCACCTGAGACTGTAAGCAAAGGAGTACTTAATGTTCATTGGTCCGGAACAGTATCGAAAGGCTCTTCGCTCGATGGTCGCCCAAGAGGCTTCGTTGGACGTGGCTGTCGCATTCTGGGGTGATGGCGCAGAGGCGATCATCCATCCCGAGGACGGGAAGGCGCTGCGAGTCATCTGCAACCTCAGAAGTGGCGGGACAAATCCTGCGGTGATCAAACTGCTAGTTGATCGAGCAAAGACAATGGATCATGTCCAGATTCGTCAGTGCGACCGGCTACACGCGAAACTAGTTGTGGGGCCTAACTCGGCAATCATTGGCTCAGCAAACATATCCGCAAATGGCTTGGGCTTTGAAGGGTCTGAAGTTGCGCACTGGCTTGAGGCCGCAATTCAAACCGTCGACAAACAGGAAGTCGAGTCAGCACAGAAGTGGTTCGAGCAGCTTTGGCTGTCGAGTGACAGCAGACCTATCACAGCTCAGGACCTAGCCGACGCAGCCGACGCCTATGCGAAGAATCGGGATCGACGCCCTGATTACAGCAGGAAGGTGCCTTTCTCTTTCGATAACTACTCAGTGGCTGATCTAGAGGACCGGAACGCCTACGCTCTTCTGTACACGTCAAGGCCTGGCCCTGAGGCAGAAGCCAGGGCTAAGCAACACGAAGACCAAGAGCGAATTGAGCATGGAGGCGACAGTCAGAACGGCGAGGGCATAGAGCGTTGGTCGTTTGAGAGCTGGCCAGACTCTCTCGACACCACAGAGAAGAACGAATACCTCTGTATTATCTGGAACGAGAACGGTGGTGTAACTGTTGACGGTGCATGTCGTATGACAGGTACAAAACTCAATTTTACTTATAAGGAAAGTAACGAGGAGGGTTGGGTCGATCTCGCCAAACCGTCAACTACGCTGCTTGGTAGGCGTCTTGTTCAAGTAGATCGTCAACGGGTCGCGAGGGCAGTGAGGCCAAAGATCGACGCTATTTGGAACGCTGCCGAGCCGCTTGATGCCGACGCCAGACGCATTCACCTTTCCACGCTTAAACTAATACTTCAAGCGCAATAGAAATTCGTGGAGCCGTGAGCGCCAGGCTTGGGTGATCCCCCACCTTAGGCATTTCGCGGCTAGTCTTCGCTTCGGTGTGAGGTCATTTTTAACCGCTCATGAGCAGCAGCTGATTGCAATCCTACGTGACAGGCAGCAATCGATAGCTGCCATTCGACAAAAATTGCTCAAGCCGCACGGTGTCGAGGCCTATTGAACCAATAGGAGGCCAAGCCGCGAGGATGAGGTTGAGATGGCCTTGGCGTTTGGAATATATTCGAGATGCTGTATCCCCAACCTAATCAAGAGGTTGCTTGACCCATGAACCACCCACGGTCTGAATTGACGAGTAACGGAGGAGTCATCACGTATGACCCCGCTGTGTCATCGTGGGGGGAGAAGGAAACAGCTCGTGAAATTGCGCTTCTTGAAGCATTGGTACTGGAAGACGACATTTGTCGTGCGATTGAGACGGCGTTCCATGCCGTCGAAAATGGCCATTCTGCGAGCGAGCATGATCCTGGCTACAGAGGAACCGGGGCGCTAGCCAGAGAGATCATTCCAGTTGATGTCGATGGAGAAGTGAAACAGTCCTACCTTGATTACGCGATGTACGTGATCTTGGAGGGCCATGTCTCATTACGCAAAGCTGTCACAGTTCTCCGAACACTCTCCCGACGGGCGTTAAGAGCATGCCCATATTTGTCCCATGGTCTAGCTGCTGCTCTAGCTATCCGCCAAATCACCTCTGCACAGAAAAACCTATCTTCGCTTCTGTCCACCCTCAGCCAATCGGCTGATGCTGCCTTCTATCGCATCCCTCTCTTTGCCGACGGTCCAGAGCTCAGCGAGTTTCGGCACCGCCACCGTTAACGCCTCCTCTTCACCAAAAAGATCAGGAATTAACCTTTCTTTATATAGAGGACGGGTCAGTTATGACTTTCCGTACCATTTCCGCTGGCCTTCTGCATGGCGGAACGATTCGTTGTGAACATTGCTTCGACCTAGAAGCGTCTGTCATTGAGCTCTCGTATGCCCATGAGCACGATACTAGGGAGCATCTGGTTCTGTGCCGCGAGTGCAGCAGGCTTGCAGGACTGCTGCGTTGCAAGGGGTGTCACCCTGAAGCATCGATCCAAGTCATGGCTGGGGAAATCAATAGAAGGCTCATTCCCATGTATGCCCCTGCTGATCTGCAGGCTGGGCGGTGCAGTCGACACCTTGCGATTGACTAACGCGGTTACACTCCAGAGGTGATTCCGTAGAACTATCCCCCTGTGAAGGAAAGCGAAGAGGCGACCTTCAACAGGGGCTAGGGGCTTGTACCACTGACCGGAATTACCTGTAACGTCAGGAGTGTCTGAGGGCCAGGAGCTTCGATGGGCTTGGAGCGTACATATTCAGCTGAGGCGATTTCGTCTGAATTCGTCAACTTGATGGTCAACACCCATAAATACGAAGTCAAGGCAGTCACAAGCCAATCCCGGCTTTGACCTTCTCCCCCTGTCCGGAGAATCGGCCATGTACACTATGTTCCTGTTCCCAGGTGACACCCCGGTCGACAGTTCAACCCACGTCTGGTTGATGACCATCGGTCTCGTTGCCTACTTCATCCCTCGTCGATGATTCAGTCACCGGCGGCCGACCAGCCGCCGGTGATCTTGAAAGCGCATGAAAGCCGCGTCGTTTCTGCCTGTGACAGTTTTAATTCTCTAACGCATCAGTCCGATCCGGCGTTTTGGGCGATTGCGACAGTTTTGCGTTTCCTCTCCAAGAGGCTGCAGGCCGCGAAGGACGGGAGCCTCCCGCGACAGTTTTAATTCTCTAAAATCACAGATTGTTGGGGCAGAATCAAAAAAAGGGCCATCGCGGCCCTTTTTTTTCGACATCACATCAGCTTAGAAAGCAAAGCACGAACAGCCCAGCGCACCCCAGAAACCCTGGAAGTCGTTCACCGGTACACTCGATTGACGCGCCTTCTCATGGCTGTGCGCATGAACCCCGCACGGCCCCGAGCACTGGTGCACGGCTGCCGCCAGCGACGGCGTGCCCACGCGCCAGTGCCCCGGCACCTTGGCCACGGGCGACCACTCCGGCAGCACTGGCACCTGTGGTGGGCCGAGGCGATCGAATTCGCCCGCCGCATACACCACCTTGCCGTCGACGATGGTCAGCACCGATTCGATGCCCTTGATCGCTTCTTCTTCGACGCTGAAGAAGTCCAGCGACAGCGCTGCCAAGTCGGCCAGTTGGCCTACCTTGATCTGCCCCTTCTTGCCCTGCTCGCTGGAGAACCAGGCGCTGCCTTGGGTGAAGAGCTGCAGTGCGGTGTCGCGGTCCAGGCCTTCCGGGTACAGCTCCATGCCACCAACGGTCTTGCCGCTAACCAGCCAGTACAGCGAAGTCCAGGGGTTGTAGCTGGACACGCGGGTGGCGTCGGTACCGGCGCCCACCGGCACGCCCATTTCGAGCATGCGCTTGATCGGTGGGGTCTGCTCGGCAGCTTTAGCGCCGTAACGGTCGACGAAGTACTCACCCTGGAAGGCCATGCGGTCCTGAATGGCGATACCACCGCCCAGGGCACGCACGCGCTCGATGTTCTGCGGGGTGATGGTTTCGGCGTGGTCGAAGAACCACGGCAGGCCGTTGAACGGGATGTCGCGGTTGACCTTCTCGAACACGTCGAGCATGCGCGTGATCGATTCGTTGTAGGTGGCGTGCAGGCGGAACGGCCAGCGTTGCTCGACCAGGTGGCGCACCACCGGCTCCAGCTCTTCTTCCATGGTCTGTGGCAGGTCCGGACGCGGCTCGAGGAAGTCCTCGAAGTCGGCGGCGGAGAACACTAGCATCTCGCCGGCGCCGTTGTGGCGCAGGAAGTCAGTACCGCTGTGCAGCTTGACGCTGGAGGTCCACTTGCGGAAGTCGTCCAGCTCTTCCTTGGGCTTCTGGGTGAACAGGTTGTAGGCGATGCGCACGGTCAGCTGGTTGTTGTCGGCCAGCGCTTGGATCACCGAGTAGTCGTCGGGGAAGTTCTGGTAGCCGCCACCGGCGTCGATGGCGCTGGTCAGGCCCAAGCGGTTCAGCTCACGCATGAACTGGCGGGTGGAGTTGACTTGGTACTCCAGCGGCAGCTTCGGCCCTTTGGCCAGGGTGGCGTAGAGGATCATTGCGTTGGGACGGGCGATCAGCATGCCGGTCGGGTTGCCGAATTTATCGCGCTGGATCTCGCCACCCGGCGGGTTCGGGGTGGTCTTGTCGTAGCCGACGGCCTTGAGCGCGGCGCGGTTGAGTAGCGCACGGTCGTACAGGTGCAGCAGGAACACTGGGGTGTCAGGGGCGGCCTGGTTGATTTCTTCCAGGGTCGGCATGCGTTTTTCAGCGAACTGGAATTCGTTCCAGCCACCGACCACGCGCACCCACTGCGGGGTGGGTGTGCGTGCCGCTTGATCCTTGAGCATGCGCAGGGCATCGGCCACCGACGGCACGCCTTCCCAGCGCAGCTCCAGGTTGTAGTTCAGACCGCCGCGGATCAGGTGCAGGTGCGAGTCGTTCAGGCCCGGGATCACCGTGCGCTGCTTCAGGTCGATGATCTGGGTGGCGCTACCCTTGTGGGCCATGGCCTCGGCGTCGTTGCCAACGGCGATGAAGCGGCCATCCTTGATGGCGACTGCAGTGGCCGTGGGCTTCTCACGGTCGACCGTGTGCAGTTTGCCGTTGAACAGAATCAGGTCGGCGGTCATGGAACCTCCTTGAATGGATGCTTGGGCGGAGCCGGCAGCGCCGGTGAAGGGCAATGCAGACCAGATCGCGCCGGCGGCACCGAGTACGGTGCTGGTGGCGAGGAACTGGCGACGAGTCTTGTCGTTGTGATCCTGGGACATATTCCACTCCGTGTGGGTGCGGCGGCGACAGGCGTAACCGCAGAGCATGCCAGCTGATAGATGGCTGAGGGTTGGACGGATGTGCGGTTGGCTATTGCTCAGCCACGCAGCCAGTTCGCACAGCGACGAGTTACCCAAGGCATGATGTAGAACACCACGGGCAAGATGACGAACACGTTGACGATCAGGTTGCTAGTGATTACGCCGCCCAGCTGCGCGAAGCGTGCGAAGAACGGGGCCAGCAGCTGCGGAATGATCATGGTCATCGGGCAAATCACGAGGTAGGTCAGCAGCGCTTGCTTCCAGCGCGGCGGTTGCCGCGCGCTGACGCTCGGCGGGGTGAACCAGAACTCTGGGTCCTCATGTACCTGGGTATGGTCGCCACCTTCGATTAGCGGCAGCACTTCCTCTACCAGCGCTTGGCGTTCCGTTGAATTGACCCAGGCCTGCAGCAGGCTGGAGTCGGCGAAGCGGACCACGGTGGTGTAATGCAAGCCACCATCGTCGGGACGGATAACGTTGACATCTAAATGACCAGGCTGGCGACGCGCAGCGCTTACCGTGCGCTTGAGCCATTGCTCGTAATTTGCCAGCGAGTCAGGACGAGCCTTGTGCTGGATAACCAAAGTAACCACGTTGCGGTTGACTGGGAGTGCGGTGTTCATCGACGTTCCTTGGGATGAGCTTGCCCGCATCCACCGTGCAATGGCGGACGGGCGGAGATTGCGATGGGGGTGCTACCCATAGCGGGTACCGACTGGCGGTGCCCGGGGCGGTCGGCTTACTTGTTGGCGTTGAAGGCGTTGTAGCTGGTCATCAGGTTGCGGTAGTCCGGGATGTGGTTGGAGCACAGCGCAGCCAGGCCTTCGATGTCATCTTCCATGGCATACATCTCCGGTCTTGAGTGGGCGTCACTTCAAATGAACCTTCAGCGCTTCGCAAGCCTGCAGCATTGCAGAGCGTACCGCCGGAACCTGGCTGACCACGTTCAGCAAGCCGTAGTCATGGATCATGCCGTTGTAGCGCACCGCAGTGACCGGAACGCCGGCTTGGTCCAGTTTGCGAGCGTAGGCTTCCCCTTCGTCACGCAGCACATCGGCACTCGCGGTCTGGACCAGTGCTGGCGGCAGGCCTTTCAACTGCTCAGTGGTAGCGCGCAGCGGCGAGGCGTAGATCTCGGCACGTTGCTTGGGGTCGGTGGTGTAGTTGTCCCAGAACCACTTCATCATGTTCTTGGTGAGGAAGTGCCCCTCGGCGTACTGGTTGTACGACGCTGTCTCGAAGTTGGCGTCGGTCACTGGCCATAGCAGCACCTGGTACTTAATGGCCGGGGTACCTTTATCCTTGGCCATCAGGCTGACCACGGCTGCCATGTTGCCGCCGACGCTGTTGCCTGCTACAGCCAGGCGCTTACCGTCGACATTGATTTCCTTGCCGTGCTCGGCCACCCATTTGGTTGCCCCGTAGGCCTGGTTGATCGCTGTCGGGTAGTGCGCTTCAGGGGACGGGGTGTAATTGACGAACACCGCCACCGCCCCGGACCCGACGACCAGATCACGCACCAGGCGCTCATGGGTCGGGAAGTCGCCGAGCACCCAGCCACCGCCGTGGAAGTACATGAACACAGGCAAGGTCCCCTTCACACCCGCCGGACGCACGATGGTCAAGCTGATGTCCTGGCCGTCGACGGTGATGGTCTTCTCGCTGACATCCGCCTCGGGCAGTGTCAGTTTTACCCCGGCCTGAGCGCCGGTCAGTACCGCGCGGGCGTCCTTCGGCGAAAGCTGCTCGATGGGTTTACCACTGCCTGAGTTCAGAACATCGAGGAATGCCTGGGTGTTGTGTTCGACGCCAGAGTCAGCGAATGCGTTACCGATCGACAAGGCAAGGAGCGAGCCAACGAGTGCTTTGGTCAAAACGTTCAATTCATATCTCCTGTTTCTGGTGAGGCGGGAAGTTAGACGGTGACGTGCAGACGGACATCGACGTTGCCACGGGTTGCGTTGGAGTACGGGCACACTTGGTGGGCCGCCTCCACCAACGCTTGTGCATCGGCTTGCTCCAGGCCTGGCAGGTTGATGTTCAGATCGATATCCAGGCCAAAGCCGCCTGGGATCTGGCCAATGCCGACCCGCGCAGTGATCGAGGCGTCGGCGGGCATGCTGCGTTTGCTCTGGCTGGCGACGAACTTCAGTGCACCGATGAAGCAGGCCGAGTAACCCGCGGCGAACAGTTGCTCAGGGTTGGTGGCATCACCACCGGCACCGCCCAATTCCTTCGGAGTGGACAGTTTCACGTCGAGGTTCTTGTCGCTGGAGATGGCTCGGCCATCACGACCACCGGTTGCGGTTGCGACTGCGGTGTAGAGAACTTTCATGGCTTTCCTTACTTTTGAATGTCTTCGGGAACAGGATGCGAGCGCCTGACCCGAACAGCGCTGGGCACTGGAAACCCCCAGAGGTTCCAGGCCAGGCTCGTTGACTCGGTTCAGTCGACTGCGCACCCTTCGCAAGTCTGTAAACAGCCCCCAGGGCAGGGGCTGGCGATGGCTCAGACAGATGCAGCGACAGGCGCCAAGGTGGGGCCATGCTGAACGCGCTCAGGCGCCTTGTGCACCATGGTGTAGGCGTAGTCGACGCCCATGCCATATGCGCCAGAATGTTCCTTTACCAGTTCCATTACGGCGTCGTAGGTGTCGCGGTTCTTCCAGTCCCGTTGCCATTCCAGCAGCACCTGCTGCCAGGTCACCGGCACCACGCCGGCCTGGATCATGCGCTGCATGGCGTAATCGTGGGCTTCCTTGGTGGTGCCGCCGGAGGCGTCTGCGACCATATAGATTTCATAGCCGGCATCGTTCATTGCCGACAGGGCGAAGGTGGCGTTGCAGACCTCGGTCCACAAGCCGGAGACGATGATCTTGTTGCGGCCATTTCGCTTGAGTGCGTCACGCACCTTCTGGTCATCCCAGGAGTTCATCGAGGTGCGCTCCAGCAGCGGGGCGTCCGGGAACACAGCGAGCAGCTCGGGGTAGGTGTGGCCTGAGAAGCTGTGTGTCTCGACCGTGGTGAAGGTGGTGGGGATATTAAAAATCTTCGCGGCCTTGGCCAGGCCAACGGTGTTGTTCTTGAGTGTTTGCCGATCAATGCTCTGAACGCCGAAGGCCATCTGTGGCTGCTGATCGATGAAGATCAGTTGGCTGTTAAGCGGGGTCAGGACTTCAGTCTTAGGATTGCTCATTGTTGTTTCCTTTCAGTTTGATGAAGTTCAATCGCACCCGTTTCGGGGCCCGCACGTTGCAGGCATCACCGTAGCCACGAGTGCTCGCCTCAGCGTCATTGCTTGAGGACGAGCAAAAGATAACGAAACAAAGCGCCTGTCGGTGGCGCACTTTTGCGCCTCTACCGGCTCATTTTTGCGCCATGGAATACGCAGCCACGCTGCTAGCATTCGCCTTTCCATTCGGATCAAGCCGGTCCGTCATGTGCAGGAGAATGCAATGGCAGCTTCACAACCGTTCAACAAGCAGACCGCCTACTGGGGCGTTTCCTGGGAGGAGGCGTATGGCTATCCGCAGGCACGGCGGGTAGGGAACGAGATCTACGTATCAGGTCAATTCAACCATGATGAGGAAGGTCATCTGGTAGCCCCGGCGCCGCTGAACGCCGACGGTAAGCCCAGTGATTTCTCTTCGATGGGAGAGCAGATGCGGGTCTCTTACGACAACATTTCGAAGCTGCTCGCCTTGTATGGTGCAACTATGCAAGATGTTGTCGAGGAAACGCTTTATGTGCTGGATATGGACGCGGCATTCGCGGTGGTCGGCAAAGTGCGCAAGGCGGCCTATGGCACTGAGCGGCCTCAGTGCGCGAGCAATATCATTGGGGTGTCGAGACTTGCCCAGCGTCCGCAGCTGATTGAGATCGTGTGCAAGGCGGTGATTGGCGCCCGAGACATCTGAGCTGCACTCCCGGTTGCGATCTAGGTGGCCGGGAGTATCAATTGCCCCTCGACCAAGGGCTTTTGACTGGCCACGGCAGCGGCGCAGAAGGTCATGAATGCTTTGACCCGCCACGACTTTCGAATGTCCTGGTGAGTCAGTAGCCACAACTCATCCTGA
This sequence comes from Pseudomonas sp. BGr12, assembly GCF_030272895.1. Taxonomy (GTDB): domain Bacteria; phylum Pseudomonadota; class Gammaproteobacteria; order Pseudomonadales; family Pseudomonadaceae; genus Pseudomonas. The sequence continues at coordinate 16,369 of NZ_JALRNF010000023.1, read as the reverse complement.
AGCTCTGGCACCACCGGGCCGGCGCGTACCAACCCTGGGGTTATGTCGCCCAACATGCAGGGAAGGAATCCAAATCCCAGACCCGCCGCGATTGCAGTGCTTGCTGCTGCAACAGAATCGGTGCGGTACGCTATGTGCTCAGCAGCGACTCTGCTTTCGACATAGCTTGTCGCCTTCAAACCGCAGAGCGCTGAGGAGTATGACACCCATGCCTGGCCCTCTTCGAAAAGGGGCAAGGCCGTCATCTGCTTGGCGCAGCAGTAAGGTGCCCAGGCAATGTTCGCCAGTTTACGTCCCACCAGGCTTTCTGCAGGTTTTCTCGTCGCTCGAATCGCGATATCCGATTCATCCCGGGCGAGGCTAAGGGTTTCATTGCCCACCAGTACCTCGATGGTGATCCCCTCGTTCAGGGCCTTGAAGTCCGCGATGATGGGGGTGAAGAAGTACAGCAGCAGCGAGTCGCTGGTGGTAATTCTAAGTTTCCCGAGGGGGCCTTGGCCTGAACGTGAAACACGCCGCGTGACGCTGACGATATCCAGCTCCACTCGCTCGGCGAGTGCTCGCAATTCAGCACCCTCGGCGGTGAGCAGATACCCTGATTTGCGGTGATCGAACAGCGCGATGCCGAGCGTTCGCTCAACTTGAGCAACTCGGCGCGAAACGGTGGATACATTGATGCCAAGCTTCTTGGCCGTAGCCGAACGATTGCCGCAATCACTGAGCGTCTTGATGATGCGCAAGTCGTCCCACGAGAGCTGATTGACAGCCTCGCCTACGTCCCACTTCGTCCCATCAGGGGCGGCCGGAGCTTTTTCAGTTGGCGATTTCACACAGTTCGTTCCAGATTCGGAGGCGCTGATGATACGAGAAGGGGTTGGGTGAAGCAGCCATATTGTTTTGGCGATCGGTTGAAAACTATTGTGCCGACTGGCTGCTATGGGTCGATTCTGTTGAAAAAGTAGCTCCCCTGTCTGGCCTTCCAGCGATTCACCCCGGCATTTTGGGTAATCGCGACAGTTTTGCGATTTCTCTCAACGAGGCTGCAGACCGCGAAATTCTTGACCCTCCTGCGACAGTTTTAATTCTCTAAATCCAGGGGTTGGCTTGCTGCCAGGGCTTTGTACCGGCGGGGGCTGTGCGCTTGAGCGTCGTAGCTAACAGGTCGAACTCTTGCGCGCGCGGATGGGTCCGACGCCATACCAGCCCGATGCGCCGATGTTCATCACCACGCAACGGCTTCACGGTCAATCGTGCGCTGTCGGCATTGATGGCCGCCAAGGCTGGCAGCAACGTACAACCACGACCGGCGGCGACCAGATGTTGCAGGGTTTCCAGGCTGGTGGCCCGGCAGTCCGCCGAGTCACCTGCCTGAACCTCACTCATGCCGCATGCTTGCAGAGCCTGCCCACGCAGACAATGACCATCGGTGAGCAGCAACAACTTCAGCTCGCTCAATGCCTCGACCGCCACATCGGTGCCGGCGCCAAGCTTATGCCCCAACGGCAGTGCCGCCCAAAAAGGCTCATCGAACAGCACACGCTCATCATAGGCTTCAGGATCGAGCAGTCGCGGCCCACCCTGCACGGCCGCTTCGCATCGCAGACACTCCGCAGACCCCGACATCGTCTGATAGAGCGGCCGAGGGAGTGCCAGCAATGCGCTGTCGATGGACTGATCGTTGAGCCGCTCGCACAAGTCAGCGGTAAAGCTCTCCTGTATTACCAACTGCAATTTGGGATGGGCGGCTTCTACGGCCTCCAATAGATGCGGCAAGTAATAGGGCGCCAAGGTCGGGATGATGCCCAGGGTAAGAATGCCTTCCAGCGGGTCACGGCGCGCACGGGTCAGGGCAAGAATGGTGTCGGCTTCGGCAAGGATATGCCGTGCGCGCTCGACGATCTGCTCTCCACTGGGCGTGAGGGTGAATTTCTTGGCGTTGCGGTCCACCAACACCTGGCCAAGGTAGTTCTCCAGCTTGCGCAATTGAGTGGACAACGTGGATTGAGTGACATGACAGGCGTCGGCGGCACGGCCGAAGTGACGGTGCTCCGCCAGCGCGACGAGATAACGGAGTTCGCGTAAGGTCATCAACATATCCTTGGAAAAGCGCGCAGCAGAGTTGGCTTCCAGATTGGTTCGCCAAAAGCGATTTTACTTTTTGTAATAGATGGGTGGGTTTCAACTAGAGCAGCAAGGCTGCCAAACAGGGTCTACACAGTGAAATTAAAAAAAGTCATGACCTGCATTGAAATAAATTTCGCCACACTTATTACAAACGATAGTTCAGCACTCCCGTAAGGAGACGTTGAACCACTAACCCGTCCGCAGCGTCACCTTAAGCGTGTTTCTCGAATTGGCATCAGTCAGGTTATCAATCGGTCCCGTTTATAACCTCAATTGTTCGCTTTACGGTGCGCAATTAAAGTTTGTATTGAGTATGCACCCAAGTTACTTCCCTACCTGACTCGATGCCAGTTTCCAGACCAGGTTATTGATTGGCCTGATTTACACTCTTACAAGGATTAAGCCCCCATGCGCATGAAACAGCTGCCCTTGGCGATTGCCCTGATAGTTGGCTTTTCACCCATTGTTCACGCCGATAATACCGGCGCCGCCTCTTTGGCTGGCAAGCACGAACAGATGACCAACAGGGATTGGTGGCCAAATCGCCTGGATCTTTCCTTGTTGCGACAACACAATCCGGCCTCCAGCCCTGCCGACGCTGATTTCAACTATGCCAAGGCGTTCAACAGCCTTGACTTGAGTGCGGTGAAAAAGGATATCGCTGCAACCTTGACCCAGTCGCAAGACTGGTGGCCAGCGGACTATGGCAACTATGGTCCGTTCTTTATCCGTATGGCCTGGCACAGCGCCGGTACCTACCGCGCGATGGACGGCCGTGGTGGTTCCGACGGTGGTCAACAGCGTTTCGACCCGCTCAACAACTGGCCTGATAACGTCAGCCTCGATAAAGCACGGCGCTTGTTGTGGCCTGTGAAAGAAAAATACGGCGCGAGTATTTCCTGGGGCGACCTGATGGTGCTGGCGGGCACCGTGGCGATGGAATCGATGGGGATGAAAACCTACGGCTTTGCTGGCGGTCGTGAAGATGACTGGGAGCCTGATCTGGTCTATTGGGGCCCTGAAAGCACCTGGCTCGGTGATGAGCGCTACCACGGCAAGCGTGAGCTGCAAAAGCCGTTGGCTGCCGTGCAAATGGGGCTTATCTACGTGAACCCGGAAGGTCCGAATGGCAAGCCGGATCCGCTGGCTGCCGCCAAGGACATTCGCGATACGTTTGCGCGCATGGGCATGAACGACGAAGAAACGGTTGCACTGATCGCCGGTGGTCACACCTTCGGCAAGGCGCACGGTGCGCACAAGCCTGAAGGCTGCCTGGGCGCAGACCCTGCCAGCGCACCTACCGAGCAACAAGGCTTGGGCTGGAAAAGTACCTGCGGTAAAGGAAACGCGGAAGACACCATCACCAGCGGCCTGGAAGGTGCGTGGACCTCAAGTCCTGTGAATTTCACCAATCAGTACCTGGCCAACCTCTTCGGCTGGACATGGGTTCAGACCAAGAGCCCGGCAGGTGCAATCCAGTGGATTCCGTCCGATCCATCCGCTGCGGTCATGGTTCCCGACGCACACGTCAAAGACAAGCGTCATGCACCCATCATGTTCACCACTGACCTTGCGCTGCGTTTCGATCCCGCTTACGAGAAAGTTGCGCGTCGCTTCCTGGACAACCCCAAGGAATTCGAACTTGCCTTTGCCAAGGCCTGGTTCAAGCTGACTCACCGTGACCTCGGCCCACGTACCCACTACCTGGGGGCCGATGTACCCAAGGAAGACCTGATCTGGCAAGACCCGATCCCGGCGCTGGACCATAAGCTGATCGACACCAAGGACATCGAAGCGCTCAAGGCCAAGGTACTCGCTTCGGGTCTCAATACCGGCGAGTTGGTGCGTACTGCCTGGGCCTCGGCTTCTTCGTTCCGAGGTTCCGACATGCGCGGTGGCGCCAACGGTGCACGTGTGCGTCTTGCCCCGCAGAAAGACTGGAACGCCAACAACCCGGCCGAACTGAGCAAAGTGCTCGCCACGTTGGAAGCTATCCAGAAGGACTTCAACAGCAACCTCAAAGGCGGCAAGAACGTCTCGCTTGCTGACCTGATTGTGATCTCGGGTTCTGCAGCGATTGAGTCTGCCGCGAAGAAAGGGGGTTACAACGTTCAAGTCCCGGTCACCCTGGGTCGTATGGACACTACCCAGGACAAGACTGACGTCAATTCCTTTGCGGTGCTGGAACCCAAGGCTGATGGTTTCCGTAACTACTACAGCGCTGACGCTCGCCTCTCACCGACCGAAATGCTGGTCGACAAGGCCAGCTTGTTGACCCTCACTGCACCGGAAATGACAGTGCTTGTCGGTGGCATGCGAGCGCTCGGGGCGAATACCGACGGTAGTAAAAATGGCGTGCTCACTACGCGTCCTGGCACATTGTCCAACGACTTCTTCGTCAACCTGATGGACATGTCGACTGTTTGGTCGAAGTCTTCTACCGAGGGCTTGTATGAAGGTCGCGACCGCAAGACTGGCGAGGTCAAGTGGTCAGCCACGCCAGTCGACCTGGTATTCGGTTCCAACTCGGAGCTGCGTGCGGTCTCCGAGTTCTATGCCGCCAGCGATGCCAAGGAAAAGTTCGTCAAGGACTTCGCCAAAGCATGGACCAAGGTCATGAACCTCGACCGTTTCGATATCTGATCGAACGCTCAAGTCGGTGTTTGAGAGCCCCGTGTGAAGGGCCCTCTCGCTGCTAAACACCTGTGAAGCCCTCGCGAATCACTGATTTTCGGGGGCTTTTTCTCGAAGGTGGTTATGGCCCCGAGTCGTTCGAGCTGTGTCACTTTTTATGGCGAAGCAGAAGGGAGACACCACACCCAGGGTCTGCGCGAGCTCCCGGAAGTAATTCAGATGGCGCAGCTCAATGATACCTAAAAGGTATTGTTTCCGACCCAACAGATATTGGACTGCCTGCCATTGCTGACGCAAGCTCATACCCTGTGGATAACCAGACCCTGTGGATATCCTCCAGCAAGAACAAAAAGAGGGCAGCCCGTGAGCAGCCACCTGTTGAGCGAGCGCAGCTGCGTGTTTGAGCGCGCCGATCCTTATGCCGTGTCCGAATACGTCAACCAGCATGTCGGTGGTCACAGCCTGCGCCTGCCCAGGACCGGTGACCTGCAGGCCAGCATCAATCATCGCAAGTTCGCCAGCCTCGACCTGTGTCGCCTGAGCTACGGGGGCAAGGCGCGGATCACCTCGCCGGCGTTGGGCACCCTGTTTCACTTGCAGATCCTGCTCCAGGGGCATTGCCTGTCCAGTTTTCGTGGCAACGAACACCACTATGTGCCCGGTGAACTGTTGCTGATCAACCCGGACGATCCGGTCGACCTGACCTATTCGGCCGACTGCGAGAAATTCATTCTCAAGCTGCCGGTGGGGTTGCTGGAACAAGCCTGTGTGGAACAACGCTGGCAGGTGCCCGATGGCGGTATCCGCTTCACCAGCGCGCGTCATGTCACCGGTGAGCTGGAAGGCTTTATCGGCCTGCTTGGGCTGATCTGCGCCGAAGCCGAATCCGTCGACTCGTTGCCGCAGGTGCAAGAGCACTATGGGCGCATCGTCGCCAGCAAGCTGCTCAGCCTGCTCGGCAACAATGTCCAGCGCGGCGAGCCGGCGGTACAGATGCATTCGTTCGAGCAACTGGCGGAGTACATCGACAGCCATTTGCAGCAGGACATCAGCGTCACCCAGTTGATGGAGGTGGCGCGGGTCAGTGAGCGCACGCTGTATTCACTGTTCGAGCGCCATGCCGGCCAGTCGCCCAAAGGCTATGTGCGCCAGCGCAAGCTGGAGCGAATCCATGCAGCCCTGCAGGACCCGGCCAGCCCGGTGCGCAATGTCACCGAGATCGCCCTGGACTATGGCTTCCTGCACCTGGGACGCTTTGCCGAAAGCTACCGCCAGCGCTTCGGCGAGCTGCCTTCGGTCACCTTCAAGCGCTACCGCTGACCCTCTGTCCTGCGTTGCGCAAACTGGATAGCGATTCGCAGGAAACGGCTATTGGCTCTTTTGCACTGCTCCTAACCTGAGGCTGCGAACCCTGCCCGGCAGGTTCGCCCCCCAGGTTCGGATAACAACAACAAAAGAGACACGCCTCATGCGAACGATCGATATCAATAGCCTGGTCGATCAGGCGAAGTTCAATTCCTTTCACTGGCGTGTGCTGTTCTGGTGCGCGCTGATCATCATCTTCGACGGCTACGACCTGGTCATCTATGGCGTGGTACTGCCGGCGTTGATGCAAGAGTGGGGCATGACCCCGCTGCAGGCTGGCGCCCTGGGCAGCTATGCACTGTTCGGCATGATGTTCGGGGCCCTGGTGTTCGGCCCGCTGTCGGACCGGATCGGGCGCAAGAAAGCCATCATGATCTGCGTGATCCTGTTCAGCGGTTTCACCGTGCTCAACGGCTTTGCCCGCAACCCCACGGAATTCGGAATCTGTCGCTTCCTGGCGGGGCTCGGGATCGGCGGGGTGATGCCCAACGTCGTGGCACTGATGAACGAATACGCGCCCAAGCGCATGCGCAGCACCCTGGTGGCGATCATGTTCAGCGGCTACTCGGTGGGCGGCATGCTCTCGGCGGGCCTGGGCATGCTGCTGTTGCCGGCGTTCGGCTGGCAGTCGGTGTTCTATGTGGCGGTCATCCCCTTGCTGGTGCTGCCGTTGATCCTGCGTTTTTTGCCCGAGTCCCTGGGCTTTCTGGTGCGCCAGGGCCGTACCGAGCAAGCCGGCCAGTTGCTGCAGCGGGTGGAGCCCAGCTACCAGCCGCAGGCCGGCGATCGCCTGGAAGTGCTGACCGGCGTCGCCCAGGGTGGCTCGGTGCCGCAGCTGTTTCGCGAGGGCCGGGCGCTGAGCACGCTGATGCTCTGGGTGGCGTTCTTCTGCTGCCTGTTGATGGTCTACGCCCTCAACTCCTGGTTGCCGAAACTGATGAACAACGCCGGTTACGGCCTGGGTTCGAGCCTGGCGTTCCTGCTGGTGCTCAACTTCGGGGCGATCTTTGGCGCGGTAGGCGGTGGCTGGATCGGTGACCGCTTCAGGCTCGATCGGGTACTGGTGGTGTTCTTCGCCATCGCCGCGCTGTCGATCAGCCTGCTGGGTTTCAAGAGCCCGACGCCAGTGCTGTACCTGTTGATCGCCATTGCCGGGGCGACCACGATCGGTACGCAAATCCTGGCCTACGCCTGCGTGGCCCAGTACTACCCGATGGGCATTCGTTCCACCGGGCTTGGCTGGGCCTCGGGGATCGGACGTAGCGGGGCGATTGTCGGGCCGCTGTTGGGAGGAATGCTGCTGGGCATCCAATTGCCGCTGGCGCTGAACTTCATGGCCTTTGCGGTACCGGGTGCGGTGGCGGCGGTGGCGATGATGGTGTTTGCCAGCCGGGGCGCGCTGAAGGCCGGGGCCGGGGTGCAGTCGGCAGCCTGATCGCCCTCATCGCAGGCTCCGCCAGCGCCCACTGTAGGAGCTGGCGAAGCCTGCGATACAGGCGCCGCCGAATAAACGTCAAAACAACAATAACAAGAGCGCACGTACCATGAACAACCTCCGTCCAACCGGGTTGCTGTCTTTGCTCGCCCTGAGTTTCACCGCCCAGGCCGCCGAACCTGATTTCTTCAAGGACGCCACCGCCACCCTGCAGGCGCGTAACTACTACTTCAGCCGCGACTTCTCCGGCATCGTCGGCGCCAACCAGCAGTCCAAGGCCGAGGAGTGGGGCCAGGGTTTCATCCTCAACGTCAAATCCGGCTATACCCCGGGCGTGATCGGCGTCGGTGTCGATGCCATTGGCCTGCTGGGCCTGAAGCTCGACAGCAGCCCGGACCGTACCGGCACCGGCCTGTTGCCGGTACAGGATGATGGCCGTGCGGCGGATGAATACAGCCGGGCCGGCGCCACCTTGAAAGTGCGCTATTCGAAGACCGAGCTGAAGGTCGGCGAGTTGCAGACCAACCTGCCGATCCTGCAGTACAACGACTCGCGCCTGCTGCCGCCCACCTACCAGGGCGCCAGCATCAGTTCGAGCGAGATCGACGGCCTGACCCTGCAGGCCGGCCACTTGAGTTCCACCAGCCTGCGCAACGAGGCGGGCGATGAAAAACTGATCGCCATGCTCGGCCACCTGCCCCAGCGCCAGGCCGATAGCGATGCTTTCAATTTCGCCGGCGGCGACTACAGCTTCAACGCCAACCGCAGCACCTTGAGCCTCTGGTATGGCCGCCTGGAAGATATCTACCAGCAGGGCTTCGTCGGCCTCAAGCACAGCCAGCCGGTGGGTGACTGGGTGCTGGGCGCCAACCTGGGTTACTTCACGGCCAGCGAGGAGGGCGAAAGCCGTATCGGTGACATCGACAACCAGGCGTTCTACTCATTGCTCTCGGCCAAGCGCGGCGGGCATACCTTCAGCGTCGGTTATCAGGGGATCTATGGCGACGATGCCTTTCCCCGGGTGTTCCCGAACATTTCGCCACTGGGCAACGAAGTGCCGACCTATGAGTTCGCCTTTGCCGACGAGCGCTCCTGGCAGGTGCGTTACGACTACGACTTCGTCGCCATGGGCATTCCGGGGCTGACGGCGACGGTGCGCTACCTGACGGGCAACAATGTCGACACCGGGCAGGGCTTCGAGGGCAAGGAGCACGAGCGCGACCTGGACCTGGGGTATGCGGTGCAGAGCGGGGTGTTCAAGGGGCTGGGGATACGTGTGCGCAATGCCATGGCGCGCTCGAACTACCGTTCGGACATTGATGAGAACCGACTGATTCTGACCTACACCTGGACCTTGTTGTAAGGCTTGGCGGCGCTATCGCGGGGCAAGCCCGCTCCTACAGGGTTATCCACAATCCCGGTGGGAGCGGGCTTGCCCCGCGATGCGTTTGGTAACACACCGCCCATCCCCCGATTGGTCCACAAGCGCTGCGATCGCTTAGACTCCGAGGATAACTACAACGAGTGTCCTGGTATGGAGAGTCCCCTGCTCAGCGAGCGCAGCCGGGTTTTCGATCGTGCCGATCCTTATGCCGTGTCGACCTACGTCAATCAGCATGTGGGCGTGCACCACATCCGCCTGCCGCAAAACGGGCATCCCGAGGCGTGCCTCGACCACCGCAAGTTCGCCAGCCTCGATCTGTGCCGGATCAGCTACGGTGGCGAAGTGCGGGTGATGTCGGCCGCCCTGGAAAACGTCTTCCACCTGCAGATCCTGCTGCGTGGCCATTGCCTGTGGCGCCGCGGTCGCGCCGAACGCTTGCTCGGCCCTGGCGAGCTGCTGCTGATCAATCCGGACGAGCCGGTCGACCTGGCCTACTCGGCCGACTGCGAAAAGTTCATCCTCAAACTGCCCAACCGCCTGCTCGAAAGCGTCTGCGATGAACAACGCTGGCAACGCCCGGGGGAGGGCGTGCGTTTCGTCCAGAACCACTACCAGTTGCTGGCGCTGGAAGGGTTCTCAGGGTTGTTGGCGATGGTCTGCCATGAAGCCGAAGCCAGTGAACCGCTGCTGCGGGTACAGGAACACTACAGCCAGATTGTTGCCAGCAAGTTACTGACCCTGATGCCGACCAACATCAGCCGCGAGGCACCGGGTGGGCCGGCGGCATCGTTCGAGCGGATCGCCGAATTCATCGACAGCCACCTCAAGCAGGACATCGCCAGCGAACAACTGGCCCGCCAGGCCAGCATGAGCCTGCGTTCGCTCTACGCCCTGTTCGAACGCAACGCCGGCACCACGCCGAAGATGTACATCCGCCAGAAAAAACTCGAGCGCATCCGCGCCAGCCTCAGCGACCCGCAGTGCACGGTGCGCAACATCACCGAACTGGCCATGGACTACGGCTTCGTCCACCTGGGCCGCTTCTCGGAACACTACAAGTCGCTGTTCGGCGAACTGCCCTCCGATACCCTCAAGCGTCGTTCCTGACACTTTGCAGAAAACGGATAAAGGTCTGCACAAAGCGGATATTTGCCGTGCCCCTCGCTCCCTAACCTGACATGGCCTGACCACAATAACAACGGAGGCCCCGGCCATGTCCCTGGGATTCGATTACCTTAATGCCCTGCTTGAAGAAGATCAGGAGAAGGGCGTCTTTCGCTGCAAGCGCGAGATGTTCACCGACCCCCGTCTGTTCGAACTGGAAATGAAACACATCTTCGAAGGCAACTGGCTGTACCTTGCCCACGAAAGCCAGATTCCTGAAAAGAACGACTACCTCACCACCACCATGGGGCGCCAGCCGATCTTTATCGCGCGCAACAAGGATGGGGTGCTCAATGCGTTCCTCAATGCCTGCAGCCACCGCGGTGCGATGCTCTGCCGGCACAAGAGCGGTAACCGCTCGTCCTACACCTGCCCGTTCCACGGCTGGACCTTCAACAACTCCGGCAAGCTGCTCAAGGTCAAGGATCCGGTGGATGCCGGCTACCCAGCCAGCTTCAACTGCGAAGGCTCCCACGACCTGACCAAGGTCGCCCGTTTCGAGTCCTACCGTGGTTTCCTGTTCGGCAGCCTGAATCCGGACGTGGTGCCGCTGGTGGAGCACCTGGGCGAGTCGGCCAAGATCATCGACATGATCGTCGACCAGTCACCGGAAGGCCTGGAAGTGCTGCGCGGCTCTTCGTCCTACATCTACGAAGGCAACTGGAAGCTGACCGCCGAGAACGGTGCCGACGGCTACCACGTCAGCGCCGTGCACTGGAACTACGCCGCCACCCAGAACCAGCGCAAGCAGCGCGAGGCGGGCAGTGAAGTGAAAACCATGAGCGCTGGCGGCTGGGCCAAGAGCGGGGGTGGTTTCTACTCCTTCGACAAAGGGCACCTGCTGCTCTGGACCCGCTGGGCCAACCCCGAGGATCGTCCGCTGTTCGAGCGCCGTGACGAGCTGGCCGCCGACTTCGGCCAGGCCCGCGCCAACTGGATGATCGAGAACTCGCGCAACTTGTGCCTGTACCCGAACGTGTACCTGATGGACCAGTTCAGCTCGCAGATCCGCATCGCCCGGCCGATCGCCGTGGACAAGACCGAGATCACCATCTACTGCATCGCGCCCAAGGGCGAGAGCGATGAAGCACGCGCCCAGCGCATCCGTCAGTACGAAGACTTCTTCAACGTCAGTGGCATGGCCACCCCGGACGACCTGGAAGAATTCCGCTCCTGCCAGATGGGCTACCAGGGCGGGCGTGGATGGAACGACATGTCCCGTGGTGCCACGCACTGGGTCGACGGCGCCGATGCCGCCGCCCAGGAAATCGACCTGCACCCGCAAATGAGCGGCGTGCGTACCGAAGATGAAGGCCTGTTCGTGCTGCAACACAAGTACTGGCAGGAAACCATGCTCAAGGCGCTTGCCGACGAGCAGCAACTGATCCCTGTGGAGGCCGTGCAATGAGCATTTCCTTCGAGCAAGTGCGCGATTTCCTCTACGAAGAAGCGCGCTACCTGGACGACAGCCAGTGGGACAGCTGGCTGGAGTGCTACGCCGCCGACGCCACCTTCTGGATGCCGGCCTGGGACGACAACGACCAGCTTACCGAAGACCCGCAACGGGAAATCTCGCTGATCTGGTACGGCAACCGTGGCGGCCTGGAAGACCGCGTATTCCGGATCAAGACCGAACGCTCCAGTGCGACCATGCCCGACACCCGGACCTCGCACAACATCAGCAACATCGAACTGCTGGAACAGAACGATGGCGTCTGCAAGGTGCGCTTCAACTGGCACACCCTGAGCTTTCGCTACAAGACAGTGGACAGTCACTTCGGCACCAGCTTCTACACCCTGGATGTACGCGGCGAGCGGCCGCTGATCAAGGCCAAGAAGGTCGTGCTCAAGAACGACTACGTACGTCAGGTCATCGACGTTTACCACATCTGAATCCAGCTTTCTGCGAGGTGTGCCATGCACAAGATCGCCTTGAATTTCGAGGACGGGGTCACCCGTTTCATTGACGCCACCGCCGACGAGACCGTGGCCGATGCCGCCTACCGCCAGGGCATCAACATTCCACTGGACTGCCGCGACGGCGCCTGCGGTACCTGCAAGTGCTTTGCCGAGGCCGGTCGCTACGACCTGGGCCAGGAATACATCGAAGACGCCTTGAGCGAGGAAGAAGCCACCCAGGGTTACGTGCTGACCTGCCAGATGCGCGCCGAGAGCGATTGCGTGGTGCGGGTGCCGGCCTCGTCACAGGTGTGCAAGACCGAACAGTCCAGCTACCAGGCCAGCATCAGTGCCGTGCGCCAGCTGTCCGACAGCACCATCGCCCTGTCGATCAAGGGCGAGGCCCTGAGCCGCCTGGCGTTCCTGCCGGGGCAGTACGTCAACCTCGGCGTGCCCGGCAGCGAGCAGACCCGTGCCTACTCCTTCAGTTCGTTGCAGAAGGATGGCGAGGTCAGCTTCCTGATCCGCAACGTGCCAGGCGGTTTGATGAGCAGCTTCCTCACCGGCCTGGCCAAGGCCGGCGACAGCATGACCCTGGCCGGCCCGTTGGGCAGTTTCTACCTGCGCGATATCCGCCGTCCGCTGCTGTTGCTGGCCGGTGGCACGGGGCTGGCGCCGTTCACCGCGATGCTGGAAAAGATCGCCGAAGAGGGCAGTGAGCATCCGCTGCACCTGATCTACGGCGTGACCAACGACTTCGACCTGGTCGAACTGGACCGCCTGCAGGCCTTTGCCGAGCGCATCCCCAACTTCAGTTTCAGCGCCTGTGTCGCCAACCCCGAGAGCCAGCATCCGCTCAAGGGTTACGTGACCCAGCACATCGAGCCACGCCACCTCAACGAAGGCGACGTTGATGTGTACCTGTGCGGCCCACCACCGATGGTCGAGGCGGTCAGCCAGTACATCCGCGAACAGGGCATCACCCCGGCGAACTTCTACTACGAAAAATTCGCCGCCGCCGCTGCCTGAAGCCGATTTACGGGGCCGGGCGCATCGTGCGGGTACGGTCGGTCCCTTTTTTATTCGAGGTTGTCATGCACAACAGATTCGACAACAAGATCGCGCTGGTCACCGGCGCGGCGCAGGGCATCGGCCGCCGTCTGTGCGAGCGTCTGCTCGAAGAAGGCGCAACCCTGGTGGCGGTGGACCGCTCGGAGCTGGTTCACGAACTGCAAGGCGAGGGCGTGCTGACCCTGACCGCCGACCTTGAGCAACACAGCGATTGCAGCCGGGTCATGGCGGCGGCGGTGGAGCGCTTCGGCCGGCTCGATGTGCTGGTCAACAACGTCGGCGGCACCATCTGGGCCAAGCCCTTCGAACACTACGAGGCGGCACAGATCGAGGCCGAAGTGCGGCGCTCGCTGTTCCCCACCCTGTGGTGCTGCCATGCGGCGCTGCCGTACATGCTCGAGCAGGGCAGCGGGGCGATCGTCAACGTTTCTTCGATCGCCACCCGCAGCGTCAATCGCGTCCCTTACGGCGCGGCCAAGGGCGGCGTGAATGCGCTGACCGCCTGCCTGGCCTTCGAAACTGCCGGCCGCGGTGTGCGGGTCAATGCCACGGCACCCGGTGGCACCGAGGCACCGGCACGGCGGGTGCCGCGCAACAGCGCCGAGCAGAGTGCCGAGGAGAAAGTCTGGTACCAGCAGATCGTCGACCAGACCCTCGACAGCAGCCTGATGAAGCGCTACGGCAACCTCGACGAGCAGGTTGGCGCCATCCTTTTCCTGGCCTCCGACGAGGCTTCCTACATCACCGGCACGGTCCTGCCGGTCGGTGGCGGCGACCTCGGTTGAACCCCTGGAGAACCTCGATGAGTCATCCCCTGATTGAACGCATCTCGACCCTGATCGTCGACTTGCCCACCATTCGCCCGCACAAGCTGGCGATGCACACCATGCAGCAGCAGACCCTGGTGATCATCCGCCTGCACTGCTCCGACGGCATCGAAGGCCTGGGCGAGGCCACCACCATCGGTGGCCTGGCCTACGGCAACGAAAGCCCGGAAAGCATCAAGCAGAACATCGACAGCTATTTCGCACCGCTGCTGATCGGCCAGGACGCCAGCAACATCAACGCCGCCATGCAGCGCCTGGACAAGGTGATCAAAGGCAACACCTTCGCCCGCTCCGGTATCGAAAGCGCCTTGCTCGATGCCCAGGGCAAGCGCCTGGGGCTGCCGGTCAGCGAACTGCTGGGCGGGCGTGTGCGCGACAGCCTGGAAGTGGCCTGGACCCTGGCCAGTGGCGACACTGCACGCGACATCGCCGAAGCCGAACAGATGCTCGACCTGCGCCGTCACCGCATCTTCAAGCTGAAGATCGGTGCCAACGAAGTGGCCCACGACCTGCGCCATGTGATCGCGATCAAGCAGGCCCTGGGCGACCGCGCCAGCGTGCGTGTCGACGTCAACCAGTACTGGGACGAATCCCAGGCGATTCGCGCCTGCCAGGTGCTGGGCGACAACGGCATCGACCTGGTCGAGCAGCCGATCTCGCGCATCAACCGTGCCGGCCAGGTGCGCCTGAACCAGCGCAGCCCGGCGCCGATCATGGCCGACGAGTCGATCGAAAGCGTCGAGGACGCCTTCAGCCTGGCCGCCGACGGTGCCGCCAGCATCTTCGCCCTGAAGATCGCCAAGAACGGCGGCCCGCGCGCCGTGCTGCGCACTGCGCAAATCGCCGAGGCTGCCGGCATTGCCCTGTATGGCGGGACCATGCTCGAAGGCTCGATCGGCACCCTGGCCTCGGCCCATGCCTTCCTCACCCTGCGCCAGCTGACCTGGGGTACCGAGTTGTTCGGCCCGTTGCTGCTGACCGAAGAGATCGTCGTCGAGGCGCCGGTGTACCGAGATTTTGCCCTGCATGTGCCGCGCACCCCCGGCCTGGGCCTGACCCTGGACGAAGAGCGCCTGGCGTTCTTCAGCCGCAAGTAAGGAGAGACGCCATGTTGTTCCACGTGAAGATGACAGTGAAGTTGCCCCTCGACATGGACCCGGCCCTGGCCGCCCGGCTCAAGGCGGACGAGAAAGAACTGGCCCAGCGCCTGCAGCGCGAAGGCCAGTGGCGCCACCTGTGGCGCATCGCCGGGCACTACGCCAACTACAGCGTGTTCGACCTGCCCAGCGTCGAGGCCCTGCACGACACCCTGATGCAGCTGCCGCTGTTCCCCTACATGGACATCGAGATCGACGGCCTGTGCCGCCACCCGTCTTCGATCCACAGCGACGATCGCTGAACCCTGAACGCCGATAACAACAATTCGAGGTACCTGTCATGACCGTGAAGATTGCTCACACTGCCGATATCCAGAAATTCTTCGAAGAAGTCAGTGGCCTGAACAACGACCTGGGCAGCCCACGCCTGAAACTGCTGACCAACCGCATCGTCAACGATGTGGCGCGCATCATCGAAGACCTGCAAGTGACCCCCGACGAATTCTGGAAGGCGGTGGATTACCTCAACCGCCTGGGTGCCCGCCAGGAAGCCGGCCTGCTGGTCGCCGGCCTTGGCGTCGAGCACTACCTGGACCTGCAACTGGATGCCCAGGATGCCGAGGCCGGCATCACCGGTGGCACCCCACGGACCATCGAAGGCCCGCTGTATGTCGCCGGCGCGCCGATGGCCGAAGGCGAAGTGCGGATGGACGATGGCCGCGACCCGGGCACCGTGATGTTCCTCCAGGGCCGCGTGCTGGACGACAAGGGCCAGCCGGTGGCCGGTGCGGTGGTCGACCTGTGGCATGCCAACACCCAGGGTACTTACTCGTACTTCGACAGCACCCAGTCCGACTACAACCTGCGCCGCCGTATCGTCACCGATGCCGAAGGCCGCTACCGTGCCCGCAGCATCGTGCCGTCCGGCTATGGCTGCCCGGCCGATGGCCCGACCCAGGCATGGCTCGATCAGCTGGGCCGTCACGGCAACCGTCCGGCGCACATTCACTTCTTCATCTCGGCGCCGGGCTTCCGTCACCTGACCACCCAGATCAACCTGGCCGGTGACCAGTACCTGTGGGACGACTTTGCCTACGCCACCCGTGATGGCCTGATTGGCGAGCTGCGCTTCGTCGAAGACGCGAAAGCGGCCGATGCCCGTGGTATACAAGGACGCTTTGCCGAAATGGACTTCGACTTCCAGCTGCAGAGCGCACCGAAGCCTGCTTGCGAGAAGCGCAGCAAGCGGCCGCGGGCGTTGCAGGACGCTTGAGTCCGGGTTGAATCCATCGCGGGGCAAGCCCGCTCCCACTGGTGGGAGCGGGCTTGCCCCGCGATGCTTTTCAGGTACGCACTAGTGTAAATTGAT
>NZ_JALRNF010000235.1 GCF_030272895.1 Pseudomonas sp. BGr12 | reverse complement strand
GGAGGGCCGCGCGCGACTGGCGCTCGAGCTTCTTGATCTGCTGCGATACCGCGCTCGGGCTGAAGCCGAGCGCGTCTGCCGCGCCGACGACCGAGCCGTGCCGCTCGACGGCGGCGCGCGAACGGCGCGCTTGGATATCGATCATGAAGAAATCGTAGATGGTGGCGTGCATAAATCAACGCTGGTGCTGCATGGTCGGGGCACGGATGATGGAGGGGTGAAACCCCGCCACGCC
>NZ_JALRNF010000233.1 GCF_030272895.1 Pseudomonas sp. BGr12 | reverse complement strand
TGGCCTGGGCATCGACACCCACCGCCCAGAGCGACCCGAGCCACGCACAGACGAAGCCGGCCGCCGCCAGCGGCTACGCATGGCGCAGCTCGCTGCGATTACGCTGGTGATAGCGCCACAGCGCCAGCAGCACGTGGGGCACCACCATCACCAGCGCCGTGCCCTGGGCCAGCTGCTGGTCCAGGCCAACCAGCACGCCAAGCGCCGGAATCGCGATCAGCCCGCCGCCGATGCC
>NZ_JALRNF010000232.1 GCF_030272895.1 Pseudomonas sp. BGr12 | reverse complement strand
GCAAGTTTGTGTTCTCCACCAGCGAAGCGTACCTGATCGAGGACGGCAATATTACTGCCCCGGTCAAGGGCTCGACCCTGATCGGAAACGGGCCGGAGGCCATGAGCCGGGTATCGATGGTGGGTAACGACCTGTCCCTGGACAGTTGCGTCGGCACTTGCGGCTAGGATGGTCAGTCGGTGCCGGTGGGCGTTGGCCAACCGACCTTGAAGATCGATTCGATCACCGTGGGTGG
>NZ_JALRNF010000231.1 GCF_030272895.1 Pseudomonas sp. BGr12 | reverse complement strand
GGCCGGGCCTGCCCTGGTAGTAACGGCCGCTGCCGTCGACAGTCGCTACGCCGAGGCCGGCCACGAACTGATGAGCCTGCCGGGCGAGGGCGGTCGGGTCGACCTGCACGCCCTGTTGCGCGAGCTGGCGGCCCGTGGCGCCAGCGACGTGCTGCTCGAAGCCGGGGCCGGCCTGGTCGGTGCCTTTGCCCACAGCGGGCTGATCGACGAATACCAGATCTTTGTCGCCGCCAAG
>NZ_JALRNF010000230.1 GCF_030272895.1 Pseudomonas sp. BGr12 | reverse complement strand
TCCAGGGTCGCAGCCTCTTGCTCCATCTGGCAGTCGTCATACTGCTGCGAGGCGGTTTCGATAAGCGCGGTTGATGATTTGTTGCTCTGTATCTCGGCATTTCGCTCGTCCGCCACCGCGCCCTGCGACGCGACGGCGCAAAACGCCAGAAGGATTCCTGGCAGAAAACACGTGGATTGCATCTGGGACGGTCTCGCAAGGTTCGTACGGCACTGTGGGCAGACAGGCCCCAGAGG
>NZ_JALRNF010000229.1 GCF_030272895.1 Pseudomonas sp. BGr12 | reverse complement strand
CCCGCGCTCCCGCCCCGCCCCCCTCCCCCCCCCCCCCCGCCCCCCCCCCCCCTCCCCCTCCCGCCCCCCCGCTCCCCCCCCCCCCCCCCCCCCCCCCCCCCGCCCCCCCCCCCACCCCCCCCCCCCCCCCCCCCCCCCCCCCCGCCGCCCCCCGCCCAGCTCACACGACCGCGCCCCCCCGAGCACCATGCCCTCAGCCACCCAGCCGATCCTGAAAAACCACCCCCCGGTGGTGC
>NZ_JALRNF010000228.1 GCF_030272895.1 Pseudomonas sp. BGr12 | reverse complement strand
AAATACGACATCGATTCGATCTTCCGTGTCGACGGCCGCCGCGCGGCCCGCCCCCCCCCCCCCCCCCCCCCCGCCGACCCCCGCCCCCCCCGCCCCCCCCACCCCCCCCCCACCCCCCCCCCCCCCCCCCCCCCCCCCCCCCCCCCCCCCCACCCCCCACCCCCCCGCCCCCCCCCCCCCCCCCGCCCCCCCCGCGCTCCCCCCCCGCCGACACCCACCCCCCCCGCGTCCCTGCC
>NZ_JALRNF010000227.1 GCF_030272895.1 Pseudomonas sp. BGr12 | reverse complement strand
TCCAGGTGCAGGCCGATGGCGGTCACCCGCGGCTCGTCGAGCAGCGCATACATGAGCTCGACAATGCCGATCTGCCCCTGGTTGCCGACCTAGGCCATATAGGCCACCGGCAGCGAGCTGTCGCTCATCGACAGGTTGTAGGCGAAGTTGCCGCTCTGGGAGAGGATCGCCACGCCCTTCTCCACCGCCTTGCCGACATGGGCCACGGTCCACAGCGCACTGCTGTGCAGGTAGTC
>NZ_JALRNF010000226.1 GCF_030272895.1 Pseudomonas sp. BGr12 | reverse complement strand
GCGCGTCAGATGCCAGGCCCCGCGAGGAGATTGCATGAGTCAGCCTGCCGCGTTCCTCGACACGGTTGAACACCTGATTCCCCGCGAGCGCCGTTTCGACGACCCGCTCTCGACCCTGGCCATCGGCACCGACGCCAGCTTCTACCGCCTGATTACCAAGCTGGTGATCCGCGTCGAGAGCGAAGAGGAAGTCGCCACCCAGCTCAAGGCGGCCCACGCCCAGCAGGTCGCCGTGA
>NZ_JALRNF010000022.1 GCF_030272895.1 Pseudomonas sp. BGr12 | reverse complement strand
TCTCTTCCTCTTATTTTTCACCTCTCGGGGTTGGGGGGGGGGGGGGTGTGCCCCGGGGGGGGGTGGTGGGACCCCCCCCCGCGCCCCGCGGGCCCCCCCCCCCGCTCCCACGACCCCAGGCAGTTGTTCCCACCCACAGCGTAGGTGTTTTTTCAGGGTTCGAACGACCAACGGCCAAACATGGTCCACACTTTGAAGCTTATTTCAGGGAGAACCGCACATGAGCGACCGCTATATCGACTTCGCCAATTCCGACCTCGGTCGTCGCCTGGTCGGCGCAGTCGGCCTGCCCAGTCCGGCTCGCCTGGAGCGCTGGGAGGCTGGTCGCCTGCGGCCGGTCGAAGGCGCCCTGTTGCTCGGCGGCGGGCCGCTGGCGAACAGGATCGAAGCCTTCGCCAAGCGCCTGACCGATGACCTCTACAGTTTTGCCAGCCCCGACCTGAGCGCGACCGAATGGGTCGCGGGCCTCGGGCCCAAGCTCAAGGCGGTGGTGTTCGATGCCAGCGAGCTGGACGACAGCGACAAGCTCAAGCAGCTGCGCGAGTTCTTCCAGCCGCTGCTGCGCAGCCTCGCCCCCAGCGCCCATGTGGTGATCCTCGGCCGTGCCCCGGAGCAGCTCGACGACCCGATGGCCCGTGTGACCCAGCGCGCCCTGGAAGGCTTCAGCCGCTCACTGGCCAAGGAGTTGCGTGCCGGTGGCACCCTGCAGTTGCTGTACGTCAGCGATGCCGCCGAAGATCAGCTCGAAGGCGCCCTGCGCTTTTTCCTCTCGCCCAAGAGCGCCTTCATTTCCGGCCAGGTCCTGCGCCTGGAAGCCTGCGCCAGCAGCGTGCAGGACTGGACCCGCCCGCTGGCCGGACGTCGCGCCCTGGTCACCGGCGCCGCCCGCGGCATCGGTGCGGCCATCGCCGAAACCCTGGCCCGCGACGGTGCCGAAGTAGTGCTGCTCGACGTGCCCCAGGCCAAGGCCGACCTCGAAGCCCTGGCCGCCCGCCTGGGCGCGCGTAGCCTGGCCCTGGATATTTGCGCCGCCGACGCCCCGGCCCAGCTGATCGAAGGGCTGCCCGACGGCGTCGACATCATCGTGCACAACGCCGGCATCACCCGCGACAAGACCCTGGCCAACATGACCCCGGAATACTGGGACTCGGTGCTGGCGGTCAACCTCAAGGCCCCCCAGTTGCTGACCCAGGCCCTGTTCGACAGCGGCACCCTGCACGATAACGCACGCATCGTGCTGCTGGCCTCGATCAGCGGCATCGCCGGCAACCGCGGCCAGGCCAACTACGCCGCCAGCAAGGCCGGCCTGATCGGCCTGGCCCAGGCCTGGGCGCCGAAACTGGCCGAACGCGGCAGCAGCATCAATGCGGTGGCCCCCGGCTTTATCGAGACCCGCATGACCGCCGCCATCCCCTTCGCCCTGCGTGAAGCCGGCCGGCGCATGAGTTCCCTGGGCCAGGGCGGCCTGCCCCAGGATGTGGCCGAAGCGGTCGCCTGGCTGGCGCAACCCGGCACCGGTGCGGTCAACGGCCAGGTGCTGCGGGTGTGTGGCCAGGCCGTGATGGGGGCTTGAGCATGACGCGACAGTGGCGGGACCTCGACAACACGGCGGCGCTCTCCGGGCTGTACCTGCGCGCCGCGCGTAAACGCAAGATCAGTGGCTACACCCTGCCCGACACTGGGCTGCGCTGCTACCTGGAGGTCGAGCCAAAACGGCTCGAAGCCTATCGCAAGCTGTGCCATTTCAGTGACGACGGCTGCTTGCCGCCCACCTTTCCCCATGTCATGGCCTTCGCCCTGCAACTGCAATTGCTGACCGACCCGCAGTTTCCCTTGCCTCTGCTCGGGCTGGTCCACCTGCACAACAGTATCCGCGTGATCCGGCCGCTGGGTGGCATCGCTCGGCTGCGCTTCAGCGTGCATGTCGAGAACCTGCAAGCCCATGAAAAAGGCGCCACTTGCGACATGGTCACCCAGGCCGCAGATGGCCTCGGCCTGCTCTGGTCCGAGACCAGCCGCATGCTCTGCCGTGGCCTGAAGCTCGATGGCGAGGCGCCTGCCGGCGTCGAACCGGATGCACTGCCGCTGACCGAGCTGACCCGCTGGTACGCCGACAGCGACATCGGTCGGCGCTATGCCAAGGTCTGCGGCGACTACAACCCGATCCACCTGAGCGCCAGCAGCGCCAAGCTGTTCGGCTTCCCCACCGCCATCGCCCACGGCATGTGGAGCAAGGCCATGGCCCTGGCGGCGTTGCGCGGGCACCTGCCGGCCAGTGGCTACGAGATCGCGGTGGATTTCCTCAAGCCCGTGCGCCTGCCCAGTGAGGTGATCCTCGACGCCAGCCCCACGGCCGCAAGTGGTCAACTGCTGTTGCAGGGCCATGGCGACCTGCAGCACATGCGCGGGGCCTGGCGAGCGCTGGACTGAAGTGCAGGCTTGCGTTGCGCGGGCGGGCGCCTGAAGCTATGCAGCTTGAGGAGAGCCTTGATGAACCTGCACGAACTGACCCAACGCCTGCACCGGATCCGCGACACCAACGACTGGCGCGGCTTTCACAGCCCGAAGAACCTGGCCATGGCCGCCAGCGTGGAAATGGCCGAGCTGGTGGAAATCTTCCAGTGGCTGAGCGAGGACCAGTCGCGCCAGCTGTCGCCCGAACAACTGGAGCATGCCGGCCAGGAGGTCGGCGATGTGGTGCTGTACCTGTTGCTGCTGTGCAGCGAACTGGGCCTGGACATGGAACAGGTGGTGCGCAGCAAGCTGGCCGACAGTGAAAGGCGCTTCGCCCGATGAACGACCGTCATTTCGATGCCCTGGCCACCCGCTTTGCCGAGAAGATCTACGGCGGCGCCAAAGGTGCCATCCGCCTTGCGGTGCTCCAGGCCGACCTTGCCGAAGTCCTGCCCGACCGGCCCCTGCGCGTGCTGGATATCGGCGCGGGCCTGGGCCACATGGCCCTGTGGCTGGCCCAGCGCGGTCACCAGCTGACCCTGGCCGAACCCGCCGGCCCCATGCTCGACGGTGCCCGCGCGCGCTTTGCCGAAGCCGGCCAGCCGGCCACCTTCATCCAGGCGCCCTGGCAGGACCTGCTCGGTCAATTGACCGAGCCCTACGACCTGGTGCTGTGCCACGCCGTGCTCGAATGGCTGGCCGAACCGGAAACCATCCTGCCGGTACTGCACCAGTTGACCCGTAGCGACGGCCTGCTGTCGCTGGCGTTCTACAACCGTGACGCGCTGGTCTATCGCAACCTGCTCAAAGGCCATTTCCGCAAATTGCGGCGCAACGACATGGCCGGTGAAAAGCAGAGCCTGACCCCGCAAAAACCACTTGATCCGCGCATGCTCAAGGTGCAACTTGAAAGCCTGTGGCAGGTCGAAACAGAGAGTGGGGTGCGCGTGTTCCACGACTACATGCCCAGCGAATTCCAGAGCAAGGCGGAGCTGCTCGACCTGCTGGAAATGGAGCTGGCCCATCGGCGTCATCCGGCGTTTGCCGGGCTGGGACGCTACCTGCACTGGATCTGCAAGCCGCGCTGACATCTGCCGGAGGGTGACATGCCGTACCGTTTGACCCTGGGCGCACTGTGCCTGACCCTGGCCGGCTGCCAGAGCCCCAACCCCTATGTCGCCAGCTCCCGCCCCTTGCCTCCCCCGCCAGCCCAGGCCGCCAGCACCTTCGATGCCAGCGCCTACCCGGCCGCGCCGCGCGACTTCGGGCGTTATCGCAGCTGGACCTGGCGCGACGGGCAACTG
Source organism: Pseudomonas sp. BGr12 (assembly GCF_030272895.1). GTDB lineage: Bacteria > Pseudomonadota > Gammaproteobacteria > Pseudomonadales > Pseudomonadaceae > Pseudomonas. Next base: position 89,950 of record NZ_JALRNF010000022.1, on the reverse strand, counting down.
CCGGCCGGCACCACCCTGGCCGACCCCGGCCAACTGGCCGAAGCGGTCAGCAATGCCCTGGACCAGCGCGGCCTGCGCCCGGCACGCAATGGCCAGGGCGACCTGCTGGTCAGCGCCAACCTGCGCATGGAGCGCCGGCTGCGTCAGGTGCAGGAAGACTACTACCCCTACGGTGCCTATCCCTACGGCGGCTACCCCTATGGCGGCTATGGTGGGTACGGCAGCTACGGCCGTTACGGCAGTGGCTATGGGGCCTACGCCAGCGTGCCGCTGGTACGCACCTATGAAGTGGAGGTGATGGTGGTAGATCTTGACCTGTATGACGCCAACGATGGCCAGGCGGTCTGGAGCACCAGCGCCGAGACCGCCAGCCAGGGCTCCCGGAGCGAACGCGAAGAGGCCTTGCGCGAATCCCTGAACAAGGCCCTCGACGGCTATCCTCCCAGTTAAAGGCAATTGGAGATCCATCATGTTGCGCCGATTCGCTTTACTCACATCCATGGTGCTGCTGGGCGCGTGTTCAAGCGGCAATGTGTCCCAGGACTTCGATGCCAGCCGCGACTTTGCCGCCTACCGCAGCTGGGTCTGGCAGGAACCGGCGCTGCAGTACCGCCCCGACGATCCACGGATCAAGAGCGACCTGACCGAGCAACGCATCCGCCAGGCGGTGGCCGGCCAGCTCGACCAGCGTGGCCTGCGCCCCGCCCAGGGCAGCAGCCAGGGTGACCTGAAGGTGCAGACCTACCTGATCGTCGAGAATCGCCAGCAGCAGATCACCACCAATTACGGCGGTGCCTGGGGCGGCTACTGGGGTAACTACTGGGGCGGGCCGATGTACAACGAGACCCGCAGCGTCGACTACAAGGTCGCCACCATCCAGGTCGACATGTTCGACGGCCACGACGGCAAGCTGGTGTGGCGCGGCAGTGCCGAGCAGATCATGAACAACTATCCGCCAGGCCCCGAGGAGCGCAACAGCGCCATCCAGGACACTGTGACCAAGGTCCTCGCCAACTACCCACCGCACTGAGTCGGAACGGGCCGCTCGCCATGCAGGCGACTGGCCATCATCTTGGCTACACTGCAGGGCACAACTGCTGCCACGCGCGGCCTCGGCCGGCAAAGGAGTGCGCGTGTCCCCTCGTTTTCCCGCACGGCAACGCGGCGCCATCGGCCTGGTCGCGGCCCTGACCCTGGGCATGGGGCTGCTGTTCGTGCTGATGGTGGTCGACAGCAGCCGGCTGTTCCTGGAGCAACGCAAACTGCAGCGCATTGCCGACATGGCAGCGCTGGAAGCCGCCGGGCAACTGGCCGTGTGCAGCGGCACAGGTCCCCAGGCCGCCGCCCTGGCCCGGGCCAGCGCCGTGCGCAATGGTTTCGAACTGAGCGCCGTGCAAGCCCTGGACACCACCTGCGGCAGCCTGCAGACCGGCGCCAACAGCCTGCGCAGCTACAGCGTCGATGCCACGCGCCACGAAGCCATCCGGGTGGTCGCCAGCACCCGTGTGGCGACTAGCGTGGCCGCCGGCGTACTGGCCCTGGCACGCGGCAACCCGGTGCCCGACTTCACCCTCCTGAGCGCCAGCGCCGTGGCCGCCACGCCCAGGCCACCCCAGGCGATGCTGCGCATCCGCAGCACCGCCGCCACCCTGGACTCGCGGCAAGCGCCACTGCTCAATGCCCTGGTCGATCCCCTCGGTGGCCACGTCCAACTGGACCTGCTGGGCTGGCAGGGCCTGGCCAATACCCAGATCAACCTGCTCGCCTACCTGGACCAGTTGGCCATCGATGCAGGGGTCAGCGCGGGCAATTATCAACAGTTGCTCAGCGCCGGTGCCACGGCGACCCAACTGCTCCAGGCCGCCGTCAAAGTGCTGCAGCGCAGCGGCGCCACGGCCGAAGTGGTGACCAATCTGGGCAGGATTGCCGTCGGTTCCGACAACAGTCGCCTGCTGCAGTTGGGCAGCATGCTCGACCTGCAAAGCGGCACCACCCAGGCCGGGCTCGACGCCGGCCTGCGGGTGCTGGACCTGGTGCAAAGCGTGATCCTGCTGTCCACCAAGGAAAACGCCGCGACCGTGGAAATGCCCATCAACCTGCTGGGGCTGGCCAACGGCAAGGTGCGCCTGAAAGTGATCGAGCCTCAACAGCTCTCGGCCATCGGCAACCCGCAAACCGACACCATCAGGGTGCAAACCGCCCAGGTGCGGGCGCTGGTCTCCCTGGAATTGCCGGTGCTGTCCACGGTGGCCGGACTGGTCAACGCCGTGCTCGATCTGGCCTCGCCGCTGACCAACATCCTCAACAACCTGCTCAGCCTCAACGTAATGGGCACCCTGCAATCGCTGACCTGCGCCCTGGGCATTCCCTGCAAGGTCACCGACATTCGCCTGCTGCCGGGCACGGTCAGCGTGGATGTCGGCATCAACGTGGCAAGGGCCAGCAGTGAAGTCAGCGACTACAGCTGCAACCCGGAGAAAACCCTCACCGCCCCGACCCGGAGTGCGGCGGTGGATATCGCCATCGGCCAGTTCAAGAACCCGGAGGATTTCTTCAGCAACGGCACTGGCGAAGTCACGCCGCTGCCGCTGATCGACATCGGCACCAACGTCTGCAGTCGCGTGCTGTTCCTGCCACCCATTTGCGGCACCCGGGTGGCATTCGCCGGCGGTGGCATCGGGGTGAAGGTCAACGCACCGCTGCTGGGCAGCAACTCGACCGACCCGGCCAGTGACCTGCGATTCGCACCGCCCGGCCACACGCCACCCGACATCGACCGGCCACCGGCCTATCTGAGCACCTCGGCCAGCAACATCATCGACAGCCTCAACGACACCATCGCCGGCATCGAGGTGCAGGCCTACAAACCCGTCAGCGGCAACCTCCTCGGCGCCGTGGTGACCCAGGTCGCCGGGTTGCTCGATGGCGTCGCCAACATCCTCGAACCGCTGATCAAGGGCCTGCTCGGCCCACTGGTCGATCCGCTGGTCAATGCCCTGCTCAAAACCCTGGGCATCGACCTGCTCAAGGTCGAGGTGGGTGCCAACCTGACCTGCTCCAGCAGCCGTGCTCAGCTGGTGCAGTAGCTCGGCAACTCGATGCAGAAGCGCGCGCCCTCGGCGGCGTTCTCGACACTCAGGCAACCACCCATGGCGTCGATGATGCCGTAGCTCACCGAAAGCCCCAGGCCGGTGCCGACGCCCACCGGCTTGGTGGTGAAGAACGGCTCGAAGATGCGTTCCAGCAAGCGCGGCTCGATGCCGCCGCCGTTGTCCTCGACCAGCAGGCGCACCTGGCGGTCGCTGGCCTCCATGCGCAGGGCAATCCAGGGTTGCAGCTCGCGCTGCTGTTGCCGACGCGCCAGCAAGGCATCCCGGGCGTTGACCATCAGGTTGATCAGCACCTGCTCCAGCTGGTCCTGGTGACCATTGACGGTCTGCGCCTGCATCGGGGCTTCGACCCGCAGCTCGACGCCCTTGCCACGCAAGCCCTCGGCCAGCAGCGACAGCGCGCCCTCGACCGCCTGCCAGGGCGCGAAGGGTTGCTGCTCGACCTCCGAGCGCCGACCGAACACCCGCATGTGGTCCACCACGCGAGAGGCGCGCAGTACCTGGGCATCGATGCGCTTGAGCTTGTCTTGCAGGTAATCCACCTGCACATCGCCGTTGTCCAGGCGCTTGAGCGCATTGACCACCGCCATGCGCATGACGTTCAGCGGCTGGTTGATCTCATGGGCGAGCCCGGTGGCCATCTCGCCGAGGGTAGCCATCTTCGCGCTCTGCAGCAGTTGCTGCTGGGTACGCCGGACCTGGGTGTTGTCGCGCCCCACCGCCTGGATTTCCAGCAGGCGGCCCTCGCCGTCGAACAGGCCACGATCGGACCATACCCACCAGGCATGCTCGCGCCCCGGCAGCTCCAGACAGATTTCCACGCTGCTCACCGGCTGCTCCGGCGTGAGCCCGGCCAGCCGCTCGAGGAAGGCCTCGCGCTGGCTGTCGGACATCCACTGCCCCAGATTGATCCCCGCCAACTGCGTCGCCGAGCACTCCAGGTAATCGGCCAGGGGCTGGTTGCCGAACACCAGGGTCAGGTCGGGGGTGTAGCGGCAGATCATCGCCGGTGAATCCTCCACCAGCACCCGATAGCGCTCCTCGCTTTCGCGTACCCGTTCGGCGGCCTCGGTGGCCTCGCTGACATCCAGCCAGATGCCCACTACCTCCACCGGCAAGCCCAGGTCGTCACGCAGCAGGCGCGCCTCATCGAGCACCCAGTGATAACCGCCCTGGTGGTCGCGCAGCCGGTAGCGACTGCGTACCTGGCCCTCGCGCAACAGGGTGCGGGTACGCGCCAGCCACAGGGCCTGGTCTTCGGGGTGCACCCATTGGCCTGGCTGCGCGTCGGCCGACGGCTCCCAGCCGAGCATCGGTTGCAGGCTGGCACTGAAGAATTCGGCCTGCAGCGCCCCTTCGCAGTAGCGCTGGATATAGATCACTGCCGGCGAGCTGGCGATCAGGTTTTCCAGGCGGGCCTGAGCGGCTCCTGCCTGCTGCTGCTGGGCCTTGATGTCGCTGATGTCGAGCATGAAGCCTTGCAGGCGGCGCTGCTGCCCGCTGCCGCGCACCTGCCCGCACAGGCGGTACCAGCGCGGGTTGGCCTCGAAGTGGTTGTCCAGCAGGCGCACGCTCAGGTGCAAGGCGCAGCCATCGCGCTGCAACTCACCCAGGGCCAGCTGCGCCGCCTCCCTGTCGGCCGGGTGCACACGGCTCAACCACTGGCTGAGGGTCAGCTGCGCCGGCATGCCCAGGCTCGCGGCCAGCCCCGGATCCATGTGCAGGCTCTGCTCGCTCAAGCGCCACTGCCACCAGCCTGCGCCCAGTTGCAGCTGCAGGCTGTCCAGGCGCTCGTTCTGCTGCTGCAGTTCGAACGCCGCCAGGCGACCGAGCAGTGGCTCGGCATAGGCGGCCAGCACCTGCAGCGCGTCCTGGGGCACCAGTGCTTCAGCGGGGCCGATGACGATCAGCCAGGCTTGCACGACCTGGCCCTGGGCATAGGGCAGCAGATAGGTCTGTTCCTGGACAAACAGCGGCTGCAGGCCCGGGTGGCCCGCGCTGCACAGCACCTGGCCCGGGGCTTGCTGGTCCAGTAACGCCCCCAGCGCCGCATCGGCCGGCCAAGCCAGCGGATCATTGCCACTGGCGTAGGTCTGCCAGCCTTCCCGGCCCTGCAACAACAGCCGCGCAGCGCTGGCCCGCCAGTGACGCACCAGCCACTGCAACTGCTCCTGCGCTACCAGCTCCAGGCGTTCGATGCTGCAATCGCGCAAGGCGCTCGCCAGATGGCAACTGAAGTGACGCTGGCGTTCGGCGTTCAACGATTGCTGGCGCTGCTGCAACAGGTCGCCAACATCGAACAGTTGCAGCAGCCACCGCCCGGACTGGGCCTGCAGCCAGCCACGGGTATGCAGGGTGCCACCGCCGGCGGCCTTGAAGTCCAGGTCCAGGACCTGGGCCTGCCAATCCATCGGCTCGCCTTCGAGCACCAGCAGGCTGTAGGGCTGCACATAATCCTGCAGCCGGGCATCGGCCTGCTCCGGCAATGCCAGCGCCGTGCGCAAGGGACCGGCCAGGCGCAGCACCCGGGCGCTATCGTCGAGCCACAACTGCAAGCCCACCAGGGCAATGCCTGGCGCCGGCTCCACAGGCTGCTCGGGAGCTGCCGAGCGCCCACGCCAACGCTCGAACAGGCCTTGTCCGGCACTCACAGTTGCAGGCTCGCGCTGGCCTTGAGGCTCGCAGGCAAGCGCGGCACCTCACCGATCACCGGCATATCGATCACCGGCAACACCGAGGTCAGCTTGGCTTTGGCATAGTCGATTTTCACCGTCAGCAGGTTGCCGGGCGTCAGGGTGACGCTGGCATCGCTGGCGAGCTGGAAATTCAGGGAGCCGGGCATCCACGCCAGTTGTTCACCCAGCACGCTCTTGGCCAGAGTGTCGATGTCGCTGCGATAACTCGGGCTGGCCGGATCCAGGGCCACACAGCGGCGCACCGCCTCGCTGCTGGCCTGGTTGAACGATTGCAGCATGAGCATCGGCAGGCCGTAGCTGACCACCCCGTAGAACACTGCGAAAAAGATCACGAATACCGCAACGAACTCCAGCGCCGCAGCGCCTTTTTGCCGTTTGACCAGGCTTGCTTTCATGATCGCGTCTACCCTGACAGTGACACCTCACTGACAGCATAGAATCATTCACCACAAAGGGATGCCTTTCGCCAATGCAAAGCATGGTCCTTCTGTTGTGGCTTGCCTTGTGCGCCGAACAAGATATGCGTGAACGCCAGATCGCCAACACCCTGACCCTAGGTGCGGCAAGTTGTGCGCTGGCCTACCTGTTCATGACCGGACACACCTGGATCGGCGCCGATGCCAGCGAGGGCGGCTGGGCACTGGCGATCGTCATGCTCCTGACCTTGCCCGGCTATATGCTCGGCCGCTTCGGCGCCGGCGACGTCAAGCTGCTCGCCGCCCTAGCCCTGGCCACCGACCGCATGTACGTGCTGGGTACCTTCATCGGCGCCGGCATCGCCGTGCTGATCTGGTTGTCCTGCCGGCGCCGGCTGTGGGCGCTGCTGAGCCAGAAAGTCAGGAATCGCCTCAAGCAGCTTACCGAGGAGTCCTCGAACAAACAGCCCTTTGCCCCGTTCATCCTGGCCGGTTTCCTGCTGGCCGCAGTGTGGATCCACTAATCGGCCAGAGTCCTGGTGCCTGTACAACCTTGTACAGAGTCGCGATGTGCGACTACTTTTCTAGAGTGTCTGCGGCCTGCGACAAGGGCCACCCAGGCTCCGGGAGAGAGGGGCACACCTGCAGGGAGTAGCGCGTGAACAAATCCTTCAGCGAGGTAAAGGTGCTGGTGGTCGATGACCAGCCAGTGATCGTCGAAGAACTCTGTGAGTTTCTCCAGGGCAGTGGCTATCGCTGCGTACCCTGCCATTGCGCCACCCAGGCCATCGAATGCTTTGCCGCCGACCCGGCCATCGGCGTGGTGCTGTGCGACCTGCACATGCCGCAGTGCGATGGCATAGAGCTGCTCAAGTCGTTGAAAGTGCTCGCCGGCCCCCAGCGCATCTTCGAAGCCATCATGCTCACCGGCCGCGCCGACAAGCAGGATGTGATCAAGGCCCTGCGCGCAGGCTATGCCGATTACTACCAGAAGCCCGTCGACCTCGACGAACTGCTCGAAGGCGTACAACGCCAGGAAGCCGCCGTGCTTGAACAGCAGAAAAGCCACCAGTACCTGGGCAGCCTCAACCAGAAGCTCCAGGACCTGGCCGACTCGATCGACGACCTCTACCAGGACCTGGACAAGGCCCGTGGCCTGGGTACCCAGCGCCGCGCCAGCGACGTCGAGGACGCGGACGCGGACGCGGACGCGGACGCGGACAGCGTGAGCATCCCGGCCATCTTCGACAAGCTGTCGCCACGCCAGCTGGAAGTGGCGCGCCTGGTCAGCAAGGGCAAGACCAACTACCAGATCGCCTGCGAGCTGGGCATCACCGAAAACACGGTCAAACTCTATGTGTCACAGGTGCTGCGCCTGACCCACATGCACAACCGCACCCAACTGGCCCTGGCCCTGGCGCCGGGCAGCTCGCCCCTGCACCTGCGGCAAACGGCGCACTAGCGGCGCCACCCGAGCCGCCGCTATTTGTCGGACGAGTCGACCTGCTCCCAGCGGTAGAAGTCCGGGATCTGGTACTTGTAGCTGTCCAGCCAGCGCTGCATGCTCTGTTCGCGTTCCTTGGGCGTGGCGGTCTGCGGGATCTTCGACGCCTGCTGGTTGCGCGCCTGCAGTTGCAGCCAGGCTTCGGTGGTCTGTTGCGCCGGCGACGACGGCCCCGCCTCGATGGCCGGGGACGCCAGGGGGAGCGCACTCAAGGCAAGCAATAACAGGCTGGCTGGCTTCATGATGACCTCAGGGTTGCCCGAAGGAAGGGGTCGGCTCCGACACCGCTGCGACCTGGTCGGCACGGCTCGGCGCGGACTTGCCAGGCGTTTTCAGTTGCTCGGCACGGCGCTTGGCGTCATTGAACTGGGCCGGGCTCAGGTTCAGGCGCGAGACGAGATCGGCCGCCTGCTCCCACTTGTCCTGGTAGAGCATCAGGCTGACCAGGTTGACCGCCGCCAGGGTGTTGTTCTGCTTGAGCTCGATCGCGGTGAGGAACTCGAAACGCGCCTGCTCGACATTGCCCAGGCTCAGGTAGACCACCCCCAGGTCGTTGCGCACCTTCTCGTCGGTCGGCGCCAGGCGGACCGCGCGCAACAGGTGGCGCTGGGCCTGGAGGTTATCGCCACGGGCGGCGAACAACTGGCCCAGGCCATGCTCGCCTTCGGCGGCCAGGCAGCCGCCGAGCAGGCTGCGGTACAAGGGCTCGGCCTCGCTGCGCCCCAGCAGGCGCAATACCTTGGCCTTGCGCAGGCGCACCTGGGCCAGGTCGGCCGGCAACACCTCCAGGTGGGCCAGGGCGGCGTGGGGGCGCCCCTCGCCGAGCATCTCGTCGGCCATGCTCAGGGCCAGCTCCTGGCTGGAATCGGGCTTGGCACAGCTGGCGCTGCTACCGGGCAGCGCCAGCCAGGGCGCGGCACCCTCGCTGGCACAACCGCCCAGCACCACCAGGCTCATGACCATCATGACTGCTTTCATCGCTACGACTCCCTTCATGAGCCCAGGGCCTTGGCCAATGCCGTGAAGCCGGGGCCGGCCAGCACGATCAGCAAGGCGGGAAACAGAAACACCATCATCACCATCGACATCTTTCCCGACATCTTCGAGATCCGCTCCTGCATCCGCGTCAGGCGCCGGTCATCCAGCAGCTGCTTGAGCGCCAGCAATGACTTCATCGCCCCACCACCCTGGGTGAGCAGTTGCTGGAGGATCACGCAGGTGTCACCGAACTCGTCCACGGCCAGCAGCTGCGCGGTTTTCTCAAGCTCCGGGGCCAGGGCCAGGCCCGAGTCGACCCGTTGCAGGATCAGGCGCAACTCTGCGCTGAGCTCCGGCAGCAGGTGCCGCGACTCCTGGCTCAGCACCCGCAGGCCCTGCTCCACCGCCAGGCCCGATTCGAAGAGGATGCGCAGCAAGGGAATGAAGGTCGAGACTTCGCGAGCGATCCGTTGCTGACGACGGGCAGCGGCCAGCGCCAGCAAACGCTTGGGCAGCAGGTAACCGATACCCAGCGCGCACAGCGGCACCACCAGCCAGGCGTTCTGGGTATCGGCATAGACGGTGTGTTCCAGCAGCAGGCCAACACCCAGGGCCAGCAACGGCACCCCGACCTGGCAGGCGGCAAACAAGGCGCGCTGGCGACTGCGCCGCCAGCCCAGGCGATCGAGCAGTTGGCGGGTTTCGCTGTCCAGGTTCAGCGAGCGCTGGGCCAGGCGACTGCTGCCCACCTGCTGCACCCAGTTGCCCAGGCGATCATCCCGGCCCAGCTGCCCTTGCAGGCGCTGGGCCACCAGGCGTTCCCGGCGGCGCTGGCGCAGCAGCTGCGCGAGCAACAGCACGAAGGCGGCAAAGAACAGCACGGCGCTGAGCATCAAGGCCATTTCACAGACTCCGCAACATGCGCCACAGCGCCAGGCAACCGACCACCTGCAAGCCGAAGGCGGCGAGCAGGAGGAACTGCCCCTGGCCGTCCTGCCACATGCTCAGCAGGTACCTGGGGTTGCTGTTCAGGAAGTAACCGGCCATGCCCACCGGCAGCAAGCCCAGGACCAGGGCGGTCATGCGTGTTTCACCGGTCATGGCACGTAACTGGCGAGCGCCCTGCTCGCGCTCGCGAATCAGCTTGATCAGGTTTTCCAGCAGCTCGCTGGCGTTGCCGCCGTAGCGCTGGTTGATCCGCAGGCCCAGGGCGAACAGGCGCAGCTCGTCCTGCTCATACAGTTCGGCCAGGTCGTGCATGGCATCGTCCAGGTCGACGCCCATCTGCACGTTGCGCCGCACCCGCTGCATGGCGCCCTGCAAGGGCTGCCGGCAGACGTCGATGGCACCCAGGACCGCATCGCTCAGGGTGCGACCGGCCTTGAGACTGCGCATGGCGTGGTCGAGCAGCACCGGCAACTGCTCGATCATGCGTTGCAGGCGGCGCTGGTAGCGCCAGCCCAGGTACAGGCGAAACAGCAAGGGACCGGCGAGCCAGCAGCCCAGCCCGGGCAGCCAGCCAGCCGTGAGCCCGACCAGCAGCGCCAGCAGGCTCCAGATCAGCGCGCCTGACAGCAGGCGGTCGTTGCGCCGCTCGACGCCTGCGCGTTGCAGCAGGCGGTCAAGCCAGTCGCGACGCACCGGGCGCGCGCTCGCGGTCTCCGGCACCTGGCCGAGACGCTGGAGGATGCGCTCGTTACCCGACTTGCGCAGGCCGCTGTAGAACAGCCGCAGCGACACCGCCAACAGCGCCAGGCAAGTCAGCCCGAGCAGCACCGGCATCATTGCCGCGACTCCAAAGGCTCGCGGCGCAGCTTGTCCCCCGCCGGGTTCGGTGCCTCGCGGTAAAAGCCATCGCCCGAACGGCGATCGAGGCGGAACAGGGTGTTGGTGACATACACATCGTCACGCACCCCGACCACCTCCAGCACTTCACTGACACAACGACGGCCATCGGCCAGGCGGGTCAGCTGGATCACCACGTCGAGGGCGGCACAGATCATCTGCCGCAAAGTCTTCTCGGCCACCTGCCGCCCGGTCAGGCCGACCAGGGTTTCCAGGCGCAACAGGGCATCCTGGGCGGTGTTGGCGTGCACGGTGCTCATGGAACCGTCGTGGCCGGTGTTCATCGCCGTGAGCACATCGAGCACTTCCACGCCGCGGATCTCGCCGAGCAGGATACGGTCCGGACGCATGCGCAGGGCGTTGCGGATCAGCTCGCTGGCCTTGATCTCGCCATGGCCCTCGGCATTCGGCGGCCGGGTTTCCAGGCGCACCACATGGGGGTGGTCCAGGTGCAGTTCGGCAACATCCTCGATGGTGACCAGACGCTCGTGGGGCGCGATCAACTGGCTGAGGATGTTGAGCAAGGTGGTCTTGCCGGTGCCGGTGCCGCCGCTGACCAGAATGTTGCAGCGCCTGGCCACGGCCAGTTGCAGGAAGTCGAGGATATCCTGGTCGACCGTGCGGGTGGCCAGCAGGTCGGCGCTCTTGAGCATGTCCTTGCGGAACTTGCGGATCGACAGGCAGGGGCCGTCCAGCGCCACCGGCGGGATGATCGCATTGACCCGGCTGCCATCGGGCATGCGCGCATCGACCATGGGCGACGACTCGTCCAGACGCCGCCCCAGGGGCGCGAGGATGCGCTGCATGACCCGCTCCACATGGTGCGCATCGATAAAGCGCAGGTCGGTCTGTTGCAGCACCCCGGCCCGCTCGACGAACACCCGGTGCGGCCCGTTGACCAGGATCTCGGTGACGCTGCTGTCGCGCAGCAGCACCTCCAGCGGACCGAAGCCGGTCAGTTCGTCGACGATTTCCTCGGCCAGGCGCTCCATCTCGTAGCGCGACAAGGCCAGGTGCAGGCGGGCGATATAGTCGCCCACCTGCTCCACCACGAACTGCGCCAGCGCCGGGCGCGAGCCTTCCAGCAGGTTACGCCCGCTGTCCTCTATGGCATCGATGATGTGCCGATGCAACGCGCGCTTGAGCCCCTGGGGATCGCTGCCCAGGTTGTGGCGCGGGCCACCGAACAGCTCGTCGGCACTGCTCATCGGTGCCCCCAGAGGCGGTTCAGCCAGGAGCCGCCGTCAGTCTTGTGGTTTTCCGAGCGCCGGGCCAGGCCCTCGCCCAGGGTCTTGAGGTGCTGGGTGAGGCCTTCCCGCGGGGCCAGCTCGAACAGGGTCAGGCCCTGGTTCTTGGCGTTCAGGCGCACCTGCGGGCTGTACGGCAACACCACCAGCAGCGGCAGGCCATAGCGCTTGCTCAGGGCTTCGGCGTCCGGCGCCACGCCCTTGAGGTAACGATCGACCAGCAGGCTGGCGTGCTCGAGTTTCATACCCTTCTCCCGCCACTGGGTCAGCACCTCCAGGTTGCGCCGGCAGTCCAGGACGTTCTGGTCGGTGTACCAGATCAACTTGTCGCAATGACTGACGAAGGTGCGCAAGGCTTCGCTGTCGGCCTGCCCGGTGAGGTTCACGACGATGTGCTGGAAGTGCTGGCGCAAGGCGCTGAGCAGCATGTACAGCTCAGCGGCGCTGGTGCGTTCGAGCGCCTCGTCGGCAGCGGCGTAGGCCAGCAGGCGCAGGCCTGAGCTTTCACGGGTGAATGCGCTGTCGATCAGGGTGTTGTCCAGGCGACGCAGGTGCCGCAGGGCGTCGCCGAAATGGAAGGACGCCTCAAGGCCCAGCAAGGCCAGGCTGTCGCCACGGGGCAGGCCCAGGTCGAGCAGCAAGGTTTGCTGGCCGCTGTTCTGCACCACCCGCGCCAGGTGGGTGGTGAGCAAGGCACCATCGGCTGCGCACTGGGCGCCGTAGAGCACGGTCAGGCCACCGAGGCTGGGGTTGCTGGTAACCGGCGGCAGGCGCTTGCTCAGACGCCGCACCAGGCCCGCCACCTCGCTGGCGCGCGAGCCGTAGGCGACAAAGTCACGGGCACCGGCACGCATGGCGTTGAGTACCAGCTGGTTGTCCATGCCGTCGCCCAGGGCGACCATGGCCAGCATCGGCTTGGCCTCCAGCACCCCTTCGATCAACGCACACTGGTTGACCAGGTGATCGCGGTCGAGGCTGACGAACACCAGGCTGGCGAAGGTGACATCGACCAACGCCAGCAACTCGTCGAGGCTGGCGCCGCTGCCGGCACCGACCACCTGCCCCAAGGGTGCCAGGGCGCCCTGCAACCATTGCAGGTCGGCGTCGTTGCGGGTGATGGCAAGAAACGTCTGGCTGAGGTTTTCGCTCATTGGGATAACCCGCTGCGACCTTCGAAGTCGCCGTTTTCCAGGAAGAACAACCGCCCCCAGCTCGGGTCGTAGTTACGCAGCCCCTCACCCGGCAAGGACGGCAGTTGCGCATTGGCCGCCAGGGGCTGGACCAGATGCGGGGTGACGATCATCAACAGCTCGGTTTCATCGCGCTGCAACACCGACTGGCGAAACAGCGCACCGAGGATCGGGATGTTGCCCAGCCCCGGGAACTTGTCCACCGCCGAGCGGGTGGTGCTGCTGATCAGGCCGCTGATGATGAAGCTCTCGCCATCGGCCAGGGAGATGCTGGTGTCGGTGCGCCGCACCGTGAGCCCCGGCACCAGGGTGCCGGCGATGTTCACCGCGTTGGTGTAGTCCAGCTCGCTGACTTCCGGGGCCACCTTGAGGGTGATGCGATCACGGCTCACCACGGTCGGCGACAGCGCCAGACGGATACCGAACTCCTTGTACTCGATCGACACACTGTCGCTGCCGCTGCTGGGCACCGGGATGGGAATCTCGCCACCGGCGAGAAAACTCGCGGTCAGGCCGCTGAGCACCACCAGGCTGGGGCGCGCCAGGGTGTAGGCGAAACCGCTGTTTTCCAGGGCATTGATGGCCGCGAGGAAGCGACTGCTGCCACCGCCCCAGACGATATTGAACACGTTGTTGTCCAGGGGAATACCTGGCCTGACGTCGACATACTGCCCCGGGGCGGTGCTGACGCCGGGCACGTAGCCTGGCCTGACCACGGTGTTGGGCACGGTCCCGGGTGAACCGAACAGGGCATTGTTGGAGCCTTTGAAGAACAGCCGCGCACCGGCCTCCTTGAACTTGGTGCGGTTGACCTCGACGAAGCGAATGTCGGCCTGCACCTGGTTGGGTAGCGTGGGGTCCTGGGAAGGCGGCACGGCGGTCTCGGCCATGTCGGCGGTGGCTACGCCCCTGACGAACAGCATGGCCTGGTGTGGGGTTTTCGCACAGGCCGTCCAGAGCATCAGGCTGGTGGCACCCGGGTTTAGCGCCGTCAGCAGCACGGCATCGTCACCGCTGGCATGCACATCGGCGATCTTCGCGTCGCCCACCGCCACCCGGGTGATGCTCACTGGCGCACGCAGTTCCTGCTGCAGGCCCTGGTCGATTTCTATCACGCCCGGCAACCGGGCCAAGGCCGCGCAGCCGGCACTGGCCGCCTGCACATCGGGCAGCAAAGTGCCCGCGCACAGCAACACGCACAGCAAAGACAGGTTTACCCGCACGGAACGACTGCTCATTTAAGGGCATCCTTGCTTGGTCAGGGAGTTGGCTGGCTGGACTGGTTACCACGGATGATCTGCATGCCTCGCGGCGCAGAGAGGCTGGCGACGGGCTTGGCCACCGGTGTCTGGGCCAGTTGGCTGAAGCGATAGAGTTCGCGGTTGGTGGAGTCCACCTCCTTTGCACTGCCTTGCGGGTCGGCCCAGTAGCGGGCCAGGCGTTTTTCTTCGGCACTGCGTACGGCCAGGCGCAGGCTGCCGGCCTGGGCGGCGAGCAACAACCGGCTGGCCAGTGCCTCGGGGACCGCCAGCACCACGGTGCGTGCCGGCGTGCGCTGTTGTTCCTGACGGGCCTTGTCCTCCAGCGACGGCTCTGCCGGCATGCCATCGTTGGCCAGGCCCAGTTGCTTGCCGACGCTGAGCAGGCGCAGGGCCGGCAGCACGACCTGGGCAGAGGCCTGGGGGTTGCTGTTCTCTTCACGCAGGTACAGCAGCACATCGACATAGTCGCCCGGGCTCAACTGCCCGGCGGCGCCGATCACATCGTCAATGGCCAGCGCCAGGGCGCGCTCGTGGGGACGGATCATGCGCGCCAGCGGTCCGCCGGCCTCGAAACTGCCATGGTCGAGCCAGGTGCCAGCGGCCAGAGCTCGCCAACTGCTGCGCCCCAGTACCTGCTCGATCGTCTGGAAACTGCCGGCGGGGGCCACCTGCAGGCGCTCTACCAGCAGGTCGTCGGCGGTCAACGGGGTGTAGGGGGCAACATCGCGACGCAGCACCACCACGGGCTGGCGTGTTTCATCGCTGGCCTTGTCGACGACCTGCTGCACGACCGCGACCTGCGGCGCAACGACCGGAGCGGCAACAGGCTCGGCGGGCGGACGGCTCAGCACCAGTCCCCAGTAACCGGCCAGCAAGGCGCCGACCAGGAAGAAACCCGCCAGGATGATGGTAATGCGACTGCTCACGTCGGCTCTCCTACTACTACTTCGCTGTAAGTCCTTCGCACCCAAAGGTAAAACCGACTATTTCGCTATGTGACACTAGCGCAGTGGAGCCAAAACGCCATTACCCGTCAGTATTTTTTCCGTCGTAAATCCGGCGCCCCAGTAAAACAACGCCTTACCGGCGCCCATTCGGGGTTATAACTTTTGGATTAATGCTTTCTTACATTTGCCGGTTCTGCCCGGCTTGGCGATGCTGTGATGGCAAAGGGGAATCATCGAATAAGCCCCGTTATCCGCGCCTTGCGCGCCAGGAGAAATGCCATGCGTCTTTCCCGAATCCTCAAGAGCTGCAAAGAATTCTTCTACCGCAAGGATGGGGCCTCCGGCATCGAGTACGCCATTGCGGCGGCGATGGTGGCGGCGGTGCTGACCACCTTCATTACGCCCATTTCCAGTGGTGTGACCTCGGTCTTCACCAAAGTCCAGAGCTCCATGGAAAAAGCCGGCGCTACCGGAGGTACGGGCGGTACCGGCGGCACGGGTAGCGGCTCATAAGGTCGCGGGTTTCGGACTCACTGGACGCTCCATCCTGATTTTCGCTCAGTAACAGGACTACACCATGCCGACCTCTTCCCTACGTCAACAGATTCTCCTGGTGGATGATGAAGAGGACGCCTTGCTGGAACTTGCCGAACTGCTGGAGAGCGAGGGTTTCTGCTGCCACACGGCCACCTCGGTGAAACTCGCCCTGCAACAGCTCACCCGCCACCCGGACGTGGCGCTGGTTATCACTGATCTGCGCATGCCGGAGGAAAGCGGTATTTCACTGATCAAGCGCCTGCGCGAGCACACCGCCCGCCAGCACTTGCCGGTGATCGTCACCTCCGGGCATGCCGACATGGACGACATCAGCGACCTCTTGCGTCTGCAGGTGCTGGACCTGTTCCGCAAGCCGATCTATCACACCCGCCTGCTGGAAACCCTGGACAACCTGTTCCCTAAACCGCGCCTGCACCTGGTGAATTGAGTAGCCGCTGCCGTCAGACAGCGACCTGTAGGAGCGGGCTTGCCCCGCGATTGCGGCGGTACAGGCAATCGCGGGGCAAGCCCGCTCCTACGGCCTGTACCTGAACGTCAGGGTGAAACGCGGCTGGCGGTCGAAGCTGTCCAGGGCGATGTCGGACATCGGCCTGGCGGCTTCCAGGGACAGGCTGTAGTGACGCTCGTCACCCAGGCGTATCCCCAGGGCCGCCGAGGACAGGCGTGAATCGCGTATTTCCAGCTCGTTGAACCAGCTGCGCGCCGCATCCACCACCCCATAGGGCTGCACCAGCTTCAGCCAGTCGCCACCGGGCCTGAAGCTGTAGTTGAGCTCATAGGCCACACCCCAGCCCTTGTCGCCCGCGGCCTGGTCACTGGGGTAGCCGCGGCCGAAGGCCTGTCCACCGAATACCGCCCGCTCACTGTCCGGCAGGCTGTCGTTGCTCCAGGTCAGGGTCGCCGAGGCCACCCCCTGCCAATTGTCGAAGAAGCGGTCGCTCTGCAGCCCCGACACCCGCAAACGGAGGAAATCCAGATCGATGTCACCGTCGGTTCTCGCCCCAAGGTAATCCACCCCCTGGTAAGCCCCGATACTGAGGATGCGCAGCTGCCTGGTGTCGGCCGTGCGCCAGTCACTTTCGAACGCCAGGGCGCGCGAGTCGGTGTGGCTGCTGATGCGCATGGGCACCTCGACGCCGCGGTAATCGGTATCGTCGCTCACCGCATAGACTCGCGCGGCCACACTGAGCCACTCGTTGGGCGAAGCCGTCAGGACCTGGCCCAGGCCGACTGCGTAGCGCTCGTTTTCACGACGCTGGCGCAGGTCGATGCCATTGTTCAGGCGGACCTCGGCGTCGGGGTCGCTGCGATACCCTGATGCCGACAGCGTCAGCTGGCTGCCTTCGTTGTCCAGGTACTGGGCGTAGTCCAGGCGGTAGTAGTGCTCATGATCGTCACCGGGCGGCACCAGCGCGGCAAAGCTGACCTGCTCGGCCAACGCGGTCTGGGCATTGCTGCTCACCGCCAGCAGCGCCTCGAGGTCGTCGCGGCTGCCGTCGGCCAGGCTCAGGGCGGCGCTGAAGGGCTTGCGCGACGCCTGGACGCTCAGCCGCGCCGCGCCATCGTGGATGCCGGGCGACTGCACCCGGGCCTCGAGCGTTACCCCCGGCACCTGGCTCATCAGCGAGGTGTAGCGTTCCAGGGTCTTGCGGGTCAACGGGCGTTCGGCCTTGAGCCGGGTCGTCAGTTGCTCCAGGTACGCCGATGCAGGGCCTATGTCCCCCTGTAGTTGGTAGTCACGGATATAGCCTTCGACCAGCACCACCTGCACCCGGCCATCGGCAAAGTCCTGCGGCGGCAGGTAAGCATAGGACAGCAGGTAGCCGTCCTGTTGATAACGTCGGGTCAGGCGGCGGGTCGCCTCGTCCAGTTCGGCCAGGGTGATATCGTGGTTTACCAGGTCCTGATAGTTGTCGCGCAGGTCACTCAAGGGGTAGACAGTACCGCCTTCGAAACGCACCTTGCGCAGGTGCACCCGGGTCGTCATCGGCAGGTATTGCGGCGGCGCTGCAGGTGTCGTTACGTACAGCTCGGGAGTGACCGGCCGATAGGCATCGGCCGGCAGGTTCGCGGCCGGCAGGCTGCGTTCGACGTCATTGCTGTTGAGATAGACCGGCAGGGGTTCGGCGTTCAGCACACTGGCCCAGGAAACCCCCAAGATCGCGACGGCCAATGGACGCATAGGTCGCTCCATGATCCTGAAGAGTTCGAGGGAAAAACTTCCGTGCCCTCGTCAGACTCAAGCGTAGGTGCTGCCCGGCAGCTGTTCAAGGATCATCGCAGGCGTCCCTTATTCACCGATCTGGAACTCGACCCGGGCGGTCTGTCCGCTCTCGTCCAGCGCGCTCAATTCAACGTTGCCGGCCTGTTCGAAACGGGCGCTCAATTGCGCCTGGCCCAGCGACTCACCCAGTGGCGCGCCGTTGACGAACCACCAGCGCCGACCGTTGCCGCCCAAGGCCGAAACATCGAGGCGCAGCGGCTCGCTGCTGGTGGCCGGGCGGCGCAACTGATCGCCCTGGCGCACGCCGACGATGGACAGCGGCGGCGCGCTGGCCGCGACCTGCGGCGGGCACTGCGGATCGATTTTCGGCAAGCGCGCCTCTCGCCGCTCCAGGCGCGGCAACCAGGGTTCCAGCGGCGCCGGCCACAAGGCGACCTCACGGGCCTGGGCACCGGCACAACCGGCATCGACCCGCAGCCCCCGGGCATTGACCCAGACCGTTTCGCGCAGGCCGACACTCAACGGCTGGTCCGCCGCCTGCAAGGTCGGCGGCGTGGTGCCGTCCAGGGTCCAGGCAAAACGCTGGCGACGGCAGTTGGGGTCGTGGCGGGCCATGGGTTGCCCCAGCGGCCAGCAGATCGCGGCCACCCCGACATTGGCCGGCACCGCAGCCACCGGCACTGCGATACCGCGCTGGCTGTCGCGGTTGCTCAGCACATCGTGTACCTGCAGCATCAGTGGCGCTGCCGAGGCCAGGCCGAACTGTCCGGGCACCGGCGTACCGTCGGGCCGACCGATCCAGATGCCGATCAGGTAACGCGGCCCCACACCGATCGACCAGGCATCGCGAAAGCCATAGCTGGTGCCGGTCTTCCAGGCCAGCAGCGGGCGTTGCACCAGCTCGGCGGTGGGATCGCGATCCGGGCGCGCCTGGCCGCTGAGAATGCGCCGGATGATCCAGGCACTGCCCGCCGACAGCAGGCGCCGGTCCACCAGCGGCGCATCCGGTTGCAGGCGGATCGGCGCACTCAGGCCTGCGCGTGACAAGGCGCCGTAACCGGCTACCAGGTCTTCCAGGCGACTGCCAGCGCCGCCGAGAATCAGCGACAGGTTCGGCTCGGCCAGGGGCGGCAGGGTCAAGGGCACGCCACCGCTGCGCATC
This sequence comes from Pseudomonas sp. BGr12, assembly GCF_030272895.1. Taxonomy (GTDB): domain Bacteria; phylum Pseudomonadota; class Gammaproteobacteria; order Pseudomonadales; family Pseudomonadaceae; genus Pseudomonas. Next base: position 70,811 of record NZ_JALRNF010000022.1, on the reverse strand, counting down.
TGCGCGGCAAAGCGCTTGGGGCCGAAGGCTTCGAGCAGTTGCACGGCCGGCAGGTTGAGCGACAGGGCCAGGGCGGAGCTGGCCGCCACCGGCCCGCTGAAGCCCATGGAGAAGTTCCCCGGCCGATAGTCGCCATAGCGCCGTGGTACATCCTGGAGCAAGGACTCGGAGTGGATCAGGCCGTCGTCCATGGCCATGCCGTAGAGGAACGGTTTGAGGGTCGAGCCGGGCGAGCGCAAGGCGCTGATCATGTCGACATGGCCGAAGCGGCGCTCGTCGTTCAGGTCAACCGAACCCAGGTAGGCGCGCACCGCCATGTTCTGCGCCTCGACCACCAGGATCGCCGCCGAGGTCCGCTCCGGCAGGCGTGCCCGCCAGCCCAGCAACAGATCCTCCAGGCGACGTTGCAAGGCCGCATCGAGGGTGGTGCGGATCAGCGGCGGGCTGTCCGGCCGGTTCAGCCGCCGGGCCAGCAAGGGCGCCAGGGCCGGCTCCTGGCGTGGCGCCAGCAACAGCGGCTCCTCCCGGGCTTCGGCCACCCGCTGTGGCGGCCATACCCGGTACTCGGCCAGGCGTTGCAAGACCTTGTCGCGGGCCTGCTGCGCCCGTACCGGGTGGCGGTCCGGACGCAGGCGGCTCGGGGCCTGGGGCAATACCGCAAGCAGGGCCGCCTCGGCTGGCGTCAGGTGCTGGGGCGATTTACCCAGGTAAGCCCAACTGGCCGCGGCCACGCCCTGCAAGGTGCCCCCGAACGGCGCGCGATTGAGGTAGAGCTCCAGGATCTGCGCCTTGGACAGGTGCCATTCCAGCTGCGCCGTGCGCCACAGCTGCTGCAGCTTGCCGGCCAGGGTGCGCGGGTGCGGATCGAGCAGCCGGGCCACCTGCATCGACAGGGTACTGCCACCGGACAGCACCCGGCCGCCGCGCAGGTTCTGCCAGGCCGCCCGGCCCAGTGCCAGCGGGTTGACCCCGGGGTGCCGGTAGAACCAGCGATCCTCGTAGGTCAGCAGCGCCTGCAGGTAATAGGGCGAGACCTGATCGGCGCTCACCGGGTAGCGCCAGACGCCCTCGGCATCGGCGAAGCGCCACAGAGGCGTACCATCTTCAGCCAGCACCACCCGCGCCAGGTCATCGGCGGGCAACGGCAGCGGCCACAGGCGATCGGCGCTCCAGAGCAAGGCGCAGAGCAGCAGGACGACGCCCGCCGTGGCGCTCAAGCGTCTGGCTATCGGCGTGCGCAAGCGAGCTAAGATGAGCATCACGCCCCCTCGTCGGGCAAAATGGCCGGGGAACCGCCCCGGCCGGTACAAGGCCAAAGGCTTGGCAACGGCAGACTCGCCGTTTCGATCATCAGGAAGCAACTATGCATGTAGAAGGTTTTTTCGAGTGGCTCGGCCAGGCGCTGGGGGCGCTGATCCGCTTTGTCGTCGATGCCCTGAGCGGGTTGTTCAACCTGCTGAGCAATGCCGGCAGCAGCTTCATCGATGGCCTGGCACGCACACTGGGCATGGACACCTCGCTGGTCAGCATCATTGCCCTGGTCATCGGCCTGATGCTGCTGTACTCGGCCATCCGCGCCTTCATGCGTGCGTCGATCATTGTCGGCATTATCTGGCTATTGCTGGGTTTGTGGGTACTGAGCTGGATCATTCACTGACAACGGCTGTGGGAGCGGGCTTGCCCCGCGATGCGGTCTGATTGGCTGGCCGCGATCGCGGGGCAAGCCCGCTCCCACAGTTCCCACAGTTCCCACAGCTCCCACCGGTCGCAGCCGTCAGCGGCCCTTGACCACCAACTCGTCGACAGTTTCACCCACCGCCTGCAGGTTCGGCCGGTACATCGACTCGACCTGCGGCGGCGGCACCCGGTAGGTGCCCGGGGTCACGGCCCGCGCCAGGTACAACAGGTGGGTGGTGCCGTAACCCTCCAGGTTCAGCGCCGCCACGTAACGGTCATCGCGAAATTCCTGGTGCACGACGTTGGCGTTCTGCATCGACTCGCGCCACTGCTTGACCGCGCTGCTGGCGTTTTCCAGGCTGGCCGCGCTTTGCGCCAGGTTCTGGTTCTCCAGCTCCAGGCCCGCCGGCAACAGGTCGACCACCAGTGCATCCGGCACCCGCGAGGCTGAGGTCAATGCCAGGTGCACCAGCACCAGGTCACCGCTCTTGAGCGCCTTGAGGTCCAGGGCCTGGCCATTCATGCCCAGGAACTCGCGGCGGATGCCCATGCCGTTGCTGCTGGCGGCCGGGGCCTGGCGCGGATAACCGGACAGGGTCAATTGCTGGTAGAGGGTATCGCTGCCCTGGTTCTGCATGCTCAGCGGCGAGGCCAGCAACGACCCTTCCAGCTTCAGCCCCGATTGCGCCGCATCCAGCTCACGCACCTCGCCGGCGCTGTCCAGGCGTGCCGTCCACTTGCCTTCAGGCTTGCTCAACAGGCCACGCCCGGCCAGGAACAGCGCGTTGCGCTCCTGGGTCGACAGCCAGCGGTTGGCCGCCAGTTGGTCGGACAGCTCGAACAGCCGGGTGTCGAGGGCATCGCTGGCCAGGTCGTTCTCTTCGAGCAAGGCCAGGATCAGTGCCTGGTCCCGCAACGGACTGCCGTAGTCGCCCAGCCACTCATCGCCCTTGCGACTGATGGCCAGGCCGGCCTGCAAGGCCTGCTGGGCACGTGGCTTGTCACCCATCTTGTCCAGGGCGATGGCCAGTTGCACCAGCGGCAGCCCTGAACGCGCATCGCTGCGGCGTTCGAACAGGCTGCGCAAGGCACCCAATGGCGCCTGCTGGGTGCGGGCCAGCACCAGGCCGGCATAGGCCTGCACGGCGAAGCGGCTGTGCTCGGCGTTGTTGCTGTAGTTGACCTCGACCAGGTTGCGCTCCTGCAGGTAACGCAGCAGGCGCTCGCTGGCTTTCTTCAAGGCCTCGGCCGGAACCGCATAACCCTGCTCGCGGGCGCGCAGGAGGAAGTCGCTGACATAGGCGGTCAGCCAGTATTCCTCTTCACTGTCCGAACTCCACAGGCCGAAGCTGCCGTTGTAGCGCTGCATGCCCAGCAGGTGCTCGATGCCCATCTCGATCTTGCGCTTGCGCACCTCGGCCGACTCGCCACTGATGCCCAGGCGCTTGAGGGTCGCGGCGTCGGCATAGAGCGACGGATACAGGCCACTGGTGGTCTGCTCCAGGCAGCCATAGGGGTAGGCCTCCAGCGCGCGGATCTGCTCGGCCAGGTTCAACGGAGGCCGGCTGGACAGCGCCAGCATCGCCTCCAGGCCTGCCGGCTCGAAGGCGGCCAGATCCTCGGGTGGCAAGCTCCAGGGCTGATCCTTGAGCGCCACCCGGTAATGCTTGAGCATGGCCGGATAGGCCGGGCGGATGCCCAGGGTCCATTCGCGGTTGAAGACACCAAGGATTTCGCCCGGCAACTGCAGGCCGACGACCTCGACCTTGACCTTGCCCTGCCCCAGGCCGCCGTCGGCCTGCACCGGCACCAGCAGGGTGACGCGCTTGCCCTGGGTCAGGTCCAGATGCTGTTCGGCGGCGCCCAGCAGGCTCAGCTGGCCTTCGGTGCTCAGGCGTACGTCGAGCTTTTGCGCCTGACCCGAGAGGTTCGACAGGTCCAGCGCCAGGGTGGTGCGGTCGCCACCGGCGAGGAAGCGCGGCGCCGACAGTTCGGCAATCAGCGGTGCGGCCACTACTGTCTTGCCTTCGGCCACGCCGTAGCGCTCATCGGTCCAGGCCTGGGCCATCAGACGCAGTTCGCCGTTGAAGTCGGGGATGTCGATAGTAGCCTCGCCTTCGCCGCTCTCGTCCAGGGTCACCGGCGCGCTCTGCCGGGCGACGATGGTGACGCTGGTGTCGGGCCGCTTGCCGCCCTTGGCCATCGCCGCGTCGCCACCGAAGGCCAGGCTGGCCAGGCGGCCCTGCCCGGCTTCGATCAACTGGCCATAGATGTCCAGTTGGTCGGCGCCGTAGGCCTTGCGCCCGAACATCCCGGTGAAGGGGTCGGGGGTCGGATAGTCGGTGATATTGAGAATGCCCACGTCCACCGCCGCCAGCAGCACATGCACCTGTTTCGGTACGCTGCCGTCGGCATTGCGCGCCTGCACCTTGACCGTCAACGGCTGCTTGGGACGCATCTTCTCGGGCGCGTCGAGGGTCACGGCCAGCTTGCGCCCGGCCCGGTCCAGCGGCAGGTGCAGCACACCCACCGCGCGCTTGGGCGTGGCGTTGACCTTGCGCTCGCCCGGGCGGATCACCAGGGCACTGACATACAGGTCGTGCCGGGCCCATTTCGGGTCCAGCTGGACCGAGAAGGTCTTGCCTTCGGCCGGCACGTCGATTTCCTGCCACCACAACGGGCCGTCGCTGGACTCGACCATCAGGTAGCCGTTGCCAGCCGCCGGCGGCGTGACCGTGATGTTGGCCGTGGCGCCGTCGGCATAGGCGGGCTTGTCCAGGGCCAGCTTGACCTGGTCCGGTCGCACGGCGCCGCCATCGGCGTTGTCCTGGGCACGATAGCCGGCCCAGAAGCGCTCGCTGGAGACCAGCCCGGTCTGCGGATCCTCGACCTCGACCCGGTACGGGCCCCACTCGACCTGGAAGTTGAGCCGGGCGGTGGCGCCGGCCTTGATGCTGACCGTCTCCTCGCTCTGGGTCAGGAACTTCTCGTTGAAGTTGTAGCTCCAGCCATCACTCTGCGAGTAGTTCCAGTAGTAGTCGCGGCGCTCACGGATCAGACGCACCTTGAGGTTGTCGGCGGCCAGCTTGTTGCCGTCGCGGTCGGCGACCAGCACCTCGAATTCCACCGGAGCATCGCTGTCGGTTTCCTCGCCATCGAACAGACCGCGCAGCCCCGGCAAGCGCTCGGCAGGCCAGATCGGCTGCTCCAGGCGCCGGGTGATCGGCCGCCCACCGGACTCCTGCAGGCTGGCCTGCACGGTCAGTTGCAGCGGCGAGCGGGCCTCGGACCACTTGCTCTCGATGCTCAGGGTGGCCTTGCCGTCGGCGTCCAGGCTGACTTCATCGAGCTCCAGGTCCTGGCTCAGCTCCTGCTCGGTGATCGAGCCGAACTGGTAACCGGGCAGTGCCGGCACCGCTTCGCGCAGCGGGCGCACATAGACCTGGCCGCTCAGGCGATTGCCCGAGGCCGGGGCGCCATAGAGGTAGCGGCCATTGACCTCGATTTCGGCGTTCTGCTCCGGGCTCAAGGGCACATCGCTGCCCTTGAGTTCCAGGGCCAGGCGTTCGGGTAGGAAGTCCTCGACGAGGAACTCATAGATCTGCTTCTTGCCGCCGCCCAGGTCGAACAGCAGTTGCCAGCGCCCGGTCGGCGCTTCGCCGGCCAGTTGCAGCTGATACTGGTAGAGACCGTTGTCGCCCGGCTCCCAGACGAACTTGCGGCTGATCTGCTCATCGGGACGGCGCACCTCCACCGTCACCGGCTGCGGCGTGGTCGGGCGGCCATCCTGGTCGCGCAACAGGCCATTGAGCAACACTGTTTCGCCCGGGCGATACAGGTCGCGCGGACCGAACACAAAGAACTGCAAAGGGGTGGCCAGCGGGCCGGTGATATCGAATTCAGCCAGGTCCAGTGCCGCGCTGTTCAGGCGCAGCATGGTGGTGTGCACGCCTTGGTGGGCCAGCAGGGTTTCAGCCTTGGGCGGCATCGGCAGCTGGGCATGGCCCTGGCCATCGGTCTTGCCCTGGGCCAGCACGCGGCCTTCGGCATCGAGCAGTTCGAGGCTGACATCGCCCAGGGCCTTGCCGCCTTCCAGCGCCTGGGTGAAGACATCGAGGCGGTTGGCATAGCGGTGCGCCGATACGCCGATATCGCTCAAGGTGAACAGGGTCGCCGGTTGCGAGTAGTCATAGGTGCCGGAGGCGCGCATGACCGCCAGGTACACCCCTGGCTCCTGCAATGGTTTGATTCCGGCAATCGGCAACAGCACGGTCTCGCGGGTGTTACGCGCCGGGTTGAGGTCGAAGCGACCGCTGTAGACCAGGTCGGCCATGCCCAGGGTTTCTTTGGACTGGTAGTAGTACAGGCTGCTGTTGCGGCCCCAGGCACTGAGGAAGGCCGACAGCGACTCGGGTTTGATGCGGAAGAATTCGACATCGACCTTGTCGACGTTCAGGGCGATTACCGGCAGGCCCTCGGCCAGGCGTGTAGGCAGCAACGAGCCACGGCTGGCGAAGCCGACGGTGGCCTGCATGTCGCGGGTTTCCAGGCGGCTCACCGACTCGGCGGCCAGGCGGCTGCCGTTGACGGCCTGCAGTCCGGCATCGATGGTCAGCACCAGCTTGCGCTGTGGCTCAAGGTGCCGCAGGCGCAGCTCCATGCCGTTGTCGGACAGCTCCCAGGCGCCATCCACCTTGCCCTTGACGGTGTCGACCAGGTGTACCCGCTCGGCGAAGTTCTGCTGCGCATCCAACGGTACCGAGAAGCTCAGGGACAGGGCACTGGCCCCCTCGACCTGGACTTCCGAGACATCCACCACGGTCAGCTCGCGCCCGGCATAGCGCTTGGCCAGGGTAGCGGCGTCTTCACGGGCGGGCCTGGTCGCCTCCTGGACCTGCGCGGGTGTGGCGGCCGGCGCGCTGGCCGGCTTGTCCGGGGCAGACGAGTCGCAGGCACTGAGCAAGGCCAGCGCGCAGGCCAGCAACAATCCTTTGTTGAGCATGGGAGTAACTCTTGGGCAGCGGGTTCTGAGCTATGAACTATATATCAACGGCGCCACCCTCGAGCCGCACTGCGCGCAAATCAGAGCGCGCCTACGGGATTTGTTCCCCGTAGCGGCTACAATGGCCGGCTTGCCTGGAGCCGACATGTCCCGATTGCTGACCGACTGGCGCGACCGCCTGACCCACCGCAAGGTCTGGGCCCTGGCCGCACCGATGATTCTCTCGAATATTTCCGTACCCCTGGTGGCCCTGGTGGACAGCGCCGTGATCGGCCACCTGCCCCACGCCCATCAGCTCGGCGCCGTGGCGGTCGGTGCCACGCTGTTCACATTCCTGGTCGGCTTGATGGGCTTCCTGCGCATGGGCTCCACCGGATTCGCCGCCCAGGCGGCCGGCCGCGCCGATGGTGCTGCGCTGCGCCAGGTGCTGGTGCAGGGCCTGCTGCTGGCGCTGGGTTTCGCCCTGCTGATCGGCCTGCTCGCCCTGCCCTTCAGCCAACTGGCGCTGCAGGCGATGCAGCCGAGCGAAGCATTGCATGAGTCCACCGAGGCCTTCTTCCACACCCGCCTGCTCGGCCTGCCGGCCGCCCTGGCCAGCTACGCCCTGGTCGGCTGGTTCCTCGGCACCCAGAACGCCCGGGCGCCACTGGCGATCCTGCTGACCAGCAACCTGCTGAACATCGCCTTGAACCTGTGGTTCGTCCTTGGACTGGACTGGGGCGTGGTCGGCTCGGCACGGGCCTCGGTGATCGCCGAATGGAGCGCCGCCCTGCTCGGCCTGGCCCTCACCCGCCCGGCCTTGCGCACCTACCCCGGGCAGATCGCCTGGGCGGCACTGAAGCACTGGCAGGCCTGGCGGCCGATGCTGGCGGTCAATCGTGATATTTTCCTGCGCAGCCTGGCGTTGCAGGGGGTGTTCCTGCTGCTGACCGTGCAGGGCGCACGCCTGGGCGAAGCCACCGTGGCGGCCAATGCCCTGCTGCTCAACGGCTTGATGCTCACCGCCTATGCCCTCGACGGCCTGGCCCATGCGGTCGAGGCCTTGTGCGGGCATGCCATCGGCGCGGGAGATCGCCCGGCACTGCGCCGTTCCCTGACCGTGGCCGGTGGCTGGTCACTGCTGGCCAGCAGCGGCTTTGCCGTGCTGTTCCTGCTTGGCGGGCACCAGTTCATCAACCTGCAGACCGATATCGACAGCGTGCGCGACGCGGCCTACCCGTACCTGCCGTACCTGGCGCTGTTGCCCCTGGTGGCGGTCTGGAGTTACCTGCTCGACGGCCTGTTCATCGGCGCGACGCGGGCGCGGGAAATGCGCAACGGCATGCTGGTCAGCGTGGCCCTGGCCCTGCCGGTCGCCTATGCGGCCACAGGCCTGGGCAACCATGGGTTGTGGCTGGGGTTTCTGCTATTCATGGCGCTGCGGGGGCTGACACTGGCGCTCATGGGCTGGCGCTTGCAGCGGCGGGATGGGTGGTTTGTGCGGGATTGAATGCATCGCGGGGCAAGCCCGCTCCTACGGGGTAGGAGCGGGCTTGCCCCGCGAAAAGGTCAGCTCGACAGGTACGAAGAACGGGTCAGCCCCAGACGCAACGCGTCGAGGAACTGGGTCTTCTCACGCGCGGTGATCTTGGCGCTGGCGCACTTGTCGCGGTAATGAGTCATCAACTCCTCCGGCGACAGGTGCACGTAGCGCAGCATGTCCTCGATGGTGTCGTGGGTCTCGATACCGGCGTGGTACACGGTGCCATTCGGGTTCTGGTAGATGTTCACCGAATCGGTGTCACCGAACAGGTTGTGCATGTCGCCGAGGATTTCCTGGTAAGCGCCGACCAGGAAGATACCCAGCAGGTAGTCCTCACCTTCTTTGATCGCGTGCACCGGCAAGCTGGTCTCGATGCTCTGCTCGTCGACGTACTGGTTGATCTTGCCGTCGGAGTCGCAGGTCAGGTCCTGCAGCACCGCGCGGCGCATCGGCTCTTCGTCCAGGCGATGCAGCGGCAGGATCGGCAGGACCTGGCCGATGGCCCAGGTGTCCGGCAGGCTCTGGAACACCGAGAAGTTGCAGATGTACTTGTCGGCCAGCTTGTCGTTGAGCTCGTCCAGCACCTGGCGGTGCGAGCGCTGGCGGGCCTTGAGCGAGTTGTGCAGGCGACGGCACAGGGCGAAGTAGCACTGCTCGGCCAGGGCCTTCTCGGCCAGGGAGATCTTGCCGTCGGCGTACTGGGCCGCCACGTCGCTCATGTAGTGGGTGGCGCGCCAGTAGGTCTCGGTGACCATCTCGATATCGGTCGGGCCCAGCAGGTCGGCCAGCCACTGCACGGTCTCGGGCAGGCTGTCCTTGTTCTCGATCACCGGCACTTCGTCGTTGTGCTTCTCGACGTCGGTCACCTGCACCACCAGCATGGCGTGGTGGGCGGTCAGCGAGCGGCCGCTCTCGGAGAAGATGTGCGGATGCGGCAGGCCCTGGGCATCGCAGAACTCCTTGAGCATGCCGACCACGACACCGGCGTAGTCGTCCATGTCGTAGTTGATCGAGCTGGCGTTGCGCGAGTGGGTGCCGTCGTAGTCGACGCCCAGGCCGCCACCGACGTCGATGTGATCGACCGGCAGGTTCAGGGCGCGCAGTTCGCCGTAGTAACGAATCGCTTCCTTGAAACCGTGCTGGTAGTCGGCGAGGTTGGCGATCTGCGACCCCATGTGGAAGTGCAGCAGGCGGATGCCCTGGTCAAGGCCGGCATCGCGGAAGCGCTGTACCACCGAGATCAGTTGCGCAGCCGACAGGCCGAACTTGGATTTCTCGCCACCGGTGTCGGCCCACTTGCTCGACGCCAGCGACGACAGGCGCACGCGCAGGCCGACCTGTGGCTTGACCTTGAGGTCGGCCGCTTCTTCGATCACCAGCGCCACTTCCGACTCTTTCTCGATGACGATGAAGACGTTGTGACCGAGCTTCTGGCCCATCAGCGCCAGGCGGATGAACTCACGGTCCTTGTAGCCGTTGCAGACGATGGTGCCGCCTTTCGGTGCCAGCGCCAGCACCGCCAGCAGCTCGGGCTTGGAGCCGGCTTCCAGGCCGATGGAAACGTTCTGGGTGGCGATGATGTTTTCCACCACCGCTTCCTGCTGGTTGACCTTGATCGGGTAAAGCGCGGTGTACTTGCTCTGGTATTCCAGGCGCGCGATGTTGGCGTCGAAAGCACCGGTCAGCTGGCGCACGCGGTCTTGCAGGATGTCGGGGAAGCGCACCAGCAGCGGCAGCGACAGGCCGCTCTTGCGCAGTTCATCGACCTGCTCGTAGAGGTCGATCGGCGCGCTGCCCGGGCCGTTGGGTCGAACTTCGACGCGCCCGGCCTCGTTGATTGCGAAATAACCGGCCCCCCAATGGCGAATGCCATAAACGCTGCGGCTGTCCGCAACTGTCCATTGGCTGCCATCGTCTTTGCGTGTGCGTCGTACGGACATTGAAGTCCCCTATATAAAAAGTCGAAAAACACCGGCCCACAGCTGGCGGGCGCAGTGTAAAACCTGGAAATGACGATTTTCCGTGTTCAGGGATAGACCCTTCCTACGGGAACGAGTTTAGAAAGCGAATTGCAAAAAATCGCGATGCTGTCTTCAGCCGCCGGACTTTTTCGCTTTGAAGCCTTGTTTGATCAGCTCTGCCAACAACAGCTCGACATGATCGCCCTGGATTTCGATGACGCCGTCTTTCAACGCGCCACCGGTGCCACATCGCCGTTTGAGCGTGCTGGCCAGGTCCTTGAGCTGTTCCAGGGGCAGCGGAACGCCGCTGATGGTCGTCACCGTCTTGCCGCCACGGCCCTTGCTTTCGCGGCGCACGCGAGCAATGCCATCGCCTTCGGGGATGATCGACTGTTTGCAGATGCAGGCATCTATGGGTTTGCTGCAGTCCGGGCAATGCCGACCTGCGTCAGTGGAGAACACCAGGCCACCGAGGGCGGCGAATGATGAGGCTTTCTTGGCCACTTTTGATCCTCGTACGGTGAGGACAAAAACTGGTCGATACCCCTGGCAGGGTGCCGACCGCGAAGCCCCACTCTGGCAGGGGCAGCGCTACTGCCACACCAGGGTGCGGCAGCCTTAAAAGGCCGCGCAGTGTAACGATAAATCGCGCGAATGCTAAGTACAAAACTGCGCCATTTTAGGCAGGAATCGCGACGTCAGGCTTGACGGTCGATATAGCGCTGCAGCGCCGCCAGGGAGTCGGGGCAATACGGCTGCTGCCGGCTGTCGGCCAGGGCCTGGTCGAGGGGCAGGAAGCGGGCTTCGCTGACCTCCTCAGGTTGCAGGCGCAAAGGCCCGTCCCAGACGGCCGAGAACACCGCGCACCAGAGCCGGTTGCCGGGCTGGTCGAAGAAGAAGCGCTCGTGGAAGGTCAGTTCGACCCCGGCCACTCCCAGCTCTTCTTCCAGCTCACGGGCCGCCGAATCGGCAAAGCTTTCGTCCGCCTGGACCATGCCGCCGGCGGCCACATCCCAGTACCCTGGATAGATGGCCTTGCTCTCGGTGCGCCGGTGCACGCATAGCTCACCGGCCGAGTTGAACAGCAGGATGTAGGTGCCGCGCCCGATCAGGCCGCGCTCGCGCAGTTCGGCCCGTGGCAAGGCGCCCAGCAACTGGTCGTTGTCGTCGACCCAGGCGATCAGCTCGGCATCGGAGGCGGCGCGATGGGCCGCCTCCTGCTTGGAGATGGCCACCGGTCAGCCCTGGGACAGCAGCTGGCGAAGGTCGATGACCGCGGCATTGGCCCGGGAGATGTAGTTGGCCATGACCAGCGAGTGGTTGGCCCACATGCCGAAGCCGCTGCCGTTGAGCACCATCGGGCTCCACAGTGGCTCCTGGGAGGCTTCCAGCTCACGGATGATCTGGCGCACGCTGACCGTGGCGTTCTTCTTGGCCAGTACGTCGGCGAAGTCGACTTCGATGGCGCGCAGCAGGTGCGACAGGGCCCAGGCTTGGCCGCGGGCTTCATAGAAGACGTTGTCGATCTGCAGCCATGGGGTCTCGACCACTTCCTCATCCAGTTGCGGTGCCTGCCCGGCGACCACGGTCTCGGTCTTCAGGGTGCTGTTGAGCTTGACCCGGCCAACGCTGGCCGACAGGCGCTGCGACAGCGAGCCCAGGCGGGTGGCGACGTCGCCCAGCCAGTTGTTGAGGTTGTCGGCACGGGTGTAGAACAGCGCGCCCTGCTGCTCGGAGGCCAGGCGGCTCTGGTAGCGGGTCAGCGAGTTGATGCCTTCCTGGAACTCGGATTCGCTCGACGGCAGGATCCAGCTCTTGTTGTCGAAGTTGAAGCGCGGCTCGGCCTTGGCCAGGTCGGCGTCTTCGGCAGACTGCGACTGCGAGCGGGCGAAGTCCTTGCGCAGCGCCCGGCTCAGGTCGCGGACCTGGACCAGCACGCCGTATTCCCAGCTGGGCATGTTGTCCATCCACAGGCCTGGCGGGAAGCGGTCGTTGGAGATGTAGCCACCCGGCTTGGTCAGCAAGGTGCCGGCAACGGTCTTGAGGGTTTCCACCGTGGTAAAGCCCACGACCATTTGCTGGCCGCTCTTCTCAGCGGCCGCCTGGGCATTCTGCTGGACCGGGAACAGGTCCGGCTCGGCGCTCCAGTACCAGCCCAGGGCGATGCACACCAACAGGTAAAGGCCGATCAGCGTGCCCAGCGCACGGCTGAAGAACAACCCACCGAAGTAGCTACGGGTGGCGGCGCTGCGCGGTTCTACCCGCTCGCGTGCCTCGGCTTTGCCTGTACGGTTTTTCCAGTCCAGCATGGCGTTGTCCTTTGTGTCACGTTGGTTCAAGGGGTTCGACCGCAACCCCCGGGCTTCGTGCCAGCGCTGTGCGGTTTTCCGTTACGCGCCGCCTGCCGGGGTCGGCAAGTATCGCAGCACTATAAATCAAGCGCGCCGGTTCGTATAAGCGACTGATGAGTCAGAAAATGAATTAAAAACTTGTACAGTAAATTGATACAAGGCACTCGATTGTCCAGCAAGTGGTGCTAGCATAGAGCCATCACTCGAACTGCCTCACCCCTTACAAGTAGTCAGGACATGACCGAGCCAGAAGACCCCAGTCGTGAGCGCCTCAAGCAGCACTTTGCCCAACGGGTCATTCACCAGGCTCGGCAAATCCTCGAAATCTGGCAGCGCCTGCAGCGCAGCGAGTGGTCGACGGGCGACCTGGGTGAACTGAGCGAGGCCACCCTGCGCCTGCAACGCTACGCCGAGCGCTTCGAACAGCCGGAACACAGCCAGCTGGCCGAGGCCATCGGCCAGACCCTGGCCGCCGTCGAAGCCAACAGCGCACAACTGAGCAGCCACCTGATCAGTGAGCTCAACCGCCTGATGCTGCGCCTGTCGCGCACCGGCCTGCGCCAGGGCGACAAGCTCGAACAGGTACCCCTGCCGCCCCTGCGCAAGCCGGTCTATATCATGCTCCAGGACCACGAGAGGGCCGAGCGCCTGGCCCAGCAGCTGGAGTTCTTCGGCCTTGGTGTACAAGCCTTGTACAGCGCCGATGCCTTTCGCGCCTCGATGGTCGAGCGGCTGCCGTCGGCCATCGTCATGGATGTCGACTTCAGCGGCCCTGGCCTCGGCCTGCAACTGGCCGCCCAGGCCCAGCTAGGGCTTGAGCACCGGGTGCCGCTGTTGTTTTTCAGCCTGGATGAAACCGATACGCCCACGCGCCTGGCCGCGGTACGTGCCGGCGGCCAGGAGTTCCTGACTGGCACCCTGGAAGCCTCCAGCCTGCTGGAGAAAGTCGAACTGTTGACCAGCGTCACCCAGTACGAACCCTTCAAGGTATTGATCATCGACGATTCCCGGGCCCAGGCCATGCACACCGAGCGCCTGCTCAACAGTGCCGGCATCGTCACCCGCACCCTGACCGACCCGATCCGTACCATGGCCGAGCTTGCCGACTTCCAGCCCGACCTGATCATCCTCGACATGTACATGCCAGCGTGCACCGGCCCGGAGCTGGCCAAGGTGATCCGCCACAATGACCGCTACGTCAGCGTGCCGATCATCTACCTGTCGGCCGAAGACGACCTGGACAAGCAACTCGACGCCATGAGCGAAGGCGGCGACGACTTCCTGACCAAGCCGATCCGTTCGCGCCATCTGATCACCACCGTGCGCAACCGCGCCGCTCGCGCGCGTAACCTCAAGGCGCGCATGGTGCGTGACAGCCTGACCGGGCTGTACAACCACACCCATATCCTGCAACTGCTCGAGGACTGCAGCTTCCGCGCCCGCCGTGAGGAGCAGCCGTTGAGCTTTGCCATGCTCGACATCGATCACTTCAAGAAGGTCAACGACAGCCATGGCCACCCTATGGGCGACCGGGTGATCAAGAGCCTGGCGCTGTTTCTCAAGCAGCGCCTGCGCAAGACCGACTTCATCGGCCGCTACGGCGGTGAAGAGTTCGCCATTGTCATGCCCAACACCGATCTTGCGGCTGCGCACCAGGTGCTGGATGAGATCCGCCGGCGCTTTGCCGAGATCCACTACCCGGCCCAGCCCCGGGACCTGTTCTGCACCTTCAGTGCCGGGGTGGTGCAGCTGCGTGACGGGCTCGATGCCCTGAGCATGGCCACGGCCGCCGACGAAGCCCTGTACCGGGCCAAGGGCGCCGGGCGCAATCGCGTACAACGGGTGGACTGATCAAGGCAAAGTGCCACTTTTTTCTCCAAGCCCTCCGCTTCGTCATCACCCGGTCATAAAAACGCAATAACTTCAGGCGCTTACCGTTCGGCCGTTGGTAGACAACGCACATGCGCCTGAAGCTGCTCACCAATTTCAACACCCTGTTGCTGGTCACCGTCTGCATCGCCCTGGGCGCCACCTTGTGGTGGTCGCAACGCGCACTGGAACGCCCCTATCAGCTGATGGAGCAGTACCTGTCACTGTCCCGGCAGTTCCAGGACCAGGTGGCGCGCAACATCCAGGATTACCTCGGCAGCGGCGATGCCCTGCGCCATGCCACGGCGGTACAGGCCACGGCCGACCTGCAGGAACAGTTCAAGCAACTGCCCGAAGCGCTGGCTGCCAGTGTGCGCCCCAGCCTCGACAGCCTGCAGCACTTTAGCGGCAACGAACTGCTGGCGGCGGGCAAACTGGCGGGCGATCCACAGGCCTTGCTGCAGCAGGCCGAGCGCGAGCTGGGGGCCAGCCTCGATCAACTGGCCAGCTATGCAAAAGACAGTGGCAACGACGCTGCCGGGCGTTACACCCCGGTGCTGTTCAAGGCCGCACTGCACCTTTCACGCCTGTCGCTGGCCCGCGACAAACTGGTCAGCAGCGGACGTAGCGAGCTGGCCGACGAAGTGCAACGTGAACTGCAACTGATCATCGCCCAGGCCCAGGCGCTGGATGAGCTGCCGTTGCTTGGCGTCACCCACAGCAGTCAATCCGGTGCCGATGATTTTGCCGCCCTCATGGGGCTTGAATCGCAAGGTGCCAGCATCGCCGAGGACAGTGGCATCGGTCTCAAGCGCGAGTTGACCAGTCTGCTCAACCGCTACCCGGCCGAGCTGCAGCGCACCCGCGAGCTGATCCAGCGGCGCAGCGAGCTGGCGGCCAGTACCCACCAGCGCATCGAAGCCGTCCAGCAAGCCATCACTGCCCTCGAGCCCGGCGTGCGCAGCCAGCACGCCACCATCCAGGGCGAGGTGCGGATGATCCAGGGGCTGATGATCGGCCTGATCCTGCTGATCGCCCTGCTGATCGACACCCTGCAACGGCGCCTGGCGCGGGTCCTGACCAGCCTGGCCCCGGCCCTGTCGCGCTGGGCCGAGGGCGATTTCGCCCAGCCCATCGCCCTGGGCAAGAGCAACCGCGAGATGCACGACATCCAGGAGTCGCTCAACCGCCTGCGACACTATCTGGTGGAACTGGTCGGCACCCTGCGCACCCATGCCGAACAGGTGGCCGGCAGCAGCCATGCCCTGGCCGGCATGAGCAGCGCCCTGCACGACGGCGCCGAGCGCCAGGCCGGCGATACCGCACAGATCCGCGATGCCCTGGGCGAGCTGGAAGCGACCATCCTGCAAGTGGCCGGTGATGCCAGCCAGGCCGCCGACGCCAGCCGCGACGCCGGGCGTGCAGTGGAACAGGGCCAGGCGGTGATCGGCCAGAGCCTGTCCGGCCTGCGCGCACTGGTCGATGAAGTGCAGGGCAATGCGCAGATGATCGAGCAACTGGCCGAGGAGTCCGCCACCATCGGCGGCGTGCTCACGGTGATCCGTTCGATTGCCGAACAGACCAACCTGCTGGCCCTTAACGCCGCCATCGAAGCGGCGCGCGCCGGCGAAATGGGCCGCGGCTTTGCCGTGGTGGCTGAAGAGGTGCGCTCGCTGGCCCAGCGCACCACCGGTGCCACCGCCGAGATCCAGACCCTGATCGGCCGTTTGCAACAGGCAGCCCGCGAATCGGTGCAAGGCATGCGCGACCAGCTTGAACACGCCGAAGCCACCGCCAGCCAGGCCCAGTCGGCCGACGGGGCGCTGGATGAGATCGTCACGGCGATCCAGACCATTTCCGCCACCGCCGTACGCATTGCCGACGTCACGGCCCAGCAGAGTGGCGCGGTCAGTGAGATCCGCGATCACAGCGAGCGGATTCATGACCTGGGCGAGGATAACCTGCAGCGTATCGGTGAGGGGCGCGAGCAAGGCGAGCAATTGCTCAGGCTGGGTGGGGAGTTGAATACGGCGGTACGGGCGTTTCGGGTCTGAAATCGTGTCGTGCCCATCGCGGGGCAAGCCCGCTCCTGCAGCCGCGATGGGCGCGACGCCACCCCAAAGTCCGCTATGATGCAGGCACTTCTGTACTGCGAGACCGCCATGCGCCGCCTGTTTTTCCTTCTGTTCATGCTCCTGGCCTTGCCTGCCGTCGGCGCCGGCCTGCTCGACAACCGCCCAAGCGCCACCCTGGGCGCCGCCTCGCTGAACAACAGCGACGATTTCCTGCCTGTGCATGAAGCCTTCAAGCTGAGCCTGATCCACAGCGACGCCAAAAGCCTCAAGCTGCGTTTTGTCGCCGCTGATGGCTATTACCTCTATCGCCATCGCTTCCAGTTCCACACCGAGCCCACCGACATCACCCTGGGCAATGCCCAAATCCCGCCCGGCGAAGCCAAGCACGACGACTTCTTCGGCGACGTCGAGGTCTATCACGGCATCCTCGACATCGAGATACCGCGACCAGCCGGCGACCCGCGCGCCTTCACCCTGCTGGTGGGCTACCAGGGCTGCGCCGACAAAGGCCTGTGCTATCCGCCGGAAACCGAGCGCCTGAGCATCGATGGCACCGAAGCGGCCCCGGCGCCAGGCTCGCCCAAGGCCTGGACCTGGAAAGAGCTGCTGCTGTTCTTCCTCGCCGGTGTCGGCCTGACCTTCACCCCCTGTGTGCTGCCGATGCTGCCGATCCTCTCCGGTGTGGTCCTGCGCGGCCAGGTCGGTGGCCTGCGCGGCCTGGCCCTGTCGCTGTCCTACGTGGTGTCGATGGCTGCCTGCTTTGCCCTGCTGGGGGCCTTGATGGGGCTGTTCGGCGCCGGCATGAACCTGCAGGCGCGCCTGCAGTCGGCCTGGGTACTGGTACCGTTTTCGCTGTTTTTCGTGCTGTTCGCCTTGGCCATGTTCGGCCTGTTCGAGCTGAAGCTGCCCCACGCCATCAGCACGCCGCTGGAGCGTCTGGTCGGGCGGACCAAGGGCGGCTCGCTGATCGGCGCGGCGATCCTGGGGATCTTTTCCAGCCTGCTGGTATCGCCCTGCGTGTCGGCGCCACTGGCCGGTGCGTTGCTGTATATCAGCGCCAGCGGCGATGCCGCCGGTGGTGCACTGAAGCTGTTCGCCCTGGGCCTGGGCATGGGCGCCCCGCTGCTGCTGGTTGCCACCGGTGGCGCGGCCTGGCTGCCGAAAAGCGGGCCCTGGCTGGTCACGGTCAAGAACGCCATTGGCGTGTTGCTGCTGGGGCTGGCCATCGCCCTGCTCAGCCGCGTGTTGCCCGGGCAGGTCACGCTGCTGCTGGTGGGCCTGCTGAGCGCAGGTGTGGCGCTGTTCCTCGGTGCGCTGGAGTTCACCAGCAAGACCGCCCGGCAACGCCTGGCCCAATTGCTCGGCCTGTTGCTGCTGGTCTATGCCCTGGCCTGCTGGTATGGCGCCCTCAGCGGCCAGACCGACCCGCTACGCCCACTGCCTCAGGCCGCGCTGGTCAGCACCGACAAAGGTGCGCCGGTCAGTGCGCAGAGCGACTGGCAGACCGTGACGACCCCCGCCGCCCTCGACAGCGCCCTGGCCGAGGCCAAGGCAGCCGGGCAAGCCGTGGTACTGGACTGGTACGCCGACTGGTGCATCAGTTGCAAGGTGATCGAGCGCGAAGTGCTGACGGCCCCGGCGGTGAAAGAACAGCTCAAGGACTTCAAGCTGGTGCGCTTCGACATTACCGAAAGCAATGCGCAACAACGTGCGCTGCTCGACCGCTATCTATTGTTCGGCCCGCCTGCACTGCTGTTCTTTGCCACGAACGGCAGCGAAAATACCGCTGCACGTGTGGTGGGCGAGACAAACGCCGGCGAATTTGCCGAACATCTGACGCGCATTCGCGCCGATCTGGGTCTATAACTTCTTCTGGCCGTGAAAAAGCCATCATCGATGACCAAAATTAATAAATTAGTCACATATCTGGCGTGAATCTCGGTCATCGTGCTGGCTATTGTCGGTAACTGGACACTGCCCGCCGGTTTGCGGCATAGTCGCCGCGCAACGTTTGTGCCTAACGATAAAAGGAACCACAGATGGCAACGCTACTGGTGCTGCACGGCCCCAACCTGAACCTGCTCGGAACCCGCGAGCCGGGCGTCTATGGCGCCGTGACCCTGGCCCAGATCAACCAGGACCTGGAGCAGCGCGCCCGCGCCGCCGGCCATCACTTGCAGTACCTGCAGAGCAATGCCGAGTACGAATTGATCGATCGCATCCACGCCGCTCGCACCGAAGGCGTCGACTTCATTTTGATCAATCCAGCAGCTTTCACACACACAAGCGTCGCATTACGTGACGCATTGCTGGCGGTGAGCATCCCATTCATCGAAGTGCACCTGTCCAACGTGCACAAGCGTGAGCCTTTTCGCCATCACTCCTACTTTTCCGATGTCGCCGTAGGAGTGATTTGCGGCCTGGGCGCCAGCGGTTACCGGCTGGCCCTGGAGTCCGCCCTGGAACACCTGGCTGCCAACGCGAAGCCCTGATGACGAGAACCCGGCCTGTGGGCCGGGGCTCACAAGAAACGTTTGCTAACACGTTTTTATATTTACGCCCCTGACCGAACCTTGGGAGTTGATGATTAATGGATATCCGTAAAGTCAAGAAACTGATCGAACTGCTGGAAGAGTCTGGCATCGACGAGCTGGAGATCAAGGAAGGCGAGGAATCCGTACGGATCAGCCGTCACAGCAAGGCCCCGGCCCAGCAATACTTCGCGCCAGCCCCCGTCGCTGCCGCCGTTGCACCTGTCGCCGCACCAGCCGCCGCTGCTGCGCCAGCCGCCGAAGCCCCGGCCGCGCCAGCCCTGAAAGGCACCATCGTCCGCTCGCCAATGGTCGGTACCTTCTATCGCAAGCCTTCGCCGACCTCGGCCAACTTCGCTGAAGTCGGTCAGAGCGTGAAGAAGGGCGACACCCTGTGCATCGTCGAAGCCATGAAGATGATGAACCACATCGAAGCCGACATCGGCGGTGTGATCGACGCCATCCTGGTGGAAGACGGCCAGCCGGTTGAGTTCGACCAGCCGCTGTTCACCATCGTTTGAACCGCGGAGAGCCAACGATGTCTGCGAAGCTGGAAAAAGTCCTGATTGCCAACCGCGGGGAAATTGCCCTGCGGATCCTGCGTGCCTGCAAAGAACTGGGCATCAAGACCGTCGCCGTACACTCCACGGCAGACCGCGAACTGATGCACCTGGGCCTGGCCGACGAGTCGGTGTGCATTGGCCCGGCCTCCTCCAAGGACTCCTACCTGCACATTCCGGCGATCATCGCCGCGGCAGAAGTCACCGGTGCTACCGCCATCCACCCAGGCTACGGTTTCCTCGCCGAGAACGCCGACTTCGCCGAACAGGTGGAGAAGTCCGGTTTCGCCTTCATCGGCCCGAAAGCTGACACCATTCGCCTGATGGGCGACAAGGTTTCGGCCAAGGACGCGATGATCAAGTCGGGCGTACCGACCGTTCCGGGTTCCGACGGCCCACTGCCGGAAGACGAAGAAACCGCGCTGGCGATCGCCCGCGAGGTAGGCTACCCGGTGATCATCAAGGCCGCCGGTGGCGGTGGTGGTCGCGGCATGCGCGTGGTGCACAAGGAAGAGGACCTGATCGCCTCGGCCAAGCTGACCCGTACCGAAGCCGGTGCTGCGTTCGGTAACCCGATGGTCTACCTGGAGAAGTTCCTGACCAACCCACGCCACGTGGAAGTCCAGGTACTGTCCGACGGCCAGGGCAACGCCGTGCACCTGGGCGACCGCGACTGCTCGCTGCAGCGCCGTCACCAGAAGGTACTGGAAGAAGCACCGGCCCCGGGCATCGATGAAAAAGCCCGCCAGGAAGTGTTCAAGCGCTGTGTCGATGCCTGCATCGAGATCGGCTACCGTGGCGCCGGCACCTTCGAGTTCCTCTACGAGAACGGCCGTTTCTACTTCATCGAAATGAACACCCGTGTTCAGGTGGAGCACCCGGTTTCGGAGATGGTCACCGGTATCGACATCGTCAAGGAGATGCTCAGCATCGCCGCTGGCAACAAGCTTTCGTTCCGTCAGGAAGACGTGGTGATCCGCGGTCACTCCCTGGAGTGCCGGATCAACGCCGAAGACCCGAAGAAGTTCATCCCGAGCCCAGGCACGGTCAAGCACTTCCACGCCCCGGGCGGCAACGGCGTTCGCGTCGATTCGCACCTGTACAGCGGTTACGCGGTTCCACCGAACTACGACTCGCTGATCGGCAAGCTGATCACCTACGGCAAGGACCGTGACGAAGCCATGGCACGCATGCGCAATGCCCTGGACGAAATCGTCGTCGACGGTATCAAGACCAACATCCCGCTGCACCGCGACCTGGTGCGTGATGAAGGTTTCTGCAAAGGTGGCGTCAACATTCACTATCTGGAACACAAACTGGCTAGCCAGGAGTGATCCTCAGGTGATGTGAAAAAGACCCCGGTCCGATGGCCGGGGTCTTTTTTTGGTTCTTCACGGAATACAGGGGGCTACGATCCTTGGGCTTGGGCTTGGGCTTGGGTGTCGAGGTGGCGAGCTTATCCATTCCATGCAGCGACGCTGGCGGCCCCTTCCGCCCTTACGGCGGGTCCCTTTTGTCTTGGCAAAAGGAACCAAAACCGCTCGCTCCTGCATCCGGCCCTACGCTACGCTCCGGGTTCCCTCGCTACGGTGTCTTCCAGGGGCTGCGCGGCCTACGACTTGCTTCGCCAAGTCTACGGCTCGCGTTCTTCGGCTACGCCGAAGGGTGCTGCGCACCCGCCCCCTCCAGACACCTACGCTCGGCCTCCTGAAGTCGCGAAGTTACGGGTGGCGCCTACAGTGGCGCATCTTCGAAATCAGAGGTCGGCGCAGCCTGGCTGACGCCATCGCGGGACAAGCCCGCTCCTACTCTTGCTCTTGCTCTTGCTCTTGCTCTTGCTCTTGCTCTTGCTCTTGCTCTTGATCTTCATGCGCGTTGTTTCAGGCGCCACAGAATGCGACTTCAGGAGGCCGAGTGGAGGTGCCTGCAGGGGCCGTGCGTAGCACCTTCGGCGTAGCCGAAGAACGCGAGCCGTAGACTTGGCGTAGCAAGTCGTAGGCCGCGTGGCCCCGGAGGGCGCCGGAGCGAGGGGACCCGGAGCGCAGCGGAGGGCCGGATGCAGGAGCCAGCGGTTTTGCCTACTTTTCCCAAGAGAAAAGTAGGCCGCCGTAAAGGCGGAAGGGGCCGGCAGCGTCGCTGCATGGAATGGATAAGCCCGCAGACTCGACACCCAAGCCCAAGGAACCTAGCCCCCGGAATTCCGTGAAGAACCTTTTTTTTGCGGCTGATCTACCGGTGACCGCCCCTGCTGGCGATGCGCGCCCCACAAACCCTTCACACTGAAGTAAACTGGCGGGCTTCCCGCAGCCTTTGGCTGCCCCTGTAGATTTTTCCAAAGGTGCCCGCCATGCCCTGGCTGCAAGTACGTCTGGCCATCAGCCCGGAACAAGCCGAAACCTATGAAGATGCCCTGCTCGAAGTAGGCGCCGTTTCGGTCACCTTCATGGACGCCGAAGATCAACCGATCTTCGAACCGGACCTCAATACCACGCCGCTGTGGTCGCACACCCACTTGCTGGCGCTGTTCGAAGCCGATACCGATGCCGCCGCGGTGTTCGCCCATCTGCAGCTGCTGACCGGCGCCGAACTGCCCGAGCACCAGGCCGAAGTCATCGAGGACCAGGACTGGGAGCGCAGCTGGATGGACAACTTCCAGCCCATGCGCTTCGGCCAGCGCCTGTGGATCGTGCCGAGCTGGCACGCCGCTCCCGAGCCCGATGCGGTCAACCTGCTGCTCGACCCGGGCCTGGCCTTCGGCACCGGCACCCACCCGACCACCGCACTGTGCCTGGAGTGGCTCGACGGCCAGGACCTCAACGACGCGCAAGTACTCGACTTCGGCTGCGGCTCCGGCATCCTGGCCATTGCCGCCCTGCTGCTGGGCGCCCGCGAAGCCGTGGGTACCGATATCGACGTGCAGGCCCTGGAAGCCTCCCGCGACAACGCCGGGCGCAATGGCATCGCCGACGAGCGTTTTGCCCTGTACCTGCCCGAGCACATGCCGGCGATGCAGGCCGATGTGCTGGTGGCCAACATCCTCGCCGGCCCGCTGGTCTCGCTGGCCCCGCAGCTGTCGACCCTGGTGCGTCCGGGCGGCCTGCTGGCACTTTCCGGGATCCTCGCCGAGCAGGGCGAAGAGGTGGCCGCGGCCTACGCCAAGGACTTCGACCTCGACCCGATCACCGTTCGTGACGGCTGGGTACGCATCAGTGGTCGCCGCCGCTAAGTGCGCCTAGAATAATCTTCTGCATAACCCGGACCGCCGCATGACCGACAGTTTCGTCACCCAGTGCCCGCATTGCCAGACCAGCTTTCGCGTCAGCCACAATCAGTTGAGCGTGGCCCGCGGCGTCGTGCGTTGCGGTGCCTGCCTGCAGGTATTCAACGCCGCCAAGCAGCTGCTGGAACAGAGTGCAGCGCAACAGCCGGCCAGTGAACCTGCGAGCGTCGCGCCCGCGAGCCCGGTGCAAGTGGCGCCGGCGCCTGCCCACGAGTGGACGGCCAGCGAGCTGGACCTCGACCAGCTGGACCTCGACCAGGAGCTGGCGCGCCTGGAACAGCGCGAGATCCAGCCGACCACCGAGTTCAAGGGCGGTGCGCCGCGCGAAGAAAGCCTCAGCGCCCACCGCGACGAGCCGGACAGCGACGACACACACTTGCCCGGCGGCCTGTTCAGCACCCCGGCCGACGAGCGCGAAGTGCTGGCTGACGAGCTCGAAGAGCCTCAGCCGCCGCTGATAGAACAGGCACCACTGGACCTGGAACCGGAACCCGGGGAGCGCACCGAGCCTTCCCTGACGCTGGACCCGGATGTGCTTGGCGACGACCTCGACGAACCCCTCCATCACCATCAACCGGTGGTGACTGAGCTGGACGAGCCAGCTGTCGAGCGGCTCTCGGCCAAAGCGCCTGAAGACGACCTGGATGCACCGGAACCGGATCTGCACGAGCGTCACGAGCCCGACCTGGTGCCGACGCGCGGCACCCGCAAGGAGCCGTTGCTCGACCTGGTCGACGACCCGCTGCAACTGGACTGGAAGAAGCCCAAGGCCCACTGGGGCAAGCGCCTGCTGTGGCTGTTCCTGGTGCTGCTGGCCGCGGCTGCGCTGGCCGGCCAGTACATCTGGTATCACTTCGACGAACTGGCCCGCCAGGACCGCTACCGCCCCTGGTTCCAGCAGATCTGCCCGCAGGTCGGCTGCCAGGTACCCTCCCGGGTCGACATTGCCCGGATCAAGAGCAGCAACCTGGTGGTGCGTAGCCATCCGGACTTCAACGGCGCCCTGATCGTCGACGCGATCATCTACAACCGCGCGCCCTTCACCCAACCGTTCCCGTTGCTGGAGCTGCGCTTTGCCGACCTCAACGGCCAGTTGATCGCCAGCCGGCGCTTCAAACCCGCCGAGTACCTCAGTGGCGAGCTGGCCGGCAAGGGTGAAATGCCGAGCCAGGTGCCGATCCACATCGCCCTGGACATCCTCGATCCAGGGCCCAAGGCGGTCAATTACAGCCTGAGCTTCCGCTCGCCGGAATAACCCCGAAGGCCACTGCCCGACCCTGCAAACTGTCGGGCATAACGCCGCAGTTGTTCAGATTTTATCCAAATCCATCTTTATCCGGTCACCGAGAGCGGGTATCATGCCCACCCTTTTTCGAACTCTAATGATCCGGCCCCACAACAGGGAACTCCTATGTCGGCGGTACGCATCGGCCCATACACACTGCAGAACAGCCTGATCCTCGCGCCGATGGCCGGGGTCACGGACCAGCCATTTCGTCAGCTGTGCCGACGAATGGGTGCAGGCCTGGTGGTGTCGGAGATGGTCAGCAGTGACATGAGCCTGTGGAACAGCCGCAAGTCGCGCCTGCGCATGGTTCACGAAGGCGATCCCGAGCCACGCTCGGTGCAGATCGCCGGTGGTGACGCGCAGATGCTCGCAGCGGCAGCCCGGGCCAATGTCGAGGCCGGCGCGCAGATCATCGACATCAACATGGGCTGTCCGGCAAAAAAAGTCTGCAACAAGGCTGCAGGCTCTGCTTTATTGAAAGATGAAGCCCTGGTCAGCGAGATCCTCCACGCGGTAGTTGCCGCCGTGGACGTACCGGTTACGCTGAAAATCCGCACCGGCTGGGACCGGGCGAACAAGAACGGCCTGACGGTGGCGAAAATCGCTGAACAGGCTGGCATCCAGGCACTGGCGGTCCACGGACGAACCCGTGCCGACCTGTACACCGGCGACGCCGAGTACGACACCATCGCGGCAATCAAGCAGGCGGTGTCGATCCCGGTGTTTGCCAACGGCGATATCACATCGCCAGAAAAGGCCCGGGACGTCTTGCAGGCGACCGGCGCCGACGGCCTGTTGATCGGCCGGGCTGCCCAGGGGCGGCCATGGATCTTTCGCGAGATCGAGCATTACCTGCGTACCGGCGAGCACTTGCCGGCACCGCAGCTGGAAGAAGTGGAACGCATTCTGCTGGAACACCTGACCGCGCTGCACGCCTTCTACGGCGATGTGATGGGCGTACGCATCGCCCGCAAGCATGTCGGCTGGTACCTGGCAACGCTTCCGGGCGCCAGGGAGTTTCGCGCCCAGTTCAATCGTTTGGAAGATACGCAAGCGCAGTGCGCCAACGTTCGTAGCTTTTTCCACGAACGTGAACAGAGCCTTGAGACAGAGGACGGACAAGGGGTGGCCGCATGACGATGATGACCGAGACTTTAGTGAGTGGAACAACGCCCGTGAGCGACAACGTCAACTTGAAACAGCACCTGAATACACCGAGCGAAGAGGGTCAGACCCTTCGCGGCAGTGTGGAAAAGGCGCTGCACAACTATTTCGCCCATCTGGAGGGCGCGGCCGTCACGGACGTGTACAACCTGGTGCTCTCGGAAGTCGAAGCGCCGTTGCTCGAAAGCGTGATGAACTACGTCAAGGGCAACCAGACCAAGGCCAGCGAGCTGCTCGGGCTCAACCGCGGCACCTTGCGCAAGAAACTCAAGCAGTACGATTTGTTGTAAGCAAGCATCCAAACCAGAAAAGGCGGCTCCCATTCGATGAGGTCGCCTTTTTTGCTGACTCCACCGCGTTATGGAATCTGAAATGACCGACCAGACTACCCGCCTGCCGATCCGCCGCGCCTTGATCAGTGTTTCCGACAAGACCGGGATCCTTGAATTCGCCCGTGAGCTGCAACAGCTCGGCGTCGAGATCCTGTCCACCGGCGGCACCTTCAAGCTGCTCCAGGACAACGGCGTTGCCGCGGTGGAAGTTGCCGACTACACCGGTTTTGCCGAAATGATGGATGGCCGGGTCAAGACCCTGCACCCGAAGATCCACGGCGGCATCCTCGGCCGTCGCGGCACTGACGATGCGATCATGGCCGAACACGGCATCAAGCCGATCGACCTGGTTGCCGTCAACCTGTACCCGTTCGAAGCGACCATCTCCAAGCCGGGTTGCGACCTGCCGACCGCCATCGAGAACATCGACATCGGTGGTCCGACCATGGTCCGCTCGGCGGCCAAGAACCACAAGGACGTCGCCATCGTGGTCAACGCCAGCGACTACGGCCAGGTACTGGAAAGCCTCAAGGCCGGTGGCCTGACCTACGCCCAGCGTTTCGACCTGATGCTCAAGGCCTTCGAGCACACCGCTGCCTACGACGGCATGATCGCCAACTACATGGGCACCGTGAACCAGGCCGCCGAGACCCTGAGCACAGAAGGCCGCAGCGAATTCCCGCGCACCTTCAACAGCCAGTTCATCAAGGCCCAGGAAATGCGCTACGGCGAGAACCCGCACCAGAGCGCGGCGTTCTATGTCGAGGCCAAGCCGTCCGAAGCCGGCATCGCCACCGCCGTGCAGCTGCAGGGCAAGGAACTGTCGTATAACAACGTGGCCGACACCGACGCTGCGCTGGAATGCGTGAAGAGCTTCGTCAAGCCGGCCTGCGTCATCGTCAAGCACGCCAACCCGTGCGGCGTGGCCGTGAGCCCGGACGCCGAAGGCGGCATTCGCCAGGCCTATGAGCTGGCCTACGCCACCGACACCGAGTCGGCCTTCGGCGGCATCATCGCCTTCAACCGCGAGCTGGATGCCGAAACCGCCAAGGCCATCGTCGAGCGTCAGTTCGTCGAAGTGATCATTGCCCCCAGCGTCAGCGAAGAAGCCCGCGCCGTGGTCGCCGCCAAGGCCAATGTGCGCCTGCTGGCCTGCGGCCAGTGGTCGGCCGAACGTGCCGCTGCCTGGGACTACAAGCGCGTCACCGGCGGCCTGCTGGTACAGAGCCGCGACATCGGCATGATCACCGAGGGCGACCTGAAGGTGGTCACCAAGCGTGCGCCGACCGAGCAGGAAATCCACGACCTGATCTTCGCCTGGAAAGTGGCCAAGTTCGTCAAATCCAACGCTATCGTCTACGCCAAGAACCGCCAGACCATCGGTGTCGGCGCCGGCCAGATGAGCCGCGTGAACTCCGCGCGCATCGCCGCGATCAAGGCTGAGCACGCCGGTCTGCAGGTACAGGGCGCGGTCATGGCTTCGGATGCGTTCTTCCCGTTCCGTGACGGTATCGATAACGCGGCTAAAGTAGGTATCACTGCAGTGATCCAGCCAGGCGGTTCGATGCGTGATGCCGAGGTGATCGCTGCTGCTGATGAAGCTGGCATCGCCATGGTCTTCACCGGCATGCGTCACTTCCGTCACTGATACCGGCCTGTAGGAGCGGGCTTGTCCCGCGATTGCGGTGTGACGGTCACATCGCATCGCGGGACAAGCCCGCTCCTACAAGGATCTGCCCCATCCGAATTAGCGTCATCGAGGTTTTGACATGAATGTTTTGATTATCGGCAGCGGCGGTCGTGAACACGCCCTGGCCTGGAAAGTCGCCCAGGATCCACGGGTCGAGAAGGTCTTCGTTGCCCCGGGCAACGCCGGTACCGCCATCGAAGCCAAGTGCGAGAACGTCGACATCGACGTCACCGCCCTGGAGCAACTGGCCGACTTCGCCGAGAAGAACGTCGCCCTGACCATCGTCGGCCCAGAGGGCCCGCTGGTGGCCGGTGTGGTCGACCTGTTCCGCAGCCGTGGCCTGGACTGCTTTGGTCCGACCAAGGGCGCAGCCCAGCTGGAAGGTTCCAAGGCCTTCACCAAGGACTTCCTGGCCCGGCACAAGATCCCGACCGCCGACTACCAGAACTTCACCGAGATCGAGCCGGCCCTGGCCTACCTGCGCGAGAAAGGCGCTCCGATCGTGATCAAGGCCGATGGCCTGGCCGCCGGTAAAGGCGTGATTGTCGCCATGACCCTGGCCGAAGCCGAAGACGCCGTACGCGACATGCTCGCCGGCAACGCCTTCGGTGACGCCGGTTCGCGCGTGGTCATCGAGGAGTTCCTCGACGGCGAGGAAGCCAGCTTCATCGTCATGGTCGACGGCCAGAACGTACTGCCAATGGCCACCAGCCAGGACCACAAGCGCGTCGGCGACGGCGATACCGGCCCGAACACCGGCGGCATGGGTGCCTACTCCCCTGCCCCGGTGGTCACCGCCGAAGTGCACCAGCGGGTCATGGACCAGGTGATCTGGCCGACCGTGCGCGGCATGGCCGAGGAAGGCAACGTCTACACCGGCTTCCTGTATGCCGGTCTGATGATCGACAAGGCCGGTAACCCGAAGGTCATCGAGTTCAACTGCCGTTTCGGCGACCCGGAAACCCAGCCGGTCATGCTGCGCCTGGCGTCGAGCCTGGTGCTGCTGGTCGAGGCGGCCTTCGCCAAGGCCCTGGACAAGGTCGAAGCCCAGTGGGATCCGCGCCCGAGCCTGGGTGTGGTCCTGGCAGCTGGCGGCTACCCTGGCGACTACAGCAAGGGTGCGACCATCAACGGCCTCGACGCTGCAGCCAAGCTGGAAGGCAAAGTCTTCCACGCCGGTACCGCGCTCAAGGACGGTCAGGTCGTGGCCACCGGTGGCCGCGTGCTCTGCGCCACTGCGCTGGGCAGCAGCGTCGAGTCCGCCCAGCAGCAGGCCTACCGCCTGGCCGCCGAGATCAATTGGGACGGCAGTTTCTACCGCAAGGACATCGGCTACCGTGCCATTGCCCGCGAACGTGGTGAGCATCAGCAGTAAAACAGCGCCCGGCAGCAGCGACGCCCCGTGCGTCCTGCTTCCGGCTCGTCGCCAGGGCCCCTCGGGGGCCTTGCCTTCGACTTGGCGCGCCGCGCATAGTTATCATCCGGCACTTTGCTAAGAAGGGATCTCGTCGTGCGTTGGCTCAGGATCGCCATTGGCCTCACCGTCAGCCTGCTGACCCTGCTCTGCCTGTTTCCGGCCACGGCTGACCAAGGCAGTGGATGGGCGGTTTTGCTCGACGAGCAAGCCAACCTGCAGCTCAGCGACGTACGCTCCGAACGCTACCGCAGTCAATTCAGCCCCATCCAGCTGAACCAGCTCAATGCCGCAACGCCGGACCAGGCGTTATGGCTGCACTACCGCCTCGAACCCGGGCAGCACGAACACTTGCTGCGGGTGTTCGCTCCGGACCTTTCCCGGCTTGATCTGTACGCCCTCGATGGCGATCGGCTGATCAAGCAGATGCACAACGGTCGGCCCTCCGCCGATAGCGAAGCCACGGTGCGCAGCAGCGACCACCAGTTGGCCCTGCCCATCAGCCAACACGGCCTCGACATCTATCTGCGGCTGGTCTCCGAACACCAGCTGCGCCCGGCCATCAGCCTGGAACCTGCCACCGCGGTCGCCGCCGACCAGCGCCAGTCGCTGTTGTTCGGCCTGCTGTTCGGCTGCTTGCTGATGTTGATGCTGCACAACCTCATCCGCTTCGCCTATTCGCGCTCCAGCACCAGCCTGGCGCTGGCGGCCTATCACGGCCTGATGCTGCTCAGCGCGCTGATCCTGCTCAACCTCAGCGGCCCCTGGTGGAGCGTCTGGCACACGGCGCAAACCCCGGCCGCCTACCTGGTTGCCTTGCTGGCGTCGCTGGCCGGCCTGACCTTCACCCTGCGTTTTTTCAGCCCGTGCAACCAGCCACGGCTGAACCGCCTGCTGCAGGTGGAGATGGTCCTGGTCGGGCTGTGCGGCCTGTTGCTGCTGTTCGTCAACACCTTGCCACTCAACCTGATGACCTACGTGCTGTTCGCCATCGGCAGCCTGAGCATGCTGCTGATCTCCAGCTACCACTGGTTCAGGGGTTATGCGCCGGCGCGGCTGTTCAGCCTGGCCATGCTGGCCTTCAACATCGGCTGCCTGGTGGTGCTGCCGGCCCTGCTCGGGCTGACCCGTACGCCGACCCAATGGCTGTTGTTCATTCTCCTGGGCATGGCCAGTTTCAGTGGCCTGCTGCTCAACCTCTCGGTCAGCGAGCGCCTGCGCCGCATCAGTGAGGAGCGTTTCAGCGCCAGCCGCGAACTGGCTGCCAGCAACGCCGAGATCAACGCCAAGGCCGAGTTCCTGGCCAAGATCAGCCATGAGATCCGCACCCCGATGAACGGGGTGCTGGGCATGACCGAACTGCTGCTCGGCACCCCGTTGTCAGTCAAGCAGCGCGACTACGTGCAGACCATCCACAGCGCCGGCAACGAGCTGCTGACCCTGATCAACGAGATTCTCGACATCTCCAAGCTCGAGTCCGGGCAGATCGAGCTGGACGACGTGCAGTTCGACCTCAACGCCCTGATCGAAGACTGCCTGAGTATTTTCCGCGCCAAGGCCGAGCAACAGAACATCGAGCTGATCAGCTTCACCCAGCCGCAGGTGCCGCGGGTCATCAGCGGTGACCCGACGCGCCTGCGCCAGGCGCTGCTGAGCCTGCTGGACAATGCCCTGAAGAAAACCGAACAAGGGGAAATCCTCCTGGTGGTGGCCCTCGACCAGCGCGCTAGCGCGCCACGCCTGCGCATTGCCGTGCAGGACAGTGGCGAGGCCATTCCCCCGGGCGAGCGCGATGCCCTGCTGCAGGCCGAGCTGCACAGCAGGCATTTCCTCTCCAGCAACAAGCTGGGCGGGCAACTGGGCCTGGTGATCGCCAAGCAGTTGATCAACCTGATGCAGGGTGAGTTCGGCATCAAGACCAGCCACGGCATGGGCAACACCCTGTGGATGACCCTGCCGCTCGATCCCCAGCGCCTGGAACAGCCGCCCGCCGACCTCGACGGCCCGCTGCGCGGGGCCCGGGTGCTGGTGGTGGACGACAACGACACCTGTCGCAAGGTCCTGGTCCAGCAGTGCAGCGCCTGGGGCATGAACGTCAGTGCCGTGCCGTCGGGCAAGGAGGCCTTGGCCCTGCTGCGCACCAAGGCGCACCTGCGCGACTACTTCGATGCGGTCCTGCTCGACCAGAACATGCCCGGCATGACCGGCATGCAACTGGCGGCCAAGATCAAGGAAGACCCGAGCCTGAACCACGACATCCTGCTGATCATGCTCACCGGTATCAGCAATGCACCGAGCAAGGTCATCGCCCGCAATGCCGGGGTCAAGCGCATCCTGGCCAAACCGGTCGCCGGCTACACCCTCAAGACCACCATGGCCGAAGAACTGGCGCTGCGCAGCAAGGGCCAGCCGGTCATCCCGGCCCCCGTCAGCCTGACCACGCCACTGAACCTGCCCAGCGATTTCCGTATCCTGGTGGCCGAAGACAACAGCATTTCGACCAAGGTCATCCGCGGCATGCTGGGCAAGCTCAGCCTCGAGCCGGATACCGCCTGCAATGGCGAAGAAGCCCTGCAAGCGATGAAGGCCAAGCACTACGACCTGGTGTTGATGGACTGCGAAATGCCGGTGCTCGATGGCTTCTCCGCTACCCAGCAACTGCGAATCTGGGAAGTCAGCAACCAGCGCAAGCGTACGCCGGTGGTGGCCCTGACCGCGCATATCCTGGCCGAGCACAAAGAACGCGCACGCCTGGCCGGCATGGACGGACACATGGCCAAGCCAGTCGAGCTGTCACAACTGCGTGAACTGATCGAGCACTGGGTGGCCCGCCGCGAAGCGGAATCCTCCGAGATACCGACCCTGTAAAGCGCCGCACGCCTGATACACTTGCCTCACCCCTTTCCGTCGCGAGCCTCGGCCATGCTCCATGAGTTGTTCAGCGTCTACCTGAAAATGCTCGTGCTCTATAGCCCGTTCTTCGTGCTCTCCTGTTTCATCGGCCTGACCCGCGGCTACTCCAGCAAGGAACGCAAACTGCTGGCCTGGCGCGTGGCCATCGCGGCGTTGATCGCCAGCGTACTGCTGTACCTGTTCGGGCGGGCGATCTTCGGTGTCTTCGGCATCACGGTCGATGCCTTCCGCATCGGCGCCGGCAGCGTGCTGTTCATTTCCGCCCTGGGCATGGCCCAGGGCAAGTCGGCGGTGCAGACCGACAACATCCACCAGGATGTGACTATCGTCCCGTTGACCATTCCCCTGACCGTCGGCCCGGGCACCATCGGTGCCCTGCTGGTCATGGGCATCGGCCAGCCGCACTGGGATGACAAGCTAGTGGCCATCGCCAGCATCGCCATGGCCAGCTTCACGGTCGGGCTGGTGCTGTACCTTTCCAACACCATCGAACGCATCCTTGGCGACCAGGGCCTGCAGATCGTCAGTCGGCTGATGGGGCTGTTCGTCTGCGCGCTGGCAGCGCAGATCATCTTCACCGGGATCAAGGGTTACCTGGCGCCCTAGAGCTGCAGCGCGATGATTTCCTTCAGGGCAATCGCCTGCAGGCTGCGTTCGACCTTGTCGCGAAACTGCCGATCGAACAGCCGCGTATTGAAGCGAACCAGCTCCGCCCGCACCTGCTGGTTCCTGCGCTCGTGAAACAAGAAGCCGGCACTGACTTGCGTCTGGTCCAGATCTTCGTGGTAAAGCACCATGTCGACGTAGCCGTTCTTGCCCGGCGCACAAGGCAACAGCTGAAAGCTGCCCTGCTGCCGCACTCGCCGCTCAAAATGCAGCAAAGCACTGGCACTGGCATTGAGCCCTTGCAGGGCCAGCTCGGTGGAGGCGGCATAGCGACTACCCGCCGTGGCCGAAATCGAGCGCAGGGCGTTATCAACGATTTGCGTACGGTCGTTATCTGACCAATGGACTTCTTCGGCAGGCAACGCATCCCAGCCGTAGAACTTCAACTTGTTCTTGAAGTACCCATACCAATCCGCAACCTGCCCCTGCTCATGGACAAAACGCGTTTCCTGTCCAGCCTGCAGCAACGCCAGTTGTATCGACGTCCGTTGCGCCACGCTGATACCGGGCATGAACGACATGAGCCCTGCGCCGACCACTGCGGCCTGATGGCTATTCATATTCAGCTCCCGGCACTGCTCCCAGATCCAGCAGGTAGCACTGTTCTTGCTGTTTACGCGCGACCAACGCCCGTAGCTCTTCGCGACGCGGCTCGAACAGCTCGCTGTCCAGTTGCGCCGACAGCCCGTTGACCGCAACGTCCCCCTGGAGCGTCCGGGCGGGCAATGGTCGTTCGATGGCAGCCTGCGCAAGTGGCTCGTCAGTCTGCAAGCCGAGACTGCACAGGGTGATCACCGGTCCCGGATGAACCAGCCCGATTTCCAGTGCAATCCGGGTGCCGTGCTCGTCACCCTCGAAGGTGTAGCGGCGCAGGTTCTGCAGGGCGTCGTCATTGCCCGCCAGGCCATTCAGACCGCGCTCGATCAGGCTACCGGCAGCCTCATGTTGCGTCTGTAACCAGAGGCTCAGGGGCTGAATCGGCACCAGCACAGAAGCCGCGTCGGTACATTGGCGCTCGCGAAATAGCTGGGTCATGATCCAGCCACGCTCGGACAGTCCCCGGCGGTAACGGCTATACCATGGCGAATAGTTTGCGAAGCGTGAGCCTTGCGCCTTGTTGGCTACCAGTTGCGCATACAGCAGCGAGTCGAGTACCGCCTGGTGCTGGGCATGCGGCACTTGAGCTGCGACCAGCAACAAGGTGCCGCCGCTCATCCACAGCCTGTAGTCATCCGTTTCCATGATTCCTCCTCGTCCAGATCGGCGGGTACGTTCGGGATGGCCCGCACGCGGACCATCCCGAGCGATCAGATGTCGTAATCCAGCACGTTGGCGATGGCACGGTCGCCGAGCTTGCTCTCGATAGTGGCGCGAACGCGCTCGAACAACGACTTGTTGAACGACAGCACGGCAGCCCCTGTGTAGAACTGCGCAGCGCTGCTCTTCCACTCCAGGACAGCCAGGTCCAGGTCATGGGCCGAGGTGTCGCTGTGTACGCAGCCCATCGCCAGGACCACTTCACCATCGGAGGTTTCAATGCAGGAGGCCAGACCGATATTGGCGGTCTTCTTGCCCTTGACGTTGCGGTCGAACAGTTTCTGGGCCTGGTCGACCTGCACCAGCTTGGCCAGGGCATCGCCTGTCAGTTTGTTCAGGGCCATGCCGATCGGGCCACCCATCACAGCGGTCCCAACCGTCCCCAGGGCCTTGGCAGCGATGGCACCGACCGTCAGCGTCTGTGACGCGCTATGTTCGCGCTCATAGCTGTGCCGAGCAGTGACCCAGCCACAATCCTGCATCACTTTGAGGAACTGCTTGAACCAGGCTTCGCCCTGGCCTTCTTCGTCGTACAGCTTGCTGGCGACCAGTGATGCGAACTGGTAGGCGTTCTTCACATCCCTGCGGCTCTGCTCGGTCATGCCAGCACCGAAAGCCATCAACGATTGCTCGATGACGGCGGCGGTATTGGTGCTCAGGATGGCGGTGGTGTCGTTCATCTCGAATAGTCCTTTTCATGAAACCCCGGTCATCAGCGACCGGGGGCTTCACACTATTCGAGGCAGGTGCCTGGATCAGCATCGAAGGCTTTCCCTGCCAGGCTCACTCCGTAGCCGGGTACCAGCGCGGTGTGTAGACCCACTGCCCGCCATCGGGACGCGGGAATCCGCAGGTCTGCGAGGAGCCGACCAGGACCATGGTGCGCATGTCGACCATTTCCGGCAGCAGTTGCCCCAGGGTGACCACTCGCAGGGTCTGCCCCGGCCTACCGATGTCGCGGCCGAGTACCACAGGGGTGCTCTCACTACGGTGCTGGCGGACGATTTCCAGGGCCCGCCCCAGTTGCCAGGGGCGCGAGCGCGAGATCGGGTTGTAGAACGCCAGCGCCAGGTCGGCCTGGCAAGCCAGGTCCAGACGCTTCTCGATGATCGACCAGGGCTTGAGGTTGTCCGACAGCGACAGCACACAGAAGTCGTGACCCAGTGGCGCACCGGCCTGGGCAGCGGTCGCCAGGGACGCCGAAACGCCGGGCAGTATTTCCAGCTCGACCGCATGCCACTGCGGGTCCGTCGACTCGTGCAGGGCTTCGAGCACCGCCGCGGCCATGGCGAACACGCCCGGATCGCCCGAGGACACCACCACCACCGATCGTCCTTGCACTGCCAGTTCGAAAGCGTGGCGGGCGCGCTGCATTTCTTCGCGGTTGTCGGTGCAGTGCATGACCTGGTCGGCACGGAACGGGCCGGCCATGCGCACGTAGGTTTCGTAGCCGAGGATATCGTTGGCCCGGGCCAGCTCGGCCTTGACTGCCGGCACCATGAACTCGGCGGCCCCAGGTCCGAGACCGATCACAGCCAGGCGCCCACGGGCACGACCGATCAGCAGAGGATCGACCGGCTGCTGGGCCACGGCGATCGCCAGTCCATTGGCAACCACTTGCACTGACGACCTCGGCAACGCCTGCTCAGCCAATGCGCCGGGGCTTTCGGTGCCTGGCGCAAAGCGCACCGGGACGCCCAGCTCGGCTGCAGCGGCATGCAATAAAGGTTCAGCCATCAAGGCTTCACTGGCCACCAGGCAGGCCAGCGCAGGCTCGGCGATCCGCGCCGAGCGCAATGACTCACGTACTGCTGTGGCCAGTTCCGGCACAACGGCAGTGACTGCGACCACGACGCAGCGCGGATAGATCAGCAATTCGTTGGCCGAGGTATCCCGCGCCTCGCAGCCGACATGAATGGCCAGCTGCGCCTGCTCGCTCTGCGGCAATTGGGCATCGGCCAACCAGGGTGCCTGGCCATCGATGCGCACCGGTTCACCGGCCAGCAGATC
The DNA here is from genome assembly GCF_030272895.1 of Pseudomonas sp. BGr12. GTDB lineage: Bacteria > Pseudomonadota > Gammaproteobacteria > Pseudomonadales > Pseudomonadaceae > Pseudomonas. The sequence continues at coordinate 35,189 of NZ_JALRNF010000022.1, read as the reverse complement.
GGAGACGAAGCGCTTGCCCAGCTCCAGGTCGGCCAGGACATAACCGCTGGGTGGATTGAGCAGGCAAGTACCGAAGCGCAGCTCGCCACTGGTGGTAATGGCAGGTGCAACGCCCAGCCCGGCAGCGATCTCCCGGGCCATGACATTCACCCCGCCCAGGCCGCCGAGCAGGGGCACCACCGCACTGCCATCCTCGGCCACCGCCAGTACCGGCGGCTCGACACCCTTCTCCAGCAGCAGGCTGGCCAGGGTACGAATGACGATGCCGGCCGCGCACAGGGCAATGATCGGCGTGTCCTGTTGATAAAGCTGGCGCAGGGTGGCGCCGAACTCCTGGTAGCTGCAGTCGACACCCTCGACCCGGCCTTCGAGGCCGTGGATCTGGGCGCCCGGGTAGCGCTGCTGGATCTTGCGGGCAGTGGCCAGGCTGCCTGTTCCGAGAACGACGATGGCCGGAGCTTTGCGCGCCATCAACCTTGCCACCTTTCACCCGGAACGATGATCAGCGAGAAGTACGGCGAAGACTGTGGATCGACGTCATCCAGGGCAACGATCTTCTGGTTGGCCATGGTCGCCCGCTCCACATACAACGCGCGCTCGGCCAGGCCGAGCTCGGCCAGCACATCGCGGACCTTGGGGAAGTTGCGTCCCAGCTTCATGATCACCGCCGCATCGGCGTCGGCCAGGCGACGCTTGAGTTCGTCATGGGGCAGCACGCCCGAGAGCACCGACAGGCTCTGGTTGCGATACACCAGCGGCGCACCCAGCACCGAGGCGCCGCCGAGCATCGAGCACACACCCGGAATCACCTGGGCCTCATAGCGCTCGGCAAGGCGGTCATGCAGGTACATGTAGGAACCATAGAAGAACGGATCGCCTTCGCAGATCACCGCCACGTCGCGTCCGGCATCCAGGTGCGCGGCCACCTCCAGGCTGGCGTCGTCGTAGAAATCGCTGATCACCTGCTCATACGACAGCGGTGCCGGCAAGGCTTCGGTGGTTACCGGGTACACCAGCGGCAGCAAGGTTTGCGCCTCCTGCAGATGGCCTTCGATGATGCCGAAGGCGTTGCCGCGCTTGCCCTTGGCGACGAAGTAGGCAACCACCGGCGACTCGCGCAACAGGCGCAGCGCCTTGACCGTGATCAGTTCAGGATCGCCAGGGCCGACGCCCAGGCCAAGCAAACGTCCACGAGCCTGCATTATTCGACCTCCGTGGCCAGGGCGTTGACCGCAGCGGCAGCCATGGCGCTACCGCCCAGGCGTCCCTGCATGATCACGAACGGCACGCCACGGCTGTCGGCGGCGAGCATGGCCTTGGATTCGGCGGCGCCGACGAAGCCCACCGGGAAGCCCAGGATCAGTGCCGGCTTGGGTGCGCCGGCATCGATCATTTCCAATAGATAGAACAGTGCGGTCGGAGCGTTGCCGATGACCACGACACTGCCTTCCAGGTAAGGACGCCACAGCTCCAGCGCCACCGCCGAGCGGGTGTTGCCCAACTCACGGGCGAGCGCCGGCACCTGCTCGTCGCGCAGGGTGCAGATCACCGGGTTGTCCGCCGGCAGGCGGGCGCGGGTGATGCCTTCGGCGACCATCCGTGCATCGCACAGAATCGGCGCGCCCTTGGCCAGGGCCTCACGCCCGGCCGTGCCGGCACCCGGCGAGAACTGCAGGCCATCGATGGCATCGACCATGCCACAGGCATGGATCACCCGTACCGCGAGTTTCTCCAGGTCGGCAGGAATCCGGTCGAGCCGCGCTTCCTCGCGAATGATCGCGAAGGAATTGCGATAGATCTCCTGACCATCGCGGATGTAATCAATCATCAAGGGGGCTCCGTGAGCGGGCATCGAGCAGTGTGCCGGCTTCTTTCAATGTGAGGTCGCGCGCGCGCAGGGCACCGAAGCCCTTTTCGCGCACGTCGCGTAGATACAGGTCATAGCGGCCCGGGGCGCGGGCCAGCAGGGTTGCCGGGGCGGCATGGGCCATGGCGCAGGAACGTGGGCAGCCGCTCAGGTGCACGCTGGCCGGCGCACCCGAGGTCAGCAGGGTCGCCAGGTGCACGGCGTCGCCCTTGGTATCGGCCAGGCCCTTGGCGCAGCCCGCCGAGCCGGTGCAGGCCACCAGGCGCGCCAGCGGTTCGGCGGCCGAGCACAGCAAGCCGAGTCGGGCGAGCCCGGCGGTGACAGTCGCTACCTGCGGCTGGGCAATATTGGGCAGCAGCAGGCTTTGCCAGGGCGTCATCCGCAAGCTGCCATCGCCCAGCGTGCGGCTCAAGTGCGCCACGCCACGCAGCATGGCTGGAGTCAGTCGTCCCAGGGGTGGCGCGGCACCGACCGCACTGAGCCCGGCTTCTCGCTGAGGATAAGGCCCAAGGTGAGAACAGGGTTGAACGGGGCGACGCCATTGCAGGATCAGCGGATCGCGCCGGACCGGCAGGTCCAGGCCGGCGACGAAGACGTCGGGCGAACAGTCCTCGAGCAACTGACGCATGCGTGCCTGATCAGGCCTGGCCAGGGCAAGAAAGCGATCGAGCACCGCGCTGACCAGCGCGTGACCTTGCGCCAGGGGCACGGCACCGAGGGGCGAGTCCGTGGCCGGGCAACCCGCCAGGCCAAACGCCAGCCACGGCCCACCATCGAGCATCAGGGCGCTGAGCCAGAGATCGTGGGGGTGTTCGAGCATCGCCAGGGCTTCACCGGCGTCCAGCTGCACGGCGAACTTGGCCGACAACTGATGAAAACGTGGTGTGGTTTCCAGGGTCTGCAACAACTGCGCGGCCAGTGGCCGGGCGTCGAACAGCATTTGCGGATCAACCCCGGCGCTCGGGCTGAGCATCAGGTTGCGTACATCGTCACCCGCGGCTTCGCGCGGCCCCAGGCCTGCCGCCAGCAACGGCTCGATCAGGGCGCTGTGCTCACCGCTGATGCCACGAATCTGCAGGTTGCCGCGATTGGTGGCCTCGATGGCGCCGCCAGCGAAGCGTTCGGTTGCCGTGGCGATTGCATCGGCCTGGTCGGCCGTGAGCGAGCCGCCGGCCAGTTTGATCCGGCAGATGCCACCGTCCAGCGCCTGGACGATACGCAGCAACCCCGGACAGGCCGAGGGACGAAGCGAAACGTGGGGCTGGCGGGCCGAGGAAGGCGCGTTCAAAAGGTCACCCGACAATCGTGAAAAGGCACTTCAGTGTAGAAGGCGCGGTATTATGCCTGCTTTGTCCGAAGGCATGAAAAGCCTGCCGGTCGGATTAGCGGGAATTGAGGAATTTGCATGTCGCCCTGGCTGACAGTAATAGGGATCGGTGAAGACGGTTACAGTGGCCTGGGCAAGCATGCCCGGCGTGCACTGCTGGGCGCTTCACGGGTGTTTGGCGGCCAGCGTCAGCTGGATCTGCTGCCGCGCTGCATCGGTGCAGAGCGCCTGTTGTGGCCCAGCCCGTTTTCCCTGGCGCCGTTGCTGGCACTGCGCGGTGAACCGGTGTGCGTGCTGGCCAGCGGCGATCCGATGTTCTTCGGGGTCGGCGCCAGCCTGGCCAGGCAGCTCGACGCCGACGAGATGAGCGTGCTGCCGATGCCGTCCTCCTGCACGCTGGCTGCCGCCCGCCTGGGCTGGCCGCTGCAGGAGGTGGCGACGCTGTCGGTGGTGGCCCGCCCGCTGGCCACCCTCAATGCCCACCTGTACAGCGGTGTACGCCTGCTGGTGCTGAGCAACGATGGCAGCAGCCCGGCGGCCATTGCCGCCCTGCTGCACGAGCGTGGCTTCGGCCCGAGCCGCCTGCAGGTCTTCGAGCACCTGGGGGGCACGAACGAACGCTGCCTGCGCGGCACCGCCGCAGACTGGCCCCATGGGCGCACGGCGGACCTCAACCTGGTCGCCATCGAGTGCCTGGCAGCGGCCGATGCTCCGCGCCTGTCACCGCTGGCAGGCTTGCCTGATTCCGCCTTCCGCCATGACGGCCAGCTGACCAAGCGCGATGTGCGCGCCATTACCCTCGCCCGCCTGGCACCGCAGCCGGGCGAACTGCTCTGGGATGTCGGCGCCGGCAGCGGCTCGATCGGCATCGAATGGATGCGTGCGCACCCCAGTTGCCGGGCCCTGGCCATCGAGTCCGATGACGGCCGCCAGCAGTTGATCGAACACAACCGCGATGCCCTCGGCGTGCCCGGCCTGCAGTTGATTCGTGGCCGCGCCCCGCAAGCGCTGGAGGGCCTCGAGCGCCCGGATGCGATCTTCATCGGCGGCGGCGTGACCCGCGAAGGCGTGCTGCAGCAGTGCTGGGAGCAACTGCGCCCGGGGGGCCGCCTGGTGGCCAATGCCGTGACCCTGCAAAGCGAACTGACCCTGGTGGAGTGGCGTGAGCGACATGGCGGCGAACTGACCCGCATCCATATCGCCCAGGCCCAGCCCCTGGGCGAATTCGACACCTGGCGCCAGGCCTTGCCGATCACCCTGCTCGAAGCGGTCAAGCCCATCGATGCGTGACGAAACCCGGGAACAACCCGCCCCCCTGCGCAGCGGCCTGACCACCGGCAGCTGCGCCACCGCCACCAGCCTGGCCGCGGCGCGCCTGTTGCTGACCGGCGCGCACAACGACGCCGTGCAGATCACCCTGCCCAAGGGCAAGCAGGTGCAGATGCGCCTGGAATTCTGTCGCCTGCATGAAGACGGTGCCGAAGCCGGCACCCTCAAGGATGCCGGTGATGACCCGGATGTCACCCACGGCGCCCTGCTCTACAGCCGCGTGCGTCTGCAAGCCGAACCTGGCGTGCGCTTCAGGGCAGGCCAGGGCGTGGGCACCGTGACCCGCCCCGGCCTGGTGCTGGCCGTCGGGGAACCGGCGATCAACCCGGTGCCACGCAAGATGATGACCGAGCACCTGCAGCAACTGGCCGATGAATGCGCCTATGCCGGTGGCTTCGAAGTCACGGTGAATGTGCAGGACGGCGAGCAGCTCGCGCTGAAAACCATGAACCCGCGCCTGGGCATCCTCGGCGGCCTGTCGATTCTCGGCACCAGCGGCATCGTCCGGCCCTTCTCTTGTTCGGCCTACATCGCCTCGATCCACCAGGGCATCGACGTGGCGAAGACCAACGGCTACCAGCACATCGCCGCCTGCACCGGCAACGCCAGCGAAGACACCATGCGCCGGGTGTACAACCTGCCGGAAATCGCCCTGATCGAGATGGGCGACTTTGTCGGTGCGGTGCTCAAGCACCTGCGCAAGGTACCGGTGGAAAAACTCAGCCTGTGCGGTGGCTTCGGCAAGATCAGCAAGCTCGCTGCCGGGCACATGGACCTGCACAGTCGCCACTCCAGCATCGACCTGCCGCAACTGGCCGAGTGGGCGGCAGCCATCGGTGCCGACAGCAATCTGCAAACGGCGATCCGCGCGGCCAACACCAGCCAGCAGGCCCTGGCCCTGGCGACGGCGGCGGGTATCGCCCTGGGTGATGCCGTCTGCGCCCACGCCCTGGCCTTTGCCCGCAGCGTAGTGCCGGCGCAGGTGCAGGTGGAGGTCTTCGCCATCGACCGTCAGGGTGGCATTGTCGGCCATGCGGGAGCCTTTGCATGAAACGCGTTCTGTTGCTTGGCGGGGTCACCGAGGCGCTGGTCATTGCCCGCACCCTGGGCCCCGGGCATATCTACAGCCTGGCCGGCATCGGCCGGGTGCCGACCGACCTCGATTGCCAGGTTCGCGTCGGCGGTTATGGCGGCGCCGAAGGACTGGCCGCATTCATCCGCACCGAGGGCATTAGCCTGTTGATCGATGCCACCCATCCCTATGCGGCGCAGATCAGTCATAACGCTGCCACTGCCTCGCGCATCACAGGCATTCCGTGCTGGGCCTTGCGGCGACCGGCGTGGGAATCACAACCGGGGGATGACTGGCGTGAAGTGGCGGACTGGGCGCAGCTGATGCAGGCACTGGCAGCCTTCAAGCGGCCTTTGTTCACCCTGGGCCGTGAGCCTTTGCAGCATTTGCATGAGATACCGGCGCATCAGTTCTGGACATTGCGGGCGCTGGAGAGTGTTCCGGGGAATGAGCGTTGCGAAGTGATTGGCGCCCGAGGGCCATTTCACCTGGACGATGAGCGCGTGCTGTTCGAGCGTCGACAGATCGATGTACTGGTCAGCAAGAACAGCGGCAGCAGCGCGACCGAGCCGAAGCTGCAGGTCGCCCGGGAGCGAGGCATACCCGTCTTGATCCTCAAGCGTCCGGCGCTTGCGCCTGTCACTCGCAGCTTCGACAGTACACAGGCATTGCTGCAGGCGCTTGCCCTGTAAAGCGGCGGTGCGCCGATTCGGCTTGACCCGGCGGGGAGGGGCTAGCCGCCCCATCGCCGGCTCCCACAAAGACAGTTGCTCCCTCAGGAAAAAGGCTACGGCCTGTAGGAGCGGGCTTGCCCCGCGATGCGATGTAACTGACCGATTGCAATCGCGGGGCAAGCCCCCCCTTTAAATTGGCCCGGCCTTTTTGGTGGGGGTTGCCCCGGGTTTGGTTTTTACTGCCCCTTTTCCATGCGGGGGCCACCCCCGCTCCTACAAAAGACAGTTGCCTCCTGCGAAAGTATATCCCGTTGACATATCCCTCTTTCGGCATAAACTCGGACATACATTCACGCTGGTCAGGGGGCCTTCCATGGAGCAAGGTGCAGTCTTCAAAAGCAACCGCAGCCAGGCCATCCGCTTGCCGAAATCCGTCGCCCTGCCCGAAGACATCACACGCGTGGACGTTGTTGCCATCGGTCGTACCCGAATCATTTCACCTGCCGGTGAAGCGTGGGACAACTGGTTCGAGGGCGATAGCGTCAGTCCGGACTTCATGGCCTCGCGGGATCAGCCGGCCGACCAGGAGCGTGAAGGGTTCTGATGCTCAAGTACATGCTCGATACCAACATCTGCATCTTCACGCTCAAGAACAAACCTCAGGTTGTACGTGAAGCGTTCAACCGACATCACGGCCAGATGTGCATCAGCACCGTCACACTGATTGAATTGATCTACGGTGCGGAAAAATCTGCTGCTCCTGAGCGCAACCTGTCGGTTGTCGAGAGCTTCGCTGCACGTCTTGAGGTCCTCGACTATGACCGTCGCGCAGCGGCTCACAGCGGCCAGCTACGCGCAGAGCTGGCCAGGGCTGGTACACCCGTCGGCCCCTATGACCAGATGATCGCGGGCCATGCACGCTCGCTTGGACTCGTGGTGGTGACCAACAACCTGCGCGAGTTCCAGCGTGTACCCGGGCTGCGTGTCGAAGACTGGCTGGCCCGATAGCAATGCCTCCTACAGGCATTGAGGCCTAATCTGAATAGCTCTGCTCCACACCGCTGACTTACACTACCCCCCTCCTCTTCAGGAAGACTCACCGATATGGACATGCAATGGTGGATCTGGCTGGTGTTCGGTTTCGGCCTGATTGTGCTCGAACTGCTCCTGCCCACCTTCTTCATCCTCTGGTTCGGCATCGGTGCCGTCCTGGTGTCGCTGGTCGCTTACCTGGCGCCAGGCCTGCAACTGGATATGCAGGTGCTGCTGTGGGTGGTGCTCTCTTCGCTCACCACCGTCCTGTGGTTCAAAGTGTTTCGCCGCAAGCAGCCTGATACCCGCTGGACCGCCGACGATGTGATCGGCCAGGTCGGCCTGCTTACGGCCACGGTCTCGGAATTCCAGAAAGGCCGCGTACGCTTCCAGAAGCCCATCCTCGGCAACGAAGAGTGGGTGTGCATCGCCGATACCGAGATCCAGTCCGGCGAGCGTGTCCGCCTCACCGCCATCGAAGGCAATACCGCCCGCGTCACCCGGGCCTGACCCGCAAAAGGAATGTTCGCGCCATGACCAGCCTCATCGTCGTCAGTACCCTCGCCCTGTTCGTCATCATCACTCTGTTCAAGGGGGTGCGCATCGTGCCCCAGGGCGAGGAGTGGATCGTCGAGCGCCTGGGGCGCTACCACAGCACCCTCAAGCCCGGCCTCAACATCGTCATCCCCTACGTGGACGTGGTCGCCTACCGCCTGCCCACCAAGGACATCATCCTCGATGTGCAGCAGCAGGAGATCATCACCCGCGACAACGCGGTGATCGTCGCCAACGCCCTGTGTTTCGCCAAAGTCGTCGACCCGCAGAAGGCCGCCTATGGCGTGCAGGACTTTTCCTTCGCCGTGACCAGCCTGACCATGACCTCGCTGCGCGCCATCGTCGGCGCCATGGACCTCGACGAAGCACTGTCCAGCCGCGAGCAGATCAAGGCACGCCTGCGTGAGGCGATGTCCGAGCAGACCGAAGACTGGGGTGTGACCGTGCGCTCGGTGGAGATCCAGGACATCAAGCCCTCGGAAAACATGCAGGCGGCAATGGAGCGCCAGGCCGCCGCCGAGCGTGAGCGCAAGGCCGACGTGACCCGCGCCGAGGGCGCCAAGCAGGCCGCGATCCTCGAAGCCCAGGCGCGCCAGCAGGCGGCCAAGCTCGATGCCGAGGCGCAGATCAACCTCGCCGAGGCCTCGGCGCGCTCGATCACCCTGGTCAAGGAAGCGGTGGGCACCGAGATCACCCCGGCCATGTACTTGCTGGGCGAGCGCTACATCGGTGCCATGGAGTCGCTGGCCAGCAGCGACAACGCCAAGGTCGTGGTCCTGCCGGCCGACCTGCAGGAAACCGTGCGCGGCTTGATGGGCCGCAACAAGCCGGTCTAGAACAAGGCCCCCAGAGGTGCGGTAATTCACCGCACCCTCGGCAATTTTGCCTACACTGGGGGTTACAATAGCCATCACCTGATTCCAACCGGAACGCCTCATGTCCTCACATCGGCCCGCCATTGCCTGGATCGCCTGCTTCGCAGTGCTGTTCAATCTGCTGGCCATGCCGTTGGCGTCTGCCGCCCCCAAGGGGCCGGCCGAGCAACTGCTGTGGGGCGCGTTCTGTTCGAGTGTGGGTGGCAAGGCCACCGCCGAAATCCTCGCCCTGGGCAAGATCGACCTTGGCCAGCAAGGCGATGACCATTCCAGCATGCAACACTGCTGGTGCTGTTCCGGCGCCGCGCCCTTGCTGGCGCTGCCGGGGCATGTGCCGCACCTGACCACGCCACCGGCACTACCCTCTGCGCGGGAGCCGCTGCTCGCCGCCTACCAGCCCACGCCACGGCAACTGTGGCCAGCGCTCAACCCACGCGCCTCTCCTCTGGCCTGACTTCACTGCGCAATCTGCGACCCTGAATTCGACTGGAGAATCACCATGCTCAAGAACGCCCTGCTGCTGGCTGCCCTGTTGCTGCCGGCGACCTTTGCCAACGCCCACGAATACACCAAGGGCGACCTGCACATCGCTCATCCGTGGTCGCAGGAATTGCCGCCCAACGCCCCTAACGTGGCCGCCTACTTCATCGTTCACAACAACGGCAGCAGTGCCGACACCTTGCTCGGCGTCGACAGCCCGATCAGCGACAACGCGCAGTTGCACGAGCATGTGCACAAGGACGGGCTGATGAAGATGCAGCAGGTGCAGAGCGTCGAGGTACCTGCCGGCAAGGAGCTGGTATTCGCCCCGGGCGCCTACCACGTAATGCTGATGCAGCCCAAGGACCGCAGCCTGCTCAGCGACGGCAAGCACTTCCCGCTGACCCTGCACTTCCAGAAGGCCGGCGACATCACCGTGGAAGTCGCGGTGCAGAAGCAGGCGCCCGACGATACGGCCCACACGCACTGACCGCTGAGCGCGGCTCGCCATGAGCATCGTCCGCAGCAGCCTCGCCCGTCCCGCCCGCCCTGACAGAAAAAGGGTGCGCGGCAGCTGGCTGAGCCTGTTCGCCATGTTGATGATCTTTATCGGCCCACTGGTTTCCCAGTCGATGCCGATGGATCACCGTGCCATGCCGGCAGGCATGAGCATGGATGGCGCTGCCGACTGCCACGGTGACAGCCACCACGACAGCAGTCCTTCCCTGAGCATGGTCTGGGAGAAGTGTGGCTATTGCAGCCTGTTCTTCCACTGCCCGGCATTGCCCCAGGCCCTGAGCCTGCTCACTACCGATACCCTTCCCACCGGCAGCCCGCTGCTTGTCCCGCCGCACCGGGGGCATGCGCGGCACACCGTCTTCCCCGGGGCCAGGCCCCGCGCACCGCCGTCCTTCATCGTCGTCTGAAAACACCTTTCGCGCACAAGCGTCCGGCCTCTCGCCGCGGACCTTGCGTGCCCCCATGACTGATCGATGTTGGAATCACTATGTCCGGCTGCACCGCTGTTTTTCGCCTGTCCCAACAAGGGACCCTCGCCGCGCTCTGCGGTACCCTGCTCAGCCCCCTGGCCATGGCCGCCAGCGCGCAGGGTGACGTGCCCCTGCACGAGCACAACGAACTGAGCCCGACGGTCATCACCGCCGTGGCCCCCAGCTCACCCCTGACCATCGTCACCAACCCCAAGGAGCCGCGCCAGCCGGTGCCAGCCAGCGACGGTGCCGACTACCTCAAGACCATTCCCGGCTTCTCGGCGATCCGCGCCGGCGGCACCAATGGTGATCCGGTACTGCGCGGCATGTTCGGCTCGCGCCTGAACATCCTCACCAACGGTGGCGTGATGCTGGGCGCCTGCCCCAGCCGCATGGATGCACCGACCTCGTATATCTCGCCGGAAACCTATGACCGCCTGACCGTGATCAAAGGCCCGCAAAGCGTGATCTGGGGCCCGGGTGCTTCCGCCGGGACCATTCGTTTCGACCGCGACCCGGAAAAATTCGGCGAGCTCGGCAGCCGCGTCAATGCCAGCCTGCTGGCCGGCTCCAACGGCCGCTTCGACAAGCTGATCGACACGGCGGCGGGCAACCAGCTGGGCTACGCGCGCTTTGTCGGCAACCAGTCGCATTCCGACGACTACGAGGACGGCAACGGCGACACCGTGCCGTCGCGCTGGGACAAATGGAACGGCGACGTGGCCCTGGGCTGGACGCCGGATGCCGACACCCTGGTGGAACTCACCGCCGGCAAGGGTGATGGTGAAGCCCGCTCCGCCGGACGCGGCATGGACGGTTCGCAGTTCAAGCGCGAAAGCCTGGGCCTGCGCTTCGAAAAGTCCAGCATCGGCGAGGTCTGGGACTCGCTCGAAGCCCAGGTCTACTACAACTACGCCGACCACGTGATGGACAACTACAGCCTGCGCACGCCCTCGGGCATGGGCATGATGGGCATGCCCATGGTCAGCAACGTCGACCGCCGCACCCTCGGTGGCCGGGTCAAGGGCACCTGGCGCTGGAGCGAGCTGCAACTGATCGCCGGTGTCGATGCGCAGACCAACGAACACCGCAAGCGGGGCGGCATGGGTATCGATGTGCACAAAGAGATGCCCTGGACCAAGGACGCGGACTTCCACAACTACGGTGTGTTCGGTGAGCTGACCTGGTACGCCGCCGACCAGGACCGGCTGATCAGCGGCGCCCGCCTCGACCGCGCCTCGGCCAAGGACTACCGCGCCACCAGCCCCACCAACGGCGATACCCGCGCCGATACCCTGCCCAGCGGCTTCGTCCGCTACGAGCACGACCTGGTCGAGATGCCCGCCACCACCTACATCGGCGTGGGGCACGTCCAGCGCTTTCCGGACTACTGGGAGCTGTTCTCGCCCAAGTCCGGCCCGGCGGGCTCGGTCAACGCCTTCGACAGCATCAAGCCGGAGAAAACCACCCAGATCGATTTCGGTATCCAGTACCAGACCGATGACCTGCAGGCCTGGGCCTCGGGCTATGTCGGGCAGATCCGCGACTACATCCTGTTCGACTACAACAGCGGGATGATGGGCATGAGCAGCTCCCGGGCGCAGAACATCGACGCCCGGATCATGGGCGGCGAACTGGGCGCCGCCTACAACCTGACCCCGAACTGGAAAGCCGACGCGACCCTGGCCTACGCTTGGGGCAAGAACAGCAGTGATGGCAAAGCGCTTCCACAGATGCCGCCCCTGGAAAGCCGCCTGGGCCTGACCTACAGCCGCGACGACTGGAGTGCCGGCGCGCTGTGGCGGGTGGTGGCCGCGCAGAACCGTATCGCCGAGGGCTACGGCAATGTGGTCGGCAAGGACTACGAGAAAAGTTCAGGCTTCGGGGTGTTCTCGCTCAATGGCAGCTACCGGGTCAGCCAGCACCTCAAGCTCAGTGCCGGAATCGACAACCTGTTCGACAAGGCCTATGCCGAGCACCTGAACCTGGCGGGCAACGCTGGCTTCGGTTACCCGGCCAGTGATCCACAAGCGATCAACGAGCCGGGGCGCACGCTCTGGACCAAGGTCGACCTGAATTTCTGATCCACCCCCTGGGTGCGATCAGCGATCGCACCTTACTTTGGCAACATGGGAGCACACCATGAGCACACCGAAGATATCCTTCTACAACCTGGCCTGGCGTTGGCACTTTTATGCGGGGCTGTTCGTCGCCCCGTTCATGATCCTGCTGGCGATCACCGGGATCATCTACCTGTTCAAGCCGCAACTCGATCCACTGCTCTACCGCGACCTGATGGTGGTCGAGGCCGGGCATCATCGACAGAGCGCCGACCACCTGCTGCACCAGGTGCGCGAGGCCTATCCCAAGGGGCAGGTGAGCCAGTACCTGCCCGCCGCCAGCGCGGACCGTAGCGCGCAATTCGTGGTCCAGGATAGCGGTCGCGAGCTGAATGTGTTCATCAACCCCTACGACGGCCGGGTGCTGGGCGAGCAGGATGCGAAGGCCAACCTGCAAGCCGTCGCCCGCGCCCTGCATGGCGAGCTGATGATCGGCACCGTCGGTGACCGCCTGGTGGAACTGGCGGCTGGCTGGGGCGTGGTGCTGGTAGTCTCCGGCCTGTACCTGTGGTGGCCACGCGGTGCGCGCTCGGCGGGGGTACTCTGGCCGCGCCTGAATGCCCGCGGGCGCCTGCTGTGGCGCGACCTGCACGCGGTCACCGGCTTCTGGGGCTCGGCCCTGTTGCTGTTGATGCTGCTCAGCGGCATGACCTGGACCGGCTTCTGGGGCAAGCATTACGCCGATGTCTGGAACAGCTTCCCGGCGAGCATGTGGAATGATGTGCCCAAGTCCGACCAGCAGGCCCGTGAGCTCAACAGCGCGACCCGCCAGACCGTGCCCTGGGCCATGGAAAACACGCCGATGCCGCAGTCCGGCGCCCACGCCGAACATGCGGGCCACAACATGGGATCGAGCGCCCCGGCCGCGCCGCAGGTCAGCCTGCAGCAGGTCCAGGACCTGGCCGCCAGCAACACGGTCGAGCCCGGCTACAGCATCACCCTGCCCACCCGCGCCGACGGCGTGTACACCATCGCCGTGTTCGCCGACGACCCGCGCAACGACGCCACCCTGCATGTCGACCAGTACAGCGGCAAGATCCTGGTGGATGTGCGCTGGCAAGACTACAACGGCGTCGCCCGCGCCACGGAAGTGGGGGTGATGCTGCATGAAGGCAAGATGTTCGGGCCACTGAACCAGATCATCATCCTGCTGGTGTGCCTGATGATCCTGCTGGGCTCGGTGAGTGGCCTGGTGATGTGGTGGAAACGGCGTCCACAGGGCAGCCTGGGGGTGCCGCCGCTGCGTCATGACCTGCCGAAGTGGAAGACAGCGATCGTGATCATGGTGGGGCTGGGCGTGGCGTTTCCGCTGGTGGGGGTCTCGTTGCTGGCGGTTTGGGTGCTGGATTGGGGCCTGTTGTCACGGAAACTGAAAACCGCCTGATCGCCGTGTGGGAGCGGGCTTGCCCCGCGATTGTGGCTTGTCTGTCACACCGCAATCGCGGGGCAAGCCCGCTCCCACCGAGGACAGTTGCCCCCGCAAATCCGCTACCATAGCCACCCGTTCTCGACAGGATCGCCATGAGCACCCTGAGTATCAGCGGCCTGCACTGGTCGCCCTTGGGCCACGGCCATTGTCACCATCAGTTCCAGCTGCGCGACGTCGATCTCAGGGTCGGCGCCGGGGAGTTCGTCGGCCTGATCGGCCCCAATGGCAGTGGCAAGACCAGCCTGCTGCGCTGCGCCTACCGCTTCAACAAGCCGGAGCGCGGCCAGGTGCGCCTGGATGAACACGATCTGTGGAAACAGTCGCCACGCTGGTGTGCCCAGCGCATCGCCGTGGTCCTGCAGGAATTTCCCGATGCCTTCGGCCTGAATGTCGAGGAAGTGGTCGCCATGGGCCGCACCCCGCACAAAGGCCTGTTCGATGGCGACAACCCGGAGGATCGCCGCCTGGTTCGGGAGGCCTTGCACGCCGTGGGCCTGGCCGGGTTCGACGCGCATGCCTTCGCCAGCCTCTCGGGCGGTGAAAAGCAGCGGGTGATCCTCGCCCGTGCCCTGGTCCAGCAACCGCAATTGCTGATCCTCGACGAGCCGACCAACCACCTCGATCCACGCTACCAGCTGGAGCTGCTGCAGCAGGTCCGACGCCTGGGCATCGGCACCCTGGCCAGCATCCATGACCTGAACCTGGCCGCTGCCTTCTGCGATCGCCTGTATGTGCTGGACCACGGTCGCATCGTGGCCAGCGGTACGCCGGGTGAAGTGCTCACGGTCGAGCTGCTGCATGAGGTCTTCGGCGTGCAGGCGCTGATCGACCGTCACCCCCTGGCCGACCACCCACGCCTTACCTGGATAACCCAGCGATGATTCGAACCACCCTGCTTCTCGTCCTGGGCCTGCTGGCCAGCGCCAGTGCCTTCGCCCAGGCCAGCCAGTACCCGTTGACCGTGCAGAGCTGCAACCGCCAGGTGACCTTCAACAAGGCCCCGGAGCGTGCCCTGAGCCACGACATCAACATGACCCAGATGATGCTCGCCCTCGGCCTGCGCCCGCGCATGGTCGGCTACAGCGGCGTGAGCGGCTGGAAGGCCGTCACGCCTGAACTGCGCAAGGAACTCGACGGCCTGCCGGAGCTGGCCAGCAAGTACCCGTCGGTGGAAACCCTGCTCGTTGCAAACGTCGATTTCTTCTTCGCCGGCTGGGACTACGGCATGCGCATCGGCGGCGACCTGACCCCGCAGAGCCTGGCGCCCCTGGGCATCCCGGTGTACGAGTTGACCGAGTCCTGCGCCTTTGTCATGAAACGCCCGGCCGCCAGCCTCGACGACACCTACAACGACCTGCGCAACCTGGGCCGGATCTTCGATGTGCAGGAGCGCGCCGAGCAATTGATCGGGCAGATGCAGCAGCGGGTCGACGCCGTGCAACAACAGTTGCCCGCGCAGCGTCCACGGGTGTTCTTGTATGACAGCGGCGAGGACCGGGCCATGACCTCCGGCCGCCTGGGCATGCCCCAGGCGCTGATCGAAGCCGCCGGCGGGCGCAATGTGCTGGACGATATCGAGGCCAGCTGGACCCGGGTCAACTGGGAAAGCGTGGTCGAGCGCAACCCCGAGCTGATCGTCATCGTCGACTATGGCGAGGTCAGCGCGGCGCAGAAACAAGCGTTCCTCGAACAGCACCCGGCCCTGCAGTCGGTAGCGGCGATCCGTGACAAGCGTTTCGTGGTGATCCCCTATGTGGCCGCCACGCCGAGCCTGGAAAACGTCGAGGCGATCGAAGCCATCGCCGCCGGACTGCACGGCGCATGAATCGCTATCGCCTGCTGTTGCTCGCCCTGACTGGCCTGTTGCTGGTGTCCTGCGTGGTGTCGCTGGGTTTCGGTGCCGCGCCGGTGCCGGTCGAGGTGGTGTGGCGGGTGCTGCTGTACAAACTGTTCGGCATCGCCCCTGAGGTACCCGCCTGGACCACCGGCCAGGAACACATCGTCTGGCTCATCCGGGTACCGCGCATGCTGCTGGCGGCGCTGGTCGGCGGTGGCCTGGCGATGATCGGCGCGGTACTGCAGGCCGTCACCCGCAACCCCCTGGCCGATCCGCACCTGCTCGGCGTGACCTCCGGCGCCACCCTCGGCGCGGTGCTGGTGGTGCTGCATATCGGCGAACTGCTCGGGGTGTTGACCTTGCCCCTGGCCGCCTTTATCGGCGCCCTGTGCAGCATGCTGCTGGTGCTGGCCATCGCCAGCCGTCATGGCCGTCTGGACAGCGACCGGCTGCTGCTGTGCGGCGTGGCGGTGGCCTTTGTGATGATGGCGATTGCCAACCTGCTGCTGTTTCTCGGCGATCACCGCGCCAGCTCCGCGGTGATGTTCTGGATGCTCGGTGGCCTGGGCCTGGCCCGCTGGGAGCTGCTGCCGATCCCGGCGATCAGTGTGCTGCTGGGGCTGACCCTGTTGCTGGGCATGGCCCGCGCTCTCAATGCGCTGATGGCCGGTGAACAGACCGCCGTGACCCTCGGCCTGAATGCCCGCTCGGTGCGGCTGGTGGCGTTCCTGATCTGCTCGCTGCTGACCGGCGTGCTGGTGGCGATCAGTGGCTCGATCGGTTTCGTCGGCCTGATGGTGCCGCACATCGCCCGGCGTCTGGTCGGCGCCGAACATACGCGCCTGCTGCCCGTGTGCCTGCTGGTGGGCAGCCTGTTCCTGATCTGGGTCGATGTGGCCGCGCGCACCTTGATTTCACCCGAAGACCTGCCGATCGGCATCGCCACCGCCGCCATCGGTGGCGTGTTCTTCATCGGCCTGATGCGCAAGCGCTGACACTACGCAAGCAGGCTTTGGTCTTGAGACGTATTGTCGCGGCTGCGCCGCAAAGCCGCGTGTTAGCCTAGGGCGCACAAGAGAATCGCCCTGTACGGAATGCCTGCCCATGACCGCGAACCTGTCACCGCAACACCCCACGCCCGACGACCATGAACACCTGCAACGCAACCTCTCCAACCGCCACATCCAGTTGATCGCCATCGGCGGCGCCATCGGTACCGGGCTGTTCATGGGCTCGGGCAAGACCATCAGCCTTGCCGGCCCTTCGATCATCTTCGTCTACATGATCATCGGCTTCATGCTGTTCTTCGTCATGCGCGCCATGGGCGAGTTGCTGCTGTCGAACCTGGCGTACAAGTCGTTCATCGATTTCTCCGCCGACCTGCTCGGCCCCTGGGCCGGTTACTTCACCGGCTGGACCTACTGGTTCTGCTGGATCATCACCGGCATCGCCGACGTCATCGCCATTTCCGCCTACTCGCAGTTCTGGTTCCCCGACCTGCCACAATGGGCGCCAGCGCTGGCCTGTGTCGGCCTGCTGCTGTCGCTGAACCTGATCACGGTGAAGCTGTTCGGCGAGATCGAATTCTGGTTCGCGATGATCAAGATCGTCGCCATCCTCGCCCTGGTCGGCACCGGCCTGTACATGGTCCTCTCCGGTTTCGAATCGCCGGCCGGACGTACCGCGAGCCTGGCCAACCTGTGGAATGATGACGGCATGTTCCCCCATGGCCTGATGGGCTTCTTCGCCGGTTTCCAGATCGCCGTGTTCGCCTTCGTCGGCATCGAGCTGGTGGGCACCACCGCCGCCGAAGCCAAGAACCCCGAGCGCACCCTGCCGCGGGCGATCAACTCGATCCCGGTGCGGATCATCGTGTTCTACGTGCTGGCGCTGATCACCATCATGGCAGTGACCCCGTGGCGCGACGTGGTGCCGGGCAAGAGCCCGTTCGTTGAGCTGTTCGTGCTGGCCGGCCTGCCGGCGGCGGCGAGCATCATCAACTTCGTGGTGCTGACCTCGGCGGCGTCCTCGGCCAACAGCGGCGTGTTCTCCACCAGCCGCATGCTCTTCGGCCTGGCCCAGCAGGGCGATGCGCCGCGCAGCTTCGAACAACTGTCCAGCCGCTCGGTGCCGGCCAACGGCCTGTACTTCTCCTGCACCTGCCTGCTGCTGGGCGCGGCGCTGATGTACCTGATCCCCGACCTGATCGAAGCCTTCACCCTGGTGACCACGGTATCGGCGATCCTGTTCATGTTCGTCTGGACCCTGATCCTGCTGTCGTACCTGAGCTACCGCAAGCAACGCGCCACCCTGCACCTGGCGTCGAAGTACAAGATGCCCGGCGGACGCTTCATGGCAGTGGCGTGCCTGGTGTTCTTCGCCGGTATCCTGGTGCTGCTGAGCCTGGAAAGCGACACCCGCCAGGCGCTGATCGTCACCCCCCTGTGGTTCGTGCTGCTGGCGGTGACCTACCAGTTCGTGCGCCGCAATCGCCAGCAGGCGGCCGCGCAACAGGCCTGACCCTCGGCGGTTGCGCACCAGCACGGCGCAACCGCCTGCACCGCCTCGCTCGTACGGCGCCGTGGCGGTGCAAGCTTTCCCCCCTCCCTCCCCGTAAAGCCCGTGCCAGAGCCTTTCTCAGGTTCGGCACAGGCCTTGCTAAAGCTCTCTCCCGAAGTCGCCACCTGCCTTAGCGCACATTCGAACTCAACGGAGAGAGCACATATGAAGCGTCGCAGTCTGATCAAGGCCTTCACCCTCAGCGCGTCCCTCGCGGCGATGGGCCTGAGCTGGAGCATCCAGGCCGCCGAGACCATCAAGGTCGGCATCCTGCATTCGCTGTCCGGGACCATGGCGATTTCCGAGACCTCGCTCAAGGACATGGCCCTGATGACCATCGAGCAGATCAACGCCAAGGGCGGGGTCAACGGCAAGCTGCTGGAGCCGGTGGTGGTCGACCCGGCATCGAACTGGCCACTGTTCGCCGAGAAGGGCCGCCAACTGCTGAGCCAGGACAAGGTCGCGGTGGTGTTCGGTTGCTGGACCTCGGTGTCGCGCAAGTCGGTGCTGCCGGTGTTCGAAGAGCTCAACGGCCTGCTGTTCTATCCGGTGCAGTATGAGGGCGAAGAGATGTCGCCCAACGTCTTCTACACCGGCGCCGCGCCGAACCAGCAGGCGATCCCGGCGGTGGAGTACCTGATGAGCGAAGAAGGCGGCGCGGCCAAGCGCTACTTCCTGCTCGGCACCGACTACGTCTACCCGCGCACCACCAACAAGATCCTGCGCGCCTTCCTGCACAGCAAGGGCGTGGCCGACAAGGATATCGAAGAGGTGTACACGCCGTTCGGCCACAGCGATTACCAGACCATCGTCGCCAACATCAAGAAGTTCTCCGCCGGCGGCAAGACCGCGGTGATCTCCACGGTCAACGGCGACTCCAACGTGCCCTTCTACAAGGAGCTGGCCAACCAGGGCCTGAAGGCCACCGAGGTGCCGGTGGTGGCCTTCTCCGTGGGCGAAGAAGAACTGCGCGGGATCGACACCAAGCCCTTGGTGGGTCACCTGGCGGCGTGGAACTACTTCGAGTCGGTGGATAACCCGGTCAACAGCCAGTTCGTCGCCGACTGGAAAGCCTACGCCAAGGCCAAGAACCTGCCGGGCGCCGACAAGGCGGTGACCAACGACCCGATGGAAGCCACCTATGTCGGCATCCATATGTGGGCCCAGGCGGTGGAAAAGGCCAAGTCCACCGATGTCGACAAGGTCCGCGAAGCCCTGGCCGGGCAGAGCTTCAAGGCGCCGTCGGGCTACACCCTGACCATGGACAAGACCAACCACCACCTGCACAAACCGGTAATGATCGGCGAGATCCAGGACGACGGGCAGTTCAACGTGGTCTGGGAGACCGAACAGCCGGTGCGGGCGCAGCCGTGGAGCCCGTTCATCCCGGGCAATGACAAGCGGCCGGATTATGCGGTGAAGGGTAACTGAGCCCATCGCGGGGCAAGCCCGCTCCAACCAGGGGGAGTAGCCCCCTGTAGGAGCGGGCTTGCCCCGCGATGAGGCCCACCAGCACACCACAAGGAAACCGCCATGCCCAAGGCCCTTCAGCGCCTCCTCCTCGGCCTGCTCCTGCTGCTGCCCCTGGCCGCCCAGGCCAGCGACGCCGACTACTTCATCACCGCCAAGGCCAACGAGCAGGCCCGCCTGCTCCAGGACTGGGCGGCGCAACCCGACCCGGGAAGGCTGCACCTGCTGACCTCCCTGCAGCAAGGCCGCATCGCCCCCGGCGACACCCGCAAGCTGCGCCTGAACAACCGACTGCGCGGCCTGGTAGACAATGCCCTGGCCAGCCACCAACTGCTCGGCGACGACCCGAGCGTGCGCCTGGCCGCCGCGCAACAACTGCAAAAAAGCGCACAACCGGCCCAGGTCGCCTTCCTCGACCGGCGCTTCGCCAGCGAGCCTGATACTGCGGTGCATGCCGCCCTGGGTCTG
This sequence comes from Pseudomonas sp. BGr12, assembly GCF_030272895.1. Lineage (GTDB taxonomy): Bacteria > Pseudomonadota > Gammaproteobacteria > Pseudomonadales > Pseudomonadaceae > Pseudomonas. Next base: position 15,106 of record NZ_JALRNF010000022.1, on the reverse strand, counting down.
GCCCTGGCCAACCTGCAACTGGCCGACAGCGATCCCGCCGTGCGCCTGGCGGCGGTGCGCCTGCTCGGCGAAACCGGCGACCCCATGGCCCGCACCCGCCTCGAGGCGCTGCTCGAACCTGGCGTGGAAAGCGATGCCAGGGTACGCACCGCCGCCGAAACCAGCCTGGCCCAGGTCAAGCGCAAGCTGCTGTTCGGCGAACTGCTGGGCCAGGCCTTCAGCGGCTTGTCCCTGGGTTCGATCCTGCTGCTGGCGGCCCTGGGCCTGGCGATCACCTTCGGCCTGCTCGGGGTGATCAACATGGCCCATGGCGAGATGCTGATGCTCGGCGCCTATGCCACCTACGTGGTGCAGGTCCTGATACAGCGCTACGCACCAGGCGCCATCGAGTTCTACCCGCTGATCGCCCTGCCCGTGGCCTTCGCCGTCAGCGCCGGGGTCGGCATGCTGCTGGAGCGCACGGTGATCCGCCACCTCTACGGCCGCCCGCTGGAAACCCTGCTGGCCACCTGGGGCATCAGCCTGATCCTGATCCAGGCCATCCGCCTGCTGTTCGGCGCGCAGAACGTCGAAGTGGCCAACCCGGCCTGGCTGTCCGGCGGCATCCAGGTGCTGCCCAACCTGGTCCTACCGTACAGCCGTCTGGTGATCATCGGCTTTGCCCTGTCGGTGGTGCTGCTGACCTGGCTGCTGCTCAACCGCACGCGCCTGGGCCTGAACGTGCGCGCCGTGACCCAGAACCGCAACATGGCCGCCTGCTGCGGCGTGCCCACCGGACGCGTGGACATGCTCGCCTTTGGCCTGGGCTCAGGCATCGCCGGCCTCGGTGGCGTGGCCCTGAGCCAGATCGGCAACGTCGGCCCGGACCTGGGCCAGAGCTACATCATCGACTCCTTCCTGGTGGTGGTGCTCGGTGGCGTCGGCCAGCTCGCCGGCAGCCTGTGGGCGGCCTTCGGCCTAGGGATCGCCAACAAGCTGCTGGAGCCGCAGATCGGTGCGGTGCTCGGCAAGATCCTCATCCTTGCGCTGATCATTCTGTTCATCCAGAAACGCCCGCAAGGCCTCTTCGCACTCAAGGGACGGGTAATCGACTGATGAACCAGCCTCTGCTTGTAACCGCCAGCCACAAGGTCGGCCCGCGCTGGACCCTGGCCGTGGGCGCTGCGACCTTGCTGGTGCTGCTGGCCCTGCCGCTGCTGTCGCTGTTGCCCGACGGGCACAGCCTGCAGGTCTCGGCCTACACCCTGACCCTGGTCGGCAAGATCCTCTGCTATGCCATCGTCGCCCTGGCCCTGGACCTGGTCTGGGGCTATGCCGGGCTGCTGTCGCTGGGTCACGGCCTGTTCTTCGCGCTCGGTGGCTATGCCATGGGCATGTACCTGATGCGCGAAGCAGCCGGTGACGGCCTGCCGGCGTTCATGACCTTTCTGTCCTGGAGCGAGCTGCCCTGGTACTGGGCCGGCACCCAGCACTTCGCCTGGGCCTTGTGCCTGGTGGTGCTGGCGCCAGGATTGCTGGCGCTGCTGTTCGGCTTCTTCGCCTTCCGCTCGCGGATCAAGGGCGTGTACTTCTCGATCATGACCCAGGCCCTGACCTTCGCCGGCATGCTGCTGTTCTTTCGCAATGAAACCGGCTTTGGCGGCAACAACGGCTTCACCAACTTTCGCAGCATCCTCGGTTTCGACATCACCGCACAGAGCACCCGGGCAGTGCTGTTCCTGCTCACCGTGGCCTTGCTGGTAGCCAGCCTGTACCTGGGCTGGCGCCTGGCCCGGAGCAAGTTCGGCCGGGTCCTGACCGCACTGCGCGATGCCGAGAACCGCCTGATGTTCTGCGGCTACGACCCGCGGGGCTTCAAGCTCTTCGTCTGGGTGCTCAGTGCCGTGCTGTGCGGCCTGGCCGGGGCGCTGTACGTGCCGCAGGTGGGCATCATCAACCCCAGCGAAATGTCACCGACCAACTCCATCGAAGCCGCCGTGTGGGTCGCCCTGGGCGGGCGCGGCAGCCTGATCGGCCCCTTGCTCGGCGCAGGCCTGGTCAATGGCATGAAGAGCTGGTTCACCGTGGCCTTCCCGGAATACTGGCTGTTCTGCCTGGGGGCGCTGTTCATCCTGGTGACCTTGTACTTGCCCAAAGGCGTGGTCGGACTGTTGAAGAAAAGGGGCGAACAATGAGAGCCATACCACTGCCTCCGGCCCACCCAGAGTTCATGCTCGAACCCCTCCTCGATGGCGGCAGCGGCCGCGATGCCATCGGCCTTGGCCAGGTGCGCGGCGAGGGCCTGGACGTGCGTCACGGCACGGTCCTGACCCTGGAGGACATCCACGTCAGCTTCGACGGATTCAAGGCCCTGAACGCCCTGAACCTGTACATCGGCGTCGGCGAGCTGCGCTGCATCATCGGCCCCAATGGTGCGGGCAAGACCACCCTGATGGACGTGATCACCGGCAAGACCCGTCCCACCGGCGGCAAGGCCTGGTTCGGCGACACCCTGGACCTGACCCGCATGAGCGAAGTGCAGATTGCCCAGGCCGGCATCGGCCGCAAGTTCCAGAAACCCACGGTGTTCGAGGCCCTGAGCGTGTACGAGAACCTGGAGCTGGCGCAGAAGGCCGACAAGTCGGTGCTGGCCAGCCTGGTTGCGCGCCTGGGTGGCGAGCAGAAGGACCGCATCGATGAGGTCCTGCAGACCATACGCCTCAACGCTTCGGCACAACGCCCGGCCGGCTTGCTGTCCCACGGCCAGAAGCAGTTCCTGGAAATCGGCATGCTGCTGGTGCAGGACCCGCAACTGCTGCTGCTCGACGAACCGGTGGCCGGCATGACCGACGCCGAGACCGAATTCACCGCCGAACTGTTCAAGGGCCTGGCCGGCAAGCATTCGCTGATGGTGGTCGAGCACGACATGGGCTTTGTCGGCAGCATCGCCGACCACGTCACCGTGCTGCACCAGGGCAGCGTGCTGGCCGAGGGGTCGCTGGCACAGGTGCAGGCCGATGATCGGGTGATCGAGGTCTACCTGGGGCGGTGATTTCAGAGCATCGCGGGGCAAGCCCGCACAAACAACCAACGGACTGAAGACATGCTGAAAATCGACTCCCTGCACCAATACTACGGCGGCAGCCACATCCTGCGCGGCCTGTCCTTCGAGGCCCGGATCGGTGAGGTAACCTGCCTGCTGGGCCGCAACGGCGTCGGCAAGACCACCCTGCTGCGCTGCCTGATGGGCCTGTTGCCCACCCGCGAAGGCAGCGTGCATTGGGAAGGCCAGCCGATCACCGCGCTCAAGCCGCACCAGCGGGTCCAGGCCGGCATCGCCTACGTGCCCCAGGGCCGGGAAATCTTCCCGCGCCTGACGGTCGAGGAGAACCTGCTGATGGGCCTGTCACGCTTCCCGGCCAGCCAGGCGAAAAGCGTCCCGCCGTTCATCTACGAGCTGTTCCCGGTGCTGCTGCAGATGAAACACCGCCGCGGCGGCGACCTCTCCGGCGGCCAGCAGCAACAACTGGCGATCGGCCGCGCCCTGGCCAGCCAGCCCCGCCTGCTGATCCTCGATGAGCCGACCGAAGGCATCCAGCCCTCGGTGATCAAGGAAATCGGCGCGGTGATCGGCAAGCTGGCCACCCGCGGCGACATGGCGATCCTGCTGGTGGAGCAGTTCTACGACTTTGCCGCGGAACTTGCCGACCAGTACCTGGTGATGTCCCGCGGGGAAATCGTCCAGGCCGGCCGCGGCGAAAACATGGAGGCCGAGGGTGTGCGCGGCCTGGTAACCATTTAACCTGAAGACCACTTCGTACCTGTTCGAGAAGTAGCCATGACTTACCTGATCCGTGATGCCGTAACTGCCGATCTACCGGGCATTCGCGACATCTACAACGACGCGGTGCTCAACACCACGGCGATCTGGAATGAGCAACCCGTTGATCTGGCCAACCGCCAGGCCTGGTTCGATGCCCGCCAGGCCCAGCGCTACCCGATCCTGGTGGCCGTGGACGCCGTTGCAGGTGATGTGCTCGGCTATGCTTCATTCGGCGACTGGCGCCCCTTCGAGGGCTTTCGCCACACCGTCGAGCACTCGGTGTACATCCGCAGCGACCAGCGCGGCAACGGCCTGGGCCCTGCCCTGATGAGCGCCCTGATCGAACGCGCCCGCGCCTGCGACAAACATGTGATGGTCGCGGCCATCGAAAGCGGCAACGCGGCCTCGATCCGCCTGCACGAGCGCCTGGGGTTCACCCTCAACGGACAGATGCCCCAGGTGGGCGTGAAATTCGGCCGCTGGCTGGACCTGACCTTCATGCAGTTGATCCTCGATCCCGGCATGCCCCCACGATCCATGGAGTGACGCCCGATGAATGCTGCGCAACTCAACCGTGTGACCCATGAAAGCTTTGCCCACTACCGCGACGGCCTGGTGGCCTTGCTGCTCGATGCCGTGCGCCACGGTGCCTCGGTCGGCTTTCTGGCGGATATCGACGCACAGCAGGCCAACAGCTACTTCGACGAAGTGAAGCAGCGCCTGGCCAGCGGCGAGTTGTTGCTCTGGGTGGTTGGCAAAGACCAGGAAGTACTGGGCAGCGTGCAGCTGGCCTTGTGCCAGAAACCCAATGGCCTGAACCGCGCCGAGGTGCAGAAGCTGCTGGTGCACAGCGAGGCCCGGCGGCGTGGGCTGGGCCAGCAGTTGATGAAGGTGCTGGAGGCCGCGGCGGCGCAGAAGCAGCGCGGTATGTTGTACCTGGATACCGAGGCGGGCTCGGGGGCCGAGGCGTTCTACCGGTCGTTGGGGTACAGCAAGGCCGGTGAGATTCCGCAGTATGCCTGCGGGCCGGATGGGACCTATCGGGCAACGGCCCTGTATTACAAGCTGCTATAGGCGGTAGGGCCAATCGCAGGCTTCGCCAGCTCCCACACCCATGCCTTGTGGGAGCTGGCAAAGCCTGCGATCGAGTGCGCAGCACTCGCCAGGGACTACCCTTGCAGGAACCTGCCCAGGCGCTGCTTGAGCATCAGGTTCTCACTGCGCAACTGCTGCACCTCATCCAGCAGCTCCAGTGCCAGCGCCACCCCTTCCCACTCCAGCGCCAGATCGCGCTGCAGCTTGGCCGCGCGCTTGGCCAGCACCGGGGCCTGGTCGTCAAACAGCCACTCTTCCGGCGTTCGTCCGGAAGGTTCGACAATGCCGTGTTCGACGATTTCGATCACGTAGGCGGCCGGCAGATCGGCTTCCCGACAGAGGGTCTGCATGTCCAGTTGAACGACCAGGGTACTGCTCATGATCAGCTACTCCATTGTGTCCTCGGATTGAACGCCGCGTGTTGCGCCAGCTTGTTCCACAAGTCCTTGGTGGTGTCGTCGTTGTGGCTGGGCATGACCACCTTCAGTTGCGCATAGAGATCACCGCGCTGGCCCTGCTTGTTGGCCAGGCCCATGCCCTTGACCCGCAGGCGCTGGCCACTCTGGCTGTCGGCACGGATGGTCAGGTTGATCTTGCCGGTCAGGGTCGGCACCGCCACCTTGGTGCCCAGGGCAGCCTCCCAGGGCGCCAGCGGCACGGTGATGATCAGGTCATGACCTTCGACATCGAACAGCGGGTGCGGTGCCATGCGAATGGTCAGGAACAGGTCGCCGTTGGCGCCACCGCCGATGCCCGGCGCACCCTGGCCCTTGAGGCGGATCTTCTCGCCATCGCTGACCCCGGCCGGGATCTTCACGTTCAGGGTCTTGGTGGTAAAGCCGGTGCGCTGGCCGTGGGCGTTGTGCTGCGGCACCTGGAAGCTGATCTGCTTCGACTCGCTGGACAGGGTTTCTTCGAGGAAAATCGCCAGTTCCATTTCCACGTCCTGCCCTCGCCGACCGCTGCTGCGCTGCTGGCCGCGGCCAAATGGGTTGCCGTTGCCACCGCGCGAACCGAAGATCGAGCTGAAAAAGTCGGAGAAGTCGCCGCCCTCGAAGCCGCCGGAACTGCGGCTTTCCCAGCCGGGCGGGCCCTGGAAGGGGCGACCGTGCTGGCCGTACTTGCGCAGTTCGTCGTATTCGGCGCGTTTTTCCGGGCTGCCCAAGGCCTCATAGGCCTCGTTGGCCTCCTTGAATTTTTCCTCGGCGTCACGCTCTTTGCTGACGTCAGGGTGATACTTGCGCGCCAGCTTGCGATAGGCGGTCTTGATCGCCTTCTCGTCCGCCGTGGGCTCGACGCCAAGTATCTTGTAGTAGTCTTTGAAGTCCATCTAAGGAATCACCATCAATAGTTCGATGCTGCAGAAGATTGGGGTCAAGCATAGCCTTTCAAGGCGTCCTTGGGTTTGCGGCAAAGCAGATAATCGGTCTTGATTCTGCTGACGGCTGGCATAAACTGCGCGGCCGTTTTTCCCCCGGAAGTACATCCCATGAGTGACGCATCCCCGGCCCGTGCCTGCGGCATCGACTTCGGCACCTCCAACTCCACCGTCGGCTGGCATCGCCCGGGCGTGGAGTCGTTGATCGCCCTGGAAGACGGCAAGATCACCCTGCCGTCGGTGGTGTTCTTCAATATCGAGGAACGCCGCCCGGTGTACGGCCGCCTGGCCCTGCACGAGTACCTGGAAGGTTACGAAGGCCGGTTGATGCGCTCGCTCAAGAGCCTGCTGGGCTCCAAGCTGATCAAGCACGATACCAGCGTGCTGGGCACCGCCCTGCCGTTCAAGGACCTGCTGGGCATGTTCATCGGCGAGCTGAAAAAGCGCGCCGAAGCCAACGCCGGTCGTGCCTTCGATGAAGTGGTGCTGGGCCGCCCGGTGCATTTCGTCGACGACGACCAGGCCGCCGACCAGGAAGCCGAAGACACCCTGGCGGAGGTGGCGAAGAAGATCGGTTTCAAGGACGTGTCCTTCCAGTACGAGCCGATTGCCGCGGCCTTCGACTACGAGTCGAGCATCCAGGGCGAGGAGCTGGTGCTGATCGTCGACATCGGCGGTGGTACCTCCGACTTCTCGCTGGTGCGCCTGGCGCCGGAGCGGCACATGCTCGATGACCGTCACAGCGACATCCTCGCCACCGGCGGCGTGCACATCGGCGGTACCGATTTCGACAAGCAGCTGAGCCTGCAGGGCGTGATGCCACTGTTCGGCTACGGCAGCCGGATGAAAAGCGGCGCCTTCATGCCCACCAGCCACCACATGAACCTGGCCACCTGGCACACCATCAACTCGGTGTACTCGCAAAAATCCCAGCTGGCCCTGGGCAGCATGCGCTACGACATCGAAGACACCGACGGCATCGACCGCCTGTTCAAGCTGATCGAACAGCGTGCCGGCCACTGGCTGGCGATGGAAGTGGAAGAAACCAAGATCGAACTGACCCACAACGACCGTCGCTTGGTCGACCTCAAGCGGGTCGAGTCGGGACTGAGCGTGGAGCTGACCCGGGCCTTGTTCGAAGAGTCGATCGACAACCTGCTCGAGCGCGTGCGTGGCAGTGTCAGCGAGCTGCTGGCCAAGGCCGGCGTGGGTGTCGAGCAGGTCGACACGGTGTTCTTCACCGGCGGTTCAAGCGGCATTCCGGCATTGCGCCAGAGCGTGGCGGCGATGCTGCCCAATGCCCGGCATGTCGAAGGCAACATCTTCGGCAGCATCGGCAGCGGTTTGGCGATCGAGGCGCGCAAGCGTTACGGCTGAGGCCCTATCGCGGGGCAAGCCCGCTCCCACCGACTGAACTGCACCCCAAACCCATCCAACCTTTGGGGGGGCAGTTCAGACCCGGTGGGAGCAGGCTTGCCCCGCGATCAAACTTCACACCAATTCAGCCTGCCTCAACTCACTCTTCAAATAGGCGTAATAGATCGGCCCCGCCACCACCCCCGGCAAGCCGAACGCCGACTCGCACACCAGCATCGCCAGCAGCAGTTCCCAGGACTTGGCGCTGATCTGCCCGCCGACAATCCGTGCGTTGAGGAAATACTCGACCTTGTGGATAACAATCAGATAGCCCAACGCCGCCATGGCCACCCAGATCGACAGCGACAGGCCGACGATGGTGATCAGGGTGTTGGACATCAGGTTGCCGATCACCGGCAGCAGGCCGAGCAGGAAGGTCAGCACGATCAGGGTCTTGGTCAGCGGCAGGTGCACGTCGAACAGCGGCAGCACCACGGCCAGGAAGATCCCGGTGAAGAAGGTGTTGAGCAGCGAGATCTTGATCTGCGCGAAGACAATGTTGCGAAACGCCTGCACCAGCAGCGCCAGGCGGTTGAACAGGGCCGCCGCCAGGGGCTTGCGCCGGGAGATGTCGGGAATGCGCTGCAGGGCGACGATGGCGCCGAGGATCATGCCGATCAGCAGGGTGACGAAGGTGTGCGCCGCGCCCTTGCCCACCAGTTGCAGTTCGCCCAGGTGGGTCTTGAGCCATTCCCCGATGGCCACCTTGAACTCGGCGGCGCTGGCCGGCAGGTAGGCATCGACGAACGGCGGCAACTGCCCGCGGGCCCGGTCCACCAGAAGCATGAACTTGTCCAGCGAGGCGCCAGGGTTCTCGGCCTCGTGCAACAGGAAGCTGATGGCGCCGGCGAACAGCAAGGTCAGGGTGCTGACCACCAGGGTGCCGAGCAAGGCTACCGCCAGCCAGCGCGCACGCTCCCCGGCAATCAGGTGCTGCAGCTTGGGCGTGAGCATGTTGACCAGTTCGAACACCAGCAGGCCGGCCAACAGGCTCGGCAACAGCTTGAGCGGCAACGCCAGCAGCAGGCCGGCGAACACAATGATCCAACTGGCCATTTTGATCTGGCGCGGAGTAAAGGTCATACAACCTCAAGGGTCGACTGCGGGAAAAAACGCAGTCTGCCAGCCTTCGCCGGGCAGGCATAGAGGCACGGCCGCTGCGCTGGCAGCGGCTGACCCGGGTCAGCGCCAGGGCGTCATTTTTTCTTCAGGCAGTCGCTCATGAACGCCTTGCGCTCGTCGCCCTTGAGGGCCTTGGTGGTGGCGTCGGCATTGCAGAGGGTCATCTTTTCCTGCTGCGTAGGTGGCTTGGCCTTCAGGCAGTTGCTCATGAATGCCTTGCGCTCGTCACCCTTGAGGGCCTTGGCAGTGGCGTCGGCGTTGCAGGTGGTCATCTTTTCCTGCTGCGCGGTGGCGGCAAAGCCTTGCGAACACATCAACAGGCCCAACAGCAGTAACGGCACACGCACCAATTTCATGGCGTTCTCTCCTTGTCGCCGCGCCCTGTGCGCAGCCTCGCCGTGAGTGTAGACAAGAATTCCTACACCCCTTGGGCACGGGCCTGGCGCCGGTAGTGCTCCGGGGTGCAGTGGGCGTGGCGCTGGAACATGGCGATAAAGGCCGAGGGGCTGCTGTAGCCCAGGTCGAAGGCAATCTGCTGGATCGGCAGGTTGTGCTCCAGCGCCTCGATGGCCTTGAGAAAACGCAGGCGTAGTTTCCACTCGCCGAAACTCATGCCCAGTTCGCGCAGAAACTGCCGGGCCAGGGTGCGCTCGCTGACATGCACGGTGGCCGCCCAGGCGGCCAGCGGTCGGTTGTCACCCGGCTCGGCGTGCAGGGCCTGGAGCACTCCGTGCAGGCCGGCGCTGCGGGCATAGGGCAGAAAGCAGGTCTGGGTCGGCGCCTGGCGCAGTTGATCCACCAGCACCTGGGCCAGGCGGCGGTCTGCCTCGTCCTCGGGGATCTTCACGTCGCGCCGGGCAAAGTCGCCGAGAATGGCCTTGAGGATCTCGCTGATCACCAGGGTGCAGGGCTGCGCGGGCAAGGCCCGGCACAGCTCGCGGTCCAGGTAGACCGAGCGGTAGACGATGGCCTGGGGGTTGTAGCAGCTGTGCTCGGTGTCCGGCGGCACCCACACCGCGTAGTGCGGCGGCGAGACGAAGCGCTGGCCGTCGATGTCCAGGTGCATGATGCCGTGGGCCGCATAGTTGAGCTGCCCCCAGGCGTGCCGATGTGCCGGGCTGTGGGTGTCGGCGCCGAACTCGTCGTAGCGCAGGTACACCGGCGACGGCAGGGTGTCGAACTGCGGAATGGTGATGACTTTATCGGACATGCTGTCTGGATCGATGGGTGAGTTGTCTGGATACAAGTATAAGCAACGGAACAGACAAAGGGATAATGGCGCCTGTTTTCCCCCAAGAGCTTCTGTTTGATGAATTATGCGTTCCCCTTGCTGGCCATCCTGATCTGGGCCGGCAACACCGTGGTCACCAAGCTGTCGGCCGGTGCGATCTTTCCCGCCGAGATCGGCTTCTACCGCTGGTTGCTGGCCGGGTTGCTGTTCACCCCCTTCCTGCTGCGGCCGCTGCTGCGCCACTGGCCCGAAATCCGCCCGAACCTGGGCAAGATCTTCATCCTCGGTGTACTGGGCATGGCGGTGTACCAGAGCCTGGCGTACTTTGCCGCGGGCATCACCAGTGCCACCAACATGGGTATCATTCTCTCGCTGATGCCCTTGATGTCCCTGGCCATGGCCATCGTCAGCCTGGGCCAGCGCCTGAGCTACGGCGCCCTGGCCGGCGCGCTGGTGTCCTTGATCGGCGTGTTGCTGGTGGTCTCGGCCGGTGACCTGAGCGTGTTGCTACAGCACGGCCTCAACGGTGGCGATGCACTGATGCTGGTCGCCACCCTGGCCTATGCGCTGTACAGCACCCTGCTGAAAAAATGGCAGTTGCGCCTGCCGCCCCTGCTCCTGCTGTACCTGCAGGTACTGGTGGCGATCATTGTGCTGTTGCCGTTGTTCCTGTTCTCGGACAAGACCGGCCTTGGCCGTGGCAACATCGGCCTGGTGCTGTACGCCTGCGTGCTGGCCTCGATGGTCGCGCCGCTGGTGTGGATGCAGGCGGTCCATCGCCTGGGGCCCAGTCGCACCACGCTGTTCTTCAACCTGCTGCCTGCCGTCACTGCCGTGATCGCCGCCCTGGTACTCGATGAGCAACTGGCGCTGTATCACCTGGTCGGCGGCCTGCTGACCCTGGCCGGGGTGATCCTGGCCGAACGCTGGAAAACCCCGGTGCGCCGCGCCGGCGTCATAGCCCCGCAGCCTTGAGCCGGGCCGCGTGCTCGGTGAACAGCCGCAGCGGATCGGCGCCCTTGCCCACCGCGCCCAATGAGTGATTGACGATGTCCAGGTGATCCAGCGGGTAGTCGTCGCCGATCACCTGGCCCAAGTGCGAGCTGTAGCGCCCGACCATGCCATCGCACTGCCCGGCCTCGCGCACGAAGCTGCGGGCGTACAGGCGACAGAGCAGATTGCTGCCATCCAGGCGGTTCAGGCCGCGATCGGTCAGCCCCGGCTGCAAGGTGCCGGACCAGGAGTAGTAGCGCACGCCATTGACCTCCCCCGGCCCCTCGCCACCCCAGGTGGTGGGCAGGCCCTGTGGATAAGCCTGGTTGAACAGGGCGACGCCGGCACTGGTCAGCGAATGGTGCGAGGCATGCACGTCGATGGGCAGTTTCGGTCCGCGCCAGCCGGTTTCCAGCCAACCCATCAGCACGCCCAGGCCATGCAGCGACGCCTTGAGCAAACGTCCGCGCGCGGAGTCGGCGGGATACTTGCGTCCTACGTAGTCGGCCAGCTCCGAGCCGTGGTTAGGGCCGGCGATGGAGGTCACCGAGGCCACCCACTCCGGGCGTTTGGCCGCCGCATAGCGCGCGGTCAAAGCGCCCTGGCTGTGGCCCAGCAGGTTGACCTTGTCGGCACCGCTGCGCCGGCGAATATCCTCGATGATCCGCAGTAACTGTTCGCCACGCACCTCGCAAGAGTTGAGGGGTGAGACCTGGATGGCATAGACCTGCGACCCGCCCTGACGCAGCGCCTGGACGATGCCGAACCAGTAGGGATACAGCAGCAGGCGGACGAAGCCGAGCATGCCCGGCACCAGCACCAGTGGATAACGCGTGGCGAGCCCTTCGGCCATGGCTGCATTCCCCCGCTCCGTGGACAGTCATCCCTCACACTACAGGCACAACTCTGGCTCTCGCAATCGAACTCCAGGGGAGGCTGCGGATCAAACTCATCAGACCTTCAGCAAGGATATGAATCATGTTCAGAAAGACCCTGGCAATCCTCTTGGCCACCACCGCCCTGAGCGCCTGCGGCAGCCGTCCGGAAAACCCGGTGGATTACGTCACCTACCGCAACGCGCCGCTGGTCAAGCAGGTGAAGAACGGCATGACCCTGCAGCAGGTGAACACCATCGGTGGCCGCCCGTCCACGGTCGTCAAACTGCCCCATGGCGGCACCTGCAACAACTACATCCTCAACCGCGAAGGCCATCAACAGGCCTACTACGTGCGCTTCGACGCCAGCGGGCATGTCGACGACAAGGGATTCAAGACCTGCGCACAACGCCAGAAAGACGAAGATGCCGTGAATGAGGTCATGCCCACTGCGTGATGCCCGGCGGCCCCATCGCAGGCTGCGCCAGCTCCCACAGGGCACCCGGCTGGCCAGCGGGGCTCTCAGCCTCCCCCGTCAGCCAGCCTTGTCCGCCTTCATATGCTCCAGCAACGGCTTGCACTGGTTCGGCACATCGCCGCCCGGCGCCACCAGCGCCAGCAACCCGGCCGCTGGGCCGATCACCACGCCCAGGGCCACCATCCCCGCCCCGCGCAAGGCCAGCGGCACCGCTTGAACGCCAGCGTCCGGCTTGGCAAAGGGACCGCGCACATACAGCGGCGAGCGCAGCGAAAGCAGGCGCACGCCCTTGGACTCGGGGTTGATCTTCAGGTCCAACTGCTCGCTGGCGAAGTTGGCCGTACCGTTGATGTAGACGATCGCATTCTCGGTGTCGAAGACGAACAGGCGGGTCGTGGCCAGGCCATCCTTGATGCCGAAGTCGGCCGCAGCGCAGTTGATCTTCACGTCCTTGTCACCGAACAGCTGGCCCACCACATAGTTGCCCACGTTCAGGCCGGCGATCTCCATCAGGCCGCGACTGATGGCGCCGTCGTTGATCAGCATCTTCAGCTCGCCATTGGCGGTCCCCAGCAGCTTGGCCACCGAATTGCCCCGACCACTGAGCTCGGCGTCGCCATTGAGCTCGCCAAAACTGGTCTTCATCGGCTCGAAGGTCGGGAACAGTTGCTTGAGCTTGAAGCCACGGGCGTTGAGCCGGGCCTGCCCCTGCAAGGGCGCGGTACGTCCGTCCAGGCGCACCTGGGCATCCAGCTTTCCGCCCGCCACGCCAAAACGCAGCGGCTCCAGGTGCAGTACGCCATCGTCGAGGATGACGTGGCTGGACAGGTCGGTGAACGGCAGGTCCTGGTTGTGCACGATGCGCTTGCCGCTGAAGGTCACGTCGGCATCCATGCTGCGCCAGCGTTCGGTGCGAAACTCCTCGACCGGCAGTACCTTGCCCGCCGGTTGCCTGCTGGCGCCGCCACGGGCCTGCTGTTGGGCATTGGAGTCGGCACCGATCAGCGGCGCCAGGTCCTTGAACAGCAACTGGTTGGACACCAGGTTGCCGCTGAGTTTGGGCCGTGGCTGGCTCGACACGAAGGTCAGGTCGCCATGGATATCACTGTCGCCGATCTTGCCGTTGAAGCCTTCATAGCGGAATTGCGCACCACCTGGCTCATGCAGTTTGGCCTGCAGACGGCCATCGGTGGTATAGGCAGGAGAGTCCGGCAGGGTCACACCGATCAAGGGGTAGAGATTGCCAAGGCTGGTGCCCGACAGCCGCAGGCGCAGGTCCAGGGCGCCGAGGTTGCGAGGATCGGTCAGGGCGCCGGCCACGGCGATACGGGTATCGGCGATCTGCAGGTCGGCCTGCAACGGGAAGGGCTGGCTGGCGTCCTGCAGCGCCAGCAGGCCGCCGATCTTGCCCGTTCCGGAAAGCGCCTGGCCCTTGTAGCGGCCTTTGACCTTGAGGCCAAAGGCATAGTCCTGGGCGACGCCGGTTTTCTGTGCCGTGGCCTTGCCGACGATGTCACTGAACGGGATCGGCTTGCCCAGTGGATCGATCAGGACATCGAGGCTGGTTGTCAGGGTCTGGTCCTCGAAACTGACCTGGCCCTTGTCGAAGCCGATGACGCCGATGTCCAGCACCCAGGCTGACGGCTCGGCCTGCGCGTCCTTGGGCGCGAATTCGAAGGTCCAGTTGGCCCGGCCGTCAGCCAGGCGCTTGAGGTTGCCAGTGGGCTGGTTCAGGTCGATGCGCGGGATGACGATCTGCTGGAACAGCAACGGCAAGGGCGCCAGGCGAAACTCGACACGCTTGAGGCTGAGCATCTGCGGCTCCTTGAGCCAGTCCGGGTTGCCCAGGGTCAGGTCCTGGGCGATGAAGCGCGGCCAGGGCAGCCAGGCACGCCAGCCGCCCTGCTCGGGTTCGCGCTGCCAGCGCACTTCCAGGTTGCCATTGATGGCGAAAGGCCGATGCAGGGCTTCGGACACCTTGGCATTGAGGGTCGGCTTGATGCGGTTCCAGTCGAATGTCGCGATCACGACCAGCAGTAACGTCAGCACCAGCAGCAGGCTGGCGAGGGTCCAGGTGAGGAGTCGGGCGGGACGCGTCATTGCATGAATCTCCTGACGACCACAATGGCGAACGTGGGCGTATTGATGGCACTTATTCTTGGGACTGATGAAACGCCCAGGGGTTTAACCGGTAGTGATGATTCCGGGATTTTTTCCGCTTTTTTTCCCGCCTTGCCATTCGCCCGGGCGCCTGGAAAGGCCCGGCGATCGTGCTGAAACAACCGGCCTAGAGCCTGCGCTCCAAAGCATCATTTCCATCAATTGTCACCATTAGCCTTATGAACTTCTATCTGGCGCCCTCGAGCGTAGCATTGGCCCCGTACCCACTTTCCAGCCCCTCCAAGGAGCACCGAACGATGAAACGCCAACTGCTGCTGAGCCTGTCCCTGTCCATCCTGGCCGCCAATGCCTTTGCCATTCCTGCCAGCGAACAAAACCTGACCGCCGAATCCCGTTCCAGCTCGACGGTGATCTCGCAACCGCTGAACACCCTGGCCGAAGGTGGTTCGGATCGCCTGCTGGAACGCAACCGTGTAGCCGAAGGTGGCTCCGACCGTCTGCTGGAACGCAACCGCGTCGCCGAAGGTGGCTCCGACCGTCTGCTGGAACGCAACCGCGTCGCCGAAGGTGGCTCCGACCGTCTGCTGGAACGCAA
>NZ_JALRNF010000225.1 GCF_030272895.1 Pseudomonas sp. BGr12 | reverse complement strand
CGATGGAGATCGTGCAGCGGCATGCGCTGCAGGACGCGCGCCTGCGCTTCATCGCCAATCCCGACAACCCGGGCTTCGCTGTCGGCTGCAACCAGGGCGCGCGAGACAGCTGGTCGCCCTGGCTGGCCTTCGTCAATCCGGACCTGATGGTGGAGGCCGATACGCTCGCCCGGCTGCGTGCGCACGCAGCCCACGCGGCCGGCGACGCGTTGCTCGGCGTCGATCTGGTCGACGAG
>NZ_JALRNF010000224.1 GCF_030272895.1 Pseudomonas sp. BGr12 | reverse complement strand
CAACACCCTGCTGATTTACCCCGACTCGCCGCAGAAGACAAAGTATTACCAGGAACTGGTGATGCGCACATTCTACCTGACCAGCATCGACTCCAACACCGCGATGTACATGGTCAAGACCATGCTCAAGACCCGCGACGTGTTCGTCGATGTGCGCCTCACCACCCTGACCATGCGTGACACCCCCGATGAAGTGCGCATGGCCGAGACGCTGTTGCAGTCCCATGATCAGTCCA
>NZ_JALRNF010000223.1 GCF_030272895.1 Pseudomonas sp. BGr12 | reverse complement strand
ACAGCCTGACGATCTGTGGATAACTTGTGTATAGTATTTGGATCACTTACTTAAAAATAAGCTAATTCATTAATTTAATTACATATTTCTCTGTATGACTGTTCCGTGATAATCGTGCATAATTTTTTCCGCGGCATAAAAAAACCGGCGCTTAGCCGGTTTTTTTGTACACGTGATCGACTCAGACAGTGTCGATTACCACATCGCGGGTTTCTTTCAGGCAGAACAGGCCGACC
>NZ_JALRNF010000222.1 GCF_030272895.1 Pseudomonas sp. BGr12 | reverse complement strand
GCGGGCAGCGCTGGTTCTTGCTGTACCCCGGCCTGCGTTTCGCCCCCGACGATCCGCTGCACTGGACCGGTCGCTACCAGAACTGTAACGGCATGTGCGCCGACTGCCATTCCACCCGGTTGATGACGAACTACAACGACCGCGAAGACAGCTTCGCCACCACCTGGCAGGAGCTGACCGTCGGCTGCCAGAGTTGCCATGGGCCGGGGCAGGCCCATGTCGACTGGGCGAAAGCC
>NZ_JALRNF010000221.1 GCF_030272895.1 Pseudomonas sp. BGr12 | reverse complement strand
AATGGATGGGGATAACGCACATGGGAATCGACTGGCCCGCCGACTGCACGCGGGCGGTCAGGGTGATATACATGAGTTTGGCGGCCTTCTTTGCGTCTTCATAGAAGATCTCGTAGAAGTCGACCATGCGGTAGAACATCAGCTGGTCCGGGTGCTGGTTCTTAAGCTTCCAGTCATGCTGCATCATCGGGGTGTGTGCGGAAAGATAGCTCATTACATAAACTTGGCTCGAGGTGT
>NZ_JALRNF010000220.1 GCF_030272895.1 Pseudomonas sp. BGr12 | reverse complement strand
GGCGGCGCTGGCACTCTGGCAGCCCGCCCAGTTGCAGGTGGATGCGCCGCTTGAGCGCGGGAGCCTGTTCTGGCTGTTCAGCCTGGGCTGCGCGATTTTCGGTTCGTTGCTGGCGGCGCTGTTGTGGAACGCCGCGTCCAAGCGCATGCAGCTGACCTTGAGCGTCCAGTTGATTTTCTTAGAAAAACTGTTCGCCTTGCTGTATGCCTTCATATGGCGCCAGAGCGGTCCGAGCCT
>NZ_JALRNF010000219.1 GCF_030272895.1 Pseudomonas sp. BGr12 | reverse complement strand
CTTCGCCACCGTGCTATTCGCCCCGCTGATGGGCTTGATCGTCAACGCCTGGGGCTGGGAGCATGTGTTCATCGTCATGGGCGAGCTGGGCATCCTGTTCTCCATCGCCTGGATGAAGCTAATCTACAACCCCAAGGAACACCCGATGATCGTCGCTGCCGAGCTTGAGCACATCGATCGCAACGTCGGCCTTGTGGACATGGACAAACCCAAGGCAAGCGGCAAGAGCGGGCCGAA
>NZ_JALRNF010000218.1 GCF_030272895.1 Pseudomonas sp. BGr12 | reverse complement strand
ACCGGAAGGGCTTCGATCGCAAGGTCGGCAGCGGTGAAAAAGGTGGTTGACAGCGAGTTTAAACGCTGTAGAATTCGCCTCCCGCTGACGAGAGATCGCAGCGAGTCAAGCGGTTGAATTTGAACGAAAAACTTCAAACAAAACGCTTGACAGCAAATGAGGAAAGCGTAGAATGCGCGCCTCGGCTGAAGCGAAACGCTTCGCCAATCGCTCTTTAACAATCGAATCAAGCAATTC
>NZ_JALRNF010000021.1 GCF_030272895.1 Pseudomonas sp. BGr12 | reverse complement strand
GGCCGGATGCAGGAGCGAGCGGTTTTGGTTCCTTTTGCCAAGACAAAAGGGACCCGCCGTAAAGGCGGAAGGGGCCGGCAGCGGCGCTGCATGAGATGGATAAGCTCGCCACCACAACACCCAAGCCTTAGAAACATAGTCCCCAGGATGCCGTGAAGAGCCACAAAAAAAGACCGCAACCACCCCCATCGGTAGTTGCGGTCAAGCGGGAAACGAAGGAGAACTGCGGTTGCTGGGTGAGCCATCGCAGGCTTCGCCAGCTCCCACAGGGGACATTGCAGTGCCTTGTGGGAGCTGGCGAAGCCTGCGATGGACGGCATAGCCGTCCTGCTACTGCTGCAGGACGGACGCCTGGTTGCCATTGCCAAACTGCTGGACGGTGGCGTTCATGTTCGCGCCGCTCTGGTCGACGACGGCCTGGTTGTAGGAACCACCCTGGGTCACGTAGGCGACGTTGGCACCATTGACCCCATCGGTCTGGGTGATGGTGGCTTTGTTGTTGTCGCCGTACAGCTGCCAGGTGTAGCTCTGGTTGCCGCTGCCGGACTGGTCGAGCAGGATACTGTTGGTGGAACCGGTGCTGGAGCCGGTGGCGTAGTTGTCGGTACCGCGCTGGGCGGCGATCAGCAGGTTGTCGCTGCCGTTCTGCTCGAAGTACAGCTCGTTGTTGCTGTCGGACTGGGTCACTTCGGCGGTGTTGGTGTAGCCGTTCTGGTTCAACCGGGCCAGTTGGTTCGCGTCATTCTGGGTCAGGTTGGCGCTGTTGCCGGTGCCGTTCTGGTTGATCTCGGCGCGCTGGCCGCTGCCGAACTGGCCACCGGATTTCTCGCCTTTCCAGTTGCTGGCCAACACCTGGTTGCCGGTACCGGTGGAGGTCACCGAGAGCACATGGTTGTCGCCGTTCTGGTAGGTGAAGCTGAGGTTGTTCTGGCCGCTCTGGACCAGGGTGGTGGTCGACTGCAGCGACTCGAACTGATCGGCGTAGAGGGCGTTGAGGCTGCCGACCTGGAGCACGCTGGCGATGTTGCCGTCACCGAAGCTCTGGTCGACGATGGTTTCGTTGGTCTGGCCATATTGGGTGATCGACGCTTGGGCGCCAAGCTGGGTGTCCTGCCAGACCTCGGTGGAGTTGCCGGTACCGTTCTGGGAGATGTTCACGGTACCGCCCTGGCCCTCGCGCTGGTCGCCGTAGGCCCAGTTGTCGTCGCCGACCTGGTAGATGCCGATCTGGCCGTTGTTGTGGTTGATGTGCTCGGCGGCGCTGTAGTTGTTGTTACCGGTCTGGACGCTGGTGGCCGAGTTGGTGCCGCCACTGAACAGTTGTTCGACGTACGCCCGGTTGTCATTGCCGTACTGCAGGGTCGTGGCCTGGTTGCCGATCTGCGAATCCTGGTAGACGAACGAGAAGTTGCCGGTGCCTTGCTGGGTCTGCTGGGCGTTGTTTTCGGTGCCCAGGGACTGGCTGGCATGGGCGACGTTGAGGGCGCCGGTCTGGTTCTGGTGGATCTGGCTACCGGTCTCGTACAGTTGCTCGGCGTAACCGGCGTTGTAGTCGCCGGCAGCATCCTGCCAGATCGGGCTGTCGCCGCCTTCCTGCTTGATGGCGTGGTTGTTGCCCTCGCCGTACTGGTTCTGGGTGGCAGTGCTGTACGGCGCTGCGGTTTGCTTGACCTCGGCGATGTTCTCGGTGCCGGATTGGCTCTGGGTCGACAGGCTGTCATCGGCCATGACCTGGCCGGCAACGGCCAGGACAATTGCGGCGCTTAAGGGAGCGAGCTTGAACATGGTGGTGCCTCCAGGTAACTATCGGTATTGATTGACTTGCACGCGCTGGCCGTTGCCGGCCTGGACCACGGAGCTGGAAAGCCCCGAGCCGGACTGGGCGATGCTGGCGCTGTTGCTGTTTCCGTACTGCTCGATCTGCGCACGGTTGTTGCTGCCGCTCTGGGTGATCGATGCGTTGTTGCCATACCCCTGTTGGTTGATGGTCGCCATCAGGTCGTTGCCTTGCTGCAGGATGTACGCCTCCTGTGCGCCACCTTCCTGGACGATGCGGCCCAGCAGGGCCTGGCCGTCCTGGCCGATGGCGGCGCGGTTGGACTGGCCGTCCTGTCCGATCAGCGCCTGCTGCCCGGCGCTGGCCGGCAGTGGCTGCATGGACAGCGGCTCGCCCAGGTCGCCGCCGGGGCCGATGTCGGCGTTATCCATCAAATCGTCGGCCAGGGCGGCCTGACCGATCAGGGTCAGGCACAGCAGCAGGGTGGTCAGGCGCGCCATGGTCGTTTCTCCTCGGGTTACTGCACGTTGACCGGCACGGTGCGGACAGTGCCCTGGCTAGTACGGATGGTGGCCGTAGGCGCCGCGGTCGGAATCACCGTGGTGCTGTTGCTCACCGCCAGGCGCCAGCGTCCGGTCAGCGGCACCGCGGTACTGCCCAGGGTGACCAGCCCGTTCGGGGTGGTGACCTGCACGGTGACGGTGTTGCCGGTGGTCACCGAGGAGGTGCCCGAGATGTCCCAGTTGAAGCGGTTGTTGGAGCGCGCCGTGACGGTGGCGGCGGTCACTGCGAAGGTCTCCGCTGCCGGCCGTGGCGACACCTGCACGTTCACCGTGGCCGGTGCCGAGAGGGCGCCGAGGCTATCCCGGGCGATGTAGGTGAAGGTGGCGGTGAAGGCTGCCGTGATGGTGGCCGGTGGGGTGTAGATGACCTGGGTGCCATCGGTGGTGACCGTACCGCGTCCGGTGGCGGGTTGGCCGACGCTGGCAACGGCCAGCGGCGTGTTACCTTCCGGATCGCTGTCGTTGAGCAGCACGTTGATCGGCAAGGTCACGCCCAGGGTTGCCGCCGTGTCGTTGACCACGGTAGGCGGCTGGTTGGGTGCGACGTTGACGGTCACTGTGGTCACTTCCGACTTCAGCCCTTTCTTGTCCTGGGCCCGGTAGGTGAAGGTGGTGGTCATCGGCGCGGTGACAGTCGCCGGCGTGGTGTAGACCACGGCGGTGCTGCCGCTGAGGGCGACAGTGCCCTGGCCGGTAGCCGGCTGGGTCAGGTCGGTGATGCTCAGTGGCACATCACCGTCCGGGTCGCTGTCGTTGGTCAGCAGGTTCATGGTCAGCGGCACGCCGGAGCTGGTGCTACCGACGTCGGCCTGGGTCACCGGTGGCTGGTTCTCGGCCTCGACCGGCGCGTTGCCGACCACCACGACTGCCTCGGTGTCGCTGCCGCCGGCTGCCGACTTGATGGTCACGGTGGCCGGTGGCTGTTGCAGGTCGTTGACGGTCAGGGTTTGCAGGGTGCCGGACTTGGACAGGCGGCCATAGCCCTGGGCGACCAGGTCGGGCACCTGCACTTCGTCACTGGAACTGGCCTCGATGCGCAGGCGCTTGTTGGCCCAGTCGTAGCGTGCAGTGGTGACCTTGACCACGTCGCTGAGCTTGCTCGACAGCGCGGTGGGGCGATTGACGCCGCTCGGGTCGGTGGCGGTGACCACGACCACCGGTGGCGGCGCGGCACTGCTCAGGTGATGGGCGAAGAACAGGCCGCTGTTGTCGGCCAGCAGGTTGAACTGGCAAGGCGAAGGCGGGGTGCCAGGCACCAGGGCCAGGGTTTCACGGAAGCACAGGGTGGCCGTATTCGGTGCCTTGGCGAACACCTCCACACGGGTGCCTTCGGCGGTGCGCCGGTAGCTGGCGCGTTGCAGCTCGGCGGCCACCTGGGTGCGCTGGTCGAGGACTTTGCCGGAGACGGTGAACAGGTTGGTCTGGATGGTCCCGGCCGGGCCCTCGATTTTCACGAAGTTGGTATTGAACGGGCTGCCGATGACCGGTTCGGTAATGTTCGGGTCGCCAATGAAGGTTTCGATGGTCGAGGTGTCGGGGTTGACCTCCTTGTAGGGCCCGCCGGCGCCGCGCAGGAATGGCCCGAGCGCACCCTTGAGCGCGCCGCTGAAGTCGCCTGGTGCACCGATGCCGACGTCGCGGGTAATGTTGATCGCCCGCCGTCCGGGGGTAGTGACGTTGACGGTCTCTACGCCATAGGGGTGGGTAATGACGTAGGTACCGGCCTGGGGTACCGAGACGCGGATACGGATACGGGCAAAGCTCTGCTGGTCGCCATCGACCGGGTTCTCGGCGGCGAAGGCCGCTTCGATGCCGGCGACATAGACGTCCATTTCATAGCCGCTGTTGCCCACCGCCGGAATCGAGGTTTCCGCCAGGTACCAGAACATCTCCGGTGGCCAGTTGTCGGGGAATACCAGGGGCAAGGCATCGTCGTAGATGCCTGGCTCGGGCAGCAGCGTACACATGTAGGCTGGCGGCACCGAGACCGGCACCCGCGAGCTCGCAGCGCGCGACTGGCACAGCTCGAGTGACAGGTCGTCGTTGTCCTGGTACCACATCGGGTAACGCCCGGTGGCCAGGGTGTAGGGGCCGGGATCGACCGCCTTGAGGCCGGCCCAGGCAGTGCCGGCCAGCGAGAGGGAGAGCCCGGCTGCGCATAGCGCCAGGCGTGGCCAGTTGTTCATGGTGCCTCCTGCTACGGAACGTGGCGAGATGATGTTCATGGCACAAGCACCACTTCTTCAGTGTCGGTACCGCCATTGGCGCTGGTCACCGTGACCTTCGCCGGCGGGATCGGCGAGAGCCCGGTACTGAGCGTCTTGACCGCACCGTCACCGCTCAAGGTGCCGATGGTGGCGCCGTTGCCGGTGGTGGCGACGAGTCCCGGAGGGCTGGTTTCATCACTGGTGGAGGCGACCAGGGTCAGCTGCCCGGAGTTCAGGCTGAACTCGGCGCGCTGGATCACCACCAGATCGGTCAGTGGCAGGCTCAGGGTGGTCGGGGTGCTGCTGGGGATCGCCAACTGGTTGTCGGCGGTCACCTGCAGGTTCTGCGGCAAGGCCGGGTTGAGCGCCGACTGGCCGTACCAGGCGCCGGTGCTGTCGGCCTCGCTCAGGCTCAGGGTCGGGGTCTGGCTGATCAGGGTGGCGGTGCCCGGTGGTGGCGGCGCCTGCACGAAGACATCCTGCTGGGCGCGCAGGTCGCCGTCCTCGCTGTGGCGCGAGTAGGTGCTGCGCTGGGCGATGATTGGCGTAGGCCGGACGACGTTCGAGAGCTTGCCGGAGATCGCGAACAGCTCGGTGCGCAGGTCCAGGCCGTTGGGGCCTTCGATGCGCACGAAGTTGGTGTTGAACGGACTGCCGGTGACGGCTTCGTTGAGGTTCGGGTCGCCGATGTAGATTTCGCTGGCACCGGTCTCCGGGTTGGTTTCGGTGTAGGGCCCACCGACGCCACGCAGGAACGGGCCGACATCGCCCTTGAGGGCGCCGGTGTAGGTTTTCGGCGAGCCGATGCCGATGTCGCGGGTCATGTTGATCGCGCGTCCACCGGCGGCGGGCACATCGAACACCTCGACCCCGTAAGGGTGGGTGATGATGTAGGTGCCGGCGGTGGGCACATCGACACGGATCCGCACCCGGGCAAAACTGACCTGGTCGCCGTCGTGCACGTCTTCGGCGGCGAAGGCCGCCTCGATGGCCGAGCCGTAGCTCAAGTCGATACCGCGGGCGGCATCGACGAGCGCCGCGTCAGCGGTGAACCAGAAGGTCTCGTCGGGGTAGTTGGTGGGGAAACTGATCGGCAGGGTGTCGTCGAACACCCCGGGTGCCGGGTTGAGGACGCACATGTACGAAGGCGCGCCGGGGGCACCGGCGACCCGCGAACTGACGGCCTTGGACAGACACAGGTCGAGTACCCTGCCATGGGTATCCTGGTACCAGGCGGCGAAACCGCCTGTTGCCGGCGTGTAAGGGCCGGGGTCAACGTCGAACAGTGCGGCTTGGGCTGGTGCCTGGATAAGGCCGGCCAGGATCAGCAAAGCCAGTGGGTGGGGCGTTGGACGGTGCATGAGTCTTCCCTCTCGCAATCGGGCCCATGGACTTGGGTCGTCTGCTCAAAGGTTGGCAACTTCCATACCAGTTTCGGCAAAGCCTTGTACTGCCTGGCCTGTAGAGAAAAACAGGAGGCAGGGCAGGGTGAACGGCGCGGGGCCGATGACCCAGGGTTGGGGGCGATTGGGGGGAGCGCAGGGGCAATCACAGGTAACTGGTCTATAACCTTAAGAGTCATCTGCCGGGAGTTCGCGATGGATCTGCAGTCACGCCTGGACTCACCGTCCCAACCTGCCGCCAATGCTGCAGCGGGCACGGGCAAACGACCCTTCAACCTGCTGCGCTGGTATGCTTTCGTCAGCCTGGCGATCATCCTGTCGGTGGCCGTGGGCCTGGGGCTGATCTCCAGCCGCTTCGTGATCAGCCAGAGCGTCGAGCGCGATGCGCTGCTCACGGCCCAGTTCATCCAGGCCATCGCCTCGGCCGAAGTGCGTCATGTGTCCATCCCCAATGTGCGGACCATGGGCGAGTTGCTCGACCCACGCATGGACCAGAGCTTTCCCGACGTCGACCCCCAGGCCCGGCGCAGCGCCCGTGGCGAGTTCCTCGATCACATCGCCAACCTGCCGGACACGCTCCTGGCCAACATCTATGCCCCGGACCGCATGGTGATCTGGTCGAGCAATCCGGCGCTGGTGGGCAAGATGATCGAGGCCGACGAAGACCTCGAGCGTGCCTTCGAGGACAAGGTCGGTGTCTCGGCCAGTTACCACAACGTCGACCAGGCACGCAGCGAACAGAAGTTCATCACCCCACCCGAACAGCTGTTCATCGAGAACTACATCCCGCTGTTCGATGCCGATGGCGAGAACGTCACGGCCATGGTCGAGATCTACAAGGAACCCCGCGACCTGATCCTGCGCATCGAGCGCGGCCTGGTGCTGATCTGGCTGGCGGTGGCATTGGGCGCGGCGCTGATCTACGGCGGCCTGTACTGGTTGATGTACCGGGCCAACCGGCAAATGGCGGTGCAGCAGAAGCGCCTGATCAACAACGAGACCTTTGTCGCCCTGGGCGAGATGTCCTCGGCGGTGGCCCACAGTTTGCGCAACCCATTGGCCAGCATTCGCTCCAGTGCCGAGCTGGCCCAGGAAATCGAAGAGGGCCCGGCGCAGAAGAACATCGGCGACATCATCAGCCAGGTCGACCGCATGTCGCATTGGGTACGCCAGTTGCTGCAGTCATTGCGCCCACTCAACGACGAGGTCGAAGCGGTGGAGATCGAACCGGTGCTCAAGGACAGCCTGCAGGCCTTCACCCTGCAGTTGCGGCGCCAGGGCATCGAGGTGCAGGTGGGTACCCTGGCCGATGTGCGGGTGCTCAGCCAGCCGGCGCTGCTCGGGCAGATTTTCAACAGCCTGATCGCCAACGCCCTGGAGGCCATGGCCGAGGGCGGGACGCTGCGCGTGGAGCAGCTGATGAAGGGGCGCAAGACCGTGGTCCTGCGGGTGCGCGACAGCGGCAAGGGCATGACCGAGGCGCAGTTGCGCATGGCCCTCAAGCCGTTCTACACCACCAAGCAAGGCGGGCTGGGGGTTGGCCTGGTGCTGGTCAAGCGCATCATGGAGCGCTTTGGCGGATCGGTGCGCCTGAGCAGCCAGGAAGGTGAGGGCACCACCGTGCAACTGAACTTTCGTGTGGCGCGCTTGCCGGCTGCCCAGTGAATTCCCCACCGTTTTTGACCCGACTCTGGGGGGATAAGCCCCACTGTCTTCGCTCCCCCGTGCAGCGAAATCCAGGCTAATACATTGATTAATAACAGATACACATTTTGAAACACTTTTGGCCAGTTAGTTGCAAATCGATATCACCCGTCAGTAAAACCTGGGTGAGACATCATGGCCAAGCGAGTGCACTACCCCCATTGCCTGAGCGCAGCTCTGGCATTACTGCTGGCGGCCGAAGCGCCTGCCAGCCCCGTTGACGACGTTGGCCAGCCGGACCCGGGAGATCCGTCGACCTACGCTGATCTACCGGCGGATCCGAACGCGGCGCTGCAGAATCTGTTGCTGCTGCCAGAAGCCAACATCGGCGCATACGATACCGCCGAGGGCGAGGGTGATCGCAACACCCCGCGCCAGGAGAACGAGCGTCCGCCTGCCTTGCAGACGTCGTTCAACTACCCCACCAATGGCGCACCGAGCCCCTTGTTCGGCGCCTTGCCGTTCACCCAGCAGTTGCTGCTGTTCGAAGAATTCGGGCCGACCCGCCTGGACCCGAACACGCCGGCATGGCAGTTGATGTTTCCGGCACCGAGCACCGGCCCGGCACCGCAGCAGGACCCGGTCAGCGTCGCCCGTAGCGCCCCCAACGGCCAGTTGCTCGATGCCTTTCTCAAGCAGCCGGGCCTGACGCCGTTCCCCAGCCAGTTCTCCAATACGGTCGACCGCAACCCCTGGCAGGCGCAGATCCAGCAGTTCCTCAACCGCTACGTCTATGCACCCGCCGAAGGCCGTCCGCCAGGAAAGGGCTGGTCGCATCAGCGCTGGAACGAGTTCTACCCGCAGGCGGCGTACAAGACCGCCCAGGCCGGTGCGCGGATCAATGGCGGCCTGCGTGACGCCGACCAGATGCACCACTACAGCGTCGGCGAGTTCGGCCCCGGCGGGCTGTATTACAACACCGCAGGGCAGGCCTATACCCAGGGCACGACCAAGGGGGTCGATACCCGTTTCCACCCCAACATGCCGCTGCAGAACCACAAGGCGCTGTGGACCTTCGATGGCACCTTGCCGGCCAAGCTGCTGATGGTGCGCTACGGCCAGCCGCTGTTGATGCGCCATTACAACGCCCTGCCGATCGATCCTGCGGCCAACCAGGGGTTTGGCCTGCACACCATCAGCACCCACGAGCACAACGGTCACTCGCCGGCCGAAAGCGACGGCTATGCCAACGCCTTCTTCTTTCCGGGGCAGTACTACGACTACCGCTGGCCGCTGCAACTGGCCGGCTACGACAGCATCAACACCCGCGCCGAAGACCCGCGTGCCGCCTTTCCCTGCACGCCGGGCGAAACCCTGTGGGTCAACGATGCCAACCCCGGGCTGAAAACCTGCGACAACGGCAGCATCCGCATCCGTGGCGACTGGCGCGAGACCATGAGCACCCACTGGTTCCACGACCATATGCTCGATTTCACCGCGCAGAACGTCTACAAGGGCAACGCGGCGATGATGAACTACTACAGCGCCCTGGACCGCGGCAACGAGGCCTTCCAGGATGGAGTGAACCTGCGCTTTCCCAGCGGTTCGGCGCTGTCGTGGGGCAACCGCGACTATGACGTCAACCTGCTGATCGCCGACAAGGCCTGGGGGGCCAACGGCCAGCTGTGGTTCAACCCGTTCAACACCGACGGCTTCCTCGGCGACCAGGTGCTGGTCAACTGGCAGTACAAGCCGTTCCTCGACGTGCGCGCCCGCAGCTATCGCCTGCGCATCCTCAATGGCTCGGTGTCGCGCTTCTTCAAGCTGGCCATGGTCCGCGAGATCAAGGGCAGTGGCGGCGAATTCCCGGGGCCCAAGGGCTCGGGACTGTCGTATGCGCGGGTGCCGTTCCACATGATCGCCAACGACGGCAACATCATGGAGCATTCGGTGCCGTTCGACGGCAGCATGGATCTCGATGGCGACGGCGACCGCAAGGATCACAACGCCATCCTGCCTACCCAGGGCATCGCCGAACGCTACGACATCATCGTCAACTTCGCGAAGAACGGCATCAAACCCGGGGACAAGCTGTTCCTGGTCAATCTCAAGGCCCACGAAACCGGCAAGGGCCCGAAAGAAGACATCGAGCTGGCCGATGTGCTGTCCGAGAAGTACCTGGCGGTGCTCAAGCAGACCAGCAAGGGCCCGCAGTGGGACCGGGGCGATCCGGCGGTGGGCAAGGTGCTGCAGTTCAACGTCAAGGCCTACAGCGGCCAGGACCTGGCCATGGACCCGGCGGACTACGAGCCGGCCAAGCCGGGCAAGGCCGAAGGCAAGGTGATGATCCCGCTCAAGCTGCACCGTGACAATCCGGCTGACCAGGCTCTGCTGGCCAACGCCCGGCACCGCACCTTCATCTTCGGCCGCTCCGACGGCACCGACCAGGCGCCCTGGACGGTCAAGACCGATGGCAGCCTGGGCTTCACCATGGACCCGCGGCGCCTGAGTGCCGCGACACAGTTGGCAAGCGGGCCGACCGATGCCGGCACCAGCGGCATCGGCACCCTGGAAATCTGGAAGATCCAGAACGGCGGCAATGGCTGGAGCCATCCGGTGCATGTGCACTTCGAGGAGGGCATCATCCTCAGCCGTGGTGGCAAGGCACCGCCGGAGTGGGAGAAGTGGGCACGCAAGGATGTGTACCGAATCGGCACCGAGGACGATGGCCTGGACAACGTCGAAGTGGCGATCAACTTCCGCGAATTTGCCGGGACCTACATGGAGCACTGCCACAACACCCAGCACGAGGACAACTCGATGCTGCTGCGCTGGGACCTGGAGCATCCCGGCCAGTTGCAACTGATGCCCACGCCGTTGCCCAGCTGGGACGGGGTCCAGTACGTCAACTCCGCAGCACTGCCCACCTTCCGCTCGGGCGATGGCAAGGGGCCGCAAGTCAAGGTCGGCAACTAGCCGAAGGAGAGGATCATGGAGCGGTTTTCGCTGTGGATGGCTGCGCTGTTGCTGTGTTGGGCGCTGCAAGGGGTGGCCGAGGAGGCCACCCCCTGGGGGGCGGACTTTTTCCCCAACACCGAGCTGATCGACCAGGATGGCCGTTCGGTGCGCTTCTTCGATGACCTGATCAAGGACAAGGTGGTGGTGATCAACTTCATCTTCACCGGCTGTGGCGATTCCTGCCCGCTGGAGACGGCGCGCTTGCGCCAGGTCCAGCAACTGCTCGGCGAGCGGGTGGGGCAGGATGTGTTCTTCTACTCGATCAGCATCGATCCGCTCAGCGATACCCCCGAGGTCCTCAAGGCCTATGCGGCAAAGTTCAAGGTGGGCCCGGGCTGGCGTTTTCTCACCGGCGACAAGGCGCAGATCGACGCCTTGCGCCGGCGTCTGGGGCTGTTCATCGAGGGCGTCGACAACGGTCGCAGCCGCGACCACAACCTCAGCCTGATCGTCGGCAACCAGGCCACCGGGCGCTGGATGAAGGCTTCACCCTTCGAAAACCCGTGGATACTGGCCGACCAGCTGGCCAACAGCCTGCACAACTGGAAGCAGCCCAGCACCGAGCAGAGCTATGCCCAGGCACCGGAGATCCGTCCGCCGAGCAATGGCGAGGAGTTGTTCCGTACCCGCTGCGCGGCCTGCCACAGCCTGGGGCCGGAGGATGGCCAGGGCCTCGGCATGCGCGCCGTGGGGCCAGACCTGCTGGGCGTCACCGGGCGCCGTCAGCGGGCCTGGCTGAGCCGCTGGATCCGCGAGCCGGACCGGATGCTGGCCGAACGTGACGCCCAGGCGCTGGCGCTGTTCCAGCAGTACGACCGGATCGCCATGCCGAACCTGCGCTTGAGCGAGGAAAATGTCGACGCCCTGCTGGAGTTCCTTGAGCAGGAAAGTGTCCGCCAGGGCGCGTTGGAACAGGCGAAAGCCACGCCTGACGGGGCTCGCGAAACACAGTAGAGGCAAAATACTATCACTCTGTGGTTGACCATTAATATTCATGTACGACGATGGATCCAGGCTGGGCTATAAATTCAAAGAAAACAGCTCGCAAGGAAAATCGATGCAGGAGCTGAACCCGAAGTTGGCCGATGAGGGCAGCAGTACCCAGGCAGCACCGGACCGCACCTTGCGCGAATTCAACTTGTTGCGCTGGTTCTCCCTGGTCAGCCTGTTGTTCATTGCCTCGGTGGCGGTGGGGCTGGGCTATGTCTCGACGCAGTTCGTGGTCAACGACAGCGTCGAGCGCGATGCCATGCTCACCGCCCAGTTCATCCAGGCCATGGCCAAGGCCGAGGTGCGCCATTCGCGCATCCCGCCGGGCACCACCATGGCCGAGCTGCTCGACCCGCGCCAGGACCACGAGCACCCTTACGTCAGCGCAGACCTGGCGGCCTCCACCCGCATCGAATTCCTCGATCATGTCGAACACCTGCCCGACACCCTGCTGAGCAATGTCTATGCCCTGGACCGGACCATCGTCTGGTCCACCAACCCGGCCCTGGTCGGGCAGAAGATCGTCGGTGACGATGACCTGGACGAGTCGTTCAATTCGCGGGTGCCGGTCTCGGCCAGTTACCACAAGGCCAACGAAGACCGCGAAGAGCAGAAATTCCAGCGCGAGCCCGAGTACCTGTTCATCGAAAACTACATCCCCATGTTCGATGACAGCGGCACCAAGGTGCTGTCGATGGTCGAGGTGTACAAGGAGCCCCGCGACCTGGTGCGGCGCATCCAGCGCGGTTACGTGCTGATCTGGACCTCGACCCTGCTCGGTGGCGCACTGGTCTACTTCGGCCTGTTCTGGATCGTGCGCCGCGCCGCCAGCATGCTGCAGACCCAGCAGACGCAACTGGTGGCCAGCGAGACCTTCGTGGCCCTGGGCGAGATGTCGTCGGCGGTGGCCCACAGCCTGCGCAACCCGCTGGCCAATATCCGCTCCAGTGCCGAGCTGGCCCAGGAGATCGCCAGTGAGCACTCGCAGAAGAATATTGGCGACATCATCAGCCAGGTCGACCGCATGTCGCGCTGGGTGCGTGAGCTGCTGGTGTCGCTGCGACCGCTCAAGGATGATGCCGAAGCGGTCGAGCTGCGGGCGGCCATCGATGACACCTGCCACGCCTTTGCCCAGCAGATCGAACGCAACAAGATAGAACTGCAGGTCAGCGCGCCGGAACAGGCGCTGGTCGTCAGCCAGCCGGTGTTGCTGACACAGATTCTCAACAGTTTGTTCTCCAACGCCCTGGAAGCGATGCCGGGCGGCGGTCGGTTGACCATTGAAGTGATCGAACTGACCAGCGAGCGCCAGTTTCAGCTGACCTTGAGTGATACTGGCAAAGGCATGAGCCAGCAGCAGGAGCGGATGGTGTTCAAACCATTCTTCACCACCAAACAGGGCGGCCTAGGGGTCGGCCTGGTGCTGGTAAAACGGATCATGGAACGTTTCGGCGGCGCCGTCAGCCTCACTAGCCGCATCGAGGAAGGAACCCGTGTATGTCTGACTTTCAAGATTGCAACGGGAGGGGACCATGGAACATAGCATCCTGGTGGTCGAGGATGACGAAATCCTCGCTGAGAATATTCAGACCTATCTGGAGCGAAAGGGCTTCGAGGTCACCGTCTGTAATAGCGCCGAGCAGGCCCTGGAGCAACTTCAGCAATGCCAGCCGGATGCGGTACTGACCGACAACTCGTTGCCGGGCATGAGCGGCCATGAGCTGATCAAGGCCCTGACGGCGCGAGCACCAGAGCTCAAGGTGATCATGATGACCGGCTACGGCAACGTCGAAGACGCCGTGCTGGCGATGAAAGAGGGCGCTTTCCACTACCTGACCAAACCGGTGGTGCTGGCCGAGCTCAAACTGATGCTGGACAAGGCCCTGGCCACCGAACGCCTGGAGCGTACGCTGACCTTCTACCAGGAGCGCGAGGCACAGAAATCCGGGTGCCAGGCATTGATTGGCGAGTCGCCGGCCATGCTCGGGCTCAAGCACACCCTCAAGCAGTTGCTCGACGCCGAGCAGCGCATGGCCAGCGGCGACCTGCCGCCGGTGCTGGTGGAAGGGGAGACCGGTACCGGCAAGGAACTGGTGGCCCGCGCCCTGCATTTTGACGGTGCGCGCAGCAAGGGGCCGTTCATCGAATTCAACTGCGCCTCGATCCCGGCCAACCTGCTCGAAGCCGAGCTGTTCGGTCATGAGAAGGGTGCTTTCACCGATGCCAAGGACCGCCGCGTGGGGCTGGTCGAGGCCGCCGATGGCGGCACCCTGTTCCTCGACGAAATCGGCGAGATGGACCTGTTGCTGCAGGCCAAGCTGCTGAAGTTGCTCGAAGACCGGACCATACGGCGCATCGGCGCGGTCAAGGAGCGCAAGGTCGACTTGCGCATCATCAGCGCCACCAATTGCAACCTGGAGCAGATGGTGCAACAGGGCAAGTTCCGCCGCGATCTGTTCTTCCGCCTGCGCATCATCTCGATCAAGGTGCCCAGGCTCTATGCCCGCGGCGAGGACATCCTGCTGCTGGCCCGGCACTTCCTGGCCTTGCATGGCAAGCGTTACGGCAAGTCGCACCTGTATTTCAGTCCCGAGGCTGAAGAGCTGATGCTCAACTACAGCTGGCCGGGGAACGTCCGTGAGCTGCGCAACATGCTGGAGCAGACCGTGTTGCTTGCCTCCAGCGAGGAAATTTCCCCGCACCAGCTCAATGTCTGCATGAGCCTGGTGGACGAACCTTTCGAGGTGCCGGTTGCGGTACCGCACGAAAGCCACGTCAATGGCGAGGGCATGGCGACCACCAGCTTGCCGGAAGTGGAGCGAGACATGGTGCGCAAGATGCTTGACCGTACCGACTGGAACGTCACCAAATCGGCGCGGTTGCTCGGCTTGAGCCGCGACATGCTGCGCTACCGAATTGAAAAACTGGGCCTGACCCGGCCAGACAAGCGGCAGTGGTAGGAGCGGGCTTGTCCCGCGATTGCAATGTGACTGACACACTGCAATCGCGGGGCAAGCCCGCTCCTACGGGTGTGTGCAATTGAACCCCTGGGGCAACTGACTTGATCGCCTGGCGGCAGCTCCCACAGGTGGGTGTGGTGGAATCTGTGGGAGCTGGCGAAGCCTGCGATCGACTGCGCAGCAGTCGCAATCCAGTCGCCTCGGTGAGTCAGGTGTTCGGCGGTGGCAGGTTTTTGCGGCCGCTTCGCGCCCGATCGCAGCCTGGCGGCAGCTCCCACAGGTGGGTGTGGTGGAACCTGTGGGAGCTGGCGAAGCCTGCGATCGACTGCGCAGCAGTCGCAATCCAGTCGCCTCGGTGAGTCAGGTGTTCGGCGGTGGCAGGTTTTGCGGCCGCTTCGCGCCCGATCGCAGCCTGGCGGCAGCTCCCACAGGTGGGTGTGGTTGAACCTGTGGGAGCCTGCAGTCGCAAAGGTGGCAGCGGTTATTCGCGCCCGCGCATGAAGAAGCCGGCGACGTACTTGCGGAAGGTGTCCAGGCTCTTGAAGTCGGCATAGCGCTTGAACGTCTCGCCCTCGGGCTCCGGCCCCAGCGGCTGGTCGGTAAGCGACACCGACAGCACCCGGTCCTGGTCGGCGCTGAGCACCAGTGCGCCCATGCCCTGGCCACCGATCACCGGCCGGCGCATGATCACCCGCACGCCCTTGCCGGCCATCCAGTCGATCAGCGAGATCAGCATCTTCAACGGCTCGCGCTCTTCGTCGCGGTACACCGGAAACAACTGCCCACGGGACAGCACCGGCACGCTGGCGACGTGGATCAGCTCGTAGTAGTGGCTGCCGGCACTGGTCGGCGAGTAGATCGTCAGGGCCAGCAGCGGCCCCGGGGTCTTGCTGCCGCCCCACAGCAAGTGGTGGCCCTGGAAGTCGAAACCGTCCTCGCTGCGCTCGTTGAACAGCTTGCGCGCCTTGATCTGGCTGACGCAGTCGAGCAGCAGACCGTAGCGGCGATGGTTGCCAAAGGCGCTGGAGTCACGCAGCCGGGCCTTGAGCATCATCATGTGCTTCATGTCCAGGCGGGTTTCCAGGTAGTTGCTGGCCGGCACCCGCTCGATCAGCGGGTAACGGCTGGCGACGTTGCGCAGTTCGGCGAACTGCCCGGTCAGGTCCTTTTTCAGGTGCGTGGCGTAGACGTTCAGGCCGCCGGCTTCGATCAGGGTCAGCAGCAATGACAGCAGGCGCTGCTGTTCATGC
This sequence comes from Pseudomonas sp. BGr12, assembly GCF_030272895.1. Taxonomy (GTDB): domain Bacteria; phylum Pseudomonadota; class Gammaproteobacteria; order Pseudomonadales; family Pseudomonadaceae; genus Pseudomonas. Next base: position 79,022 of record NZ_JALRNF010000021.1, on the reverse strand, counting down.
CGCTCGCCAGCAGCACTGCCTGCTTCGCCTTCGGCGCCAGGGCGGCGGAAGTCGCCGATCAGGCGCAACGGCATGTCCGGCGGCAACCAGGCTGCCGGCAGTACGTCGGCGTCCTCCTGACGGCCCGGGTCGCGCTCGTCCTTGATGAAGTCGCAGTCCGGAGCATGTTCGGCAGTGCCCGGGTTGTTCTTCAGGAACAGGGTACCGGTGTTGCCATTGAGGTTGACGTTGAGGATCGGCATCGCCCGCGGCTGGCAATCGCACGCCAGCCAGTGCCCGGCGGCCCGGACCCTGAGCAGCAGCTGGTTGGCCTGCAAAAGGCGGGGGCCTTCCAGGCTGCCCTGGGCAAAGCCGTGCAGCAGCTCGTCTTCGGCGGGGGTGAGGGTACGTACCAGCGCTGCGTTCTTTTCGATGATTCGCATGAGTGTCCTTAGGGGCGAGCGGCAAGCGGCAAGCTTCAAGCTGCAAGCCATAGAGCGCTTGCTTGCAGCTTGCAGCTTAGCGCTTGTGGCTAGCCTGCGAACAGCTTGGCGGCGCGGGCGCGGATTTCTTCCACGGTCAGGTCTTCCTTGTGGGTGGAGACGAACCACAGGTTGCCGAACGGGTCCTTCAGGGTGCCGCTGCGGTCGCCGTAGAACTGGTCCTTCACCTCACTGATCTGGGTGGCACCGGCCTTGATGGCCTGGGCGTAGCGCGCATCGACATCCTCGACATACAGGTGCAGGCCGATGGCGGCGCCGCCCAGCGACTGGCTGCTGACCAGCCCGCCGGCCTGGTCGCACGGGTCGGCCAGCATCAGCGAGGAATCACCGATCTTCAGCTCCGCATGGCCCACGCGCCCGTCGGGGCCGTCGAGGCGGAACATCTCGACCGCGCCGAAAGCGGCCTTGTAGAAGTCGATGGCTTTGGCGGCATCCTTGATGCCGAGGTAGGGGGTGATGCTGTGTTGTCCTTCGGGGATAGGTTTGACGGCCATTTTATGAATCCTCCTTAGCGCGCCGCGAGTGAATGGCGCGAAACTGTATGTTTGTACAGTTTTGGCAATTCGGCAAATCAAAAATTCACGGCGCTGGACGGACGGCAGTCAGAAGATGTAATCGGTTGTAAGGAAGCTCGAATCGCGATTACGGATGATGTCGCTGATCAGCTGCTTGTTGCTGTCCTGGAACTTGGTCGCCACCAGGGTGCGGATCGAGAACACGCGCAAGGCATCGTGTACCGACAGGGTGCCTTCGGCGGAGTTCTTGCGCCCGTTGAAGGGGTAGGTGTCCGGGCCGCGCTGGCACTGGGCGTTGAGGTTGATGCGCCCGACCTGGTTGGCGAAGGTGTCGACCAGGCGTCCGACCTCGGCCGGGTTGGTGCCGAAGATGCTCAGTTGCTGGCCGAAGTCCGAATCCAGCACATAGTCGATGACAGTTTGCAGGTCGCGGTAGGGCACCACCGGCACCACCGGGCCGAACTGTTCTTCCTGGTAGACGCGCATCTGCGCATTCACCGGGTACAGCAGGGCCGGGTAGAAAAACGAGCCACGGCTCTGGCCGCCGCCTTCGTTGATGACCCTGGCGCCCTTGGCCACGGCATCGGCCACCAGGCCGCCCAGGTAGTCGATCTTGCCCGCTTCGGGCAGCGGCGTCAGGGCCACGCCCGGCTCCCAGGGCATGCCCGGCTTGAGCGCGGCCAGCTTGCGCTGGAATTTATCGAGGAAGCTTGCGACCACATCCTCGTGGACGAAGAGGATCTTCAGCGCCGTGCAGCGCTGGCCGTTGAACGACAGGGCGCCGGTGACCGATTCGTTGACCGCGTTTTCCAGGTCGACCTCGGGCAGCACGATCCCCGGGTTCTTGGCATCCAGGCCCAGCGCCGCACGCAGGCGGTGCGGGCGCGGGTGGAGTTTTTTCAGGTCGCTGGCGGCCTTGTTGGTGCCGATGAAGGCGAACACATCGACCTTGCCGCTGGCCATCAGGGCGCTGACCGTTTCGCGCCCGCGCCCGTAGATGACGTTGATCACCCCGGCCGGAAAGCTGTCGCGGAAGGCTTCGAGCAACGGGCGAATCAGCAGCACGCCGAACTTGGCCGGCTTGAACACCACGGTGTTGCCCATGATCAGCGCCGGGATCAGGGTGGTGAAAGTCTCGTTCAGCGGGTAGTTGTAGGGGCCCATGCACAGCGCCACGCCCAATGGTGCGCGGCGGATCTGGCCAAGAGTGTCCTGCTCCAGCTCGAAGCGGCTGGAGCGCCGGTCCAGTTCCTTGAGGGCATTGATGGTGTCGACGATGTAGTCGCAGGTGCGGTCGAACTCTTTCTCCGAGTCCTTGAGGTTCTTGCCGATTTCCCACATCAGCAGCTTGACCACCGCCTCACGCTGCTCGCGCATCTTGCCCAGGAAGGTTTCCACATGCTGGATGCGCTCGGCCACGCGCATCGTCGGCCAGGCGCCGCGGCCCTTGTCGTAGGCGTGCACGGCGGCGTCCAGGGCGGTGAGGGCGGTGTCGGCATCGAGCAGCGGGGCGCTACCGAGGATCACCTGGCGTTCCTCTCCGTCCTCCTTGAGCCAGACCGGGCTGCGTACCGTGGCCAGTGGCCCGTCCCAGCGTTGCAACTGGCCATCGACCAGGTACTCGCGTTGCACCAGCGGCTCGCCCAGGCGATAGGCTTCAGGGATCTCGTTGGCGGTGGGAAACAGCGAATCGAGCAGACGGTCCATGGGCGCAGCACCTCTTTTTCTGTGATGGGTGAAACGTTTCAGTCGGAGCATAACGCCAGCCCGGCAAAAAAAGCCAGCCTCGCTCAACATTGCGCGCGCAACGCCGATAAAGCGTTAACTGGATGCGAACAACGGACCCATGAACACAAGAATCCTCGCACTTGATGACAGCCTGATTCTGCCGGACACCTTGCGCACCACCCTCAACCGCCTGCTGCCGATCGGCTTTGCGCTGATCGGCATCGGCCTGTCGGTGGCGCTCGGCCGCCTGGATGTGCAACGCCAGGAAAGCGAACTGGTCGCCAATGCCGGCGCGCGGCTGTCCGGGGTGCGTGCCGCCCTGGAGGCCCAGTTGCGCTCGGCCTTCGGCGAAACCGAGGGGATCGCCCAGTTGCTCAGCGCCGACGGCGATATCAGCCCCGAGCACTTTCATGACATGGCCCGCCAGGCCATCGCCTCGGTCCCGCATATTCGCCATATTTCCCTGGCCCCGGGGGATGTGATCGCCGATGTCTATCCGCTCAAGGGTAACCAGGGCGTGATCGGCGTCGACTACCGCCACCTGCCCGACCAGTACCCCATGGTCCAGCGTGCCCGCGAACACTTCAGTCCGGTGCTGGCAGGCCCCGTGCAGCTGTACCAGGGCGGGCGCGGGCTGATCTACCGGCGGCCGGTGTTCCTCAAGGGCCACAAGGGCGTGAAGCTGTACTGGGGCAATGTCTCCATCGTCGCCGACATCGACCGCCTGCTCAGCGCCGCCGGCCTGGACCTGGACCCGGGTTTCGAACTGGCCCTGCGTGGCAGCAACGGCCAGGGCTCGGCCGGCGGAATGATCTGGGGCGATCCCAAGGTTTTCGATGAACACGCAGTGACGGTCAATGTCGATGTGCCGGGCGGCCTCTGGCAACTGGCGGCAAGCCCCCTGGGCGGCTGGCCGTCGATGAGCCTGTTCGCATCCCCCTTGTTTCTGTTCGCCCTGACCTGCACCGGCCTGTTCAGCGTATTCGTCGCCCAGCTCAACCGCAGCAACCACCTGATCAAATTACGCAATCGCGAACTCAAGCAATCCCAGGCCCAGCTCGAACGCCTGGCCCATTACGATGCGATTACCGGCTTGCCCAACCGCCTGCGCTTCAACCAGTACCTGCTCGAAGCGATCGAGCGGGAGCCGCGCCTGGCCGTGCTGATGCTGGATATCGACGGCTTCAAGCAGGTCAACGACAGCCTCGGCCACCCCATGGGCGACCTGTTGCTGCAACAGGCCACGGCACGCTTCATGCAGATTATCGAGAAGCGCGATTGCGTCTGCCGCCTGGGCGGCGACGAGTTTGCTTTTTTGCTGGCAGGCAGCGAGTCGGACTGCCTGGAGCAGGTCCAGGCCCTGCTGGCGACCCTGCAGCAACCCTTCGACCTCAAGGGCAGTGCCGCCCTGGTCACCGGCAGCATCGGCCTGGCCTGGTACCCGGAGCATGGCCAGGGCACCGACCGGCTGCTGCGCCATGCCGACACCGCCATGTACGCGGCCAAGGAGAGCGGGCGCAACGCCTGGCGCTTGTATCACCCGGACATGACCCAGCGCCTGCAGGAACGCCTGGGCCTGGAGATGAACCTGCGCCGGGCTTTGAAGAACAACGAGTTCGAGCTCTGGTACCAGCCCAAGATCGACCTGTTCAGCGGCCGCGTCGAAGGCGCCGAGGCACTGCTGCGCTGGCGTGATCCGCAGCACGGCCTGGTGTCGCCGGCGCAGTTCATTCCCCTGGCCGAGCGTACCGGCCTGATCATCCCGCTGGGGGAAAAGGTCCTGGACCTGGCCTGCGCCCAGATCGCCGCCTGGCGCGCCGTCGATTGCCTGCCCGGCCCTGTGGCGATCAACGTCGCAGCCCTGCAGATCGAGCGCAGCGACTATGTCGCCAGCCTGTCGCGCACCCTCCAGCGCTACGACCTGCCGGCGACCTTGCTGGAAGTGGAAATCACCGAAAGCCTGCTGATGGAAAGCCAACAGCTGGCCTGCGAGGTACTGGCGCAGTTGCAGCAACTGGGCGTGGCCACCGCGGTGGACGACTTCGGCACCGGTTACTCTTCGCTGGCTTACCTGAAGATGCTGCCGATCGATCACCTGAAGATCGATCGGGCGTTCATCAAGGACCTGCCGGGCGACGACGACGGCGTGGCGATCATCCGCGCCATCATCGACCTGGGCCATGCCCTGGGTTTTCGCATCACCGCCGAAGGGATCGAGACCCGCGAGCAGTATGAATTCTTGCGTATCGCCGGTTGCGACCAGGGCCAGGGTTACGTGATCGGCCGGCCGATGCCGGCCGATCAGTTCGAGCGCTGGCTGGAGAGTGAAGCACGCAGTGGTGTGCTCGCTACCCGATGACGGTGATCTGCAGCGTAAGCAACTCGCGGGCCGGGCGGGTCAAGGCTACGGCCCGGAACAGCATGTCGCTGTCCAGGCGTTCAAGCTGGTGCCAGAGTTGTTCACGGCCAAAGTCGGGCCGGTGAAGGAACGGCTCGGCCTGCAACAAGTCGCGCAGGTCGCGCCGGTACTGCAGTGGCAAGCGCTGCCAGATCTGCCAGTGCTCGGCGGTGGTCTCCAGCAGCAGCTCCTCGTAGTCGAAGTCGGGCACCAGCAGGTCGATCTGATACTGGTCGTAATAGGCGTCGACCTGTTCGTACACCCGGGGGGCCAGGGCATCGCTTTCCAGATCCAGCACTTTGGCGGCCTCGGCAGACAACTGCAGGTCGTCCGGCAGGTGGGTGAACTGGTTGTTCGACAGGTTCAGCCAGTAGGGGGCTTCGATCTCCCGCAAGGCCTCGGGCAATTGCGTCAGGCAACAACCGGAAAGGTCCAGGCTTTGTAACCGGCGCAGCGCGGCCAGGTTCGGGGCCTCGATCAGCGGGTTGTCGGACAGGTCGAGGATCTCCAGGTTCAGGTAGCCATCGAGCCGCGTTTGCTGCTGCGCGTTCCAGGTGATGCGATTGCGTTCAAGGTCCAGGGCCAGCAGGCGCTCAGGTGCCGGCACCTCGGGCACCTGGTCGAAGCGACAGGCAATCAGGGTCAGGCGTCGCAGCGCCGGCAAGCGCGGCAACCAGTGCTGCGGCAGCCGGGTGATGCCCGGGTTGCCGGTCAGCTCCAGTTCCTGCACATGCTCGAAACCGGGTGGCAATTGAAGCTCGGCAAGGTCGGCATCGCTCAACTCAAGACTGGTCAGATCGAGGGCATGGATCACCTGGTTATTCTCCACGTTGCGCAGGCTCGTGTGCTGCCAACTGTCCTGGATGGCCCTGGCCGCCTTCTGCCGTGGCGGGTGGCCGCCGTGCCATTGTTCCAGTGAGGTGCGCAGGCTCTGGTACTGGTCCTCAAGCTCACGCAACCGGGTGGCAGCGTCGAGCCAGTGCTGACGCCAGTCATTGAAGTCGAACAGCATCTGCTCGTCCGAATGCATCGGGAACAGACGACGATAGCGTGCCGCCAGCGGATGCTGCGAAACGTTCTGGGGCGGGTAGCCATGCAGCGGGTCGACACCGCCACGCAAGCGCCCCTGTGCAGGCCACTCGAACGCCTGGTGGGACCACAGCCAGCGGGCCACCTGATGGCGCTGGGCCGTCGCCAGGGTTTGCACCTGCTGCTCAAGTGCCCGGGCGTCGCCCAGTGCCAGGCGTCGGGCCTGGGGCAGGGCATCGAACAGCGCCTGGTACAGGCCACCGGCCTGGGCCTGCCCTGCATGGCGATAGCCTTCGGCCGACTTGACCAGCACCTGCTGCTGCAGGGCCTTGAGGCTGCCGATCCGGGCCAGCAGCGGCCCCTCGGCACTGCCAGCGCGCAGTTCGATGCGCAGTTGCGCAGGCCAGTCCTGGAGTTGCTCGACCGCCTTGAAGATCAGGCGCTCACTGTCCTGGTTGAGCAATGCCGGCAGGTACAGCCCTTCGAAGGCGCGTACTAGGGGCAGGGCGTCATTGACCTGCTGGGCTTGTTGATCGTGCAACAGGCGCCGGGCCAGAGGACGGCTCAGGCGTGGGTAGCGAGCCTGTAGCTCGACGACACGCGCGTCGCTGTCGCCGGGCGGGTCATACACCGCTTCGAAATCCGCTATCGAGCGGCCCTGGGCCTTGAGCGTGCGCAAGGCCTGCAGGCGCTCCAGCGTGTCGGCCAGCAGCGGGGGCGGGGCGCTGTTGTCCACCTGCATGCGCCGCAACTGGTCGGCAGAAGTGCCGCTGATCAGCCGCGCCTGCTCCAGCTCGGCGTCTGCAAGCCCCTCGCACAGCGGGCCGATGCGCCGCAGCAGGCGTGTGGTGGTCCAGGTCAGGGGCTGCTCGTGCTCAAGGCGCCAACTGCCCTGGCCGTTGTGTTCGAGCACGGGTTCGTAGGCGTTGGGGGTGTAGGGATGGACCAGGCGCCACTGCTGCAGCTGCGGATCGAAACGCTGCTCATGCACGGCTCCGTCGAGCTTGATGAAGTACCTGTCGCCCGTCACATACTGCCCCAGCGCGTTGGTCGACAGCCCCGGCGGCAAGGGCTGCGTAGACCTGTAGGGGGCCGGGTCGGGCTTCCACAGACGCTCACGGCTATCGGCCCGCCGAACCTTGACCAGCCCCTCCATCAACGGGCTGTTGAACAGCCTGGGCGTCACCGTGCCGGCCACGGCAAATCCACCGATCAGCGCTGCATTCAGGGCCACCGACTCCAGGTGGGCGAAGGCGGTATCGACATCGCCCTGCTGCCAGGATTCTATGCCTTCGAAGACTTCGCCCGCCAGTTGCAGGGCGGTGACACCCATCATCACCGCGCCCAGGCCCGGGATAAAAAACGCCGCGGCATTGAGAAAGGCCAGCGCGCCATTTGCCCATAGGCTGCGAATGGCCTGCAGATGCCGGGCGTCGGCCTCGGCCGTGGGCACCGCCAGTTGCCGGGCTTCGTCCCGTACCCGTTGCCCATGCTGCTGCCACAGCCAGGCGAACACATCACCCTCGATCGGCTGCTCGCCCAGGTGCAGCTCGGCATCCAGCGGCAGGACCCAGTCGCTGTCGGCATCGGCGTCGAGCAATGACAGGTGGTAACGCAACAGGCTCAGCACATGGGCCTGCTGGTCGCGGGGGACGAAACCGAGGAAGTAGCGGCGAAAGTCGGCCAGGCAGAGGCGCTGTTTCAACTGCCCGGCAAGGTCCTGCAAGTTGGCATGGGCGGTCAGGGGCAGGCGGTTGTCGCCCGGCAGCCAGGCCGTGATCGTCTGGTCGGGGTGGTCGAGCAACAGCATGTCGTGCAGGGGGATGCCGAACAGGGTCGGCTGGCGCACCTGCAGCCTCGGTGTGATGCCATCGACCAGTAGCAGCAGTTGTTCTTGTTGCGACGCGCTGATCCGCGAGGCCCCGCGTGCCACCTGCATATCGACCCGCAGGCGCGCCCGCGTCGCGTCGATCCAGAGGCGGCCGGTGGCGTCGGTGAAGTAGCGGTCCAGGTGGGCTTGATAGGCCTGGCCCAGGTCCAGTTCGCGGCACAGCGTGGCGAAGTCCTGGGGTCGCAAGGCTGCAGCCCGGGTGGGGTCGGGTGTGTCCAGCGGTGCGAGTGCGGGCTGGATGAAGCTGGGGCGTTCGAATGGCTGGTCGAGAGGGAAGTTGTGCAGGGCGGCCTGTAACAGGCTGATCGGTTTGCGTTGTACCTGGCGGGGTGGTTGGCGGCGGGCCGAGATCGACACGTATTCGACGAGTTGGGCGCGGCGTACGTCCAAGGTGAGGTTGTGGGTGTGTTGCAGGTGTGATTGCAGCAGCGGTTCGGCGAAATCGAGGGGGCTTTTGAGACCGTGAAGCGCGTTTGCCAGGGTGTGGTTGGCGGTTTGCCACTGGGTTTGGCTGGTGAGTGGGGGTGTGCCTGTTGGGGATTGGGTCAGGCGTTCTGAGGGGATTCGTAGGGGTTGGCGAAGGCGTTGCCAGTCGGAGGAGGAGAGGTGGTGGGTCCAGGTGGGGAGTTTTTGTTCGAGGAAGGATTGGTGTGGGTTGGGGAGGCTGAGGGTATGCATGAGGATATTCCTGTTTTGGGGAGCCAACAGGAGAAACCCGGATGATTGGAGCTTGGTAGTACATAGGTAAGGAGCGGCAGTAAATCGAGTCAGTGGGTGTAATAAGCGGAGGGCAGCGGTTTTTCGTTACAAAAACGGAAGCTCTATAAGTTTCAAGGTAGAACGGTATTTCATGGAAATGGTGCGCTGGATACCTGGGTGGTGCAGCTACGGCCAAGGGCTAAGCGTCGGGCTGGCGCGGTGGGCGCCTCGGCCCGGCGGGGCTCCAGGCTTACCTGCCACCCCATTTGTTTGAAAGCGCCGGCGCCGCTTGGCGACTGCATTGCCCTGCCCGGGGGGCTTGAAACTCGACAAACCTGCAAATGGCGAACCCGGCAGGGCTCGACGACCACCAGAACAAGCGTTGTCTCTAGTCGATAACAGTCGATAACAGTCGATTAGCAACTGACATTTTTGTCAGTTGCTCGGCTGAATGACCAGGCATCTAATCAAGCCTCCGCCTGTCCTCTGCTGGAGATTTGTCATGACTCAGCAACTTTGGTCCGATGCGACAATGCAGTACGCCAACAACGGTTTCAACCGTGAGTACTCCGCGAGCACCCTGAGCCCGTGGGTAAGTGACTGCTCATTGAGCTTTAATTGTAAGATTGACAACGGGACTCTGACCCTGCCTGCACCGCAGAAAGTTAGCATACATGCTTACCTGATAAACTCCACAACGGGAAAAATGCTTGAGCATATTAAGTACGCACAAAAGGAAATCCACTTAAACCCCGCTTCCTGGTCTTATCATTTCTGCAACCACATCAATAGTACCGGTAAACATCTGAAGGCAGGTACTTGGAACGGAAGCAGCCTGGTAGCCCTGGAGGATACCGAAACCAACGCAGAGGTGAAGAACAACAGGCTTTGGCATTACGGGCACGAAAACCGCAGTTTCACGACCAACCCAGTCAAAGAAAACTGGGTGGAGGCACTGCGACTGGAGGGCAGCGCGCAGGTTGAACACGATAGCAAGATCTGGGTGGAAGTTCGAGACATCCGTAGCCAACGATTGTATGAGTGCATTGAACACACCTGCACGTCAGACAGCTGGCCAACAGCCCTGTGCGAACAAATCAACAGAGAAAGTAATTTCCTAAGAGCAGGGAGGTGGTCATCCCGAAGGAGCACCTGGAATGCCGAAGAAGGCTTCAAGCCACATGCCGAAGAAAACGCATTATGGGTACCGCAGGGCTCTGATCTCGCGGTCACTGTCTCTCGCTTTGTGGATGACACACAGGTCATCGAGCCTGAGCCCGATGCGCCTCTACTCGAAAAGTCCGATGATTTGAAGCTGAAAAATTCACAACATTTTCGCTTGAGCGATATATCTGATTTCAACGAGCCTATTGCTGCAGAAAACAAAAGCAAAGCTGAAATGCAGAACACCTTGCTACGTGCACAGTCAATATGGTCAACGGCCTATATTCCTTTGGTCTGGGTCGAAGCCAAATACCCAGGTAGTATTTACTTAACGGAAGACTGGGGATTAATACTTAAAAATCAAAAGGAGCACACCCTCTCTTGGCGCTCCCCCTCGAATAGCGTACTACACCCCCGGGGTGAGAACCTATTATCCATGATGTGGTTAAAAGACATTAGATTAGCAACTAGCTGCGATGCAGTCGAGCGGCTGGTATGGATGTTCGAAGTTGACGAATCATTGGCACGCCAACTCAACACCGGAAGAACAGCCTTACTACTAAAGCAAATAGCAAGATGTTTGTCAGTCGAAGGTGAGTATCTAGTCAGCGACGGCAGATTCACGGTCCCTAATAATACCAACGGCCATACCGATTTGGTCTTGTATAAACCCAGCATGCGAGTCGGGACAGCCAGTGACGGGCCATTCGTTCAGCTTTCACCCGCAAATGGACAATCCTGGCATGTTGGGATATACCGGTTCTATATTCATCTCGCCGATAGCTATACTGGTACTGAAGTCGCTGTTGCCGATGTCGGGCTTTCGACCGAAACTGAGCTTTGGAAAAAACTGGAAACTTTACGTTTCCAGGGGCACCCCCAAAAAGCACAGTACCAACCTACCAGCCACCTGTGCGAGGACTATGGGAATACAGTTGGTAGTGATTTGTTCGATACCGAAGGTGAAACGGAAACGGGCGTTAACCCGCAAACTGGCTTGTTCCATTCCCACTACCCGGTAGCGACCCTCCATGCGCTTGAAGCGGAAGAAGGCAGTCTGGACCTTACCCTGCACTATTCTGCCCTACGGGGTAATGAAGCCGGTCTGGGAGATGGTTGGGCATTTCAGTTCTCCAGTTTCGAAAACCGGGAGCGCTGTCTGAAACTATACACCGGAGAGGTGATTCGCTTCACAGATGAAGAGTGGGCGAACCTGAAAAATGGCGAGATTGTAAAACGTTCGCCCTGCTGGGTATCCAGCAATGCAGATGCCTCGGAGATGACAATACGGTTTCCTTCTGGGAAATATGAATATCTGACCCGCGTCTCTGGACAAGAATCTGCGGAGCACAACAAACAATATCTCGCCCAGCTCAAAGCCATGACAGAGAAAGTTGTGAGTAAAGAGCTGTATTCTCGAATCGACCAGACTATGGCCAAATGGGATGCTCAACGAAGCACCTGGCAACGCTTTTGTTATTCTGTCGAAAAATTCTTCAAGAACAGCAATCCGGATGACTTGAATGCCTGGGAGATCGAGTCAAAAAAGGACACGCCTCTCAGTAAGCAGCTAAAACGTGAACTGGCCATCATAAAACGCCCATTCATGTATCTCCTGCCCACGACAATTTATACACCCCAAGGTGGATCATTTCATGTTCAATGGGAGTGCGTGAACTGGCAGTATCTTCTTAAAAAAATCTCTTCGGCAAACGCCGAGCTATTCAGTGCTGACTATTCAAAAGACGCTGTAGAATTACGCCTCTGGCCAAATACCGCTTTACTCAATCTCACTGAAAACAACGAGTCAGTTCAGTCGTCAAGCACCAATCCAGACTCCGCATTCAAGCTAAGGCTTAAACTTAATAATTATTTGCTGGAGCAAATTTCGCGTTCCGACACCGGCAGCTTCATGCGATACGGATACGCTCCTGATCCGACACTTGATCATATTCTTGTGAGCGTAGAAAGCTCCAGCGGCCAGCTCGAGCGAGTGAGTTACCTGGCAGGCGCTATGTGCTTTCCTGACAATGCTCGCCCTCCACTACCCGCCGTTGCAGTGCATTCGATCTCTGAAGGAAGCAAGCTGGCGCTGGTTACTTATTACGAATACAGCAAGGAAAACTACCTGTCGCGCTCGGCCGAGCATTCAACCGAGCTTAACTCAGACTCAAACGTCCGAATAAATTATACATTTGACAAGCATAACCGCCGCATTAGTGAAATTCATGCCCACGGCGAAGGTCAGAAATCGACTCGCTGGAATTACCCTGATAAATCACATAAGAACCTTGATTACGCTCAGGTCTCCAGTATTGAAACGATTTTTGAAAGTGGTGGTGAAAAAGAGCAAACCACCCAGTATTTCGAATACAACCTAGAGGGTAAACTGAGCAAGAGCATCGCTGCCGATGGTACCATAACATGCTGGTGGTACTACCCTCGAGAAGGAGGCAATGCTTCAGCCGGGCTCGAGGGTGATCTCACAGCGCTGTATGCCCTTGGGAACGTATCATGCCCATCGACTGACGCCCTTCAAGATATTCCACTCTCCTGTATGTACGAATACCAGGTTCTCGACGGCGACGAGATTCCAAATGCACTGAAATTCTATGGCTATGAAGCCTCCAGGAGTGGACAACTGGAGGTCCGCACTTCCGTTGTAATCAACGGGATCACCCGTAATGACCAACGCCTGGCACTAGCCAAGGGCCGACGGTCTGCGCGCGTGCAAACTGTTTCGTCGGGCCTGACAACACCAATTCATACCGATGGCCAGGTCACTTGGTCAGAGTATACCCACACGGTCCTCAGCTGGAACGGCATGCAGCAATCGCAAGCTTTCACGCAACACTGGCGGGAGGATGGTCTCCATCGCTACAAGAGCGTTGTCGTAGAACATGATGGCGTTAAAGTTGAGCAGCAGGACGTCGAGGTTTACTGTCGCTTTAGCCGTCACTTGCTGGCCAAAGCGGTCGACCGTGGTGGGTACGAGATCTATCGCTGGGACAGCGAGGGACGAAAACTCCACAAGAATGAATCCTGGCCTACCTCCACCCTGCAGAAGCTCAAACTCAACGGTAGTCAATACACGCGACAGTTCGACAGTCAGGGCCGGTTGTTGCGTGAACAGGTGGACAACCGCCTGGTCTGCGATAACCACTACAGCGATAAAGGTCTGCTGTTGGCAGGATCGGAGTATGAGTATCTGCCTGGTGGCCTGTTGCGCGCCCTGCATGCCGGAACGAATATCTTCATGGGGGCGCTGTGGCAGGCAACAACGCAGAACAACGGAAGGATTGACCACGAAACCGACGCCGAGATCACCTCGACATTGCTGGGGTCCACAGTGTTGTCGGAGACTGCCCAGCATGCTACCACTCAGGCTGACGGCAGTGTGATTGTGCGTGACTCCCTCTATCTGCCTAACATTGAAGGCGCTGTCCACAACAGCCTCCGTCACTTCGATCCGCTGGGTAGGCTGGTCAAACACGAGCGGGTTGAATCCCGTCAGGTGGCGACTATTGAATATGACGAACTTGATCGGCCGGTGGTCTTTGTACAGCCCGATGGTACCCGCATTGAAAGGGTCTACTACGGGTTGTCCAATGCCGTAGAAAAACTCCTGTGGGTAACCCAGGAGGGTGACGGTCACTCAACGGTCGTCCCTTTGATTGTCCAGACCTTCGCCAACGGCAAACGCTCTCAGGAAGAGATGGGAAGTTTCCGTTTCGGCTACACCGATGGTCAGGTCACCTTGCCTGACATGACCAGCCTTTCAAGCCAGGCCTCCCCTCAGGGCAGTACCCTGACCTGGACCAAAGACGGCTCGGTGGTTGACCAGAGTATCGTGGTCGAGCAAGCAGATAACCTCCGTACCGTCAGAGCGACATCACCGGCGGGCACGAACGAGCAGACCATTGATGGGTTGAGGGTAGGTACGTTCGAACACCTGGTCGAAATGAATGACAAGAACTGGCAAGTGTCGACGAGCAGGCGTGGCCCCCGGGCTGAATTCCAGGGCAAGGTCCAGTGTTCCTCGCGAGGCCTCTGGCAAAGCAGGCAGTCGATCGCAGGCCCCTCGGCTCGGGCTTTTCGGGATGCACAGGACCGTGTGGTCTGCCTGATAGAAGGCAACCTGGTGCAACGTTTCGAATATGACGACCGTAGCCAGTTGGAGCGGCATGAGGTATTCGATGGCCAGCAGCGCATGGTGAGGGAACTGCAGTGGGACGACCTGGGGCAGGAAACCAGGCGCAGTTACAGTGTCGATGGGGCGGTTCAACTCGTACTCGAGCGGGAATACCATGCCAGTGGCCAGCTCAAGATGCGCAGGACCTTCTATGAGGGTGAGTTGCGGCTGACTGAAACCTTTGACTATGACGCTCTCACCAGCCGCCTGGCCCGATATCACTGCAGCGGCGTAGAAGATGCGCTGCCCACCGACGATTCTGGTTACCGCTTCATTCAGCAGGATTTCGTCCACGACGCACTGGGCAACCTGCGCGAATGCGCGACGACCTACTCTGACCAAAGCACGCGCATGCAAACGTATACCTACGACCAGAACCACCCCACACTCCGTATCCAGGAGTTAGCCGATGGCCAGCAGTGCCACCTCGGCTATGATGCCAACGGTCGGCTGAGTCGCGACTCCCAAGGGCGGCATCTGCAGTACAACCAACTCGGACGGTTGGTGCGGGTGACAAACGCCAAGGGCAGCTTGCTGACCCGTTACGACTATGACGCCGAAAACCGCCTGGCCGCAGTCTACGATGTAGAACAACAGCGCACATGCGAGCTGCTGTATGAACTGGATGGCGAATTGGCGGCCGAGGTATGGTTTGACGAAAACCACCAGGAACTGCACCGCACCTGCTTCTTCGGAATGGCCCAACAGACCCTCACTGCGGACCAGGTGCAAACCACCTTCGTGTTCCAGGACCCGCACAGCGGCGTGATCGGCGTCACCGGGGCCCCGCCCATCAGCTTTGGCCCCTACGGTGAACACGATGGTGCCTGCCCGACCGCGAGAGGCTATAACGGCCAATGGCGTGATCCCGTGTTGGGTGGCTATCACCTGGGTAATCGTTACTATGATCCTGTCGAGCGCTGCTTCTACCAACGCGACGGCTGGAGTCCACTGGGCGCTGGCGGCATCAACGACAGGGCCTATTGTGGAGGTGATCCGGTCAACCTGCACGACCCGAGCGGGCACATCATGCTCAGCCGCTGGGGGCAGGAGCACCAACTCAGCGAAATGAACAAGTTGATTGCAAGTTTTGACCCACCGCAGCCGCCAGTAGATGACCGCCCATGGCATGTGCGGATGATGTCCACTCTGATCTGGGGCGGCGTAGCGATCCTGGGGGCGACTGCAGCGGTACTCCTGGCCATTCCCACAGGCGGCGCCAGCCTGGTGATTGCCGGTGCGTTGTTTGCCGCAACGGTTGTGTCAGTCGGGCTGCATATCGCCAGTGAAGCCATTCGTTATACCAACCCGAAACTTTCCTCAATACTGGGCGGCATCTCCACAGCCATTGATATTGCGACAATCGTACCTTCAGTTGCCTATGCGGCGGGACGGCTGATCAGGTGGTCGGTATCGAAGATTGGCAAGCTCGCCACGCGTGTTCAGGCCGTAGTAAGTTCAAGTCGAGCTGGCAGTGCACTTGGTCAAGGCGGTGCTGCTTCCGAGCGTGCGCTACATTTTAATGATGTATACAAGCAGACAAATGTCATAAGAACGCCGAACTATAGACAACATTTGCAATGGTATCAGGAAACAGTAAACAACCCTGGTCAGCCCACTCGGCATTTCTGGGGGGCTAACACGCGCATCATTGGAAGTGATTTGGACGATCCCATTCAACAAATCGCACGCCGTGGCTCCGCTAGTGATGTTCATTTCTATACTGGAGTGCATGGGGCGCCTGAGGGTAATAACTGGTTGGACGTGTTTTCCAATAAACCGAAAAACCTGTTGAGATCGGTATTTTTTCAAAGGAAACCTATAAGTGTAATCAGGCATCCGCAGTTAGATTATCCTGATTTTTTTCGTGAAGATATGCTGAAGTTGAGCAGAAATAATCCATTTCCCAATAAAAGAGCAATCTATGTCCATGAACTTGATAGTCAAACGGCGTTGCATACGCTGAATACTAATGAGGTGTTAGAAGGACACCATATTTACGCATTTTGCCATGGGCGTAATGATGAGCGCTTTTTGCATATGTACAATAGGGCGTCTGTTACTGGGTATGATAAGTAGGTGTGGGGTTATGTTTTTGGATGGTTTGTGCTTGAGGCTTTGTAAGTGTTAGAAGCTGTACATGTCAGGTGCTCATGGATGAGCCCATTATAATTTAATGTTGATTTGATTGGGGTGGTGGTTCTGACATGGCTTCATAAATTTGGTTTTGGCGGGGTTCGGTTGGTTATTAGGCTCTGTACGAAATCCTGTGAAACTCAACCGAGGCGTGTCGAAAATCGAAATTTTGTAGAGTCTTCAGCCATCTACGGAAAGGAATCCTGTGATGGCGAAGCGTTATGGGCTCTTGGCAGAGGCGTGGGCCTTGGTCAACGGTCTACCAGCAGGTTCGGGATTGGCGAAACCGGGGAACGTTCGATCAGATGCTCAAGCGGTTGCATTTGAAGCTCAACGACCAAGGCTTGATCGATTTGCAAACCTGTATGATCGAAGTAAGCACTGCCGATGGTTGCTTACCGACAATGGCTACGACGCCGACGCGCTACGTCACTATTGCGACCGGTATCGAATGCAACCGGTCATCTCGTTGCGCTCAATGAAGTGCAGGCCCAAACCCGGTTTGCCCAAGATGTTTGAGCAACCAAAATGCAGACAGCGCAACATCGTTGAGCGCATGTTGGGCTGGCTGGAAGAGAACCGCAGAATCGTTATTCGCTTCGACAAGCTTGCGAAAAGTTATGCCGTAAGGGTCTCTCTGGCTTGCGCCATGCGGTGGCTGCGACGGCGAAAAAGCGGCGGGCGGATTCATTTTTACTTGCTTTGAAAAATGAATCCACTCTCTTGCACCCTATAAGTTGGTCAGTCGGCTAGCCGTCGCAACTCAATCCCATCCAACACCGCATCAATCAACCCCATGGCCATCTGCACCGAATGCTGCGTCGACCACACAAACCCCCGCCCGTCGGCACTGGTGTACTCCACCGCCTGGGGAATCGTCGCATTGGCGCATTTGAGGTAGAGCAGGGCATGCACCAGGGCATCTTCGGCACTGACGCCTGCGCGGACATTGAACAGCGGGGGATGATCGGGGCAACTGCTGACCGGCGTTTCGGCGGTTTCGACAAGGTGCAGGCTTGGGGGATCGGGGACGAGCTTCTTCATGGTCAACTCCTAACTTGGGGAGCCGCCACGCCTTTGTCGCCAAACAAGTTGGGTGGCAGCTGTACGCGGGTTGGCGAACCGGTAAGTTAGGAACCCGGCAGGGCCGAAGCCCTCCCGCGCACAACCGCCATAGAGGGAGTGCTGGAATGAACCAACTGCCGCCATGGTGATCGCATAACTTGTCCGGGTCGCCAAACCCGATCACCGAACATTCAGTGACCTGGCGAGCCTAGTGCGAAGGCCTTCCCCGGGCAAGCTACTGAGAGCGACAGACCGCGTAGGATAGGTCCTAGGACTCGCCACTGGCTAGCCCCGCCGCGCTACACCGGCGAAGTCAGCGGTTGCCGCTCGGTGTTCAGCACCCCGTAGCCGACCCGTGGCACGCCCTCCAGGCGCTGCTCCACCAGGGCCTTGAGCGACTCGCCCGTGCCCAGGTAGGCGTCGCCGAAATCATGCCCGCCCAGCGCGCTGGGATGGGCCACCACCTCCAGCAAGCCCGTGTCCGGCGCGAGCCCCGCGCGCAGGTCCGCCGGCGTGCACACATAGTCCGCCGTCGCGCCCGCCAAGCGCCGGATCCGGTGGTTGAGCAGGGTCTTGAACACCCGCTTCACCGGGCCGATGTTGTGCCCCAGGTTGCGCGCCAGCCTCACCGGTACGCCTACACGCGCGGCAAAGCGCGCGACGATCAGGCCGATCGGCCAGATGTTGTGCACGTGCTGGTGGGAATCGACATGGCTGGGCATCAGGCCCAGGCACAGGCAGTGCTGCCATTGGGCCAGCAGTTCCTGTTCGACGGCTTCGCGTTCGCGCCGGCTCAGGCGCAGGGTGTGTTGCTTGATGCGCAGGTCGAATTCGCCGCTGGGGGTGCAGAAGCGCGGCTCTTTGCCGATGGCTTCGCTCAAGGGCCGGCCAAAGGTCAGGTTGAAGTGCAGGCCCACCCGGCCGCGCAGCGCCGGCAGCTGGGCCAGGGTGCAGGCCGCAGCGAAGGCCGGCATGTTGGCCATGGCGGTGGCCGAGCTGATCAGCCCGGCCTGGAAGGCGTGGAGGATGACCGCGTTGGTGTGGGCGCTGAGTCCGAAGTCGTCAGCGTTGACTATGACCTGTGAGGGCATTCGGGTTCTCCGGTTCGGGAATCGGCTCGGCGGCAGGCGCCGGACGTGAATGACGCAGGCGTTGCAATTGCGGCTTGAAGCGTCGCCATAGGCGCAGGCCCAGACCCAGGGCCAGGCCATCAGGCCTCCAGCTGTAAAAACTCAGTCGCTGTTGCTCAAGCTGGGCACTCATACGCTCCTGCAACTGGTGGCTGGAATTGTTCAGGCTGACGCGCGAGGCGTCGACCCATTCCCAGCCGTCATCCAGGCCCCAGTGAATCCATTCCTCAAGCAGTACCCGGCCACTGCCCAGATCAGCATGGGCAGGCACAAAGGCCAGGTTGTAGTCATAGACCCGCCCGTGCTCGAACACCCCCAGGCGGTAGCTGATGCAGCGCCCGCCCAGCTCCAGCAGGACCATGCGCACCAGGCCCTGCTCGGCCAGTGCGGTAAAGGCCTGGTACATCCACTGGCGGCGCAGGGTGCCGGAGAAGATGCCGACATCGTCATCGCCTTTCCAGCTGACGTCCTCGACATCGGCCACGGCATCGAGCAGGGCTTTGATGGTGCTGGCGTCGGGGATCACCCGGCGCACCTGGGCGCCACAGGCGGCGATGCGCTTGCGCGCGCGGCGCAGTTTGTAGCGTGGATCGCCGCTGATTTCCTGGCGGTCTTCGGGGACGATGCGGTGCACCGGCACCCGGCAGCTCAGGCGTCGTTCGAACAGCGAGCTGCGCCGCTGCCAGGTGCTGAGCAGGGCTTGCGGCGCTGCATCGTCCGGCACTTCACTCAGTTGCAGCAGGGCGTGGGGCAGGCGCTGGCGGATGGCCCGCAGCACCTGTGCCGCCGCGCCCGCCGGCAGGTCGGCGAGCAGGGCGATGCGATCGCTCAAGGGGTAGCCCAGGTGGCGCACCACCTGGACAGTCAGCGGGCCAAAACGTTCGCTGCCACGGATCAAGGGCAGGCACAGGCACAGTTGGCCCTGGTGATGGCCGACCAGTACCTGTAGCTGCTGATCGGCCGGCAACGCCGCTTCGGCCGCCTGCAACCAGCCCAGGTGGTTGAACGGTGTGCTGCCCGGCAGGCGCTGGCGCAGCTGTTCGTAGGCCTCGGCGGGAAAGCCGTCGGCACGCAGCGAGGGGTACCATTTCAAATCCATTTGCATAGGCTCAGGCTACGGTGGCAGTGGTGGGGCGAGGGGCCGGTTTGCGCAGGGCCTCCAGGCGCGAGCCGCTGTAGCGGGTTTCGCGGTAGAACTTCCAGCGGCCGAACAGGCAGTACACATTCATGATCCGCCCCTGTTCCTTATAGCCCATGCGCAGGTGCAGCTTGAGCGCCGGGATGTTGTGGTTCTCGCACACATCCACCACGGTGTCGCAGCCCTGGTCGGCCATGGCTTTCCACAACGCCAGCTGCAGGTCGACCGACAGCTCCGAGCCCCAGTATTTGCGGATCAGCTCGCCGCCGAACTCGAAGAACTGGCCAGGTTCCACCGGGAACCAGCAGCCGTAGAAGTGGCGGTCGTGGTAGTGGCGCAGGCTGCCCCAGATAAAGGCCACCGCATCGCCTGCATCATCGAGGAACATCAGGCCGGTATGCCCCTCGGCGGCCAGTTCGCGCATGGTCTCGACCCGGTCACCGAAGTGACGGGCGAAGGCCCCGGCGTTGTTCACGGTGATGGTCTCGATCCGCAGTGGCGGGTAGGGCTTGAGGTTGTGCGGCGGTACCGGGCTGACCAGGTCACGCTCCATCCACAGCAGTTCCCAATGATAGAACAGATAACGTTTGACCCCAGCGCTGAGGGTGTTGCGTAGTCCCTTACGCTTTATGCGGTCCTGGATCTTGCTCAAAGCACTCATGGTGCTCCTCCTGTTTTCAGGTTGAGGTGCGCTGTCACGAAGCGCTCCAGGTCAGGGCGAACAGGGTTTGCCCCGGCAGTTGAAAATGCACGCGGCCGTCACGGCAATCGTAGACGGCGCTGCGCGAGGTGTTGTCCGGGCCGAACAGGTTGAGCTTGCCTTGCGGGCATTGCGCGCTGTCCAGTGCCAGGCTGACCTGCTGCAGGCGCTGGCCCTTGTTCACGCCCAGCAGGCTGCGCTGCTTGTCGCGGGCCATGGCCAGGGCGTCGACCTCGAAGGCGTCGTTGTCCAGGGCCAGCACCTGGTCCAGCCAGTGCTGCTGGATGAACTGCTGGGCCAGGCCCACCGGCTTGAGTTCGAAGCGGTCTTCACTGAGCACCCGGACCATGCCCTTGGGCCACTCCGGCTCGTCGGCGACATGGAACCAGTTGAGCATGTCGAGCAGGCCGTCCTGGGAGGCGTTGATCACCACCGAGGTCCACCACAGGGCGGCGTAGTGGGTTTCCTGGTCGTAGGGGCTCAGGCTCGAGCCGCTGGAGAGGTTGGTCTGGTCCAGCAGCAGGGCCTTGTTGGGCCGCCCCCGGGCGTCGAGGCCCACCAGCTCGGCGGCCTGGCGCACCGCGTCGCGGTAGGTGCGGGTGGCCAAGAGGTCGCGCACCATCCATTCGTGCCAGGCCAGGGCGTCGATCTGCGCGCCGTGTTCCTTGAGCAAACGCCGGGCCCAGTCCAGGCCGATGCGTTCGCGGCTGCCGGCATGGAAGGGGCCGTTGACCAGGTTGGAGCTGGCCGGCATGGCGATGCGCACCCCGGCCTCGCGGGCGCCGGGGAAGCCCTGCACGCGCTCGGCCATGGCCTGGAAGTAGCGGCTGAAGGTGGGGTAGTCGCTGTAGTTGAGGTTGGGCTCGTCGGCAAAGGCGATGTAGTGCAGGGCCTTGCTGTCCAGGCCCTTGGTGCTGGTCAGCCAGGCATCCAGGCCGTCGTGGCGGGTGCGGTCGGCGGCCAGCACCGATTCGCGACCGGTGCCGGCCAGCAGGGTGATGTCCTGGCGGATCCGGTAGCGTTGCTGGTAGAAGCGCCGGAAGGCATCCTCGTAGCCGGGCTTGCGCGCCATCAGGTCGGCAAAGCTGTAGTAACCGGCGGCCTGTGGCGCCAGGGCATCGAGCACCCCGTAGCTGGAAGCCGGCGGCAGCACATAGGGCAGGTTGACGCCCAGGTCAGGCGTGCGGCCCAGCTGTTTAGTGCCCAGGCGCAGCGCCACCTTGCCGTCGGCACTGGGCAAGTCGCCCAGTTGCTCGGCCTGCTGGGCGAACAGGTTGGCGCTGCCGTCGAGCCAGAACGCCACCTTGCCACGGCCTTCCAGCTTCAGGCGGAAGGTCTGGTCGCTGCTCGATACCGGCAACGGCAGGCGGTCGAACTGCCAATAGGCGCGGTAGGGCCGCAGGCCAAGGTTCAACTGCTGGCCATCGCCCAGGCGCCGTACCTGCAGGCCGTGCACGCCGCCATGGTACTTGCCGGCCAGTGTCGCCTGCTGGCCGGCAGGTACGCGAAAGTACAACTCGACTCCCGGGCCGACTTCGGCGCTGAAATGCACCTTGGCCGGGGCGAACAGGGCACGGGTGCTGTCAGCGTGCTCGATGCGGTAGCGGCGGAAGCTGTAGCCGGGGATCTCCAACTGGTAGGGGGCACTGCCGGCGGCCAGCGGCCAGCGCTGCCGGCCACGGGTTTCGTCGGGTTTGATCAGCCGTTCGGCCTGCAGGTGGCCCTGGCCGTCGAGCAGGTACAGGCGCTCCTGGTTGGCATCGGCCTGCCAGGCCGGCTGCCAGCTGATGTTCAGGGTGTCGGGCTGGTGTGCGACGAAGTACAGGCTGCCGTCGCGGATATCGCCCCAGTACAGCGGTGCAGCCTGGGCACCGGCGCCCAGCAGCAGGGTGGCGAACAGCAGGCCGGGGCGCATCATGCGGGCCTGCGTTGCAGCATCTGGCGCAGCGGCGACAGGTCGCTGGGCAGCACCAGCAGGGTCTGCCACAGCGCTACGCCGCTGAGCTTGCAGTACAGCAGCAGCATCGCCAGGGTCACCGCCAGGTAGGCGATGGACGAGGCCATGGCGGCGCCGACGATGCCGTAGGCCGGGATCAGCAAGACGTTGAGCACCAGGTTCAGCGCAGCGCCCACACCCATCATCAGCGACACGGTGCCGGGGCGGTTCTTGCCCAGCAGGTCCAGGCGCAGGATGCTCGCATAGCACAGGCCGAACAGCCCGGGCAGCAGGGCCAGCAGCGCCGGGTAGGCCGGTTGGTACTCGGCGCCGAACAGGGTGACGATCAGCCACTCGCCGATCAGCGCCATGCTCAGGCACGCGCCGAGCATTACCGTGGCGGTCAGGCGCAGGGCCAGCGGGGTGAGCTTGTCCATGCCGGCGTCCTGTTGCAGCAGACGCTTCATCAGCGGCGTGGTCACCGCTTCGGGGACGATCAGCAAGAGTTCGGCGGCGGCGCTGGCCATGGCGTAATGGCCCAGGGCGGCGCTGCCGAGCATGGCGCTGATGAACAGGTAGTCCGAGCGCAGGATCACCTGCTGGAACAACAGGTCCGGGTGGCTCTTGGCACTGTAGCTGAGCAGTTCGCGCTGGCCGCTGCGGTCCCAGCACAGGCGGATCGAGTGCTGGCGCGCAAGCCAGTACAGGCCCAGCACCACCACCAGGCTCAGGCCCAGCAGCCAGCTGATCAGCGCCGCTTCCAGGGCCGCGTTCTGCCACATCCAGAACAGGCCGACGAACAACAACAGCGGCACCAGCGATTCGGTCAGGCGCAGGGCATTGAAGGCGCCGACCCCGCCGGTGGCGTTGTGCAGGGTCAACAGGCCGCTCTTGAGTACGGTCAAGGGGACGGCGAGCAGCAACAGCCAGGCCAGCAGGCCGAGCTGGGTGGTGACTTCCAGTTCGGTGCCGAAGGTGCGCGCCAGGGCCACGCAGATCAAGGTCAGGGCGCCGGCCACCAGGCAGCCGAAGATCAGCACCTGGCTGAGCAGCAGGCCCATGGAGCGCTGCTTGGCCGCCTGGTAGCCGACGGCGGTGTTCAGGCCACCGCTGGTGGCCGCGCTGATCAGGTCGGGCAGGGTGCTGAGCAGGGCGAACAGCCCGCGTTCGCTGGGGCCGAGGATGCGTGCCAGGAGCACGTTGCGCAGCAGGCGCAGGGCGATCATCGCCAGGCGCGTGCCCATGCTCAGCAACAGGTGGCGCATATAGCTGTTGCGGCTCATGTGCGCCCTCCGCGACTGATCCGCCAGGCCAGCAGCGACGGCCGGCTGGCGGTGCGCTGGCTGACGCTGATGCGCGGCAGCGCCAGGGGGTCGTCATGGCCCTGGCAGATGCCGGCCTGGGTGCCCAGGGCGAAGGGGTAGCGGTGCGCTCTCAAGCGTTCGCGTACCCGCGCATCGTGGTCGCCATTGGGGTAGCAGTACACCGGCAACGGCTGCTTGCAGCCTTGCTGCAGGGCGAAATGGCTGCGGGTCAGTTCTTCTTCCAGGCGCTGGTCGTCGAGCCCCGGCAGCAGGGCGTGGCTGGCACCGTGGGGGCCGAAGCTGATCAGCCCGGAGTTCTCCAGCAGGCGCACCTGGTTCCAGTCCAGGGCCTGGGGCAGGGATTCGGCCGGGCAGGTGTCGGTCAACAGGTGCAGGGCCTGGGGCGGTAGCGACTTGAGGCTTTGCAGGTACCTGGCCAGGATCTGGCTGCGGGCCTGCTCGCGCTCGTTCATGAACCAGGCCGCCGGCAGCGGCCGGCCGATCTTGCGCAGTTGTTCGACCAGCGCCCGGCGCGGCACTTCGCCGTGGCTGCCCCACAAGGTCTCGCCCAGGCTTTCCCACCAGAAGCGCTGGCGGCTGCCGATGTAGTCGGTGGAGAGGAAAATGCTCGCCGGCACCTTGTACTGTTGCAGCAAGGGAAAGGCATTGAGGGCGTTGTCGCGCCAGCCATCGTCGAAGGTCAGGGCGACCTTGGGCCGTTGCTGGCCGCGCGGCTGCTCATGGACCTTGAGCAGGTCCATCAGGTGCACGCAATCAAAATGCCGGTGCAGCCAGCGCAGCAGGCGCTCGAATGCCTCGGGGCCGACGCAGAGTTCATTGCGGTGGGGCAGGGCCGCGCTGATGTCGTCGGCCAGCACCCGGTGCAGCATCAGGATCACGCCGGCGCCGCGCAGTTGATTACGGCCTTTGGGGGAGTTCAGGTAGAGCCAACCGCTGGCACGCTTGAGACTGGTCTTGATCGGCATGTCAGGCTCTCATCGGGTCTGGTCCGGGTTCCATTGGTTGTAGCTGTGCCCGCGCAGGAACTGCCACAGGCCCACGCTCATGCCGGCCAGGGTCACCAGCACGAAGGCGGCCAGGCGAAACGGCTTGGGCAAGCGCCGGCGCTCATCCAGCAGACCGGCCACGGCGACGGTGTAACCGAGTAGCTGGGCCAGCAAGGTCAGGTGATAGAAGCCGTGGTCATCGAGCAGCCAGAAGTTGGCCAGCAACAAGGGCAGCAACAGCACCGGCGCCAGGCGGCGGATCAGCTTGTGGCTGATCAGGGCGATGGCATACAGGCCGTGCTTAAAGGGGTTGAGCAGCTCGCGCCGGGCAGCCAGGCTGATCAGACCGCCGACGGTGACGCGCTGGCGGCGGCTGAACTGACGCTCGGCTTCGTCCACGCCCTGGTCCAGCACCTGGGCCTCGTCGACATAGACCACGCGCTTGCCGGCCACCGGGGCGCAGGTGTTGATATAGAAGTCGTCGTTGACCCGCGCCGGAATCGGCTGGTACAGCTCGCGGCGCAGGGCCTGCAGGGCGCCGTCGGCCGACACCGTGCAGCCGGTATGGCTTTCCACCCGGCGCAGCCAGGCTTCGTAATGGCGGTACAGGCTTTCACCCACACTCAGGCCCTTGCCGGCGACGGGGATGATCATCTTGCCGACGGTGCCGCCCACCTCGGGGTCGGCGAAAGGTGCCAGCAAGGCCGCCAGGGTGCCGTCGATCCAGTGCACGTCGGCATCGGTGAACACCAGGATATCGCCCGTGCACTGGCTGACCGCGACGTTGAGCACGCTGTTCTTGCCCATGCGCGGCAGGTCCAGGACCTGGATGCGCGGGTCGTCGAAGCGCCGCGCCAGCTCCACGGTGCGATCGCTGGAGCCGTCGCTGGCGACGATGATCTGCAGGCTGGCGACCGGGCAGTCCTGCGCCAGCAGGTTGCGCAGCTTGTTGTCGATATTGCGTTCTTCGTTGTGCGCGGCCACGACCACGCTGACCCGTTGCGGCGCCAATGGGCCGGGTTGGTGACGACGGAACAAGGGGGCGGCGAGGGTGAGCAGCAGCGGATAGCCCAGCCAGGCATAGAAAGGCAACAACAGGCACAGCCAGAAAATGAACTCAGCCACGGGCGGGCCTCCTTGCGTTCCAGTTGAACAGACTGAGCACGAAGGCCGCGCCGGCCAGGTGCAGGCGAATCCAGTGCAGGCCCCACAGCTGCAGGCTGAACAACAAGTCGTTGTGGCTCAGGCTCTGGCGCAGGCTCAAGGCCAGGGCCGGCAGGGCGCTGATCAGCAGCAGGAACAGCGCCACATGGGGGAAGCCATCGAGCAAGGCCGACAGGGCCATGAAGTCCAGGGTCCAGGCACCCACCGACAACAGCGGGAAGCGCAACAGGCGCAGGCTCACGCCATTGCTGCGCAGCAGCTGCAACTGGCTGCCCTGGCGCCACATCTCCTTGCCCAGCCATTCGCTCCAGCTGCCTTCGTAGCCCCAGTGCAGGGCGGCCGGCTCGCGCAGGGCCAGCAGCCGTGCGCCGGCATGGCCCAGGCGCAAGGTCAGGTCCTTGTCTTCGCCGGTGCGCAGGTGCTCGTTGAAGCCGCCCACCTGGTCGAACCAGTGACGCTGCATCAGCAGGTTGGGGGTCGGCAGCCATTGCGCCCGGTGCTCGACGCGCCCGGCGCGCAGGGTGCGGCGCTGCCAGGCGCGGGCGAACCAGGGCGCCTGGCGCGGGGTGTCGCAGTCCAGGGCGAAGACATCGCCACGCTGGTCGGCGTGCAGCGCGAACAGTGCGCTCAGCCAGTCGTGCGGCATTTCGATATCGGCATCCAGAAAGGCCAGCCACTCGCCCTGGCAGGTGGCCGCGCCACGGTTGCGCAGGGCGCCGATGGTCAGGCCCGGCAAGGTCAGAACCCGGGCGCCGAGGCTGCGGGCAATCTGCGGGCCGTCGTCGCTGGAGCCGTTGTCGACCACCACCAGCTCGCAGTCAAGGCCGGCCGCCTCGGCGGCGTTGCGCGCCGACTGCAGGGTGCGGCCAATGTGCCGGGCCTCGTTGAACATAGGTATGACGATACTGATCTGCGTCATGCCGCCTCCTGGGGCAGACGCGCCCGCTCGGCTTCCAGGCGCAAGACACTGGACAGCGCGAGCATGATCCACAGGTACTTGTGGTTGGGCGCACTGAGGAACATCAGGAACAGGCCGATGGCGAGCATGCTCATGCACAGGTGGGTGAGCATGTCGGCCTGTTTGTGATTGCCCTGCTGCAACCACAGCCGCCTGGCGTACCAGAGGTTGTACAGGGCCAGGATCACCATGGCGGTGAACAGCAGGCCGGCCGGCACACCCACTTCACTGAAGATTTCCAGGTAGGTGTTGTGCGCCCGGCGGTACAGGTCGCCGACCTTGCGATTGGCCGAGAACGCCTTGGCATAGCCGGTGGTGGCGTAGTGCAGGGGGAAGGTGCCGGGGCCGGAACCGAGCAGCGGGTTCTCGCGGATCATCTTGCTGCCGACGACGATGTAGGAAGAGCGCCGGCCCAGGGAGTCGTCCTTGAAGGCGTTGACCCCGGACTTGAGGTAGGTCAGCGACTGGATCCGGGCGATGTAGGTGTCCGGCATCACCGCCACGGCGGCGGGCAGCAGGATCGCCAGGCCGAGCATGGCAAAGCCCAGGTGACGCGGGCGCAGGCGGGCGACCTGTTCGCGGTAGTGGACCAGCACGATGCCCAGGCTGATCAGCAGCACCACCAGGCCCGAGCGCGAGTTGGTCTTGGTCATGCCGGCCAGCAACAGCAGGCAGCAGGCGATCCAGAACAGCCTGTGCAAGCGGTTGGGGCTGTTGAGCACCAGCCACAGGGCCATGGGCACGGCGATGGCGATGAGCATGGCGAATACGTTGGGGTCCGAGAGCAGGCCGGCGGCGCGGCCCTCGTCCTGGTACTTGGCGGAGAACATGGCCATGATGCAGGTCAGGCCGACGCTCAGGGTCACCAGCCGGCACATCATGGGCAGGTTCAGCTCGCGGCCGATCAGCAGGGTGATGGCGAACAGCAGCAGGCCCACCGCCAGCTCACGGAAATGCCCAAGGGACATCTCGCTGCTGTCGCTGGCCCAGAAACTCAACAGGTACAAGGCCATGAAGCCCAGCAGCAGGCGCCACATGGAGCTGCGCAGGCGCTCGCCGGGCAACTGCTTGACCGCCAGTTGCAGCAACAGTACCAGAGCCAGGGAGGCGCCGATGAGCTTGGCAGCCGACAGGTCGCTGTCCTTGAACAGGCCTTCGAGGGGCACTACCGCGATGATCGCCAGCAGGCCCCAGGCCGGGCGCCGGTACAGCACCAGCAGGCCGACCAGGCCGATGGCCGCGCCGGGGGCCAGGTAGGGCCAGGGGCTGGCCAGCAGGACCAGGGCGGCAATCGCAAACAGACCGATCAACGACAGGGGAATGATCATGCGCAGGTCTCCGTGGCCGCGCCCAGGTAGACCCGGGCCCAGCGTTGCGCCAGCGTCGGCAGGTGAAAACGTTCGCGTTGGGTGTGCCGCGCCTGGGCGATCAGTTCGGCGGTCTGGGCCGGGTCCAGCAGCAGCGCTTCGAGCTGCGCGGCCAGTTCGTCGACCGCCAGTGGCCGGGCCAGCAGGCCGCTGCGGCCGTGTTCGATGACATCGGGGATGCCGCCCACGCCAAAGGCCACCACCGGTACGCCATCCTGCATGGCTTCGAGCAGGATCATCGGCGTGCCTTCGGTGCGCGAGCTGATCACCAGGGCATCCAGGCGCGCCATCCAGGCCCGCATGTCGCGCTGAAAGCCCGGCAGGCGGATACGCTGGTTGAGCCCGGCGGCATCGATGCGCGCCTGCAACTGATCGCGTTGCGGGCCGTCACCGAGCATCACTGCATCCAGCTGCGGATGGCGCTGGCACAGCGGGATCAGGGTGTCGAGAAACAGGTCGGGGCCCTTTTCACTGCTCAGCCGACCGACATAGCCGGCCAGCCAGCGGCCGTCGTCGTGGCCGGGATCGGGCAGGGCGCAGGCGTCGGGCAGGCCATTGGGAATGACTTGCAGCTTGTTGGCCGCAACACCGGCCCGGCGCAGCAGCACGGCGATACTCTCGGCCACGCAGACCACCCGGGCGATGGTCCGGGTGCGACACAGTTGCAGGGTCAACCAGCCGTAAAGACGCTGCTTGCGGCTGGTGGGGGTAAAACCGTGCTGGGTGCTGACCATCGGCAGGCCCCAGCGCCTGGCGACCACCCAGCCGAACACCAGGCCCCTGAAGTTATGGGCGTTGAGCAGCGGCCGCAGGTGCCGCTGTTTGCCCAGTTCGACCAGCAATTGGCCGAGGCCGTCGCAGCTCTGGCAGGCGACACCGGCGGCGCGAAAGCGCGCCACCAGGTCTTGCGGGGCCCCGAGGAACAGCACCTGGTGCTGTCCCGGGGTGGCCTGGCAGTGGTCCAGCAGCATCCGCTCGGCGCCGTAGAAGCCACCGCTGCTCAGCAGGTGGACGATCGGCCGGGTCGGGGTCAGGGCTATGTTCAATTGCGCACCCAATGGATCAGCCGTGGCAAGGTCCAGCCGCTGTGCGGGTTGGGCGTTTCCGGGGTCTGGTCGTTGATCACCAGCAACACCGGCAGGTCCAGTTGATGGCCGATCTGCGCCGGATGCTTGAAGCGATGGTCGAAGAACTCACGCACATAGACCAGGGCAATGGCCAGCAGCAGGCCGGTGAGCATGCCGAACGGCACGATCAGCAACGGTTTGGGGAAGGCCGCCTCGGATGGCTCGTAGGGCGCGCTGAGAATCCGCGCGTTGGACAGGTCGCCCGCCAGCAGGCGCTCGCCACGTGCTTCTTCATAGCGCTGGGTGTAGGTGAAGAAGGCCTTGTGCAGGGCGTCGATCTCGGTGTCGAGCTGACGCGCCTTGCTCTGGGTCTCCTGCAACTGATGCACCCGGCCTTTGTAGTCGGCAATGCGCTGGGTCTTCTGGGCGATCACGTCCTGGACCACGGCCAGGTCTTTCTCGCGTTCCTTGATGCGGTTGGAGACGACCTTGAGGAACTGCTGGCGGGTCTTGGCGATCTGTTCGCGTTGCAGCACCATCTGCTCGCTGTTGGGTTGGAACACCGCCAGGTCGCTGACGTAGGTCAGCACCAGGGTGGTCAGTTGCTCGCCCAGTTGCTTGATCTCGCGGTCTTCGAAGGCCACGTTGTCGACGGTGGTGGTGAAGGTGTAGGGGAACGCGAAGTCACGCATGCCGGCGTTGCTGGCCGCGGCCAGGCTGGACTTGAGGTACTCCAGCCACTGCTTGCTTTGCAGCAGGCGGTCGCGGTACAGGTTCAGCGCCTGTTCCTCGGTGTTGATGGCATTGAGGCGGAAGGTGATTTCCTCCTTCGGATCGGACGAGCCGATGCTTTCGAGCATGCCCAGGCGTTTGCTTTCCAGGTCATCCATGCGCGCCTGGTACTGCAGTTTCTTCTGCTCGTAGAACTCTTGCGGCAGTTCGTTCGATTGCAGGTTCTGGCGGTTTTTCAGGTAGTTGTCCAGCAACCGGCTGACGAACAGGGTGCCCAGTTTCGGGTCGGGGAAGCTGTAGGTCACCGAGACCACGTTGGAGCCGGGCAGGGTTTCGATCTTCAGGTCCTTGATCGCCTCGTCGGTGAGGGTGTCGAGCTGGGTGTCGCGCACCGGGTCGACCTCAAGGCCGAACAGCGAGCGTACCGGGTTGATCACATGCTCACGCAGCGGGTTGACCACCAGGCTCTTGATCGGGCCGAACACCAGGCGCTGCATCAGGCCCGGTGGCAGGTCGTACTGGCCTTCGTCGCGCAGCTGGCTGATGGTCTGGCGGATCAGGGTCGGCGAACGCAGGATGTTGCTTTCAGTCTCCATGTCGGCCAGCGACGGCGGGATGAACTTGTCGGTCTCCTGGGCCAGGGCGGTGTTGGTATCGCTCTGCGACAGCTTCTTCGACTGGACGATCACCTCGGCGGTGATGTCGAAGCTCTGTTTGAGCACCAGGGGCAACAGCAGGGCAATCACTGCAAAGACCAGGAACACCCGCTTCACCAACTGGCGGTTGGCGAAGAAGATCCTGAAGAATTCATGCAGGTAGTTTTCTTTCGTGTTCATGCTCATTCACCCGCCTTGAATTAGTCGTCGCTGTCTTTGTTGTCAACACGGTAGGCAAAGCTGAAACCGAAGCCCTGGAACAGCACCACGTCGGCCAGTTGCCGGGCCAGGTCACCGGCGCTGGCCAGTTTGGTCTTGGGTACGTAGAGCATGTCGTCCGGTTGCAGGTAGGCCACTTGCGCGGCGCTGGCATCCAGGGCCTTGTCGACGTTGTAGGGGAAGGCCTGCACCTGGTTGCCGCTGCGGCGCAGGATCATCACCGAGTCCAGCCGCGCCTTAATGTTCGGGCCGCGGGCCAGGGTCAGGGCTTCGAGCACCGAGATCGGCCGACGGATCGGGTAGGCACCGGGCTGGCCGACCTCACCGAGCACATAGACCTCGTTGGCGGCCGTAGACTTGAGCATCACGTCCACGGTCATGCGCCCGGGCAGGCTGGCGTAGCGATTGTTCAGGTAGGTTTGCAACTGATTGACCGTCATGCCCTGCAGCGGCACCGAGCCGATCTCGGGGAAGCTGGCCTGGCCGTCGGTGCCCACGGTGATCTCCCGGCTCATGCCGGTGGCCGGGTGGTTCAGGGCGCTCTTGAGGTTCTGCTCGTTGGTCAGCGGGCTGATCACCTGTACGGTCAGCTGGTCGCGGTTGGGCTGGAACAGGCTCTTGTTGCGGTAGGCCTGCTGGATGGTACGGCGAGCCTCGTCGGGGGTCTGCCCGGCGATGTTCACCGAGGTGTTGGCCCGTGGCAGTTCGATGCTGCCGTCGGGCAGCACCAGCTGGTTGCCGTTGAGCGAACTGGCCGAGAGGAACGCCAGGCCCACGGTGTCACCCGGCTGGATGCGGTAGGCATCGGAGCCGCTGGTGCTGATATGGAAGATCACATCGAGCACATCCTGTGGTCGCAGCACCTGCTCACGGCGCGGCAGTTCGGTGTCCTGGGCATTGGCCGGGGCGGCCGTCATGATCTGCACCGGCATTTGCCGGGATTCCTGGGTGGCGCAGCCGGCCAGGGTCAGCAGGCACAGCGCGAACGATGTGTATTTCATGGAAAGCTCCTGGGCTGCTGGCCTCAAAGGTTGTTGTACAGCCACTTGGGCATGTAGTACTTGCGTCGGTTGAAGACGCTGCCGATCAACCGCGCGCCGGCCTGGGTCAGGCGCTGGGCCGCCGCCTGGGCCGCCTCCCAGCGCGTTTCCTCGGCGCACACCACCAGGATCACGCCATCGACCAGGGTGCCGATCACCAGGCTGTCGGCGCTGGCGTAGACCGCCTCGCCGTCGATCACCACGAAGCGATAGTGCTCGCCCATGTGGCGCAGCAGCACCTTGAGCAGGTCGGGGTTCAGGCGCGCCTTGCCGCGTCGGTAGGTGCCGGCGGGCAACACGTCGAACGGCTGGTCGGACAGGCGCACGATGCAGTCCTGCATCAGTGGCGGGGTCTCCTGGTCGAACATCAGGTCGTTGAACCCGCGCAGTTTGTGCAGGCTCAGTTGCTGGCTGAGGTTGTTGCCGCTTGGGCTGCTGTCCACCAGCAATACCGGGCCGCCGCTCATCAGCGCCAACTGGCTGGCGAAGGCCAGGGCGCTGGTGCTGGTGCCGCTGCCGGTATTGGCGGCGGTCAGCAACAGGATGCGCTGGTCCTCGTCGAGCACGGTGGACGTCAGGTTGGTTTCGCTCGGGGTGGCGATGGTCAGACTTCTTGAAGTAGAACCGTCCATTCAACTTGCTCCGTGGCCGCTGAAGACTTTGAAAGGCGTCTTGAAGAGGATTTTCAGGTCCAGCATCAAGCTCTGTTCGTTGATGTAGCTAAGGTCCAGTTCGACGCGCTGGTCGAAGTCGATGTTGCTACGGCCGCTGATTTGCCAGAGGCCGGTCATGCCGGGGTAGATGCTCAGGCGCGCAAGGTGGTTGTCCTTGTAGCGATAGGCGTTGAACGAAGTGGGGCGAGGACCGACCAGGCGCATATCGCCGAGCACCACGTTGAACAGGTTGGGCAGTTCGTCCAGGCTGCTGCGCCGCAGCCAGTGGCCGATGGGGGTGACACGCGGATCCTTGTCGATCTTGAAATCGATGGAGTCGGCGCCGTGTTTGTTGAGGTGGCGCACCGAGTCCTTGAGCGCTTCGGCGTTGGCCACCATGGTGCGGAACTTGTACATGCCGAAGGCGCGGCCGCGATAACCGGTGCGTTTCTGCACGAAGAACACCGGGCCCGGGCTGCTGAACTTGACCAGCACGGCCAGCACCAGCAGCAGCGGCGAGATCAGCGCGAGGATGCACAGGGCGCCGATGCAGGCGAGTACCCGGTTGGTGCGCGACAGGGTCCAGGGACGCCCGCCGGCACGGCCGGTCATCCAGCCACGGCCCTGCATGTGGATCGCCGCGTCGATGCGTTGGCGGTGTGCCGGGTCCATGCGTTTGTCTTGGCGCAGTGCCTGCAATTGCGCACTCTTGGGTTGTCCTGTCATACCGCCCTCCGTTGATGCTCGGGTGTTGACCCGGTGACCCGCCTGTCGTCCCTGGTTAGGTGCGGGTAGTACTGATGAAACCAGGCAATAAAGCGCCCGAGTCCTTCATCGAGTGAAATGTGCGGGGTGAAACCGGTGACCTGCTCCAGGCTGCTGGCATCGGCGCAGGTGGCCAGTACATCGCCGGGCTGCAGGGGCAGCAGTTCGATCTCGGCCTTGCGCTGCAGGTGTTTTTCCAGCAGGGCGACGTAGTCGGTCAGCTCCACCGGGCGCTGGCCGCCGATGTTGAACAGGCGCCAGGGCGCGTGGCTGCTGGCCGGGTCCGGCTGCTCGCGGTTCCAGTCGGGGTTGGCCTGCGGCGCCAGGGGAATCAGGCGCACCAGGCTTTCGACGATGTCGTCGATGTAGGTGAAGTCGCGCTGGTGGCGGCCGTAGTTGAACAGCTGGATCGGCCGGCCCTCGGCAATCGCCCGGGCGAACTGGATCGGCGACATGTCCGGCCGGCCCCAGGGGCCGTACACGGTGAAAAAGCGCAAGCCCGTTGCGGCGATGCCGAACAGGTGGCTGTAGCTGTGGGCCATGGCCTCGTTGGCTTTCTTGGTCGCGGCGTACAGCGACAGCGGATGGTCCACCGCGTCCTGGACCCGGTACGGGGTGTGCTGGTTGGTGCCGTACACCGAGCTGGACGAGGCATACAGCAGGTGCTGCACGGGATGGCGGCGGCAGCCTTCGAGGATGTTGAGGAAACCGCACAGGTTGCTGTCGATATAGGCCCGCGGGTTCTCCAGGGAGTAGCGCACCCCGGCCTGGGCCGCCAGGTGGATCACCACCTCGGGTTGCTCGCGGGCAAACAGCTCGGCCACGCCGGCGGCGTCGTTGAGGTCCAGGCGATACAGCGCGAAGGGACGGGCCTGGGAAGACACCCAGTGCACCCGGGCTTCCTTGAGCGCAGGGTCGTAGTAGTCGTTGAAGTTGTCCAGGCCGATTACCTCATGGCCATCCTGCAGCAGGCGCAGGGTGCAATGAGCCCCGATGAAACCGGCGGCGCCGGTGACCAGTATTTTCATGGTGCCGGCGCTCCCGGCAGCACCTGTCGCAGGCCGATGCCGCTGTAGCTCAGGCCGTAGGTGGCGACCTGGTCGGGGTTGTAGAGGTTGCGACCGTCGATGATCACCCGGCTGCGCAGCTTCTTGGCCAGCAGGGCGAAGTCGACCACGCGGAAGGTCTTCCACTCGGTGCAGATCACCAGGGCGTCGGCGTCTTCCAGGGTGTCGTCGCGGGTGGCGCACAGGCGCAGGTCGTCGCGGTAGCCGTAGATGCGCCGGCATTCGGCCATGGCTTCCGGGTCATAGGCACAGACGGTCGCACCCTCGGCCCACAGGGCTTCCATCAGGTAGCGGCTGGGCGCTTCGCGCATGTCGTCGGTGTTGGGCTTGAACGCCAGGCCCCAGAGGGCGATGGACTTGCCGGCCAGGCTGCCGGGCAGGTGCTGTTTCAACTTGGCGAAGAGGATCTGGCGCTGGGCGTCGTTGACCTCGCTGACGCTTTGCAACAGACGCAGCGGCATGCCGCTGTTCTCGGCAGTGTGCAGCAGGGCGCGCAGGTCCTTGGGGAAGCACGAGCCACCGAAGCCGCAGCCGGGGTAGATGAAGTGGTAGCCGATGCGCGGGTCGGAGCCGATGCCCTTGCGCACCGCCTCGATATCGGCGCCCAGGCGCTCGGTGAGGTTGGCCAGCTCGTTCATGAAGCTGATGCGCGTGGCGAGCATGGCATTGGCCGCATACTTGGTCAGCTCGGCGCTGCGGTTGTCCATGAACATCAGTTTTTCATGGTTGCGGCAGAAGGGCGCGTAGAGCTCGGCCAACTGGTCCTGGGCCTGCTGGTCGCTGGTGCCGACGATGATCCGGTCCGGACGCATGCAGTCGGCCAGGGCGCTGCCTTCCTTGAGGAACTCGGGGTTGGAGACCACCCGCACCTTCAGGTTGTCCTTGGCCAGGTGCTGGAGCTCTTCCCGGGCCAGCTGGACGACCTTGTCGGCGGTGCCGACCGGCACGGTGGACTTGATGATCAGGGTGCGGTCGGCGTCCATCAGCCCGGCGATCTGCCGGGTCACCCCCAGCACGTGGGACAGGTCGGCCGAACCGTCTTCATCGGGCGGGGTGCCGACGGCGATGAAGATCAGCTCGGCATGCGCCACCGCATCGCTGGCCTGGGTACTGAACAGCAGACGGCCTTCCTTGATGTTTTCTTCGAGCATGCCCGACAGGCCAGGCTCGCTGATCGGGGGAACGCCCTGACGCAATTGGTTGATCTTGTGTGCGTCGACATCGACGCACAACACACGGTGACCAACGTCTGCCAGGGCAGCAGCTTGTACAAGACCGACATAGCCGGTGCCAAATACGCTCACGTCCATGTCGGCGCGCCTCGTATGGAGTAATGAGAATGAAACAGGTGTGAAGAGGGTATAGCCCACCGGCGACGGGTTGTGTCAATCAAATGGCATGTTTCGTCGGATTTACAATCGCTACAAAATGGGCTTTTTGCCATCAAGCCTTTTGAAATCCGTACCTTAGCGAATCTGGGCAGTGGCCATTGGCCGCTTGCCAAACCGATGAACGGTCATTAGCCCCTAAAAACGTGGCCTGTAGGAAGGGGGTTGTTTCACGAATGCAACGCTTTCGCGTTCTCGCCCTGTCAGAATTGGCACACGTAAGTTGAGTCAGATTATTGACGAATTCGGATTTGCGCTTTGTAACTGCGCTGCTAACGTGGAAGATGCCCGGGACGTAAAAGGGCCCATTTGCGAGGGAGCCATGCGCCGATATTTCAAGGAATTGCTGCTCGTCCTGTACCTGCTCAGCCACTTTCCCTACTACCTCGAACGCATTCAGGCCATCGGCCTGGGGCCGGCGTTGGTGTTGTATGGCGGGGTGTTCGTGCTGCTGGTGCTGGCCTTGCTGCTGTGCGCCAATATTCGCCAGGGCTGGCTGCGCTGGGGCTTTGCCCTGGTGTTCTCGGCCAGTGCGCTGTTTTTCGATGCCTACACCCGCATCACCGCCGATTACCTGACCTACAGCGCCTTCATCTCCATGGTCTATTCCGGCGGCTTCATCGGCGAGGCCCTGGCCCAGTACCACAGCGTGATCCTGCAGAGCCTGGGGCGTACGCTGCTGTTGCTGCTGGGCCTGGGCCTGCGCCCGCGGCGCCAGCTGCCGGGGCCGGCGCTGCTGCCCTGGGCCGCGCCGCTGCTGGCCATCGCCCTGTTGACCACTATCCTGTTCGTGCGCGCAGGCGAGGGCGCCCGTGGCCTGCCGATCATGTACACGCCGCTGGCCTACCTGAACCTGATGGCCTACGAATCGCTGAACAATCATGTCGGCCCACGCGAGCCGGTGACCCTCTCGCGCAGCGGGCCGGTGCTGGCCCGTGACATCGTGCTGATCATCGATGAAAGCGTCTCGGGCAACTACCTGGACCTGAACACCGCCCAGGGCGTGCGCAGCCACCTCAACCAGGCCCAACCCGGGGCGAGCATCTTCAACTACGGCTACGCCGCCTCCATCGCCAACTGCAGCGCCGACACCAATGTCACCCTGCGCTACGGCGGTACCCGCAGCGACTACCTGCGCATCAACTCGACCCTGCCGTCGATCTGGCAGTACGCCAGGGCGGCGGGCCTGGGCACCGTGTACATCGATGCGCAACGCACCGGTGGCAACCTGCAGAACCTGATGACCCAGACCGAGAAGCGCGACATCGACCAGTTCATCCAGTTCGACGACACCCCGGTGCAAGACCGCGACATGGCGGCGGTGGGCAAGCTCGTCGAGCTGCTGGGCGACGACCAGGCGCAACTGATCGTGGTGAACAAGGTGGGCGTGCATTTTCCGGTGCACGACAAGTACCCCGATGCCTTCATGACCTACCGCCCGGCCTTGCCCCGCGGGCAGTACGCCGACATCACCGACACCGGCCGGCGCGACGGCTTCAGCGGGCAGCCGGAAGACTGGGTGCTGTACCGCAACGCGTACAAGAACAGCCTGCTGTGGAACGTCGGCGAGTTCTTCAATCGCCTGTTCGCCCAGGCTGATCTGAGCCAGGCCGTGCTGATCTACACCTCCGACCACGGCCAGGACCTGCACGAGCGTGGCAATCCGGGGTTGAACACCCATTGCGA
The DNA here is from genome assembly GCF_030272895.1 of Pseudomonas sp. BGr12. GTDB lineage: Bacteria > Pseudomonadota > Gammaproteobacteria > Pseudomonadales > Pseudomonadaceae > Pseudomonas. The sequence continues at coordinate 41,746 of NZ_JALRNF010000021.1, read as the reverse complement.
CAGCGACCCGGTGGAAGAGGAGGGCCTGGTGCCGCTGGTGGTGATCCAGGGCAAGCAGCTCAAGACCCTGGACTGGGATGCGGCGCTGGCCAGCAACAAGGATCGCTCCAGCCACTACAACATCTTCCCGACCCTGTTGCAGTTGCTCGGTTACGACCCGGCCGGCTTCACCCCGGTCTACGGCCGCTCACTGGCGGTGCCGACCGAGGATGACTTCAGTTTCAACACCCGCTTCAACGCGCGGCTGGGGGCGGAGCCGGTGTTCAAACGCATCGACCTGAACCAGGTGGTCACGCCCCAGGGGCCTTTTGTCGAGCAGGCGCCTGTGCTGGGCGGGCGCGAGTGAGCCAGTGACACGCCCATGCCTTGGCATGGGCGTGTCCTGTAGGGAGAGTCCCGGTCAGCGATAAGTAATTACCACTTCGGGGCGTGGCGCACGGTTTTTCATGGGCGCTCACATTCCCCGGAGTACGCTCATGTTGAACAATCCCCTGCCTGTCCCCGATGCCCGCAGCGACGACTTCATCCTCTCGGCCGATGACAGCGGCATCAGCAAGACCCTGCAATACCTCATCGATACCACCCGCGACGCGCTCGGCCTGCTGGCACCGGTGGACAAGCACCGGTATCGACAGCTTTGCCTGGGCACCGCGCAACTGCGCAACGCACTGGCCAGGGAGGTCCAGGCGTTTTCCCGCGAGCTGGACGTCGCTAGCCAGGCGCAGTTGCGCACGGCACTGTTCGAGGAACTGGGGCGACACATCGACATTCACCAGACCCGGATCCGCGTGCCCGTCACCGGCGGTACGCGACCGCGGCGCAGCGCTACCGACGGCCTTGAGCCGGTCTACGAGAGCCGCAGCCTCTGGGACGCAGCCAGGCGCAACTTCGGGTTTCACCAGGGCAGTCGCTGGCTGACCGGCAGTGGTGAGCAATTTCACGCGGGGGCTGCCATCCTGGAAAAGGATCGGCCAGCGGGTGCCAAGGCGCTTACCTCCCTGGCGTTTGTCGACATCTGCCGCAACCTGGACCTGGGTGAGCATTTTCTTGACGCCTTCGAACGCGGCTACCCGACACGGATCAAGCCAGTGCTGCTTGGTTACCAGCGCGCGTGCCTGGAGCTGGCCGTGCTGGAAGCCTTGCGCAGTGGCGAGATCAACGCCGCCGAGAAAGTGCAGCTGCTGAGCGCCTGGGAGGATGAAGACAAGCCCTGGAGCAGCTACCGGCTGAACTTTGCCGGCAGCAGCGTCCCGATCACGCTGTTCCTGCGTCCTGCCGCGGGCCCGGTAGAGCCGATTTTCACCTACGTGCCCGGGTTCCCGGGGGAAATCAAACGCTATGCCACCCAAGCCATCGCCGAAGACGCCTTGCGCGACGCCTTGAGAGGCGCGGCCTCGAGCAGCGGCAGCCCCTGGTTCTTCAATCTGCTCAGCCGGGCTGACCAGCTCAGGTTATACAGCCACCTCAAGACCCCGGCGGTCGACACCCGCGAGCTGAACTGGCTGGCCCGGCAATTGTACGCCTGGTTCGCCGACACCACGCCAATTGCCCGGCGCTTGCACCTGGAGGTCGATGTAACTGGCCAGTCGCTGGCCACGGCCATGGGCAATGGTGTTTCCCTGCGCTACTACGCCGATCTCTCCAGTGGCTATCGACCGGTCAGCGACGTTGACCACCAGACCTGGCTCGAGGCCCTGGCCCATATTGGCAGCGAGGTGCTCGAGCTGCTGCTGATCCCGGTTCCGGGTGGTGCCCGCGGCCTGAACAAATTGATGCTCAGTGCCACCTTCAGCACCCTGGGCTATCAGACCTACCAGGCCAGTGTCGCCCTGGTCCGCGGCGAAACCGATCAGTTCGTGCAAGCCATGGCCGACATCATGGACCTGGCCATCACGGCGGCCCTGCAGGGCGCTGGGGCGAAGATCTCCCGGTTACGCAGCCAGGCCTTGATCCGCGCCTTGCACAGCCCGCAACTGGTGACCGATTCGCTAGGGCGCTCGCAGTTGAGCTGGCGCTCGACTCCGGCGCAGCACACATCCAATGCATCACTCAGTGACGCGCAGCGGCTCAGGTCGATGCTGGCGCCAGCAGTGTCTGCGCTGAACGACACGCAGCTCGAACGCCTGCTGGAGGTGAGCGGCACCTCGCGTACTGTGCTGGACGCTGTCTGGGCGGGCACGCTCGAGGCGCCCTGGCGACTGCGTGAAGCGCTGGACCTGCAGCAACTTCGGTGGCAACTGGACAGTCTGCTCAGCGCCCTGGAACAGCATCTCGCAGTGGTGCCGGCAATCGCCGATCAGGTGTTGCCTGCCCTGTTCGCCGTGCACTGCAATAGCCGGATTTCGATCTACGCCAGCGATCGCGTCACCTTGCTGGCTCAGTATCAACCCAGGCAGCCCGATTCGAGCACGCCTCACCTGCTACTTATCCGCCTGGGTGTCAACCTGTACGCCAGCCTGGCTGCGGGCGCGTCAGGGGGCGAGGTGTTCCTGGCCGCAGCCTTGCACGAGCATGACCGACTGCTGCCGGCCGCCAGGCTCGGGGCTGAGGACAGGACCACGTCGTTCGACCAGCGATTGCAGAATGTGACCGCGCAACAGACCGTTCACTTGAAGCAGAACCAGGCAGCACTCTATCAGGTGTTGCAGGATGGACGACCGCGAGCCAGCCTGGACCCCGAGCTGCCGGGGCATGGCTACGCCAGCACCGTTGGACCGGCCAGCGATGCCCAGGCACGCTTCGATGGACTGCTCTCGCGTTTTCCGGATCTGAGCCAGACAGCGGCGGTTCAGCTGTTGCGTCAGCACCCGGATATCCGCTTAGCTGCAGGTGACACCCTCAGTGCCCAGGTGCTTGAAGCAATAGACGACGTCCGTACCGACAGCCGTACCCAACAGGCCGTCAGCGCCCTGGAGGATCCGTTGGGGCGCGGCCTTGGCGATGATGCCGAGGCGTTGTTCGGCCACCTGGTCACCGCCTTGCAGACCTGGCCCGAGGCACTTGGCCTGAAGATTGTGGATGGCACCCATGCAAGGGTGCCCAGTCAGTGGGCGCGTTCTGACACCCAGCTGGCGTACTACGGCCAGACCTCCGCTGGCGATCACATCGAACTGCTCAGGAAGGGCGACACCTATGCCGGTTACGATGCGCGCAATGACGATGCGCTGGTGCCCAGGCCCGGGGATCATCCGTTGGTGGGCTCGGTGTTGCGCAGCCTGAGTGACACGCAGCGCGACCAACTGGGCTACGGGCTCAATGACAGCGCCCGGCTGGCCAGGCGTATCACCCAGTCGGCTATCGTGCTGTTGCGCGACTGGCGCGTTCCGCTTGCCGAGCTCACCACCTACGGCTTGAGCGACACACGCCTGGCGGCGTTCCAGACCACTGTGCAGATCAAGGCGAACAGCGTCGCCGCCGAGGGCATTTATCGACAGGATGGCAAGTGCTACATCCTGATCCGCAGGCAGGCTTACCAGGTTGTCCACGATGCCGAGGCGTCCACTACGCAGTGCGCTGTGTGGCGGATCGTCCGTCCGCAAGATGCGGTGGCCCAGGATCAGGGCAACCGTTATGTCTCCACTCGGCCCGGGCGCAGCGAGCCTGTGGTGCAGGACGCCATGGGCAGGTGGCGAGGCGTCGTCGTGGGCGGTGCGGCAGGGATGGAGCGCTCCCGCGACGGGACGCCGATCGATTCCCGGGTATATGTAATCCTCAACATACTTGTAAGAAATCAAACGAAGATTGACTCCAAGACAAAGGAAGTTGAAGACCTCTCCTCAAGCATGAGTGACAAGCTTCGCACGTCTCAGCTCACTGCCGATGATGAAGACATTATCAGTTTTAAAAAGCTGAACGATGAAGTAATAAAATTGCATGAGGAGGATGCGCGGAACTACAACAGGTTCGCCTCAGAGCTTGAACTAGATAAGGGATTTCGCTTCGAGTTTATGCATAACTACGCAATAAACTGCATCAGGCTTGCGGAACGCTATCACACCAAAGCGGTAGTCGACCAACTCGAGCACAATCAACGGACAGCCTCGCTGGGAGAAATCCATCCCGAGCTAAATCCAAATAATTTTCGCCCGCTGAACAGCTACAACATAGGCTTCCTGGAAACCAGGCTGCCGCTTTCGATGGCTCAGGAAGATGCTGTGGCAGGCGCTATGAGTAAAGTAGACATGTTGAAAGTCGGTTTGGTTGATGCACTGCGTCTTGAGCAGAGCTTCGATGTTGCGTGGGCGAAGATCCGCGAGTTGAAAAAGAAAATGCCCACCGACATGGAAGGCCGACGCCGGGAGCACAAGAAAATCACCGATGAGTTGAAAAGAAGTCTCCACCCCAAGGCCAGCAAGACACAGGTCAAGAAGATGATTGACCAGCTGGTTGACCTGCTGATCAATCTGCAAAATTGCCGCGACAGTCGTGCGTTACCTGCATCAAACTACGTTCGAATGGCGTTGGTCTTCTTTCACTGCAATCTTCTGATCGTAAGCGATACCACCAACCCAACGGCATCTTTTCAATTGCGCGGTGAGTTCAACGAACTCTACCAGAGTGTATTTGACGGCGTGACTAGCCTGGAAGCAGCAAGGCGTGCGCCTCCCGCGTTCAGGCTGGGCATGCTGGAAAGTAGTCAGTCCAGCCTGGAGGCTTGCCTGAGCCTGGCCGAAAGCCAGGCGCTGCCGGAGCTTGATCGCGACAAGCGCCACCTGGAAAAAGTGATTGGTTACATCCGCGAGATCAAAGAACAGGCCGACCAGGATGTGACTGCGATGTTTGGGCAGTCCGGCGTTGCCGTCGGGCACCTGCGCGATGAGGCGATAGACTATGATTTCATTCCGCCCCATAACATTGCGCGTACCACGGAACAGCGCCGCAAGGTCATTCGTGTGCGGCGTCCGCAGGGCGACTTGCTGCTCGAAGGCACTGTCGACCCGGACAACGCTGATGTCGTGCGTGTGACCCTGCCTGAAGGCTTTGGCGCGCAGAAGCAGACGACCTATAAGAAGACCGACAATGCCTGGCAGGAGCAGGTCGGCGCTGTCAGTCGCACGGATTACGCCACTGTGCGCAGCGAGGCCCGGCAACTGCTGGACGAGGTTGACCAGGCCAAGCGCCAGGCCGACCGCGAAGCCGGGGGTAAGATCAATCCGATCAACCTGTTCGAGTCCCTCGAACGCCGTGCCGTCAGACTCAAGGCGCTGGCCAGTACCCTGCGCTCCGACACGGATGTCGGCCACCAGGCGCTGATCAACCAGCTCACCCTCACTGCCGAAAGTCTGCTCGACCATGGCAAGGCACTGCTGATCAAGGGCTACAAGGACAAAAACTACCTGAGCGCAGCGCGGCTGCGCTACCTGATCGGCGAGGGGGAAGTGAGCGTGGAAAAGGGCGGCGTGCGTCTGGCGCGTGGCAAGGGCAACAACAAGTACTATCTCGACGTCTATTACATCCTTGACCGGCGCACGACGGGTGAGCGCCTATGGACAGCGCACTTCCATTATCCCCGGGCCGACAGCGGCAACCTGGATTTTGCCTGGAAGGCGGGGCACCTCAAGCGCCTGGACCAGGATCACCAGGGGCTGGGCCACCAGCAGGGCCAGGCGCAGGCCGGTGTGCCGGTGACGGCCATCTGGCGGGAAACCATCGACCGTGATACCGCTGGCAAGCTGTTCGCCCTGCTGCCGGCCTGACCTCAGCCTGGCATCTGTCACTCACCGGTGGACCTGGGCGCTACCAGGGGGTGCAAGCTGCGAAAGCCTTGCGCCTCTTCCACCAGCCAGTCATGCACGGCCCGGGCGCCGGGGTGGGTCAGGCCACCGGGCGGGTAGTGCAGCACGTAGCGCTTGTGATTGGCGATCGGCAGGCCGAAGGGCACGATCAGGGTGCCGCGCTCCAGTTCGTCATTGAGCAGGGTGCGCCGGGCGATGGCCACGCCGATGCCGGCGATGGCTGCTTCGATGGTCAGGTGGTTGCGGTTGAAGGTATGGCCGCGGCGCACATCCAGGCCGGCGGCGCCGATACCCTCCAGGTAGAACTCCCACTCCGCGTATTCGGAACTGCCGCGCCAGGCGGTGATGTCGTGCAGCAGCGGATAGTGCACAAGGTCGGCGGGCCCGTGCAGCGGCGGGCGGCCGCGCAGCAGGGCCGGTGAGCACACCGGAAAGATCTGCTCGTCTAGCAACGGGGTGGAGTGCATGCCCGGGTAACTGCCGTCGTTGAGGTCGATGGCCAGGTCGAAGTCACCTTCGCGCAGGGCCTGGCTGCTGTCTTCGGCCACCAGGCGCAGCTGGATGTCCGGGTAGCGTTGCTGCAGGCGCGGCAGGCGCGGCGTCAACCACTTGGCCAGGAACGAAGGGATCGAGCGCAGGCGCAGGGTGCCGCGAATCTCGCCGGCGTCCAGGCGCCGCAGTTCGGCATCGATGTTGCCGTAGGCTTCGCTGACCGTCTGGGCCAGGCGCTGGCCTTCGGCGCTCAGCTCCACGCCGCGGGCCCGGCGCAGGAACAGGCGAAAGCCCAGGCGCTCTTCCAGCTGGCGGATCTGCTGGCTGACCGCGCCCGGCGTAATGTGCAGCTCCTCGGCACAGCGGGTGAACGACAGGTGCCGCGCCGCGCAGGAAAACACATGCAGCCAGACATACATCTGGCCATTCATTTGCCGTCTCATCGTTTAGTTCTGCTAAAGGCTTGCTTAGAAAGTTTCGTTGGTCAATGCCACGGTGACCGGGCAGTATCGCGCAACTTCGCGAAACCCTTCAATTTTTTCATAGAGCGGTAAGGCGACATTCGTCGCTTGAGTGTGCAGGCATTAGCATGGCTATCAGTGTTTTCGACCTTTTCAAAATTGGCATCGGGCCTTCGAGCTCCCATACCGTCGGCCCGATGCGGGCGGCTGCCACCTTCGCCCAGGCCTTGCGCGAGCAGGGTTTGCTGGCCCAGGTGAGTCGCCTGGAGGTGCGCCTGTATGGCTCGCTGTCGGCCACCGGTGTCGGTCACGCCACGGACCGGGCCTGCCTGCTCGGGCTGATGGGCGAGTGGCCGGACCAGATCGACCCGCGCAGCATCGAGGCGCTGATCACTCGGTTGCAGGACAGCCAGGTGCTGCTGCTCGACGGCAGCCAGCCGGTGCCCTTCGATTGCGCCCGCGACTTGCTGCTGCTCGACGAAAGCCTGCCGTACCACCCCAATGCCATGACCCTGGAAGCCAGCAGTGCCACCGGCTCCCTGTTGCAGCAGACCTACTACTCGGTGGGTGGCGGCTTTATCGTCGAAGCCGGGGAAATCGGCAGCGTGGCCAGCACCGAACAGGTGCAGTTGCCCTATGACTTTGACAGTGCCGCCCAGTTGCTCGCCCTGTGCAAGCAGCACCAGCTGCGCGTGAGCGAACTGATGATGGCCAACGAGCTCGCCTGGCGTCCTGAGGCCGAGGTGCGCAGCGGCCTGCTCAAGCTCTGGGCGGCCATGCGCGAGTGCGTCGACAACGGCCTGCGCAACGAAGGCATCCTGCCGGGCGGGCTGCAGGTCAAGCGCCGCGCCGCCAAGCTGCATCGCAGCCTGCAGGAACTGGGCAAACCCAACGTGATCGGCTCGACCCTGAGCGCCATGGAATGGGTCAACCTGTTCGCCCTGGCGGTCAACGAAGAGAACGCCGCCGGCGGGCGCATGGTCACCGCGCCCACCAATGGCGCCGCCGGGATCATCCCGGCGGTGTTGCACTACTACATGAAGTTCAACCCGGACGCGTGCGACAACGACGTGGTCGATTTTCTCCTCAGCGCCGCCGCGGTGGGCATCCTGTGCAAGAAAAACGCCTCGATCTCCGGCGCCGAAGTGGGCTGCCAGGGCGAGGTCGGCTCGGCCTGCGCCATGGCGGCCGCCGGCCTTGCCGAGGTGCTCGGGGCCACGCCCATGCAGCTGGAGAACGCTGCCGAGATCGCCCTGGAGCATAACCTGGGCCTGACCTGCGACCCGGTCGGCGGCCTGGTCCAGGTGCCGTGCATCGAGCGCAACGCGATTGCCGCGGTCAAGGCCATCAACGCCGTGCAAATGGCCCTGCGCGGCGATGGTGAACACTTCATTTCCCTGGACCGGGTGATCCGCACCATGCGCGACACCGGCGCCGACATGCACGCCAACTACAAGGAGACCTCGCGCGGCGGCCTGGCCGTCGCCTTCGTCGAGTGTTGAGCCCGCTGCCGGCAGGCTGCCTGTAGGTGCGGGCTTGCCCCGCGAAGCGATGTGACTGACAGCTCGCAATCGCGGGGCAAGCCCGCTCCCACAGATCCCAAGTTATTCATACGCAACAAAAACAACTACAAGGCAATATCGATGACTGATGTAAATAGCACCACGACCCTTCGTGTGGAATCGGCTGCCCCTGCGCAAAGCAAAGCCTGGAACCGCCACGACACTACCTGGGTCCTGGGCCTGTACGGTACCGCCATCGGCGCCGGTACCCTGTTCCTGCCGATCAACGCCGGGGTAGGGGGCTTCTGGCCGCTGCTGATCCTGGCGCTGCTGGCCTTCCCCATGACCTTCTACGCGCACCGCGGCCTGACCCGCTTCGTGCTCTCGGGCAAGCGCGGCGCCAGCGAAGACATCACCGAGGTGGTCGAAGAACACTTCGGCGTCGGTGCCGGCAAGCTGATCACCTTGCTGTACTTCTTCGCCATCTTCCCGATCCTGCTGGTGTACAGCGTCGCCCTGACCAACACCCTGGGCAACTTCATGGAGCACCAGCTGCACATAACCCCGCCACCGCGGGCCGTGTTGGCCTTGCTGTTGATCTGCGGCCTGATGATCGTGGTGCGCAGCGGCCAGGGCATCATCGTCAAGGTCATGAGCCTGCTGGTCTATCCCTTCGTCGCCGCGCTGCTGTTGCTGGCGCTGAGCCTGATCCCCAACTGGAACGGCGCGTTCTTCGCCCAGGCCAGCGAAGGCATGTCCATGGAGCTGTTGATCAAGACCCTGTGGCTGGCGATTCCGGTGATGGTGTTCTCTTTCAACCACTCGCCGATCATCTCGGCCTTTGCCGTCGACCAGAAGCACCGCTACGGCGAGCAGGCCGACCAGAAGAGCGGCAAGATCCTCGCCAGCGCCCATGTGATGATGGTACTGACCGTGATGTTCTTCTGCTTCAGCTGCGTGCTGGCCCTGAGCCCGGCCGACCTTGCGGCGGCCAAGCAGCAGAACATCTCGATCCTGTCGTACCTGGCCAACCACTTCCAGACCCCGGTGATTGCCTTCGTCGCCCCGCTGATCGCCCTGGTGGCGATCACCAAGTCGTTCCTGGGCCACTACATCGGTGCCAGCGAGGGCTTCCAGGGCATGATCATCAAGAGCCTGCGCAGCCGTGGCAAACAATTGCCGGCCAAACGCCTGGAGCAACTGACGGCCTTGTTCATGGTGCTCACCTGCTGGGCGGTGGCCACGCTCAACCCGAGCATCCTGGGCATGATCGAGAACCTCGGCGGCCCGGTGATCGCCTGCCTGCTGTTCCTGATGCCGATGTACGCCATGCACAAGGTGCCGTCCTTGCGCAAATACTCGGGCAAGGCCTCCAACGTCTTCGTGGTGCTGATCGGCCTGATCACCTTGTCGGCGATCCTCTATTCCTTGCTCGCCTGATGCCTTAGTGTAGGGACTCCGTGCCGGGCCTCTGGGGCCTGGCCGTTGTCAAGGAAGCCTGCACCGATGAGCGATTCGACCGTCCACGCCGAACTGGGCGAGATCCCCTACAGCGTCAACCTGTCCGCTGGCGTGAACCAGTGGCTTGCCGATGAAAGCAAGGCACTCGGTGGCCACGACAGCGGCCCCAACCCCCACCAACTGTTGCTCTCGGCCCTGGGCGCCTGCACCGCGATCACTCTGTCCATGTATGCCCGGCGCAAGGAGTGGCCGTTGCAGCATATCCACGTGCAGCTGGATATCACCCGGGAAGATAAAACCACGCCCATGCACACCGAGATCAAGCGGGTGATCGAACTGCACGGTGAACTCGATGCGGCCCAGCGCGAGCGCCTGCTGGGCGTGGCCAATGCCTGCCCGCTGCACAAGCTGCTCAGTGGCAACATTGTCATTGCCAGCCAGTTGGCTGACTGAAGGCCTGTAGGAGCGGGCTTGCCCCGCGATCACGGTCCGCCAATCACACCGTAATCGCGGGGCAAGCCCGCTCCTACCGATCACAGCCTGCGCAGTTAGAGCAGGGCCAGGCTCCTGGGATCGGGCTCGCCGTTATAGAACTGATCCAGGCCAGCCTGGAACAGCGGATGGTCGGGGGCGACGCTGGCGAACAGGGTAAGACAGGAGCGCAGCTTCAGGTCGTCGGGGTGGCCGAGGATCTGCAGGGCGCTCTTGTCCTTGTGCTGCAGCAGGGCGCCGACACATTCCTCAAGACGTGGCCCCAGCAGCGGGTGCTGTAGATAGGCCACGGCCTCCTTGCGTCCGCTGATCGCATAGAAATCGGCGATGTCACTATGGGCCAGGCCATAGAGCTGCGGAAAGATGAACCAGATCCAGTGACTGGTCTTGCGTCCGTTCTGCAACTCTTGCAGGACCTTGCTGTAGACCGGCTGCTGGGCCTCGACGAAACGCTGAAGATCGGAGGGCTCGAACATGATCGTGTTCCTCGTCGTTACGCCAGAACAGTATGCCCCTTCATGGCGTGACCTCAAGGGTTTCCAGGGCCTGGCGCAGCCTGTGCGGCAAGGGCACCGGGCGCCGGCTCAGGCGGTCGACGTAGACATGGACGAAATGCCCCTGGGCCGAGGCCTGGCCACTGTCGTTGGCGAACAGCCCCACCTCGTAACGCACGCTCGAAGTGCCCAGCCGCGCCACCCGCAGCCCACCACAGACCCGGTCGGGGAAGGCGATGGACGACAGGTAGCTGCACTGGGTTTCCACCACCAGGCCGATGGTCGGGCACGTCTGGAAGTCGAGCAGGTCGTGCTCCAGCAGCCAGCCGTTGACCACGGTGTCGAACCAGCTGTAGTAAATGACGTTGTTGACGTGCCCATACACATCGTTGTCCATCCAGCGGGTGGTGATCTCGCGAAAGTAGCGGTAGTCGCCACGCTGCTGCACCAGGGGTTTGCTGGCGTTGGCCTGGGCCGGCGGGGCGCTGTGGAGGGACGGGGTCATGGAAAGCTCCTGAGCGTGGTGAGGGGGTCAGGCGACCTGGAGGGTGGTTTGCGGTGCACGAAACCCGCGCAGGACGATGAAGGCGGCCAACAGGTACAGGCTCATCACCAGGTACAGGCTGTGGCTGGTGCCGCCGCTGGCAGTGTTCAGGGCCGTGGTCAGCGGGGGGCTGATCGCCCCACCCAGGTTGCCGATGCTGCTGACCAGGGCGATGCCGGCGGCCATCGACGCCTTGGGCAGGTACTCGGACACCAGGGCGAAAAACACCGGGGTGATCGAGGTCAGCCCCATGACGGCCAGGCACAGGCCGGCCAGCGACAGCGCCAACGTGCCTTGCGCCAGGACGATCAGGCCCAGGCCGGTGCTGGTCAACAGGGCGCCAGCGGTGAAATGCCAGCGTCGTTCCTGGTGGCGGTCGGAGCTGCGACCGAGCAGGAGCACGCCGGCGATCGCGAAGAACTGCGGCAGTGTCGCGTAGAGGCCGATCTCCAGCAGGTCGGTGACGCCCCAGCTCTTGATCAGGGTCGGGGTCCAGAACACCACGCTGTAGGTGCCGCCGACCATCAGCACATAGGTCAGCGCCAGCATCCAGACCCGGGTGTCACGCAGGAACCGACCCAGCGAGCCGTGCTCGGCCTTGGCGCTGCTCTGGCCCTCGGCATCGAACGCCTGGCGCAGTTGGGTCTTCTCTGCGGGGCTCAACCATGAGGCCTGTTCGGGGCGGTCTACCAGGCAGAACCAGGCCAGGATGCCCAGCAGGGGCGCAGGCAGGCCCTGGACCAGGAACAGCCACTGCCAGCCGTGCCAGCCGTTGATTGCGTCGAAGTACTTCATGATGGCGCCCGACAAGGGCCCGGCGATCAGGCTGGCGGCAATGGCGCCGAGCATGAAGATGCCGATCATCCGCGCGCGCCGCGCCGGTGGGTACCAGTAGGTCAGGTAGAGCAGGGCGCCCGGGGTGAAGCCGGCTTCGAACACGCCGAGCAGAAAACGCAGGACATAGAACTGGGTCGGGGTCTGCACGAACATCATCGCTATGGCCACCAGGCCCCAGCAGACCATGATGCGCAGCAGGGTCTTGCGTACGCCGATCCGTTCCAGCATCAGGTTGCTCGGCACCTCGAACAGCAGGTAGCCGACGAAGAAGATCCCCGCGCCCAGGGCGTAGACAGCGTCGCTGAAGGCCAGCGTTTCCTTCATCTGCAACTGCGCGTAGCCGACGTTGATGCGGTCGAGGAAGGCCACCACGTAGGCGGCCAGCAGCAGCGGCATGATGCGCCAGCTGATCTTGCGAAACAGTGTCCGGTCATCCGGGGTGGCTGTCGGGTTCATCGCTGTCTCCGGGTTGTTGTTCTTGTTGTGAGGGGGCTCGGGCCGTTGTTTGCGCAAAGGCGGCAGGCTGGATGTTGCGTGCGTTGCAGGGCAGCGCACCCTCCCTGTTCGGGGGGGATAGGGAGGGGAGGAGTGGAGGGTCGCTGGCAACCTACCCGCTTAGAGGGGGGGGAGTGGCGGCCTGGCGGCCTAAGGTGGGGCAAAGGCGTCCGCAAGAGACGCAACCGTCGAACTCATCGAAATCAAAGGTATAACAATGATTCCTCGCACCCTTTTCGATCATGAGCATGAAGCCTTCCGCGACACGGTCCGGCGCTTCCTCGCCGAGGAATGCACGCCGTTCCATGAGCAATGGGAAGAAGACCACCTCGTGCCCCGGCGGATCTGGCAGCGTGCCGGTGAGCTGGGCATGCTCAATGCCACCACCCCGGAGGCCTATGGCGGCCTGGGCGTGGACCGCAGGTTTTCGATGATCGCGGTGGAAGAGGTGGCCCGTGCCGGGCTCTCGGGCCTGAACGGCTTCAACGTGCATGACATCTGCGCCGGTTACCTGATCAACTTCGGCACCGAGCAGCAGAAACTGGAGTGGCTGCCGAAGATGGCCAGCGGCGAGGCCATCGCCGCCGTGGCCATGACCGAAGCGGACACCGGCTCCGACCTGCAGGCGGTCAAGACCCGGGCGGTGCTCGACGGTGACGAGTACGTCATCAACGGCGCCAAGACCTTCATCTCCAACGGCACCAACAGCGACATCATCGTGGTCATCGCCAAGACCGGCAGCAGCGGCAAGGGCTCGCGGGACATCTCGCTGATCCTGGTGGAAGCCGATCGCGCCGGGGTCAGCAAGTCCCGGCCGCTACGCAAGGTCGGCATGCACGCCCAGGACACCACCATGCTGTTCTTCGAGAACGTGCGGGTGCCGAAAGCGAACATCCTCGGCGGCGAGCCGGGCCAGGGCTTCTACCAGTTGATGAAGGAGCTGGCCTGGGAGCGCCTGAGCATCGGCCTGCTCGCCGTGGCCGCGAGCCAGGCGGTGCTGGAACAGACCCTCGACTACACCCGTGAGCGCAAGGTCTTCGGCAAGCCGATCATCGACTTCCAGAACTCGCGCTTCAAACTGGCCGAGCTCAAGACCGACATCGTCCTGGGGCAGACCTATGTCGATCGCTGCATGGAGCTGGAACTGCAACACGCGCTGAGCCCGGAGGCGGCGGCCGCGGCCAAGCTCTGGTGCACCGAGTTGTACTCGCGGGTGGTCGACCAGTGCGTGCAACTGCACGGCGGCAATGGCTACATGCTCGAATACCCGGTCGCCCGCCATTACCTGGACAGCCGGGTCAACCGCATCTATGGCGGTGCCAACGACATCATGCGTGAGCTGGTGGCGCGCAGCCTCTGAAACGCTTCGTTACACCGGGCCGGCGACTTGCGCTGGCTGTACTGACTTTTGGCCAGCGTTGGGGTAAAAATCTGACGGGGTAGCCAGGTGGGAGCGGCCTTGCGCCGCGATGGGCTGCAGTGCAGCCCCAACGAAGCAATCGCTGCGCCCGGCAAGCGACCTGTGAATCGGAGAACGCTCAGTACATGCATACCGACAAACTGCTGGTGTCGACCAAATTCGCGCCGCCGCGCATCGGCCCCCAGACCATCCTGCGCCAGCGCCTGCTTGAGCAACTGCAGTGTATGGCGCAATGCCGCGTGGGCCTGGTCACCGGTAGCCCGGGGTTCGGCAAGACCACGCTGCTGGCCCAGTGGCGCCAGGCGATGATGCGCTCCGGCGCGGAGGTGGCCTGGCTGTCGCTGAGTGCCGACGACAAGCACCTGGCGATTTTCTTCGCCTACTTGCGCGGTGCCCTGCAGCGCCTGGGCATTGCCCTGGACAGCGGCATCCCCCTGGAAGGTGCCAGGCCCGAGTTCATCGATGAGGTGGTGGCGGCCATCGTCGAAGGGGCTGGCGCAATCAACAAGGAACTGTTCCTGGTCATCGACGACTACCAGCACGTCACCGATCCGCGCTCCCATCAATTGATGCAGAAACTGCTCGATCACAGCCCCGAGAACCTGCATTTCGTCATTTCCTCCCGGGTCGGCCCGCCGCTGAGCTTCAGCCGGCTGCGCCTGAGTGGCCAGTTGGTCGAGCTTGATTGCGCGGCCTTGCCCTTCGATCTGGCTGAGTCGCGGGCCTTCCTGGAACAGAGCCTGGCGGCCTTGAAGCTCAGTCCCGAGGAGCTGCACCAGATCCATGAGCTCACCAGCGGTTGGCCGGCCACCCTGCAGCTGGTGATCATCCTCCTGCGCAGCGACCCGGACTCGCGCAGTGCCCTGCGCGAGATGGGTTGGCGCTCGGACGACCTGCAGAGTTACCTGGCGGAAAACGTCATGGCCCACCTGCCGCCGGAGCTGGCGACCTTCATGGAACGTGTCAGCATCTGCCGGCGCTTCAACGCCTCGCTGGCCCAGGCGGTGACTGGCTGTGAATCGGCCCAGGCCATGCTCAAGCAACTCGACGAAGAAAACCTGCTGATCTTTCGCGTCGAAGCCGATGACCGCCAGCCCTGGTATCGCTTTCACGCCCTGTTCGCCGACTTCCTCGTCACACGCCTGGCCCGTCGCGACAGCGGTTCGCAGACCGAACTGCATTACCGCGCCGCGCGCTGGTTCGCCGAGCGCAAGCTGTTGGCCGAGTCGGTACGCCATGCCACCCTGGCCGGCGACCTGAGCTTTGCCGCGCAACTGATCGAGCGCGCCGCACCGGCGACCTGGAGCCTGAGCCAGCTCAGCCCCTTGCTGCGCCTGCTCGACCGCTTGCCTCAAGACATCCTGTTCTCGCGGCCACGCTTGTTCTTCCTCGGTTGCCTGGCCTACGCGCTGACAGCCCGTCCGGCCAAGGCCGAGGCCTGGCTGGAGCAGTTCCAGCGCAGTGGCGCGGCGCAGCAGGCCGACGTCGCCTACCGGCTGCCGCTGGTGCAGGCGGCCATCGAGGTCCAGCGTGACCGCACCGAACCGATCATCGGCTTGCTCAAGGACTTCCAGGCCTTGCCCGACGACTATTCGGCCACCCGGTTCGGTGCGCCGGCGCTGCTGGCCATCGCCTACGCGGCCGCCGGACGGATCGAGGAAGCCTTGCAGTGCCTGGACGACAATCCCATTCCCGAGGCCGAGCGCGACGCCGAGATGGCCCTGGTCGCCGAAGGCGCGCGTACCCTGTGTTACCTGCAGGCTGGCCGGGTGCAGGAAGCCGAGCGCATCGGTACCGCGCAGCTGGCCCGCGCCGTGGCGGTCCATGGGCATCGCTCGGCCAGCGCCTACCTCGGCGCCGCCACCCTGGCCGAGGTGTACCGCGAGCTGGACCGCACCGACGAGGCGCGGGAGATCCTCGCCAATCGCAACGGCCTGCTGCAGTGGGCCATGCCTGACACCATGCTGCGTGCGACCATCTGCCGGGCACGCCTGGATGTGCTGCAGGACAGCGCGGCAGTGGCCATGGCCTTCCTCGAGCGCCAGGAACGTCACTTCCGCTCCATCGGCCAGGACCGTGCCCTGGTCCACTGCCTGGCCGAACAGGCGCGCATCGCCTTGCTCGACAACGACAAGGCCGGGGCCTCCGAGCGGGTCGCCAGGTTGCAGGTCCTTGCCGGCAACTACCAGGGGGCGAGCGGCTTTCAGGCCGACATCCCGGCGATCGCGGCGCTGGCCAATGCCCGTCTGCAGCTCTCCACCAACTACCCGGCCAAGGCACTGGACGAGTTGCAGCGCCTCTACGCCTACGCCGGGCAGTTCAGGCGCGGCCAGCTACAGGTGATGGCGCAGGTGTTGATGGCCTGCGCCCATGCCGACCTGCTGCAACCGGAACAGGCCCAGGCGCATCTGCTCGCCGCCCTGTCCCAGGGGCGCGAGCTGGGTCTGGTACGGACCTTCCTGGACGAAGGCGAGGGGCTGCGCAAGTTGCTCGCCGGGCTTGCCGGCAGAGCCCCGAATGCCGAGGACGAGGCTTACCTGGCACGCCTGCTGGAGCGCTTCGGCACGGCCAGCGTCGGCCGTGGCAGCGAGTCGTCGGGCGGTGGCGCAAGCTCTGTGCTCACGCCCCGGGAGCTGGCGATCCTGCAACTGATCAGCCAGGCCATGGCCAACAAGCGTGTGGCCCTGACCTTGAACATTTCGTTGGAAACGGTGAAGTGGAACCTGAAGAACATCTACGTGAAGATGGGGGTTTCCAGCCGCTATGACGCGGTGTCCTGGGCGCGCAAGCACGGCCTGATCGAGTAAGTGCGAAAACACCGACGCAGGTCACCCGTGGCGTTGCGTGGACGCCACGGGAGGTGCCGTCGCCGGTATTTCGCCGGGCCAGTCTAGGGTCGCCGGCGGCTTGCCCGCCAACCCCTGAAGGGGGGGGCGCCAGTGCGAATTCCACAGCCCTTCACATCCCCCCCTCCCTGAGGGGGCGGCTCGCCGGAACCTGCTCCTATGATCGATCCAGAGCCCCTGTAAAGGTGGCGAAACGACGACCTAGGAGAGAACCAGCAATGATTCCGCGTAGCCTGTTTGATCATGAGCACGAGGAGTTTCGCAGCAGCGTGCGGCGCTTCCTGGCGCAGGAGTGTGCGCCTGGCCTTGAGCAGTGGGAAGCCGATCATCGGGTGCCCCGGGAAATCTGGAAACGCGCCGGTGCGCTGGGCATGCTCAACGCCACCACCCCTGAAGCCTACGGCGGCCTGGGCCTGGACCGGCGCTTCTCGATGATCGCCACTGAGGAAATCTACCGCGCGGGCCTGGCCTCGGGGCTGATCGGCTTCGGCGTGCACGATATTGTCGCCGGGTACCTGGTGAACTTCGGCAGCGAAGCGCAAAAGCAGGCCTGGCTGCCGAAGATGGCGGCGGGCGAGGCCATCGGCGCGGTGGCCATGACCGAGCCGGACACCGGCTCCGACCTGCAGGCGGTCAAGACCCGCGCGGTGCTCGAGGGTGACGAGTACGTCATCAACGGCGCCAAGACCTTCATCTCCAACGGTACCCACTGCGACGTCGTGGTGGTGGTCGCCAAGACCGGCAACAGCGGCAAGGGCGCCCAGGACATCTCGCTGATCCTGGTCGAAGCCGACCGCGCAGGCTTCAGCCGCTCGCGGCCCTTGCGCAAGGTCGGCCTGCACGCCCAGGACACCACCATGCTGTTTTTCGAAGACGTGCGCGTGCCGAAGGAGAACCTGCTGGGCGGCGTGGCCGGGCAGGGCTTTATCCAGCTGATGAAAGAGCTGGCCTGGGAACGCCTGTCCATCGCCGTCAGCAGTGTCGCCGGCGCCGAAGCGGTGCTGGAAAGCACCCTTGAGTACACCCGCGGCCGCACCGTGTTCGGCAAGCCGATCTTCGAGTTCCAGAACACCCGCTTCAAGCTCGCCGACCTGAAGATGCAGCTGGCGGTGTCGCAGAACTACGTCGACCGCTGCATGGAGCAGTGCCTGGCGCGCAGCCTCAGCCCGGAAGCGGCGGCTGCCGCCAAGCTGTGGTGCTCGGACCTGTACACCAAGGTGGTGGACGAGTGCCTCCAGCTGCACGGCGGCAACGGCTACATGCTCGAGTACCCGGTGGCCCGTCACTACCTCGATCACCGCGTCCTGCGCATCGCCGGCGGCGCCAACGACATCATGAAAGACCTGGTCGGGCGCACGCTCTGATCCGGGCCGCAGAGGAATACCTATGGAATACCTGATTCCCCGTACGCTGTTCAGCACCGAGCACGAAGAATTCCGCCGCGCCGCCCGCCGCTTCATGGAAGAGGAGGTCGCACCGTTCCACGCCCAGTGGGAAAAGGACAAGTGCGTGCCCCGCGAGGTGTGGCGCAAGGCCGGTGAGCTGGGCATGTTGCTGCCCTCCATGCCGGAAGAATACGGCGGCCCCGGTGCCGACCGGTTGTTCGACATGGTCTTCTCGGAAGAATTCATGCGCATCGGCGCCACCGGCCTGATCGGTTTCGGCGTGCACGGCCTGGTGGCCTTCTACATCCTCAACTACGGCACCGAGGCGCAGAAGCAGGCCTGGCTGCCGCGAATGATCGCAGGCGAAGCGGTCGGCGCCATCGCCATGACCGAGCCCAACACCGGCTCGGACCTGCAGGCGGTACGCACCCGCGCCGTGCAGGACGGCGATCAGCTGGTGCTCAACGGCTCCAAGACCTTTATTTCCAACGGTGCTTCCTGCGACCTGGCGCTGGTGGTGTGCAAGACCGGCACCAGCGGCAGCGCCAAGGATATCTCGCTGGTTATCGTCGAGAAGGAGCGCGAGGGCTTCAGCCGTTCGCAGCCGCTGGAAAAGATCGGCCTGCATGCCCAGGACACCAGCATGCTGTTCTTCGACGACTGCCGCGTGCCGGTCGAGAACGTGCTCGGCGGGGTGCAGGGCCAGGGTTTCTACCAGCTCATGCACGACCTGGCCTGGGAACGGATCATCGGTGCGGTGGGCTTCCAGGCCCAGGCCGAGGCGGCGCTGGAGCAGACCATCGACTACACCCGCACGCGCATCGTGTTCGGCAAGCCGGTGCTGGATTTCCAGAACTCGCGCTTCACCCTGGCGCAACTGAAGACCGAGGTGCAGATCGGCCGCTCCTGGGTCGACAGCTGCATGGCCTTGCTGCTGCAGGGCGAGCTGACTGCCGAAACGGCGGCGGTGGCCAAGTACTGGACTGCCGAACTCAGCAGCCGGGTGGTCGATGCCTGCCTGCAACTGCACGGCGGCAACGGCTACATGACCGAATACCCGATCGCCCGCCTGTACCTGGACACCCGCGGCAACCGCATCTGGGGCGGTACCAACGAAATCATGAAAGAAATCATCGCTCGCACCTTGTGAGCGCGATCTAGAGGAGTGCAAACGTGTCTCAAGAAATTCGCTTCGACGGTAAAGTCGCCATCGTAACCGGCGCCGGCAACGGCCTGGGTCGCGCCCATGCCCTGTTGCTGGGGGCACGCGGCGCCAAAGTAGTAGTCAATGACCTGGGTGTCACCACCGCGGGCCTGGGCAGCTCCAGCGCCGCCGCGGATGCGGTAGTCGCCGAAATCCGCGCCCTGGGTGGCGAGGCGGTGGCCGACTATCACTCGGTGACCGAGGGCGAGAAAATCGTCGCCACCGCGCTCGAGGCCTTCGGTACCGTCGATATCCTCATCAACAACGCCGGCGTGCTGCGCGACACCTCGTTCCACAAGATGAGCGAAGAACAGTGGGACCTGATCCAGGACGTCCACGTCAAGGGCGCCTTCCGCCTGACCCATGCGGTATGGCCGATCATGCGCGACAAGGGTTACGGCCGCATCGTCATGACCGCCTCCGGCGCCGGCATCTTCGGCAACTTCGGCCAGTGCAACTACGCCACTGCCAAGGCCGGCCTGATCGGCTTTGCCAGCGCCCTGGCGATCGAAGGCGCGAGCAAGAACATCCGCGTCAACACCATCGCCCCGATCGCCGCTTCGCGCATGGTGATCGCCAGCGGCATCTTCCCCGAGGCGTTGCATGACAAGCTCAAGGTCGAAGACGTCGCACCGCTGGTGGGCTGGCTGTGCAGCGAGCAGTGCGAAGACACCGGCGGCCTGTTCGAGGTCGGTGGCGGCTTCCACGCCAAGTACCGCTGGGAGCGTTCCCAGGGGCGCTTCCTGCACACCGACGGCCTGAGTCCGGAGCTGGTGCGCGACAACTGGGCGCGCATCACTCGCTTCGACGAGCACAGCGTCCACCCCGCCAATGGCGGTGAAAGCTTCACCGAGCTGTTCGCGCGCATGGAGTCGCCGGCCAAGGGCGGCAACGCCTACGTCGACATGGAAGTGGCGGCCAACGCGGTGTCGTACCTGGAGACCGAGTACGATCAGAACGACGCCGCCCTGTATGCGCTGGCCGTCGGCGCCGCCAAGGACCCGCTGGACCGCACCGAACTGCTCTACGTCAACGAGTTCACCGGTGACGACTTCCGCGTCCTGCCGACCATGGCCGTGTTGCCGGCCACCGAAGTGTTCCTGCGCGCCGCCAAATCCGGCGAGCCGCAGATCGAAGGCCTGAACCTGCCGTTCGCCAAGGGCCTGCATGGCGAGCAGTACACCGTGATGTACCGGCCACTGCCACCGAAGGCCAAGCTCAAGCACACCATGCGCCTGAAGGCGGCCATCGACAAAGGCAAGAGCTCGGTCAGCGTGCTGGCCATCGAGACCACCGACGAGCACGGCACGCCGCTGTTCTACAACGAAGTCACCGGCTTCTACCCGGGCGTCCCGGGCGCAGGCCTTGAGCGTGTGGCCAGCGAAGAGATCAACCTGCCGCCGGCCCGTGAGCCCGACGCTGTGCTGGCTGACACCACCGACGTCAACCAGGCCCTGTTGTATCGCCTGTGCGGTGACTGGAACCCGATGCACGTGGATCCGGACTATGCCGCCAAGGCCGGTTACGAGAAGCCGTTCCTGCACGGCCTGTGCACCTTCGGCTACCTCGGCCGCCATGTGATCAAGGCTTTCTGCGACAACGATTCGCGCCTGTTCAAGAGCGTGCGCGCCCGTTTCGCTTCCATCGTGATGCCTGGCGATACCCTGGAAACCCGCATGTGGCGTGAGTCGCCGACCCGCATCGTGGTGCAGATGCGCGCCGTGGAGCGGGATGTGATCGTGTTGAAAAATGGTGCGGTCGAACTGTTCGAGTCCGTGCCGGCCTGACCCCTGGCCACCTGCCGCGCCCCGAAACGGGCGCGGCAGCTTTCTATTTCAGGAGCGCACGATGCAACGTTGCGTCAATGTGATTGGCGTAGGAATGTCGCCCTTCAGTCCGGTTGCGCTGAACCCGGGCCTGGATGCCCTGATCGGCACCACGGTGCTCCAGGCACTCGGCGATGCTGGTGTGTCGGCAAGCGCCCTTGATCGGGTCCTGGTCGCCTCGGACCCGATCGAGGGCGCGACCCTGCAGCGTGCGCTGCAACGCGCGGGGCTGGCCCGGGTAGCGCTGCAACACTGCGCGCAAGACGCCGTGGAGGGCAGTATCCTGATCGCGCGTGCGCGTCAGGCCATCCTCCTGGGCCAGGCCGAGTGCGTGCTGGTACTGGGCGTGCAGGCTGCGCTGGCGGCGCCCGCGAGCGTGACTACCCTGGCGCCACTGGGCGTGACCGCGTGTGAATACATGCGCCGCTACCAGGCCCGGCGAGAGACCTTCGCCATGATTGCGGTCAAGGCGCGCCAGCATGCCGCGCTCAACCCCCTGAGCGCCTTCAGCCAGGTGTTGAGCCTTGACCAGGTGCTGCAGGCCGGGATGATCGCCGAACCGCTCACCCATCCGCAGTTCGCCTGGCCCAGCGTCGGTGTCGCCGCCGTGCTGCTGTGCTCCGGCGAGTTTGCCAGGCGCCACTGCCCGGGACCGAAAGTGCGCATGCTCGCCCAGGCCTGCGTGTCACCGCTGCAGGTCAGCGGCCAGGAGCCGGGATCGACCTTCGGGGTCGATTACGACCTCAACGTCGCCGCTGCCCGCGAGCTGTACGAGCAGGCGGGCAGGGGCGCGCAGGAGGTCGGGGTGTGCGAACTGCACGACAGCAGTACCCTGGGTGAATTGCTGCTCTACGAGGCGCTGGGTTTGTGCCCCGAGGGCGATGCCGAGAAGCTGGTCGAGGATGGCGACAACACCTATGGTGGCAACCTGGTCGTCAACCCGTCCGGCGGGTTGCTGTCATTGGGGCAGGCCGTAGCGGCGAGTCCGCTGGCACAATGCATCGAGCTGGTGCACCAGCTGCGTGGCAGCGCCGCTCGACGCCAGGTCGTCGACGCGCAATTGGCCCTGCAGCACCAGACGGGCACCGACGGTACAGTGATTGCCACGCTTTATCAGCGCGATTGAGTCAACGCGGCGGGCACAGACAGAATAATTTCAATGGGTGGAACACCACCCCTCGGATGCAGGAACTGCCATGAACAACAACAATAAGCACCCTACACTGTTGCATCGCTTCCTTCACTGGGAGCGCAGCACAGCCGATTCGATCTACCTGACCCAGCCCCTGGCCGATGGCAGTGTGCAGGACTACAGCTGGGGCGAAGTGGGCGACCAGGCGCGGCGCATGGCCGCGCACCTGCAGAGCCTCGATTTGCCGGCACAGTCCTCCATTGGCATCTACGCCAAGAACAGCGCCCACTGGATCATCGCCGACCTGGCGATCTGGATGGCCGGGCATGTCAGCGTGCCGCTGTACACCACCGCCAATGCCGACACGGTGCGCTATGTGCTGGAACATGCCGAAGTGCGCCTGCTGTTCGTCGGCCGCCTGGAAGGTGACCGGGCTGGCTGGGAGGCGGTCCGCGCCTCGGTTCCCGCCAGCCTGCCGCTGATCGACCTGCCGATGTCGGCGTGTGGCGAAGGCCAGGCCTGGGCGGATATCGTCGCCCGTACCGCGCCGTTGCAGGCGGTGGTCGAGCCCGCGCCCGAGGCCTTGGCCACCATCATCTATACCTCCGGCAGCACCGGCGATCCCAAGGGCGTGATGCACAGTTTCGGCGCCATGTATGCCGCGCCGGCGGTCACCGGGTGCATGTATGCCGACGGCAAGGGCACCCACAGCGGTGACCGCCTGTTGTCCTACCTGCCCCTGGCCCATACCGCCGAACGGGCGGTGGTGGAGGCGGTGTCGCTGTACAGTGGCTGCCGGGTGTTCTTCAACCTCGGGCTTGAGACCTTCAGCGACGACCTGCGCCGTGCGCGGCCGACCATCTTCCTGTCGATGCCGCGCTTGTGGGGCAAGTTCTACCAGGGCATCAACGAACGCATCGATCCGGCTACCCAGGCCAAGGTGTTCGCCGATCCGGTTGAGGGCAAGCTGATGAAGGCGCAGATCCTCTCGGCGCTCGGGCTTGACCAGGTGCACACCGGCCTGTCCGGTTCGGCGCCGTTGCCGGTCAAGGTCATGGAGTGGTACCGCCAGCTGGGCCTGGAGCTACTCGAAGGCTATGGCATGTCGGAAAACTTCGGCACCTCGCACTTCAGCCTGCCGGGGCAGGTGCGGGTTGGTTATGTCGGCGCGGCGATCCCGGGGGTGCAATGCCGTATCGGTGAAGACAACGAGATCCTGGTCAAGAGTCCGGCGCAGATGCTGGGCTACTACAAGCTGCCTGAGCTGACGGCCCAGAGCTACACCGCCGATGGCCTGTTCTGCACCGGCGATCGTGGCGAGTTGGACGAGCAGGGGCGCCTGCGCATTACCGGGCGGGTCAAGGAGCTGTTCAAGACCGCCAAGGGCAAGTACGTGGCGCCGGTGCCGATCGAGGCCAGGCTGGGCAACCACCCGCGGGTCGAGGCCTCCTGCGTGACCGGCGTCGGCCTGCCGGCGCCGCTGGCCTTGCTCAATGTGTCGGCCGACACCCGTGCTGTGCTGGCGACAGCCGAGGGCCGGGACAAGGTTACCACCGAGCTTGAGGTGTTCCTGGCCGAGGTCAATGCCCAGTTCGAGGCGCATGAGCAACTGGCGTGCCTGGTGGTCGTCGCCGAGCCCTGGACCATTGCCAATGCGCTGCTGACACCGACCTTGAAGATTCGCCGCAACCTGATCGAGGATCGGTATCACCGCGAGGTCGAGAGCTGGGGCGCCAGTCGTTGCAAGGTGATTTTCGAGTAGCTGCGGGAGCGTTGTTGAACCGGGCCGGTCCTTTGCGACCGGCCTTTTCTTTTTTGCGTAGGGCCGATCGCAGCCTGGCGGCAGCTCCCACAGGTTCCCCTGCAAGTGCATGACTACTGTGGGAGCTGGCGAAGCCTGCGATCGACTGCGCAGCAGTCGCAACCCGGCCACCACGGAGGGTCAGATATTCGGCGGTGGAGGTATCGCAGCCTGTCGGCAGCTCCCACAATGCCCCTGCAACCAGGTGACTACTGTGGGAACTGGCGAAGCCTGCGATCGACTGCGCAGCAGTCGCAACCCGGCCACCACGGAGGGTCAGATATTCGGGGTGGAGGTATCGCAGCCTGTCGGCAGCTCCCACAATGCCCCTGCAACCAGGTGACTATTGTGGGAGCCTGCGATCGACTGCGCAGCAGTCGCAATCCGGCCATCGCGGTGGGTCAGATATTCGGCGGTGGAGGTATCGCAGCCTGTCGGCAGCTCCCACAATGCCCCTGCACCAGGTGACTACTGTGGGATCTGGCGAAGCCTGCGATCGACTGCGCAGCAGTCGCAATCCGGCCATCGCGGTGGGTCAGATATTCGTCGGTGGAGGTATCGCAGCCTGTCGGCAGCTCCCACAATGCCCCTGCAACCAGGTGACTATTGTGGGAGCTGGCGAAGCCTGCGATCGACTGCGCAGCAGTCGCAACCCGGCCACCACGGTGGGTCAGATATTCGGCGGTGGAGGTATCGCAGCCTGTCGGCAGCTCCCAAAATGCCCCTGCAACCAGGTGACTATTGTGGGAGCTGGCGAAGCCTGCGATCGACTGCGCAGCAGTCGCTATCCGGTAACCTCGGTGTATCGTGTTCGGCCGCGGCTACAAAAACGCCCTGCAGTTGCAGGGCGTTCAGGTCGATACCTGTAGGCGCGGGCTCAGCGAATACCCGCGTTGCGCAGGGCTGCCGGGGTGAAGTCAGCCAGTTTGGTCCGGCCTCCGTACTGCGGCGCCAGCTTCGCTTCGTTGCTCATGGTGGCGACAATGTAACGCCCGGCAATCAGGTCATAGAAACCTTGCGCCGCCGGCGCGTTCAGGCCTTTTTCAAAGTTGTTGTAGGTGTAGTTTTCGCCCACGCGCCACAGCTGTCCACGCCCGTCGTAATGGTCCACCTCGGCCAGCACCCAGGTGTCTTCATCGAAGTACATGTCGCGCTTGGCATAGATATGCCGTTCACCCGGCTTGAGCGTGGCCTGCACATGCCACACCCGGTGCAGCTCGTAGCGGGTCAGGTCCTGGTTGATGTGGCCCGGCTTGATGATGTCGGCGTACTTCAGGCTCGGCGACTGCAGCTTGTAGTTGTTGTAGGGGATGTACATCTCCTTCTTGCCGATCAGCTTCCAGTCATAACGGTCGGGC
The DNA here is from genome assembly GCF_030272895.1 of Pseudomonas sp. BGr12. Lineage (GTDB taxonomy): Bacteria > Pseudomonadota > Gammaproteobacteria > Pseudomonadales > Pseudomonadaceae > Pseudomonas. The sequence continues at coordinate 16,261 of NZ_JALRNF010000021.1, read as the reverse complement.
GAGCCGTTCATCATGTCGGCGTTGTCGGAGGTGCGCATGCCGTCGGAGGCCAGGCCCGGGGCATCGTAGGCCAGTTGCGGGGCGCGGCGTACACGGCGCTGGCCGGCGTTGTAGGTCCAGGCCTTGCGCGGGTCACTGACCTGGTCGATGGTCTCGTGGGCCATGGACACGGTGCCGGCCAGGCGTGCCGGGGCGTTGACGGCGAAGATGTAGTAGTACAGGACATTCTTCGCCGCTTGCGGGTCTACGCCATCCATGTACTGCGGGAAGCTGTTCTGGTCATGGGTCTCGACGATGGTGTAGTCGCCATTGACCTGCGGAGCGGCCTGCACCGACCAGCGTTCGATGTTGTCGCCACGGTAGCGGGTGACGTAGTTCCAGTAGACCTCCACGCCGCTCTTGGGAATCGGGAAGGCGTAATAGCGCGAGTCGGCGAAGTTGCCCAGGCCATTGCCATTGCTGACCAGCTGGACACCGACCGCGCTCTTTTTCGCCAGGTCATAGATCTTCGCCGGGGCCATGGCGGTACGGTGGCTTGGATAGACCGGGATCTTGTAGGTGTCCGGATAGCGGGTGAACATCGCCAGCTGGCCGGGGGTCAGCTTGTCCTTGTACTGCTGGGCATTGGCTGCGGTGATGGTGAACAGCGGCTTTTCGTTCTTGAACGGATCGCCGAGGAAGCCCTTGGCATCCACTGGCGCGGCGCCAGCCTTGAGGCCCCCGGTCCAGGCCGGAATGCTGCCGTCGGCGTTGGCTTCCTTCTGCGCCCCCAGCGGGGTGAGGGCGGTGCCCAGTTGAGCCGCTTCCTGTTCGCTGATGGCGGCCATGACGCTGCTGGCCAGCAGGGAAAGTGCCAGGGTTGCCGAGGTGATGATCTTTTTGTGGTTCATGGAGATACCCTCTGTCGGTTGCGACTCAGAAGTTGACGCCGAAGCTGAGCGCGACGTAATCGCGGTCAGTGGTGGTGTTGAATTGGCCGCCAAAGAAGTCCGTGTAACTCAGGCTGGCGGTGTAGGTGTTGAGGTAGTCGGCGTCCACGCCGATGCTGACGGCCTTGGCGCCTTCCTCGAAGTTCGGCCCCCAGCCGTCCACGTCGTGGGACCAGGCCAGGTTCGGCGACAGGTTGATGCCGGCGATGACGTTGGAGTAGTCGAGCTTGGCGCGCAGGCGATAGCCCCAGGAGTCGGTGGTGTAGAAACCGTGGCTGTTGCACTCCTTCTGCGGGTTGCTGGCGGTGGCGCAGACGGTGGCGTTCTGGCTGCCGGGGAACTCGCCGGCGCCGTATACCGGGCTGCGACCGAAACGAATGTCGGTGCCGTTGGCGTCGCCCAGGCCATTGATGCGGTTGTAGCCGACTTCGCCGACCAGGGTCAGGCGGCTGGCGCCCCAGATCTGGTCGATGAAGTGGGTGGCGGTCATCTGCGCCTGCAGCACCGGCATGCGCTTGTAGCCGGGCAAGTCGCCACCCAGTTGTTGCGCGGTTTCACCCGAGGTGAACACCGGTGAGGTCTGGGTGCGCAGGTCGGTGTCGGTGGACTGGGTCGCCGCCAGGTTGAGGTCGGCGGTGTTGATCTGCAGCGGCATGTTCGGCCGGAAGCTGACTTCGCCCGCGACCGAAGTCGGCCCCAGGGTGGTCTGGAAGCTCACGCCATAGAGGCGGATATCTTCCGGGTAGTCGACGAAGTAGCGCGCCGAGCGCACCCGGTCGAACTGGTTCTGTGCCGCGGCGAGCGAGCGTGCCGCGGCAGGCAGGGCGCCCAGCTGGGCGGCGGTGATCGGCGCCACGGTGGTCTGCTTGAAGCTCAGGTAAGGGCTGCGGCTGTGGTAGTTCATGGCGTAGAAGCCGAACTCGGTGTCGTGCAGCTGCGGCACGAACCAGCGCAGCGCCACGCCATACTGGCCGCTGTCACGCGGGTCGTTGTCTTCCAGGCGCGGCATGTAGACGTCATCACGCACCGCGCCGCTGAGGATCTGCGCGGCGGTGGCGGTATTGCGCGCCACACCCGGGGCCAGGTCGGGGCCGGCGAATACCAGGCGGTCGTTGCAGCCCTGGGGCAGGGGGTCGGAGCCGAAGAAGGTGCCGCAATTGTCGACCACCGAATTGTCCCATTCCAGCTGGTAGAACGCCTCGGCGTTGAGGTTCTCGCTCAGGCCCTGGGAGAGGTAGAACATGTTCACCGGCACCAGGCCTTCCTTGACCTCGGCACCCGGGCGGCGCAGGGCGGCGACGTCGATGGGGTTGATGCTGTTGATCGAGTTGCCGATGAAGGTGCTTTCGCCCCAGCTCACCACCTGTTTGCCCAGGCGCACGTTGCCGGCCAGGTCGCCCAGCTCGTAGTTGTGGTAGACGAAGGCATCGAGGAATTCGGCGCCGGATGCCTTGGCCAGGTCGTCACGGCCGCTGTCGTCGATGTCGTAGAACAGGCGGTGCTCGTCCTTGAGTTCAAAGTCGTACCAGTACTTGCCACGCACGAACACGCCGCTGTCACGGTACTTCAGCTCCAGGTCATGCACACCCTTGAAGATCTTCGAGAAGGTCTCGCCCTTCTTGAAGTTCTGCCGGTTGTCGTCGGCGGTGCGGGTGGCCGATTCGCCGCGCAGCCCCACGGTGTTGGCGGCGTTGACGAAGGTCGGATCCGGCCCGCGTACTGCCCAGCTGGCGCCGATGGAAAGGGTCGAATCGAACTGCCCCTCGATTTCGCCGATCTGGAAGTCCAGGGCGTTGGCGCCGGTAGCGGTGCCCAGGCTCACGGCCAGGGCCAGCAGCTGAGGGCGCAGTTCGATGGGCATCAGGTTCGAAGGCCGTTGGCGTTGCGAGCGCGTATGTCGTGCGAAAGTCACGTGATGGTTACCCCTGTGATCTTGTTGTTGTTCTGGTGGACCGCGAGCAAACGCTACCGCCGTGTCTGCCGGTGCTTCCCCCTCCAGAGGGGGGGGAGCCCTCCCTCCTGTCGCCTCCCTCGCGTTCTGTGACCCAGGCCTCAAAGCCCCCTCCACCGGGGGGGGCGTTGTCGGGTCGTGGTTACGTGACCATCGGTTGACGGTTTGCCGTGATCGCCCCGCCAGCGGGCGAAGTCGCAGGCCATGACAACTGACCTTGGAGAAAGTGATGTCGCAGAAAGTATTTGTCGCCGGTGTCGGCATGATCCCGTTTGCCAAGCCTGGCCAGAGCGGTACCTACATCGAGATGGGCGCCCAGGCGATTCGCCAGGCCCTGCAGGACGCCGGTCTGGACTACCGCAAGGTCCAGCAGGCCTACGCCGGCTACGTCTACGGCGATTCCACCAGTGGCCAGTCGGCGCTCTATGAAGTGGGGCTGACCGGTATCCCGGTGATCAACGTCAACAACAACTGCGGCAGCGGCTCCACGGCGCTGTACCTGGCGCGCCAGGCGGTGGAAAGCGGCGCGGTGGATTGCGCCCTGGCGTTCGGCTTCGAGCAGATGCAGCCTGGCGCCCTGAAGTCCCACTGGCTGGACCGCCCGATCACCTACGGCAAGGGCCATGAAGTGGCCGACGCGATCTTCGCCGAAGGCCGCGAGATGCCCGATGCGCTGAAGTTCTTCGGCGGCGCCGGCCGCGAGCACATGCAGAAATACGGCACGAAAATGGAAACCTTCGCCGCCATTCGCGCCAAGGCCAGCCGCCATGCCGCCAACAACCCGCTGTCGGTGTTCAAGAAGGTGGTCACCACCGAAGAAGTCATGGCCGACCAGGTGATCTTCCCGGGGGTGATGACCCGGCTGATGGCCTGCCCGCCGACCTGTGGCGGTGCCGCGGCGATCGTGGTTTCCGAGCGTTTCGCCAAGCAGCACGGCCTGCGCACCGATGTCTGTATCCTGGCCCAGGCGTTGGTCACCGATCAGCCCGAGGCCTTCGATCCACCGTCGTTGATCAGCATCGTCGGCGTCGGCATGACCCGCCAGGCGGCTACCGAGGTCTATGAAAAGGCCGGCGTCGGCCCGGACGAGATCCGCGTCTGCGAGCTGCACGACTGCTTCGCCCATAACGAACTGCTGACCTACGAAGGCCTGGGTTTCTGCCCCGAAGGCGGCGCCGAGAAGTTCGTGCTCGACGGCGACAACACCTACGGCGGTCAGGTGGTGGTCAACCCGTCCGGCGGCCTGCTGTCCAAGGGCCACCCGCTGGGGGCCACCGGCCTTGCCCAGTGCTACGAGTTGACCCACCAACTGCGTGGCAGCGCCGACAAGCGTCAGGTAGAAGGCTTGCATCACGCCCTGCAGCACAACCTGGGCCTGGGCGGCGCCGGCATCGTGACCCTGTTCGGCCGCGGCTGATGACCCGGCGCGCTCGTTGCGGGCGCGCCTTACTACTGACTGACAGGACTGCGTGACATGGCAGACAAGAGTCTCATCGGCCGCTCGCTGGGGGTAACCACCTGTGAAGTGGAAAAAGGCCGCCTGCGCTTTTTCGCCAAGGCCATTGGCGAAACCGATCCGATCTATACCGACGAAGCCGCCGCCCGCGCGGCGGGGCACCGCTCACTGCCGGTGCCGCCCAGCTTTCTGATGTGCCTGGAGGCCGAGGGGCGCGACAGCGACCATATCGTCGAGGACATCTTCGGCTTCGACCTGGGACGCATCCTGCACGCCGAACAGGGTTTCGACTACCACGGCATGGCCTACGCCGGCGATGTGCTGACCTTCGATACCCGGGTGGTGGATGTCTACGAGAAGAAGGGCGGGGCCTTGACCTTCGTGGTGCAGCAGACCCGCGTCAGCAACCAGGATGGCCAGCCTATCGCTGACATCCGCTCGTCGCTCGTGCAGCGCTGAGGAACCCGCCATGAATGCTTTTCAATCGACCGATGTGCAAGTCGGCTTCGAACTGCCGCCGCTGCTGTTGCCTGCGATCAACCGTACCACCCTGGCGTTGTACGCCGGTGCCTCGGGCGACCACAACCAGGTGCATATCGACCTGGACTTCGCCCGCAAGGCCCGCCAGCCGGATGTATTCGCCCACGGCATGCTCTCGGTCGCCTACCTGGGCCGGCTGCTCACCGGCTGGGTGGCGCAGCGACAGATTCGCAGCCTCGCGGTGCGTTTTACCGGCATCACCCAGGTGGGCCACTTCCCCAGCTGCCACGGCAAAGTCACCGAACTGCTTGAGGTCGACGGCGAGCGCCGCGCGCGCCTGGCGATCCGCTGCAGCAACCAGTACGGCGACGACAAGCTGGTCGGCGAAGCCGTCGTGGCCCTGAGCTGAATCCAACAATAACAAGGACAATCCCCATGAAAAAACTCGAAGGTAAAGTCGCCCTGGTCACTGGCTCCGGCCGTGGCATCGGTCGCAGTGTCGCCCTGAAACTGGCCGCCGATGGCGCCCGCGTGGTGGTCAACGACCTGGACGCAGGCCCGGCCGAAGAAGTGGTCGCGCAGATCCGCGATGCCGGCGGCGAAGCCGTCGCCTGCGTGGGCAGCGTCACCGCCGTCGACTTCGCCGAGCGCTTCGTCAAGACCGCGGTCGACAACTACGGCGGCATCGACATCATCGTCAACAACGCCGGCTACACCTGGGACAACGTGATCCAGAAGATGAGCGACGAGCAGTGGTACGCCATCATCGACTGCCATATCACCGCGCCGTTTCGCATCCTGCGTGCCGCCCAGCCGATCATCAGTGCCATGGCCAAGCAGGAAGCCGCCGAGGGGCGGGTGGTCAACCGCAAGGTGGTCAACGTGTCGTCGGTGTCGGCCAGCGGCAACCCGGGCCAGGTCAACTACTCCACCGCCAAGGCCGGGGTGCTGGGCATGACCAAGTGCCTGGCCAAGGAGTGGGGACGGATGAAGGTCAACGTCAACGCCGTGGCCTTCGGTCACATCGAAACCCGCCAGACCCAGCCGGTGGAGGGCGATCCGAACTTCATCAATATCGAAGGCCGCGAGATCAAGGTCGGCATCAGCCCGGCGATCGTCGAGCAGTCCAAGAGCCTGATTCCCCTGGGCCGTCCGGGCAACACCGAGGAAGCCGCAGGGGCCGTGTACCTGTTCTGCATTCCGGAATCGGACTACGTCAGCGGCCAGGTGCTGGTCTGCGGCGGCGGTCTGGGCAACGTCTGATAACCGTGGCGGGGTGCCCCGGCGCTCCGCCATCCCTGGAGTTCATGGCCATGACCCTGTCCATTGCCGGCCAGCCCCGACGCCGGTTGCTGCATACCCGCCAGGTGGTCTGCACCGGATTCGAGCGCGATGACGGTCTGTTCGACATCGAGGGCCGGCTGCTCGACACCAAGGGCGTCGATACCGACTTTCCCTACGGCACCATCCCCGCCAACGGCGTGCTGCACTACATGCGCATCACCATGACCATCGACGAGGAGATGGTGATCCGCCAGTTCAAGGCCGTTTCCGAACAGGCGCCCACGCCCGTGTGCGGGCAGATCAATCGTGCCTACGGGGCCCTGGTGGGGCTGCGTATCGGCCCTGGCTTCAAAAAGCGGGTCGCTGAGCGGGTGGGGGGCATCAAGGGCTGTACCCACCTCACCGAAATGCTCGGCCCGATGGCCACCACCGCTATCCAGACCCTGGCCCCGGTGATGCAGAAGCGCTTGCGCCAGCGTGCCGCCCGCGATCCGGATTTTCGCATGCCCAGGCACTGGGTGATCGGCACCTGCCATGCCTACCACCCCGATGGCGACGCCGCCCACCGCGCAACGGTGTGGAACCCCATCGAGGACCCCTCACAGCACTGAACCGGCCCGGCGCCCGGCGCCAGGCCAGACGACAAGGAGATCGTGGTGAACAAGAATAACATCAAACACCTGTGCCTGGTTGCGTTGCTGGCCCTGGCCAGTCACCTGCAACTGGCCGTGGCCGACGCGCTGACCCCGGCCCAGGCCCGGGTGATCGCCAAGCAGGCCTACATCTACGGCTTTCCCCTGGTGGATCACTACCGCGTCCAGTACACCTATTTCCAGGACCGTGGGCACCCGGAGTTCAAGGCACCGTGGAACACCCTGCACAACACGGCGCGGATCTACACCCCCGACGACAAGGCCTACCCGACGCCCAACGCCGATACGCCATACTCCCAACTGGGCGCCGACCTGCGTGCCGAGCCGCTGGTGCTGACGATGCCGAACGTCGAGGAGGGGCGTTACTACTCGGCGCAGTTCGTCGATGCCTTCACCTACAACTTCGGCTATGTCGGCAGCCGCACCACGGGTAATGGCGGCGGTACTTACCTGCTGGCCGGGCCCGACTGGCAGGGCAGCGTGCCGCCGGGGATCGACCGGGTGCTGCGTTCGGAAACCGAGTTCGCCTTTGTCTTCTACCGCACCCAGCTCAAGGGGCCGGACGACCTGGAGAACGTCAAACGGGTGCAGGCCGGCTACAAGGTCCAGCCGCTGTCGGCGTACCTCGGTCAAGCGGCGCCAGCGCCGGCACCTGCGGTGGATTTCTTCGTGCCGCTTACCGCCGAGCAAGCGCGCAGCAGCCTGGCATTCTTCAAGCAGTTGAATTTCGTGCTCGGCTTCTGCCCGACCCATCCTGCGGAGCAGGGCCTGATGAAGGATTTCGCCAGGCTGGGCATCGGCCCGGGCCAGCGCTTCGACGAGCGCGCACTGCCGGCAGACATTCGCGAGGCCATGCGCGCCGGCATCGCTGACGCCTGGCGGGACTTCGATGCCCTCGGCCAGCAGGTGGCCCGTGGCGAGGTGTCCACCTCGCGTTTTCTGGGGAGCCGCGAGTACCTGGGCGACAACTACCTGTACCGCATGCGCGCGACGGTCACCGGCCTGTATGGCAATGACCGCGAAGAGACCCTCTACCCACCGTTCTACCTCGACGCCGACGGCCAGAAACTGGACGCCTCGCAGCACCGCTACACCCTGCGCTTCGCACCGGGCCAGCTGCCACCGGTCAATGCCTTCTGGTCCCTGACCCTGTACGACGCCAAACGCCTGCTGGTGGCCAACCCGCTGAACCGCTACCTGATCAACTCGCCGATGCTGCCGGACCTCAAGCGCGATGCCGATGGCGGTGTGACCCTGTACATCCAGCACCAGCAGCCGGACAAGGCGCTGCTGGCCAACTGGCTGCCCGCGCCGGACGGCCCGTTCTACATCGCCGGCCGCCTGTACTGGCCCAAGCCCGAGGCCCTCGACGGTCGCTGGCAGGCACCCAGGGTTCAACGGATAGATTGATCACCTCACAACAGGAATAACAACAATGAAAGACCTGAAAGTACTGCTGGCGGCTGCCGCCATCCTCGCGGCGTGCCTGCCGCTGGCCCATGGCGATGCGTCGCCGGCAACGCCGGTGGCGGTCAGCGTCGACAACTTCATCCGCGCCGAGACCGACCGCTATTTCGACCTCACCGTCAAACGCGGCGGCTTCGGCACCTTCGCCCATTGGCGCAACCTGATCCCGGTGGAGCGTCCGACCGTGGTCCGGCCCAACCGCGACACCCTGTACTCCACGGCGGTGTTCGACCTGGACGCAGGGCCCGTCAGCGTGACCCTGCCCGATGCCGGCGAGCGGTTCATGTCGTTGATGATGATCGACGAGGACCACCAGGTGGTGGGCGTTCATTACGGCGCGGGGGAGTACAGGCTGAGCAGGGCGGACGTCTCGACCCGTTATGTGCTGTTCGGCGTGCGTACCCTGATCAACTCGGCTGAGCCGCAGGAACTGGAGCAGATCAAGGTGCTGCAGGATGCCATCGTGGTCAAGCAGGCCAACGGCCCGGGACACTTCCAGGTGCCGGACTGGGACGAGACCAGCCGGGCGCAGGTCAGGAAAGCCCTGCTGGCCCTGGGCTCGACCCTTGAGGATTCCCGCGGCATGTTCGGCAAGCGCGGCGAGGTGGACCCGGTGCGGCACTTGATTGGCAGTGCCATGGCCTGGGGCGGCAACCCTGAGAAGGACGCCTATTACCAGGTGGTCACGCCAGCGCATAACGACGGGCAGACGCCGTATCGACTGGATGTCGCCAAGGTGCCGACGGGGGCGTTCTGGTCGATCAGTGTGTATGACGCGCAGGGGCAGTTTCGCAAGAATGACCTGGAGGCCTACGCCCTGAACAACCTGACGGCGCGCAAGGGCGAGGATGGCAGTGTCTCGGTACGCTTTGGCGGCTGCACGGCGGCGCACGCCAACTGCCTGCCGATCATGCCGGGGTGGAACTACATGGTGCGCTATTACCTGCCGGGCCAGCCGATCCTGGACGGCAGCTGGAAACTGCCTGAGGCGCGACCGGCTTCTTGAGTCGCTGTTGCGACCGCTGCGCGGTCGATCGCAGGCTGCGCCAGCTCCCACAGGGTCCGGGTATGTACAGAGCCCTTGTGGGAGCCAGCTGCCACAGGGTCCGGGTATGTACAGAGCCCTTGTGGGAGCCAGCTCCCACAGTGGTCCGCGTGGGAGCTGGCGAAGCCTGCGATGGGCTGCGAAGCAGCCCCGTTACAGACTCCCCACCAGTTGCCCGCCATCCACCGCCAGCACCGCGCCCGACATGTAGGCGCCAGCCTGGCTCGCCAGCAGCAGGAACGGTCCTTCAAGCTCCTGCAAGCGGCCTAGCCGGCGCATGGGCACCGCCTCGACGATGTAGGCCTGGCCCTTTTCACTGTCGAAGTAGCCATCGGTCATCTCGGTCTTGAAGTACCCCGGGGCAATGGCATTGACCCGGATTTGGTAGCGCGCCAGTTCCAGCGCCAGCGACTTGGTCAATTGCACCACGCCGGCCTTCGCCGCGCAGTAGTGGCTGTAACCGGTGCCCACGCGCAAGCCGAGCATGGAGGCGATGTTGACGATGCTGCCGCCACGCCCGGCACGCGCCAGGCGCTGCGCCGCACACTGGGCTACGCGCCAGACACCGTCGAGGTTGGTCGACAGCATGGCGCTCCAGTCCTGCTCGCTGATCTCCAGCACCCGCTGGCCCTGGCCAATACCGGCGTTGTTGAGGACCACGTCCACCGGCCCGAAGGCGGCCTCGGCGGCATCGAACGCCGCTTCGACGCTGGCGCGGTCGGTGACATCCATGGCCACCGGCAAGGCCTGGCCGCCATCCTCGCGGATGGCCTCGGCCAGTTGCTGCAGGCGTTCCACCCGGCGGGCCGCCAGCACCACACGGGCACCGGCACGTCCGGCGACGCGGGCCAGATGGGCGCCAATACCGCTGGAGGCACCGGTGACCAGCACGGTGTGGCCGGCAAGGGAAAAGAGGTTGGGGGTTTCGTTCATCAGGGGTGTCCTGCAAAGGGGAAGTGGCAGGCTCATCACGTTGGATGACGCCTGCCAGGGTGATCAGAAGCGTTCGATCCGGGTCTTGCCGGCGGCCACCAGGCGTTCGAGCAACGGCGCCGGGGTGAACCACATCCGGCCATATTCGCCCAGGCTCTGGCGATAGTGCTCGATGCCGGCCAGCACCTTGTCCAGGCCCAGCTGTTCGGCATAGTGCATCGGCCCGCCCAGATGAGCCGGGAAGCCGTAGCCGTTGATCCACACCAGGTCGATGTCGCCGGCGCGCAAGGCAATGCCCTCGTCCAGCAGTTGGATGCCTTCGTTGATCAGCATGAACAGGCAGCGGTCATGGATCTCCTGATCGGCGATCGGCCGTCGGGCCACGTGCAGTTCACCGGCCAGGCGCTCGGCCAGGGCGACCACTTCATAGTCATTCTGGCGATTGCGCCCCTCATACAGGTAGAAGCCGCGCCCGGTCTTCTGGCCGTAACGGCCCAGGCTGTACAGCTCGTCGCCGATCCGGCAGTAGCTGGGGTCATGGGCGATGGCGGCACGGTTGGCGTCGCGCACCAGGAAGTTCACATCGACCCCGGCAAGGTCGAGCATGCTGAATACGCCCATGTTCAGGTCAAGGCCTGTGAGCACGGCGTCCACCTGCTCCGGCGTTGCGCCTTCGAGCACCAGGCGATGGGCTTCGCGGGCATAGGGTTCGAGCATGCGGTTGCCGATGAAACCGAAGCACACGCCCGACACCACCGGCACCTTGCCGATGGTGCGGCCCATGCGCAGGGTGGTGGCCAGCACATCGGCGGCGGTTTCCCGGGCATTGACCACTTCCAGCAGGCGCATGACATTGGCCGGGCTGAAGAAGTGCAGGCCGATGACATCCTGCGCACGCGTGGTCACCGCGGCGATCTGGTCGACATCCAGCGATGAGGTGTTGGTCGCCAAAATCGCGCCGGGCTTGCATACCTGGTCCAGCTGGCGGAACACCTCCTGCTTGATCTGCAGTTGTTCGAATACGGCTTCGATCACCAGGTCGGCGTCGGCCAGGTCGGCGTAGTCGAGGGTGCCGGTGAGCAGGGCCATGCGCTGCTCCAGGCGTTCCTCGCTGAGCTTGCCGCGCTTGACGCTGATGCTGTAGTTCTGGCGGATCTGCGCCAGGCCGCGGTCCAGGGCATCGCCCTGGCGCTCCAGCAGGGTCACCGGGATGCCGACATTGATAAAGTTCATGGCAATGCCGCCGCCCATGGTCCCGGCACCGATCACCGCTACCTTGCGAATCGGCCGCAGCGGGGTGCTGGCATCGATGCCGGGTATCTTGCCGGCTTCGCGTTCGGCGAAGAACACATGGCGCTGGGCCTGCGACTGCAGGGAGTCTTCGGCCTGCTTGAACAGCGCTACTTCCCGGGCCAGGCCTTGTTCCAGCGGCAGCAGGCAGGCGGCCTCGACTGCGGAAAACACCAGGCGCGGTGCCAGGCGGCTCTTCCAGCGTGGTTCCTGTTCGGCGCGGTAGCGCTCGAGGAAGTCCGCCTCAAGGCCGCTGGCAGGATCCGGGAAACGCTCGGCCGGACGCGCCGGGGCGCCGCTTGCGATCAGCTCGCGGGCGAACTGGCAGGCGCAGTCGAGCAGTTGCCCGGCGCTGTCGGCCAGGCGGTCGAGAATGCCCAGCTCCAGGGCGCGGGCCGCAGGCACCTGGGCGCCGCTCAGCATCATCTCCAGCGCTGGCGCTACGCCCACCAGCCGTGGCAGGCGCTGGGTGCCGCCGGCGCCGGGCAGCAGGCCGAGGTTGATTTCCGGCAGGCCGACGTGGGTCTGCGGTTCGCCCACACGGTAGCCGCAGGCCAGCGCCAGCTCCAGGCCGCCGCCCAGGGCCAGGCGACCGATGGCGGCCACCAGCGGTTTGTCCAGGCGGGTCAGACGCAGCAGCACGTCGGGCAGATCGGGCGCGGCAAAGGAGGCGGGGCTGCCGAATTCGCTGATGTCGGCACCAGCGCAGAACAGGCCATTGGCACCGTACAGCACGATGGCGCGCACCGCGGCATCGGCGTCGGCCCGCTCGCAGGCCTGGAGGATGGCCTCGCGCAGTGGCTGGCCAAGGGCGTTGACCGGGGGGCGGGCGAGGCCGATCAGGGCCAGGCCGTCTTCAACCTGATAGGTGACCAGGGAACTCATGGTGACTCCTTTTTATTGTCTGTACGGGTTCAGAACCACGGGTCCTGCATGTCGAAGCTGGCGCGGTTGGCGCCGGCCAGCAGCAGCGCCTGCGCCTCGATGCTGGCCAGTTCCCAGTCCATGTAATAGCGGGCGGCCTGCAACTTGCCGTGGTAGAAGTCCGTTTCGCTGTCGGTGGCACCGGCGTCCAGGGCGCGGCTGGCGACGTGCGCCATGCGCAGCCACAGCCAGCCCACCAGCACCCGGCCGAACAGGTCCAGGTAAGGCGTGGCGTTGGCCAGGCCCAGGTCGGCGTCAGCGGCGACCTGCGCCAGCAAGCTGTCGGTGACCCGCTCCAGGTGCGCCACGGCACCGGCCAGCAGGTAGGCAAGGCCGGCGCAGCGGCCATCGCGGGCGGCGGCGTCCAGGGTGTTGCGCACCTGCTCCAGGAACTGACGATAGCCCGCACCGCCGTTCTGTTGCAGCTTGCGACCCAGCAAATCAATGCCGTGAATACCTTCAGTACCTTCGTGGATGGGGTTCAGGCGGTTGTCGCGGTAGTACTGCTCCAGCGGGTACTCGCGGATATAGCCCGAGCCGCCGAGGACCTGCACGCCGATGTCCGAGGCGATCACGCCGTATCTGGACGGGTAGGACTTGACCATGGGGATCAACAGGTCGAGCAACTCGCCGGCAGCTTGTCGTGCCGTCTGATCGGGCGCGGTGTGGGCGTCCTCGTACAGGCTGCTGGCATACAGGCACAGCGCCAGGCTACCCTCGGCATAAACCTTTTGTTGCAGCAGCATGCGCCGCACATCGGCGTGCTCGACGATCCGCACCTGCGGCGCCAGCGGGTCCTTGGCCCCCGGCAGCCGCCCCTGGGGACGCTCGCGGGCGTAGTCCAGGGCATGGATGAAACTCTGGTAGGCCAGCGCCGAGGCGCCCAGGGCCACGCCGATGCGCGCTTCGTTCATCATCTGGAACATGTACGACAGGCCCTTGTTCGGCTCGCCCACCAGGTAGCCGACGGCGCCGTCCTGCTCGCCGAAGTTCAGCACAGTGGAGGTGGTGTTACGGTAGCCCATCTTGTGCAGCAGGCCGGCCAGGGCCACGTCGTTGCGCTCGCCCAGGCTGCCGTCGGCATTGACCAGGTACTTGGGCACCAGGAACAGCGAGATGCCGCGGGTGCCTGCCGGTGCGCCCTCGATACGGGCCAGCACCATGTGCACGATGTTGTCGGTCAGGCCGTGATCGCCGCCGGAGATGAACATCTTCTGGCCGCTCAATCGGTAGCTGCCGTCGCCGGCCGGCCGCGCCAGGGTGCGCAGGTCGCCCAGGGCCGAGCCTTGACCGGGCTCGGTCAGGGCCATGGTGCCACTGAAGCGGCCATCGAGCATCGGCGCCAGGAAGCGCTCGCGCAAGGCCTCGCCGGCAAAGCTCTTGACCAGGTTGGCGGCGCCGATGGTCAGGAACGCATAGGCCACGGTGGCGATGTTGGCGGCATTGAAGTAGGCCATGCTGGCCCGCAGGATCACCTCCGGCAACTGCAGGCCGCCGTCGTCGGCGTTATGGTGGGCGGCGAGAAAGCCCGCCTGGGCGAAAGCGTCCCAGGCCGCCTTGGTTTCCGGGATCAGCCTGACCGTCGTGCCATCGAAGGTCGGTTCATTGGCGTCGCCTTTCTGGTTGTGCGGGGCGAAGTATTCGGCGGCGATGCCGCGGGCGGTCTCCAGCGTGGCGTCGAACACCGCGCGGTCGTGTTCGGCATAACGCGGGCGGTCGAGCAGCGCCTCGGTATCGAGCAGTTCATAGAGCTGGAAGTTCAGTTCACGTTCGTTGAGCAGGGCATCGGTCATCACAGGTTCTCGCGGCGAAGATAAAGGGGTCAGAACTGCAGGTCGTCGATCTCAAGCACCGCCGCGCTGCCTTGCAGCACCACTTGCGACAGCCCCTGGGCCTGGGCCAGCTGGTGATCGGCATAGAAGCGGGCGGTGAGCAGCTTGCCGCGATAGAAGTCCTGTTCGGCGCTGCCGGCCTGGAGCTGGCGGTGGGCGACCAGCGCCGAGCGGGCCATCTGCCAGCCGCCGGCGACGATGCCGAACAGTTCCAGGAACGGCACGGCACCGGCGGACACCGCGGCGGGGCGGGTGGCGAACTGCGAGACGATGAACTCGACGCTGGCGTCCAGCGCCATCAGTGCACGGGACAGGTAGTGGGCGATGACCAGCAACTGCGGATCGTCGGTGTGGACCAGTTGCTCCACCACCTGCTGCATGCGCCGGCTCAGTTGGCCGATGGCCTGGCCGTTGTCACGGGCGATCTTGCGGCCGATCAGGTCGCTGGCCTGGATCCCGGTGGTGCCTTCGTAAAGGGTGGTGATGCGCGCATCGCGCAAGTGCTGGGCAGCGCCGGTTTCCTCGATAAAGCCCATGCCGCCATGGATCTGGATACCCAGCGAGGCGATGTCCACGGCGTTTTCGGTGCAGCAGCCCTTGATCACCGGAATCATCAGCTCGACCAGCGCCTGCAGTTCTTCACGGCGTGCCGGGTCGGGGTGACGCTCGGCGCCGTCCATCGCCGCGGCGACTTCGCAGGCCAGGGCACGCATGGCTTCGGTGCGCGACTTCATCGACAGCAGCATGCGGCGCACGTCGGGATGGCGGATGATCGCCACCTTGCTCCGTTCGCGCGCACCGACCTCGGTGCCCTGGATGCGTTCGCGGGCATAGGCCAGGGCCCGTTGGTAGGCCCGTTCGCCAAGGCCAACGCCCTCGATGCCGACGCTGAAACGCGCGGCGTTCATCATGATGAACATGTACTCCAGGCCGCGATTCTCTTCACCCACCAACCAGCCGGTGGCGCCCTGCTGGTCGCCGAAGGCGAGTACGGCGGTGGGGCTGGCGTGGATACCCAGCTTGTGCTCGATGGAGGCGCAGCGCACATCGTTGCGTGCACCCAGGCTGCCGTCGGCCTGGACCAGGAACTTGGGCACCACGAACAGCGAGATGCCCTTGACCCCCTCCGGCGCGCCGGGAACCCGGGCCAGCACCAGGTGCACGATGTTGTCGGTCAGGTCATGCTCGCCGTAGGTGATGAAGATTTTCTGCCCATGAATGCGGTAGGTGCCGTCGCCTGCGGGTTCGGCGCGACTGCGCACGGCGGCCAGGTCCGAGACGGCCTGGGGCTCGGTGAGGTTCATGGTGCCGGTCCATTCGCCGCTGATCATCTTTGCCAGGTAGGTGTGCTTGAGCTCGCTTGAGCCACACAACTCGATGGCCTCGATGGCGCCCCGGGTGAGCATGGGGCACAGGCCGAACGACAGGTTGGCGCCGTTCCACATCTCGTCGACCAGCGCCGAGATCACCCGTGGCAGACCTTGGCCACCAAATTCAGGATCGCACGACAGGGCATTCCAGCCTCCCCCGATGAAACGTTGGTAGGCCTCGCGCCAGCCCTTGGCAGTCGCCACCTCACCCTCGCTCCAGCGCGCTCCCTGGCGATCGCCACTGACGTTCAGCGGCGACAGCACGCCATGGGCAAACTTGCCGGCTTCGCCAAGGATCGCCTCGACCAGGTCGTTATCGAGCTGGCCGCAGCCCGGCAGTTCCCTGACCTGGTCCAGGTAACCCAGTTCGTTGAGGACGAACTGCATGTCGCGCAGCGGGGCGTTGTATTCACTCATGAAGAACTCCGAAGGGGGCCGATGGGCAAAAGCCGTTTGCCAGAGTTCAACAGAATGGGGGGGTAGGGGCGCCCACTCTGGAAGGGTGGGCGTGGCAGCAATTGTCTGTGTGGCTGCCGGCTCCCACAATGGATCTCGGAATAGCTCTGGATTCCGTGGGAGCAACTGTCTTTTGTAGGAGCGGGCTTGCCCCGCGATTGCAATCGGTCAGTTACATCGCATCGCGGGGC
>NZ_JALRNF010000217.1 GCF_030272895.1 Pseudomonas sp. BGr12 | reverse complement strand
AATCGAGCAGGCGGCCCTGTAATTCACCGGGATCAATCTTGATCACCCTATGAGCATGGCAGTCATCGAAGAGTCGGCACTGACCGACATCTTCCGTGTCGTGCGCAAGTCGCTCAAGGCCAATGGCTGCAAACGGGCCATCCTGGTCGGTCTCAACAGCAGCTTCGACCTGGGCTTCCTCAATGCGGCCTTGGCGCGCAACGACATGAAACGCAATCCGTTTCATCCGTTCTCCAGC
>NZ_JALRNF010000216.1 GCF_030272895.1 Pseudomonas sp. BGr12 | reverse complement strand
AGCAAAGGCCAGAAACCACCGAGCCCGGCGTTGATCGGCAGGAACAGGGTTACGGCGCCGATGGCCGTGCCAAACAGGCCCAGCATCCAGGAGGTGTCGTGACGGGACCAGCTGCCGTGGGCGGCTGGGGTCGATTCAAAGCGTTGTTCAACGCTCTGGGCCTGCTCATTCATCCGGGTGCAACTCCACTCGCAAGACTGCAACAGAGCTGAGAGTGGCGAAACAGACGCTTCACGCA
>NZ_JALRNF010000215.1 GCF_030272895.1 Pseudomonas sp. BGr12 | reverse complement strand
GTACACCACCGATGGCGAGGCGCCGAAAAAGTCGCTGACCGATGCCATCAATAATTCGCTTTCCATGCTCGGCTTCAGAGCAGACGTATTCCTGGGCATTTTCGATGACCGCGACTACGTTCAACAGCGTGAATTGCTCTCGAAGCTTACAGGAAGAAACATCGAGCCGCCCTTTTTCGTGCCCTTCTTCTTTCTGCGCTTCTTCGCCAACTTGCTTAGTCCGAGCGCCTTTTTCAAG
>NZ_JALRNF010000214.1 GCF_030272895.1 Pseudomonas sp. BGr12 | reverse complement strand
ATTTTGTGTTTGTGCGCCCCGGTGGCGTTGCGGCGGTGCTGTGGGGCCTGCTCAATACAGTTTTGAGCGTGGGCCTTGAGCGACCGTCGAGCTTGCCGGTCGACGGGCTCGACCAGGTGCTTGAGGCGATTGCACCGTTCAGCGCCGAAGCGATGGCGCCACTGTGTGTCGTCGAAGCGCAGGTCATCCGCCAGTTGGCGCGCGACTTCGCCGCAGCCGACAAAGCCGTGTGCTATGG
>NZ_JALRNF010000213.1 GCF_030272895.1 Pseudomonas sp. BGr12 | reverse complement strand
TACGGCTCGCGCTCTTCGGCTACGCCCACGGGGGGGCGCCCGGCCCCGAACGAAGGAGCGCTTGTCAACCCGAAAAACAAACGCGGAAACAAAACCCCCCCCCCAACACACGCACACACAAACCCCACCAAAAAAACAACAACAAAAAAGCAAACACTGGCAGGTACACACTTGAACAAAGGGTGAACACGCCAAACCCCAAGGCAATCACCAAAACCGACCACAAACCCCACACCCCC
>NZ_JALRNF010000212.1 GCF_030272895.1 Pseudomonas sp. BGr12 | reverse complement strand
CCGCGGCCCCCCACACCCAAAAAAACAAAACACCCACCCCCACCCCAACCACACCAAATTTGAAAAAAAAAAAAAACCCAAAAACCACCCCAACCAAACACAAAAAAACAAAAAAAAAAAAAAACCAAAAACCAAAACCCCCCCCCCCACCAAAAACAAAAAAAAAAAAAAAAAACCACACCCAAAAAAAAAAAAAAACCAAAAAAAAACCACAACCACCCAACCCCCCACAAAACCCA
>NZ_JALRNF010000211.1 GCF_030272895.1 Pseudomonas sp. BGr12 | reverse complement strand
GGGGCGGGGTGTCTTCTTTGCTGGCCGGCCCGCGCCCCCCCCCCGCCCCCCCCCCCCCGCCCGGCCGCGCCCGCCGGGGTCGTGGCCCGGTTCCTCCGCCCCCCCCCCCCCCCCCCCCCCACCCCCCCCCCCCCCCCCCCCCCCCCCCCCAGCCCCCCCCCCCCCCCCCCCCGCCCCCCCCCACCCCCCCCCTCCCCGCGCAGCTCTAGGGCGCGGACAACGCGCGTGTCCCCAATCCC
>NZ_JALRNF010000210.1 GCF_030272895.1 Pseudomonas sp. BGr12 | reverse complement strand
ATCCTTCGCGTCCTTCGCATCGGCGATGGCCAGCGGCTGGGCCAGCGTGCCCATCCCGTCCTCGACCGTGCCGATGTTCTCGAACAGGCCGGCTACCTCCCAGAGGATCCAGTCCGACATCGAGCGGATGCGCATCACCAGCGCGATGGCCACCGCGATCGCACCCATCGAGATCGACGCCTGCAGCCACGCCCAGATCGCCACGCCCGCCACGCTGGCCAGCAGGAACGCGTTGAGCG
>NZ_JALRNF010000209.1 GCF_030272895.1 Pseudomonas sp. BGr12 | reverse complement strand
GAAACCCTGGGCCTGAGCCAACCGGCCATGCAGCGACGACCGCTGCAAATGGTCATGGCCAAGGGCGCCAGCCTCAAGCCCCTTTATGACCACTGCCTGGGCGGCGGTCCCAAGCCACGGATCACCGTCACCCGCCACCCGGCCAGCGACGGCCAGTGGGTCTGGTACCTGGGCGGCGACCTGGACGAAGCCGACGTCGTAGCCCGCGAACCCGAGGGACAGATTGCCGCGGCGAAGAA
>NZ_JALRNF010000208.1 GCF_030272895.1 Pseudomonas sp. BGr12 | reverse complement strand
CAACAGGTGCCCTACCGCCTCTTGCTCCATGTTCATCGCCGGATGGTCGGGGGCAGTTGCAACATAGCGTGGAGCAAAGCCCGCCGAGTGAAAGATGTCGTTGCACTGTTCCAGGGGTACGTCCAGGGCCGACTGCAGGGCGTGCAAGGTGCTTGGGCTGGCCTTGGCGCGCGCCGTATCCACACAGCTCCGGTGACGCTGGGAGACACCGGCCAGCAAGGCCAGCTCCACTTGGCTGA
>NZ_JALRNF010000020.1 GCF_030272895.1 Pseudomonas sp. BGr12 | reverse complement strand
AGGTCGCCAGGTTTGCGACCGCTTCGCGCTCGATCGCAGCCTGGCGGCAGCTCCCACAGGGTGAACTGCACCCCAAAAGTGGACACCCATCCAACCTTTGGGGTCTGTTCAGGGGCCTCAGCCTTCCGCTGTGGGAGCTGGCAGCGCCAGCGATCGACTGCGCAGCAGTCGCAATTCGGCCACCTCGTAGCGTCTGGCTACACACCCCTCTACTTGGCCCAGCGCCGCAGCTCGGACGGTGTGTAGTCATCTGTCCTGGCCATGAACCCCACCCGCATCGGCGTCTTCTCTTCGTTGCTCAGCCCCCCGGCGTAATAACGGCCGGAGATCAGGTCGTAGGAAGTCTCCAGCACGTTGTAGGTGAAGTCATGATCGTAGTGCTGGATGGCATGCAGCTCCGAGCTGCGCCACAGCTCACCGCGGCTGTCGTATTGATCGACCTGGGCGATCTGCCAGCTGTCCTCATCCACATAGAAGCGCCGCTTGCTGTAGATGTGCCGGGCACCGGGCTTGAGCGTGGCCTCCACCACCCAGACCCGGTGCTTTTCGTAACGGGTATGGGCCGGGTTGATGTGATTGGGCTTGACCAGTTCGGACAGGCTCAAGCTCCGGCTACCCAGACGGTAGCTGTTGTAGGCAATGAACATTTCCTGCTTGCCGACCAGCTTCCAGTCGAAGCGGTCCGGTGCACCGTTGAACCCGTCGATGTTGTCGGCGGTGATCAGGCCGTTGCTGTAGCGCGCACTGTTGTCGTAGGCCAGCATCGGCGCGCGCCGCACCCGGCGCTGGGCCGGCAGGTACTGCCAGGCCGAACGCGGCTCGGCGACCTGGTCGAGCGGCTCGTGCACCAGTACGGTTTCACCGGCCAGGCGCGCCGGTTCCAGCACCCGGCTCTTGAACATGAACAGCACGTTGGCCGCCGGCTCAAGGCCACCGACCGCTTCGGCAAAGCTCACCAGCGACTGCGCGCGGATAAAGCTCACCGCGCCGTTCTCGCGCACCAGGGCAATGCTGCTCAAGCGTTCGAAGCTGCCACCGCGCCAGCGGGTCATGTGGTTCCACATCACCTCCAGGCCTTCGGTGGGCAAGGGAAAAGGAATGCCACGCCCATAGTCATGCAGGCCGTTGCCGCCGTCGGCCAGGGTGGTCTTGCCGGCATTGACGCGGCTATCGGCCAGTACCTGGGCGGGCAGCCGGGCGCTGCGGTGGCTGGGGTACACCGGCATCTGGAAGCTGGCCGGGTAGCGCTTGAACATCGCCACCTGCCCCGGGCTGAGGAAGGCCTGGTACTGGCTGATATTCTGCGCCGTCAGAATGAACAGGGGCTTTTCACCGGCATAAGGATCGCTGTAGCCGCCATTGGCATCGAGACGCCCGGCGCCCTTGTCGAGGCCGCCGGTCCAGGCCGGGATGCTGCCGTCGGCATTGCCGGCGCGCTCCGAGCCCATGGGCGTGAGGGTCTTGTCCAGCGGGCCGAGGTCATTGCTCTTGGCCAGCACCGAGGCACTGACACAGGTCAGGGCCAACAACAGGGGATGGATTCGCATGGTTATTGTGCTCCTTAGAAATCGACCTTGAAATTGACCGAGGCGAAGTCGCGGTCATCCAGGGTGCTGTAGTCGTTGCTGCCAAAGAAGGCGTTGTAGGCGAGTTCGACGCTGTAGTCGTTGAGGTAGCTGGCGGTCAGGCTCAGGCCCAGGGCCTGCTGGCCTTCCTGGAAGGGACCGAGGGGGTCGTAGGAATAGCCGTCGACGTCATGGCGCCAGTTGAGCGCGGGGATCAAGTTGACGCCCGGCAGCACGTCGCTGTACTCAAGGCTCGCGCGCAGGCGGTAGCCCCAGGACCAGTCGGTGGCAAAGCCTTTGTCCGTGCAGAAGCGATTGGTCACCCCGGACGCCGGCGGATTGCAGGTGCTGCCGTTGCGCGGGGCACTGCGACCGAAGGCGGCGTTGCGCCCCAGGCGTTCGTCGCCCAGGGCGTCGATATGCACCACGCCCACTTCGGCGAACAGGCTCAGGCGCGTGGCCCCCAGCACGTTGTCGATGGCCTGGGTCGCCGAACCGGTCCACTGCCACACGCCTTTGCGCTCCCAGCCGTCGAAGCGGTCGCCGCCGCGGGTGTCGAAGTCGTCGGGCAATTGCACCCAGGCACTGCCCGCAGCGCCGGCCACCACGGCGGTGGTGACGTCCGGCGTGTTGTACGCCAGCGGCATGTTTGGCCGGTAACTCAGTTCGGTGGCCAGCGCGATACCCGAGGAAGGCTCGACGCCGGTCAGGCTGACGCCGTACAGGCGGATGTTCTCGGGAAAGGCTGCCGCGTAGGACGGCCCCTGCCCGCCCCCGGGGAAAGTGCCCGGCAGGCTGGTATCGCGGGCATCGAGGGTCAGGTACGGCATGCGCGAGTGGTAGTTGATGAAGTACAGCGCAGCCTCGGCATCGTTCAAGGACGGCAACAGCTGGCGCAGGGCGAAGCCGAACTGGCCGCTGTCGGCGGGCGACTCGTTGCCCCGGGCGCTGGCGAACAGGCCGCTGGCCTGCATCTGCTGGTCGGTCAGCACCTGGCTCAGGAACAACGGCCCGCAGCCTGGCTGGATCACGTCGCTGGCGGCAAAGAAGGTGCCGCAGCCATCGAGCACGCTGGGCCGCCAGTTGTACTGGTAGAAACCTTCCAGGTTGAGGGTGTCGGACACACCAAAACTGAACGACAGCATCTCCACCGGCAACTGGCCTTCCTTGATCTCCACCCCGGGCCGGTTGAACGCCGAGAGGTCCAGCGGGTTGATCACGTTGATGCCGTTCTGGACCAGCAGCGCCTCGCCCCAGGACAGCACCTGCTTGCCCAGCTTGACGCCCAGCGGATGGCCGGCCACCTGCATGTCCTTCCACACATAGGCGTCCAGTGCTTCCAGGCCCTGGAACCTGGCCAGGTCGTCCCAGCCGCTGTCGTCGAAATCCTTGAAGCGGCCGTCGCGGGTTTCATAGGCATGGTCGTACCAGTATTTCAGGCGCAGGAAGGCGCCCTGCCCCTGGCCATCGAGGCTGAAGTCGGTCAGGCCCTTGAAGGTCTGCGAGATCGGATCGCCCTTCTCGAAATTCAGCCGGTTGTCGTCGGCCGTGACACTGGCACCATCGGCATTCACCCCCTGGGCCTGCAGGGCGTTGGCGCGGGTCATCAGGTGGCGGTCGGGGCTCTGGGTCGACCAACTGCTGCCCAGGCTCAGGCTGCTGCGGGTGGTGAAGCTCCAGTCTTCAGTGAGGTCGAAGGTGATCGCCTGGGCCGGTGCGGCGACACCTGCCAGCATCGCCAGCCACAACGGCGAGCCCCTTCGAACGGTACCGTGATGCGGGCGCACGCGCGCCGTTGTCGAGCTTGTTGTTGTCATTATCGAGCTCCATGAGGATTACCCAGCCCGATAACGATGCCCAAGCGTCAGCGGCGCGACGCAAGCGACGCACGACAAAAAACAATCATCGCCCGCCGCTACAGCGCCAGTGCGCCGGCCAGGCGAAACTGCTTGGGCGTGACCCCGAACTGCTTGCGAAAGGCGCGGATGAAATTGCTCGGCTGGCGGTAGCCCAGGCGCTCGGCAATCCGCTCGATGGGCTGGTCGCCCGCCGCCAGCCAGTGGCGGGCCAGTTGCAGGCTGTCCTTGCGTTCATCGGCCAGGGTCGTGCCCTGGCACTGGCGCAACATGCGCTGGTGCAGAAACGGATTGGCGCCGGGCAGCGGCAGGTCCAGGGCGTGGGGAACCAGGTGCAGGCTCGGCCAGGGCCCCTCGACGGTTGCCACGCCCCAGCCCTGCAAGCAGTCACCCGCGGCCTGCAACCGGGTCAGGCTGACCTGGCTGAACATCTGCGCCGGGGGCTTGCCAGCGCGCCGGGCGATGTTGCGCACCAGGCTCAGCACGGCGGCATCGAGCATGTAGTAATGCGGCTGATGCCGATAGCGGCGCAAGTGCAGGACCGCCGTGCAGCCAGCCTCTTCCAGGCTCACCTGAACGCAATTGGTCACCAGCGGCAGGTAGCGGATGAAGCATTCCAGGCTGGCGCGCACCGTGGTGGCGGAATCGAGCAGGATGTTAAGCCCCTGCAACGAACTGGTGGCCATGCCTGGCACCAGTTCGCAGCCGAAGCTGCGTCCGGCGCCGGCCGCTTCAAAGGCGTACAGCAACTGCTCGACGGCCAGTGCCGGTATCTCATGCTGGTCCTCGAGCCAGGCGCGGGCGATGCCGGCCTGCTGTACCAGGCGTTCGACGGGCAGGCCACAGCCTTGGGCATGGGCCACCAAGGTGCGCAGGAAAGCGCTGGAAACGAAGGGTGCATCCGGCATGGCAGGTCACGAAAAAGGAACAGGCGTCGATTAAAGCCAGCCGCTACACTATCGATCAAATGCATAATAAGTATCTGCAACATGCAAGAGGTGCATGGTGGATCTACGACAACTTCGTCACTTCGTGGCCCTGGCCGATTACCGCGGGTTCGTGCGCGCCGCCGATGCGGTCAACCTCAGCCAGCCAGCGTTCAGCCGCAGCATCCAGACCCTGGAACGCGACCTCGATTGCGCCCT
This sequence comes from Pseudomonas sp. BGr12, assembly GCF_030272895.1. GTDB lineage: Bacteria > Pseudomonadota > Gammaproteobacteria > Pseudomonadales > Pseudomonadaceae > Pseudomonas. Next base: position 90,398 of record NZ_JALRNF010000020.1, on the reverse strand, counting down.
GGTCGAGCGCGGCAACCGCGAATTCCGCCTGACCGGCCAGGGCCAGCTGGTGCTGCAGCACGCCAGGCGCCTGCTGGCCGGCAGCCAGACCCTGCACAACGAACTGCTGCAGTACAACGGCCTGGAGGGTGGCGAGCTGAACTTCGGCAGCGGCCCCTACCCGGCCCAGCTGCTGGTGCCCGAAGCCCTGGCCCAGTTCATCCACGACCACCCGTTGATCCGCGCACGCTTCCACCAGGGCGACTGGGAAGAACTGGCGGTGCGCCTCAAGGAGCAGCAGATCGAGTTCTTCGTCGCCGACGCTCGTGCCTTCAAGGACGATCCGCGCTACCAGGTACAGGTGCTGCGGCCCCGCCGCGGGCACTTCTTCTGCCGCGCCGGGCACCCCTTGGCGGGGCGCGGGCCACTCAGGTTCAGCGCCCTGCTCGACTACCCCATCGCCGGCACGCGCATACCACCGTTGATCCGCAAGATCCTCGCCCGCGCCCAGGGCACCCAGGACTTCGTCACCAGCGTCGAATGCGCCCAGTTCGACGCCATTCGCCGGGTGGTGCTGCGCTCCGACGCCATTGGCCTGGCCACCGCCGAAGCCCTGAACGAGCGCACCGCAGCGGATGGGATCTGCCCGCTCAGCTTCGTCGACCTGGACCGCGACCACCCCGACCTGCAACTGCTCTACGGCATCGTCAGCCGCGCCGGCGACTCCCTGACCCCGGCAGCGCAGGCCATGATCGCCACGATCCTGAGCGTCGACCAGCAATTGCGCGAGGGCCAGCCATGAACGGCGCGCCCAATGCCTTCTACGCGCCGACGCTGCTGCCCGCCATCGAGGAGCTGCTGGCCCGGGGCGTGGAGCCGCAGGCCATCGAGGCGGTGTTTCGCCGCAGCCTGTTCGAATTGCGCACGCCGTTCCTGCGCGTACCCCTGGTGTTGTCGCGGCGCTTCTGGACCCTGGCCCTGGCCCACAGCGGCGATCCGCTGATCGGCCTGGCCGCCGGCAAGCGCTTCGTCTCCACCGCCACCAATGGCCTGACCTACCTGTTCGATGTGGCCGCCTCGCTTGAGAGCGCCTGCGCCTGGTTCGTGACCTATTTCCCATTCTTCAACGGCCACTTCCAGGCCCGCATCGAGCGCAGCGAACAGCACATCAGCCTGTGCCTGCACGATTGCGGCAGCCTCAAGGCCAGTGCGCCGATCACCGACTACATCCTCACCAGCCTGTTGAGCATGCTGCGCCGCAAGGTGTCGGCCAGCGGCGTGGACCGCGACCCGATCCTGGCGGTCGAACTGGCCCACCCGACGCCCGCTGACACCAGCACGCACCCACGGGCCTGGCGCACGCACGTCAGCTGGGGCCATGCCGAGCATGGCATCCGCCTCGACCCGGCGTTGTTCAGCCAGCCCCTGGCGCCCGGCAACCAGGCACTGGAACAGATGCTGGTGGAGGTGCTGCAACAGACCCGCGGCAACACCCGGCCGACCCTGCTGGAGCTGGCCAGCGACTACCTGGCCGCGCACCTGGCCGACAACGAACGCTGGCCGCACTTCTGCGCCAGCCAGCACCTGCTCGAACGCACCGCAGCCCGGCGCCTGAAAGCGCTGGGCTGGAGCTTCTCGGAACTGCTCGACGAGTACCGCCGCTACCGCGCCGAAGACCTCCTGCACGGCAGCGAGCTGGAACTGGCGCAGATCGCCGACCAGCTCGGCTACAGCGATGTGCAGAGTTTTCACCGCGCCTGCCTGCGCTGGTTCGACTGCGCGCCCGGGGCCTACCGGGCGCGCTGATGGCCGTCACAGCACTTCGAACAAGCCGGCGGCGCCCATGCCGCCGCCCACGCACATGCTCACCACCACGTACTTGACCCCACGGCGTTTGCCTTCGAGCAAGGCGTGGCCGACCATGCGCGCGCCGCTCATGCCATAGGGATGGCCGATGGCGATGGCGCCGCCATTGACGTTCAGCCGCGCCGGGTCGATGCCCAGGGTCTGGGCGCTGTACAGCACCTGGCAGGCGAAGGCTTCGTTGATCTCCCACAGGCCGATGTCGTCGACCCGCAGGCCGTGCTGGCGCAACAGCTTGGGAATCGCCAGCACCGGACCGATGCCCATTTCCTCCGGCGCCAGACCCGCCACGGCGATGCCACGGTACAGGCCCAACGGCTTGACCCCGATGCGCGCCGCCAGGGCGCCACTCATCAGCACGCTGGCGCTGGCGCCATCGGACAGCTGACTGGCATTGCCGGCGGTGATGCAGCCGCCTTCGCGCACCGGCGCCAGCTGCTGCAGGTCGGCCAGAGTGGTCTGCGGGCGGTTGCCTTCATCGCGGGTCAGGCGGACCTCTTCATAGCTCACCGCGCCGCTGACCTTGTCGACGACTTTCTTGCGCGCCGTCACCGCCACGATCTCGTCATCGAACAGCCCCGCCGCCTGGGCCGCTGCGGTGCGCTGCTGGGATTGCAGGCTGTAGGCGTCCTGGGCCTCGCGGCTGATGTGGTAGCGCCGGGCGACGATCTCGGCAGTCTGCAGCATCGGCATGTAGGCATGCTCGGCCATGCGCATTACGGTGGCGTCCTGCTCGGCGGCCGCTGCCTGCATGTGCGGGTTCTGCACCAGGCTGATCTGCTCCTGGCCGGCACCGACGGTGACCTGCATGCCGTCGACCATGATCTGCTTGGCGGCGATGGCGATGGCCATCAGCCCCGACGCGCACTGGCGGTCGATGGTCTGGCCGCTGACCGACAACGGCAGCCCGGCCGCCAGTGCCGACAGCCGCGCCAGGTTGGTCGAGGCGGTACCACTCTGCATGGCGGTGCCCATCACCAGGTCGTCGATCTGACCCGGCTCTATCGCGGCCCGTTCCACCGCGGCGCGAATGGCCACGGCGCTCATCGACGGCGCCTTGAGGTCGTTGAAGGCACCGCGAAACGCCTTGGCGATCGGCGTGCGGGCGGTGGAGACGATAACGGCATCTTGCATGGCAAAGCACTCCAGGGTCAGTCACACAGCAGACGGCTCAATACCGCCCGCGCAGGTTGAGGAATAGGCACCGGGCGATTGCTGGTGCGGTCGACGAACACATGCACGAAACGCCCGACCGCACAGGCCTGCTGTTCGCCGTCGGCGAACACGCCCAGGCTGTAGTGCACCGAGCTGTTGCCCAGTTTGCTCACCGCCACCCCCACCTCGATACGCTGGGGAAAGGCGATGGAGGCGAAGTAGTCGCAGCTGGAACTGACCACGTAGGCAATGACCTCGCCGTGCTGGATATCCAGCACGCCGGCGTCGATCAGGTAGCTGTTCACCGCACTGTCGAAGAAGCTGTAGTAGACGACGTTGTTGACATGGCCATAGACGTCGTTGTCGTGCCAGCGCGTGGTGATCGGCTGGAAATGGCGAAAGTGTTCGCGCGATAGCAGGTTCATCTCGATAGCTCGCTGGTTGGCTCAGAAGGCGAAGTCGTCCTCGGGCAGGCTCATCAGGCAGCCGGCGCCGGCCAGCAGTGCCTCACGGTGGGCGTCGGCCCTGGGCAGGATCCTGCGCAGGTAGAAGTCCGCCGCCGTAAGCTTGGCCCGGTAGAACGCTGCCTCGCCGCTGCCCGCAGCCAGGGCCGAACTGGCCGTGCTCGCGGCCTGCAACCATAGCGCGGCCAGCACCACGTAAGCCGAATAGGCGAGAAAATCCACCGACATCGCGCCGATCTCCTGAGGGTCGCGCCGGCAGGCTTGCAGCACTGTGTCAGTCAGTGCGCGCCACTCTTCAAGGCGCGCTGCGACCCGTTCGGCCAGCTCCGGCACGGCGCCGGCCTGATCCACTTGCGTCGCCAGTTCATCGATCAGCGCATTGAGCTCCGCGCCGCCATCGCCCAGCACCTTGCGACGGATCAGGTCCAGGGCCTGGATGCCGTTGGTGCCCTCATAGAGCTGGGTGATGCGACTGTCGCGCATCAATTGCTCCATGCCCCACTCGCGGATATAGCCGTGCCCACCATAGAGCTGCACGCCGAGGCTGGCCACTTCCTGGCCGCAATCGGTGAAGAAGGCCTTGACGATGGGAATCAGCAAGGCCGCGCGGCGCGCCGCGGCCTGGCGCGTATCGGCATCGACGGCGCCATGCTCCAGGTCCAGCTGGCGGGCGCTGTAGGCCGCCAGCATGCGGCAGCCTTCGGACAGGGTTTTCTGGGTCAGCAGCATGCGCCGCACATCCGGGTGGACAATGATCGGATCGGCCGGCTTGTCCGGCGCCGCCGGGCCGCCGAGTGCCCGCGACTGCAAACGCTCGCGGGCATAGGCCAGGCCGCCCTGGAACGCCGCCTCGGCGATGCCCAGGCCCTGCAAGCCGACCTGGAAGCGCGCATCGTTCATCATGGTGAACATGCAGGCCAGGCCCTGGTTCGCCTCACCCACCAGCCAGCCACGGGCGCCGTCGAAGTTCATCACGCAGGTGGAGGCACCCTTGAGGCCCATCTTGTGCTCCAGCGCGCCGCAGCTCACGGCATTGCGCTCGCCCAGCGAGCCGTCGCCGTTGACCAGGCGCTTGGGCACCAGGAACAGGCTGATGCCCTTGACCCCGGGCGGTGCATCGGCAAGACGGGCGAGCACCAGGTGGATGATGTTGTCGGTGAGGTCCTGATCGCCGCCGGTTATGAAGATCTTGCTGCCATCGAGCCGGTAGCTGCCATCGGCCTCGGGCCGGGCACGGGTGCGCAGCAGCGCCAGGTCGGTGCCGGCCTGGGGTTCGGTCAGGCACATGGTGCCGGTCCATTCGCCACTTACCAGCCGGGCCAGGTAGGTCTGCTTGAGCGCGGCGCTGCCGTGGTGGTCCAGGGCCAGTACCGTACCTTCGGTCAGCCCCGAGTAGGCGCGAAACGCCAGCGAAGCGCTCATCAGCATCTCATGGAAACTGGCCGCGACCATCTGTGGCAAACCCTGGCCACCAAAGGCCAGCGGCCCGGTCATGCTCGCCCAGCCTTGCCCGGCATACTGCCGGTAGGCCTGGCGGAAGCCGTCCGGGGTGATCACTTCGCCGTCCTGCAGGCGGCAGCCCTGCTCATCGCTGTTGCGATTGAGCGGCGCCACCACCTCGGCGGCGAAGCGTGCGGCCTCTTCCAGCACGCCATCGATGGTCTCGCGGTCCAGGCCGTTGTCCAGTTGCTGGCAGTGGCCTTGTACATCGAACAGTTCATGCAGCACGAATCGCATGTCGCGCAGCGGTGCCCGATAGTTCATACCCGGCCCTCCAGCACATCGGCAAAGCCCTTGCCCGCCGCCACCAGCCGGCCAATCAGGGCAGCCGCTTGCCAGTGCTCGCCGAGCATGCGCTGCAAGCGCTCGAGACGATCCTGGATAGAAGCCAGGCCCTGGCCGTCGGCCCAGGTCATCGGCCCGCCCACCGCAGCCGGGAAGCCATAGCCGTTGAGGTAGACCAGGTCGACGTCATGGCTGTTGGCGGCGATGTTCTCCTGGAGAATCTTCGCCCCCTCGTTGACCAACGCCAGCAGCGAGCGCTCGAGAATTTCCTGGTCGCTGATGGATCGCCGCCGATAACCCAGGCCGCTGGAAATCTCCATCACCAGCGCGTCGACCTCGGCATCCGGCTCGGCCTCGCGGCTGCCCTCGGCATAGCGGTAGAAACCGCGCCCGCTCTTCTGGCCGAAGCGGCCCAGCTCGCACAGGGCGTTGTCCACCTGTATCAACGGGTTGTCCATGCCCTGCCCGGCCAGCTGGCGGGCACGCCATTCCAGGTCGACGCCGACCACGTCGTACATGCGAAACGGCCCCATGGCAAAGCCGAAGGCCTGCAACGCGCCATCCACCTGGCGGGGCAAGGCGCCTTCGAGCAGCATCTTGCGCGCTTCGTTGGTGTAGGTCTTGAGCATGCGATTGCCAATGAAGCCAGGGCAGTTGCCGGCCACCACCGCCACTTTGCCCAGGCGCTGGCCGAGCACCCGAGCGGCATCGAGCACGGCCGCCGAGGTGTGTTCGCCACGGACGATCTCCAGCAGCTTCATGATGTGCGCCGGGCTGAAGAAATGCAGGCCCAGCACCTGCCCGGGGCGCCCGGTGACCGCGGCGATGGCGTCGATGTCCAGTGCCGAAGTGTTGCTGGCCAGGATCGCCGCCGGCTTTAAGGTGGCATCCAGGGTGCGGAAGATCTCCTGCTTGAGCTCGAGGTTCTCGTAGACCGCTTCGATCACCAGGTCGACGTCGGCCAGCGCCGCGTAGCTGTCCACCGCCTGCACCCGCGCCAGGTGCTCACTGGCCTGAGCCTGGCTGATACGGCCCTTGACCACCTGCTGGGCCCAGGTGTCCCTGGCCGCTTTCAGCCCCGCCGCCAGTACCTGCGCGTTGCTGTCGAGCCACAACACCGGAATACCGGCACTGGCCAGGCTGATGACGATACCCCGGCCCATGGTTCCGGCCCCCACTACCGCAGCCTGCTGCACATCGATTCCCTTGCTCACATCGGCACTCCCGGTTCGGAAAGAAGGATTGCCGACACACTAGGCAGGCGCCTACTATTTGAGAAATTTCATTTTCATATGCCTGATATTGGTCAGATGAATATATCTACCTTCGACCTCAACCTGCTGCGGGTCTTCGACGTGCTGCTGCGCGAACAGAATGTCTCCCGCGCCGCCGAGCGCCTGGCCCTCAGCCAGCCCACCGTCAGCAATGCCCTGGCGCGCCTGCGCGAGCTGCTCGACGACCCCTTGCTGGTGCGCATCGGCCGGCGCATGCAGCCCACGCCCAAGGCCCTGGCCCTGGAAGGGCCGATCCGCGCTGCGCTGTTGCAGATCGAACAGACCCTCACGGCAGGCGACAGCTTCGACCCTCGGCACAGCCGCCAGACCTTTCGCCTGGCCATGACCGACTTCGTCGAGCAGTGGTGCATGCCGGCCCTGCTGCGCCGGCTGCAGGACCGTGCGCCGAACCTGCGCCTGGACATCGTGCCGCTTGCGACCAGCCTGCCGGTCGATGCCCTGGATCGTGGCCAGCTCGACCTGGTGGTGGGCCGCTTCAACGACATCCCGGCACGCTTCGTGCGCCATCTCTGGCGCAGCGAAACCCTGCAGATCGCCCTGCGCAAGGACCATCCGCAGGTCAGCGGTGGGCTGGACCTGGATACCTTCCTGCGCCTGCGCCACCTGTGGGTGTATGGCGGCCAGACCCGCGGCATGGTCGATCAATGGCTGGGGGAACAAGGTCTGGTGCGGCAGATCGTCTACACCACGCCCAACTACCTGCAGGCGGCGCATCTGGTGGCGGAAACGGATCTGTGCGTGGTGCTGCCAACGCAACTGGCCCGGCGCTTTGCCACCCTGTTGCCGTTGCAACTGTTCGACTTGCCGTTCGCCCTGGAGGCGTTCGACACCGACGTGGTCTACCTGGCCCAACGCGGACAAGAGCGGGCGCTCAGTTGGCTGGTAGGGGAAATTTTGCAGCTGTAGGAGCGGGCTTGCCCCGCGATTGCGGAGTATCAGCCACATCGCAATCGCGGGGCAAGCCCGCTCCCACAAGTATCAGGCGCGGGCTTTTTTCGCCGCCCGCACATGCAATACCGCGCCCATCAGCGCCACGACAATCGCCGCCGCACCGGTGGAGATCACCAGCACCTGGTAGTCCGGCACGAAGGCCATGGTCACCAGGCAGCCAATGATGAACACGATCACCAGGTAGGTCAGCCAGGGGAACAGCCACATCTTCAGGCGGATCTCCTTGCCCTCGGCTTCCAGCTTGCGGCGCATTTTCAGCTGCGAGAAGGCGATCACCAGGTACACCAGCAGGGCAATCATGCCGGTGGTGTTCATCAGCACGTCCAGCACGTCTTTCGGACGCAGGGTCTCGCTGAAGTTGATCAGCGCGACGAACACCGCCACCGAGCAGGAGCCGATGATGGCGAACACCGGCACGCCCTTGCCGGCGCGGGTGATCTTGAAGAACGACGGTGCATCGCCACGGCTGGCCAGGGAGAACAGCATGCGCGAAGCGGTGTAGTGCGCCGAGATCAGGCAGCTGCTCACCGAGGTCAGGACCACGAAGTTCATTACGAACTCAGCGCCCGGGATGCCCAGCAGTTCCAGGGTACGGCGGTAGGAGCCGTAGCCCGACTGGCCCAGCAGTGGATCGTTCCACGGCACCAGGGCGACGATCAGGAAGATCGAACCGACATAGAACAGGCAGACCCGCCACACCACCGAGTTGGTGGCCTTGACGATCTGCTCGGACGGGTTCTTCGACTCGGCCGCGGCGATGGTGACGATTTCGGCACCGAGGAAGGCGAACATCACCCCGAGCATGGCCACCACCACCGACTCCATGCCGTTGGGCATGAAGCCCTGGGCCGTGAGGTTGCTGATGCCGTGCACCGCGCTGCCGGACCAGAGGTTGAACACCGCCAGGCTACAGACCACAAGGAAGCATATGATCGCCACCACCTTGATCAGCGCGAACCAGAATTCGAACTCACCGTAGTGCTTGACGTTGAAGAAGTTGACGCTGATCAGCACCAGGGTGGTGGCCAGGACGAAGGTGTTGACGCTGATCGAAGGGAACCAGCCATGCAGGATCTTGCCCGCCACATAGGCTTCCCAGGCCATGAGAATGACCCAGAACCACCAGTACAGCCAGCCGATGGTAAAACCGGCCCAGCGGCCGATGGCGCGCTCGGCGTAGGTGGAGAACGAACCGGTGTCCGGCGAAGAGGTCGCCATTTCACCGAGCATGCGCATGATCAGCACCACCAGGATGCCGCCAGCCAGGTAGGCCAGGATGGCGGCGGGGCCGGCGCTGTGGATCACACTGCCGGAGCCGACGAACAAGGCGCCGCCGATGACCCCGGCGATCGACATCATGGTCAGGTGGCGAGACTTGAGCGAAGCGCTGAGCTTGCTCTCGTGCTCCACCTTGGCTGTGGAAGTGGATGTGGATGTTGCGTCCATCTGTAACTTACCTCGTATTCTTTTTATAACTGGCGATAACAGACCCCTAATGTAAAAATGTCTGACAAAGAGAGCCATGCACAGCAGACAGTAAAATCCACTGCACTGTACAGGCCGCCCGACCAGTACACCCCGTTCTCCTGCAGGCGCCCGGCGGTACGCACCCCCTGAAGGCACAGCTTCCCGATGCTTGAATTACGACCCGATGCAGCGCCGCCACTGGTCAACCAGATCATCAACGGCCTGCGTGAACTGATCGAGAACCAGACTCTCAAGCCCGGCGCCAAGGTCCCCTCGATCCGCGCCTTTGCGGCCACCTACTCGGTCAGTACCTTCACCGTGGTCGAGGCCTACGACCGCCTGGTCGCCCAGGGTTTGCTGGTCAGCCGGGGCAACGCGGGGTTCTACGTCAATCGTGCGGTGGTCGAAACCCGGGCCAGCGATCCTGTGCCAGACAAACCGGCATTCGACTCCGAGTGGTACCTGCAGAAGATCTTCGAAAGCCGCCAGCTGCCGTTCAAGCCGGGCTGTGGCTGGTTGCCCAATGACTGGATGTACGAGGATGGCCTACGCCGGGGCATGCGTCAGGTCGCCAGCAGCGTGCTGGAGCTCAGCGGCTACGGCGACCCCATGGGCCTGCTGGAACTGCGCACCCTCACCGCGCAGAACCTGCAACAGGACCTGCGCATCGTCGCCAACCCGGCCCAGTTGATGCTCACCCATGGCGCCAGCCAGGCCCTGGACCTGGCGGTGCGTACCCTGGTGCGCCCGGGGGACGTGGTGCTGGTGGACGATCCCGGCTACCCCAACTTGATGAGCATCCTGCGTTTCCACGGCGCGACCCTGGTGGGCGTGCCGCGCACCCCGCACGGCTATGACCTGGACCAGCTCGAACGGCTGCTCGAACACCACCGCCCGACGGTGTTCTTCACCCAGCCGCACCTGCACAGCCCGACCAGCTCGCGCGCGCCGCTGGCGCAACTGCATCGCCTGCTGCAACTGGCGGCCCGGCATGGTTTTCGCCTGGTGGAGAACAACCTGTACGCCGACATGATCGGCGAGCCGCTGCCCTGCCTGACCAGCCTCGACCACCTGCAGCAGGTGGTGTATGTGGGTAGCTATTCCAAGAGCATCTCGCCCAACGTGCGGGTCGGTTTCATGCTGGCCAACCCCGAGCTGATGCAGCAGCTGCTGCAGTTGAAGATGCGTTCGGGGCTGACCACCTCCCAGGTGATGGAGCGGGTGGTGTATGCGGCGATCACCGACGGCCGCTGGCGCAAGCACCTCAAGCGCCTGCGCCAGCGCCTGGCCGAGGCGCAGCAGGAGGTTAGCCAGCACCTTGACCGACTGGGCTTCGAGCGTTTTGTCGAGGGTGATGAAGGCATGTACCTGTGGACCCGCCACCCGGCCATCGCCGACAGTGCGGCGCTGGTGGACGATGCCCTGGAGCAGGGCATCATGCTCGGCCCCGGGCAGCTGTTCATGGTCGATTCGCGGCCCACGGGCTGGATGCGCTTCAACGTGGCGTTCAGCACCGCGCCGGAGCTGTGGGAGAAGCTTGAGCGGTTGCTGGTCAAGCATGCACGCCGCTGACAAGTGGGCCATTGGAGACCTGACATTTCTATCAGTATCCACACTCCGCGATCCGAAATAGATTGGTTCCAGCCCGGTAACGGGTACCTGGCGGGGTGCATCTTCCCCGGACCGAGTTGAACGGAACCCTCAATCAGAAGGATCAAGACATCATGAGCACTTCAACCCAAAATGCCCCGACCGTCACCTTCGATCCGGCACGACCTGAAGTCGGCGCTACAGTTACGGTGCGAAGCCCACATATTAGAGGACTCACGGGTTTACAGTTCCATATGAACGAGACTGTTAAACAGGTCACCGTAGTACCAGACGCCCAGGGGGGCTTCGTATTCACTATGCCGGATATCGTCGGTGGCGTTCTTGTCGTAAGCTGGTTCGACGGAGGCGCAAGCAGCCCGCTGTCAAATTTGATTGTCGATGCCAAAAAGCACCAGCACTGACTCGCCACGCGCAAATTACGTTGCGATGAGCCCCCACAGGTCTTCGGCCTGTACCGATCCCTGTGGGAGCAACTGTCTTTTGTAGGAGCGGGCTTGCCCCGCGATTGCAATCGGTCAGTTACATCGCATCGCGGGGCAAGCCCGCTCCTACAGGCCATAGCCTTTTTCCTGTGGGAGCCTGCGATAGTCGCCCGCCCCAAGACGCCCTAACGCAACGCCTGCAACCCCTGAAAACTCGGCATCGCGCAGGCCGGACAGCTCCTGGATTTCTGCGGCACGGCCGTCAGCGCGGTGTACAGCACGATCACCAGGCACAACAGCGGTACAGCATAGGCGCGAAGGCTTTTTATTTTCATTGTCAGCACTCCTCTCCCCTGCACAGCGAAGAATCAACGCTCGTCGACGGTCACGATCTCCCGACGCTCGGCCATGCTCGCCGGTACCAGGTCCTCATCGGTGAAGAACTGCTGGTACCACTCGCGCAGCTGGTACACCGGCCCGTCGTTCTCGGCCAGCACCGGCTTGTCGATGCGGATCTTGTGCTTCCAGATGTCCACGTCCTGGTAGAACGAGGCACGGTTGCCCATGACATAGGCCTGGGCCACTTCACGGTTCTGCTCCTCGCTCCAGCCCGGCACGCGCTTGACCATGCAGCCGAAACGCAGCTGGAAGCTGTCGGGCGTCACCGGCACATGGCTGTTGAGCAGGATGGCATGCACCCGCACCTCGCCGAACATCGAGCTCAGGTGGGTGAAGTGGGTCGCCGGGCCGTAGTAGGCCGATGGCGCGATCAGGTCGCCGCCCAGGCGCTCGGAGTCGCCATGGAAGATCTGCCGGCCGATATGGCCTTCGAAGACGTTGGCAAAATACTTGGTCGGCGTGCCATGCACCGGGCCGAAGTGCTGGGCATCGACCAGGTTGTCGACCAGCTCCCGCGGGTTGGTGTCGATCAGCATGGTGTCGATGTTCCACTCATGGATCCACTCGTCGCTGTCCATCTCCTCCAGGTGCGGAATGATCACGCCCTCTTTCGGCGGCCGGCCCTCGGGGTTGTTCCAGACGAACAGCAGCTTGTTCTCTTCGCAAGTCAGCCAGCTGCGGGTCTTGGCCTTGGGCGGGATGCGCTTGCAGTACGGAATCTCCACGCACTTGCCGCTGGTGTCGTACTTCCAGTGGTGGAAGGGGCAGACCACGGTATCGTTCTCGATGGTGCCCTGGGACAGGTCGGCACCCATGTGCGGGCAAAAGGCGTCGAGAATGCTGATCTTGCCCTGGCTGTCGGCGAAGGCCACCAGGCGGGTGCCGAAGATGTTCAGGGTGTGCAGCTTGCCATCACGGTAGTCGGCGGCATCACCCAGGCAGTGCCAGCCACGGGCATAGCGGTGGGTGCGCTGGGTGTTTTCGATGCTCAGTTCTGCGAGTTTCGTCATGTTCTTGTTCTTCCTCTGGTGCAAACCCGGGTCGGGCGATGCCAGGGCTGAGCGCCAGCACCTTCCCCTACCCGACATCATTGAGCAGCCGTCGCCGGCCGCTCATCCTTCAAATGGACTAGATCGCCGTTACTGCCCTGCCCGGCGCGCCGCCTCCGGGCCGAAGTCGCGCGGGCTGAAGCCACCCTTGTTGAGCACATAGCCGTTGCGCTGTTCGTTGATCAGGTTGAAGGCCAGGTAGCTGCCGGCGTTGAGGTCGTGGTACAGGCCGACTCCGGCCTGGGGCACCTGGCTTTCGTAGGCATAGAAATAGTTGACCATCGAGGTGCGCCACAGCTCGCCACGGTTGTCGTAGTTGTCGGCCAGCATCGGGAACCAGGTGTCTTCGTCGATGTACAACTTGCGCTTGCCGTACAGGTGGCGGTAGCCGGGCTTGAGGGTGCCTTCCAGCTCCCACACGCGGTGGCGCTCATAACGCATGGCCTGGGGATTGATGTGGCCCGGGGTGAGCAGCTCGGCGTATTTGAGTTCCGGGGCATGCAGGCGGTAGGTGTTGTAGGGGATGAACATCTCGCGCTTGCCGACGATCTTCCAGTCGTAGCGCTGGCCGGAGCCGTTGAACAGGCGCACCTCATCGACGGTGATCGAGCCGCCGGAGCCCGGGAAGGCCATGTCGAAGCCATAGCCCGGCGACTGCCGCACCCGCCGCGTGCCCGGGTCGTAGCGCCAGCTCTGGCGCGGCTCGGTCTTGTCGTTCCAGAACTCGGTGCCGGTGTTGATCTCGCCCTTGTCGCGCTGGGGCAGCAGGGTTTCGTTGAGGTAGAACGAGGAGTTGCCCACGGTCTCGCCAATCTTGCCCGGCTGCAGCGCCGGCGCCAGGTTGCGCGAATGTACCCGGCCCCAGTTGATGTTGCCGTCCTTGAGCACGTAGGCGTTGTCGGAAACGTACTCCTCGGTCCAGGCCCGCAGGGTGAAGGTCGAGGCGTTCTTCAGCAGTTCCAGGCCGCTGCGCGGTACCGGGAACGGCGTGCCGCCGGTCTTGCCCACCACACCTTCGCCGTCGTCCACCAGGCGCGCCAGGCTGGCGTTCTCGCGGGTTGCCTCACACACCGAATCGGCAAAGCGAAAATCCCGGTGGGTCGGGTAGATCGGCATGTTGAAGGTTTGCGGGTAGAGCTTGAACAGGGCTTTCTGCCCGTCGGACAGGTAGTCGGCGTACTGCGCCAGGTTAGCGGCAGTGATCACGAACAGCGGCTTCTCGTCCGGGTAGGGATCGACCGGATGATGGCCGGTGCCCTTGAACTGCACCTGTGGAGGCACCCCCAGCCACTTCCCGGCATAGGGCGGGATGCTGCCGTCGGCATTGCCGCGCTTGTCGGCGCCGACGCAGGTCAGCTCGCTACCCAGGCGCGCCACATCCTCCGGCGCGGCCTGCAGCGGGCCTGCGGTGGCGCAGCCCAGGGCCAGGGCCAGCAACCAGCGGCGAGAGTCGGCGTGGGCCTTGGGCACACAGAAATTACGCTCGGTCATTGTTGTTCTCCATGGTTTCCGATAGCGGTGGCCCAGTATCGGCAGCGCGACAAAGGCCAGGCATCGTCTGCTCGGACTAACGCATTTTTACCCCGCCGCCTTCACCGCCGGCGGCAAGGCACCGGGCGGCCCCAGGGCCACCACGCTGTTGAGCAGGATGCGCACAAGCTCCGTCTGGCGCCGTACACCGGTCTTGGAGAAGATCGAGCGCAGGTGCGCGCGGGCGGTGTTGCGGCGGATATTGAGCAGCTCGGAGGCTTCCTCCAGCGACAGGCCGTTGGCCAGTTCCAGGGCCAGGCCGGTTTCCGCCGGCGTCAGGTTGTACAGCTGCGAGGTCGCCAGGTTGCTGACCAGCGACTTGCCCACCGCATCGCGTACATAGACCACCACGGTGGGCTGGCCCTTGCCCTCGACCCGCTCCTGGCACGGGATCAGCTCCACCACCACGCCGAGGTTGACCTGCCCGGACGGCCGCGAGATCGACAGGGCGGCGGCGCTGCACTGGCCGTTGTCGCCCTGGCGCGCCCGCTGGAAGGCCTCGCGCACCAGGCGCGACAGCTCGCGGTTGTCGCTCGGGTAGGTCGCCTCCAGGCGCCCGCCCACCAATTTGAGGCCATCGTTGCTGTCGAGAATGTCCCGGGCCACCGGGTTCAGTTGCAGCACACTGGCGTTCTCATCGAGGACGATGGTCGCCACCGACAGCCGACTGATGGCCTCGAAGTACAGGCTGCCCAGGGACTGGCTGCGGTCAAGCAGCGCATGCAGGTGCAAGGCCCGGCGCAGGTGCGGCAACAGCATCGCGCACAGCGCCCGGTCGGCCTCGCAGAAGGTCGGCTGGTCACGCCGGCGGTTGATGCGAAAGCGCAAGCGGCCGCCATCGGGCATGCCGATATCGGCGCCGAGCATCTGGTGGCAGCCGTAGGGCTGGCAATACAGCAGGTAGAAGGAGGAACCGAGCCATTCCTCCTCGCTCATCAGGTCGTCGATGGTGAACACCTGGTCCAGCGGCAGATGGTTGAACGGGGTCGACTTGCTGTAATAGGCATAGTGCTGGATCTCGCCGGCCCCCGGCACCTCGCCCACCGCCAGCATCGGCGACAGGTACGGCTCGTCCACCGCGCGCAGGATCAGGGTGACGATATGCGCCTGGAACAGACCCTGCAGCTGGCGCAGGCAGTCGGCCATGCGCCGGGTATCCAGGGCGCCGTCGTAGAGATCGCCGATCAGCTGTTCATACCCCTCCATGTCGAGCCCCATCTGCGCCAGGACCTGCGAGTTCGGCATACGGCTTTGCATAGACACACCCCCAAGGTGGTTCAATCGGTAGGAGCGGGCTTGCCCCGCGATTACGCTCTGCTCTTCAAACCGCATCGCGAGGCAAGCTCGCTCCCACCGGCAAGCCCGCTCCCACAAGCGGCCGACCCTGGTTGAACCAGGCGGCCAGGGCCGGCAGCAGGAAGATCGCCCCCAGCACGTTGACCAGGAACATGAACGCCAGCAGGATGCCCATGTCCGCCTGCAGCTTGAGCGGCGCAAAGGCCCAGGTGCCGACCCCGACCGCCATGGTCAGGGCGGTGAACACCGCCGCCGTACCCCGTTGGCACATGGCCAGGTAGAACGCCTGGCGCAGCCCGGCACCGGCGGCCATCTCGTGCTGGATGCGCTCGTACAGGTAGATGCCGTAGTCGACCCCCACCCCGACCCCCAGGGCCATCACCGGCAAGGTGGCGACCTTAAGGCCAATACCCAGCATGGCCATCAGCGCATTGCACAGGATCGCCACCACCCCCAGCGGCACCAGGATGCACAGCACCGCCCGCAGCGAGCGGAAGGTCAGCAGGCAGAACAGCGCCACCGAACAGAACAGCGCGGCGAGCATGATCACTTCAGCGTGCTTGACCGCCTCGTTGGACGCGGCCATGACCCCGACATTGCCGCCGGCCAGCCTGAACTCGACCTCCGGCGCCTGGATACCGGCGATGATGCGCTTGGCTTCCTTGACCACATGGAACACCGTGGCGCCTTCGTGATCGTTGAGGAACACCAGGATCTGCATGCGCTTGCAGCCTTCGGTGACCAGCCCCGAATCCGCCGAGTAGGCCAACGAGCCCTGCTGCAGGCCCCGGGACGAACCGGGAATGGCCGACCAGCGCGGGTTGCCTTCGTTGTTGCCGGCGATCATTTCCTTGCCCATGCCGGCCACGCTCTGCACCGACTGAACCCCGGCCACCGCACGCATCTGGAAGTCGAAGGCCTCGACTGCGCGCATCACCTGGGGGTTGAGGCAGGCCTCGTCGCCGGCATGGGTCTGCAGGAACACCGCCAGCACATCCAGGCCGATGGAATAGCTGCCGATGATGCGCTGGTTGTCCTGGTTGTAGCGCGAGTCGGCGCGCAATTCCGGCGCGCCGACGCCGATATCGCCGACCTCCAGCTGCCGCGCCTTGACCACCCCCAGCGCCAGCAGCACCAGGCTCAGCGCGAACACCGCCAGCGCAGGCTTGGGCTCGGCCAGCGCCGAAAGGCGCCACCACAGGGCATGGCGGGTGCTACGCGGCTGCGACTTGGCAGCCCGGGCCGGCATCGACAGCCCCGCCAGGATCAGTGGCAACAGCATCTTGTTGGTGACGATCATCAGCATCACACCGATGCAGGCAGTCACCCCCAGTTCATGGACGATGGGAATGTCGATCAGCATGATCACGGCAAAGCCCAGGGCGTTCATCAGCAGTGCAAGAGCGCCGGGGATGAAGATCGCGCAGAACGCCGAGCGCGCAGCACTGGCGGCATCGCTGCCGGCCAGCACGTCCTGGCGCCAGGCGTTGCTCATCTGCACGGCATGGGACACGCCGATGGAAAAGATCAAAAACGGCACCAGCACCGACATCGGGTCGATGCCCAGGCCCAGCAACGGCAGCAACCCGAGCAGCCAGACCACCGGCAGCAAGGCCACCAGCAGCGCCACCAGGGTCAACGCCTGCGAGCGGGTATAAAGCCATAGCAACAGCGCCGTGATGACGAAGGCCACGGCGAAGAACAGCAGCACCGTGTTCAGCCCCTCGACCACATCGCCCACCAGCTTGGCGAAGCCGACCACGTTGATTTCGATGTCATCGCTGTTGTAGCGGGCGCGGATCTCCTCCAGGCGCTGGGCGATCTCGACATAGGACACCGGCTGGCCGGTCTTGGGGTCGGTGTCCTGCAGGTCGGCGCGCACCAGGGCCGAACGCTGGTCGTTGGCCAGCAGGCGGCCGACCTGTCCTGCGCGGGCGGCGTTGCTGCGCACCTTGGCCAGGTCCTCGGCGCTGCCGGCGTACTGCGGCGGCACCACCAGGTCACCGACATAACCCTCTTCGGTGATCTCCACGTAGCGCACATTGGGGGTGAACAGCGAAGTCACGCTGGGGCGGCTGACCCCGGAGATGAAGAACACATCGTCGGTGACCTTCTGCAACACGTCGAGGAACTGCGGGTTATAGATGTCGCCCTCGCCCTTCCAGCGCACATTGACCAGCAGGCGGTTGGCGCCGGTGAACACCCGGCTGAAGTCGAGGAAATTGAGCATGTAGTCATGGCGCACCGGGATCTGCTTGTTGAAGCCCGGATCCAGGCGCACCTGGGTGGCGCTGTAGCCCAGGCCCAGGCTGAGCAGCAGGAACAGCATCAACCAGAAGCGTCGATGGGTGAACAGCAGGTCGGCGCAGCCCTGTACGCCGCGTTGCAGCCAAGCGGAAGAGGAAGTCATGGCAAGCTCACTGTGCATGGGCGGCCAGGCCGCTGTCCGGTCCTTGGGAAACGCCGCGCTCGCCGGCCACCAGCAGGTGCCGGGCATTGAGCGCCACCGCCGAGGTCAGGGTGCCCAGGCCGCTGCGCCTGGCGCTGTCTTGCAACTGGCCGCGGGCGTCGAGGCGAATCAACTGGCTGCCGGCCCCCACCAGCACCAGCCCGGCGTCACCCGGCAGGCGGGCATGGCCGTAGATCGGCTGTCTGCTGTGCAACTCGACACGCTGCCAACTGTCGCCAAAATCCTCGCTGCGAAACACCTGCCCGCGCATGCCGTAGGCCACCCAGTGCGACGCCGACAGGCTGACCACGCCGAACAGCGAGCCGTTGTAGAACGCCGGCAACTGCTGCCAGTGCTGGCCGCCATCGTCCGAGCGCAGCACCAGACCCTGCTCGCCCACCAGCATGCGCCGGCCCTGGCGGTCGCCGTCCATGCCGTTGAAGTGCGCACCGTCGCCGGGCAGCTCGCGCGCTTGCCAGTGACGGCCGGCATCATTGGATTCCAGGTACTTGCCATAGCTGCCGTAGGCCACCACCTGCTGGCCGTCGCCACTCCAGACACCGAGCAAAGGCTCGCCCAGCTCGGCGTCGTAGCGGCTTTCCTGCCAGCTGCGGCCACTGTCGTCCGAGCGCAGGATCCAGCCATCGTGGCCGACGGCAACCAGGGTCTGCGGGGTCAGGGCGATCAGCCCGGTCAGGGTCGCTTCGCGCTCGGCGGAGACCCTGGCGGCCTGCCAGGAGCGGCCGCTGTCGAGGCTGGTCAGCAGGGTGCCGCGCTCGCCGGCCGCCAGCAACTGCGGGCCGTTGGCGAGCAAGGCATTGACCTGCACGCGGTCGACCTGCAACTGCGTGGCGGCCAGGGGCGCCGGGTTACGCGGGGCGAAGGCGAAGGCCACGGCCGCCAGGATCACGCCGCTGACGGCGTAACCGATCAGCTGGCGCATGGCGACCTCCGGGATGAACGTCGTGGAAAATGGCACATGGGGCGGTGATCCTGTTGTTATTGTCAGCCGGATCATCAAGCCGCCCCCGGCGCCGCTACATCGTCCAAACGGCCTAGTCAGGCCAGCTCGAACAACCCTGCCGCGCCCATGCCGCCGCCAATGCACATGGCCACCACCACATAGCGGGCACCGCGCCGGCGCCCTTCGAGCAAGGCGTGGCCGACCATGCGCGCCCCGGACATGCCGAACGGATGGCCGATGGCGATGGCGCCGCCATTGACGTTCAGGCGCTCGGGCGGGATGCCCAGGGCGTCGCGGCAATGCAGCACCTGGCTGGCGAAGGCTTCGTTGATTTCCCACAGATCAATGTCGGCCACCGTCAGACCGAAGCGCTTGAGCAGCTTGGGCACCGCCAGCACCGGGCCGATGCCCATTTCCTCCGGGGCGCAGCCGGCCACGGCGATGCCGCGGTAGATACCCAGCGGGGTCAGGCCGCGGCGGCGTGCCTCGGCGCGGCTCATCAGCAGGCAGGCGGCGGCGCCGTCGGAGAACTGCGAGGCGTTGCCGGCGGTGACGAATGCGCCCTGCTCGATCCACTGGCCGTCCTTCCACACCGGCTTGAGCGCGGCCAGGTCCTCCAGGCGAGTGCCCGGGCGATTGCATTCGTCGCGGTCGACCCACACCGACTCATGCCCGGTCGGCTTGCCCTCCTTGTCCAGGCACAGCTTGTTGACGGTAAGGCCGACGATTTCCTCGTCGAACAGCCCGGCACGCTGGGCCGCGGCCGTGCGCTGCTGGCTGTGCAGGCTGTACTCGTCCTGGGCGGCGCGGCTGATGTTGTAGCGGCGCGAGACGATCTCGGCGGTTTCGATCATCGGGATATAGGCGCTGGGCATCACCTCCAGCACCGCCTCGGAGCGGGCCCGGTAGCTGTTCTTGTGCTTGGTCTGGGTCAGCGACAGCGACTCCACGCCGCCGCCGATGGCGACGCTCATCTCACCGGCGAGGATGCCCTTGGCGGCCACCCCGATACTCATCAGCCCCGAGGCGCACATGCGGTCCAGGGCCATGCCCGGCACGCTGTCGGGCAGGCCGGCGGTGTAGGCGCACAGGCGGCCGATGTTGTAGCCCTGGGTGCCCTGCTGCACCGCGGCGCCCATGATCACATCCTCGACGGCGTCGGCCTCGATGCCGGCGCGCTCGAGCACGGCGCGCACCACGTGACCGCCCAGCACGGGCGCCTCGGTGTCGTTGAACGATCCGCGAAAGGACTTGGCCAGGGCGGTCCGGGCGGTGGCGACGATCACTACTTCATTCTGGTCCATGCACAGGCTCACTCGGTTACGGGGTTGAAGGTGTAGCGGCTGATGGTGTCGACCACACAGCCCGGGCGCTCCTGGCCCTCGATCTCGACGCTGATGCGCACCACCAGCTGCACGGCGCTGCCGAGGGCTTCGGCGCGCAGCACTTGGCCGCGTCCGCGCACTCGCGAGCCGACCCGCACCGGCGCCGGAAAGCGCACCCGGTCGCAGCCGTAGTTGACGCCCATGGCCAGGTTGTCGACGCTCATCAACTGCGGCATGAACAGGTTGGCCAGGGCCTGGGTCAGGTAGCCGTGGGCGATGCAGGCGCCGAACGGGCCGCTGGCGGCGCGCGCAGGGTCGACATGAATCCACTGGTGGTCACCGGTGGCCTCGGCGAACAGATCGATGCGCGACTGCTCGATGGTCAGCCAGTCGGTATGGCCCAGGTCCATGCCCTGGGCGTCGAGCAGTGCCTGGGCACTGGCAAATACATGAGTCATGGGGCGCTCCTCAGGCCTGTTGCGAACTGACCGACAGCACTTCGCCGACCATATAGGAGGCGTAGTCGCTGGCCAGGAACATCATCACGTTGGCCACTTCCCAGACTTCGGCGGCGCGGCCGAAGGCTTCGCGGTTGGCCAGGCTTGCCAGCAGCTCTTCGCTGGAGGCCTTCTTGAGAAAATCGTGCAGGGCGATGGACGGCGCCACAGCGTTGATGCGCACACCGAACTCGGCGGCTTCCAGGCCGCTGCAACGGGTCAGGGCCATGACCCCGGCCTTGGCAGCGGCGTAATGGGCCTGCTCCTTCTGCGCCCGCCAGCCGAGCACCGAAGCGTTGTTGACGATCACCCCGGCGCCGCGTTGCTGCATGGCCGGGAGCATGGCGCGGGTCATGCGGAAGGTGCCGGTGAGGGTCACGTCGATCACCTTCAGCCATTCCTGGTCGGTCATCTCCACCAGGGTTTTCTGCCCGCCCAGGCCTGCGTTGTTGATCAGCACATCGACGCCGCCCAGGGCGCTTTCGGCGCTGGCGACCAGGGCCTGCACCTGTTCTTCGCAGGTGACGTCGCAGAGCTGGCCGTAGACTGCCTGCAGGCCGGTTTCGGCTTTCAGGCGCTCGACCGCTTCTTCCAGCCGGCGTGGGTGCACATCGGAAATCATCAGGGCCCGGCAGCCTTCCTCGGCGCTGCGCCGGGCGGCCGCGTAACCGATCCCGGCGCCGGCGGCGGCGGTGATCAGCACGGATTTGCCGGCCAGCAACTGGTGGCCGGGCACGTAGGGGGGAGCTTGTTTCACAGCGATAATCTCCAGGGAATCAATACGCTGTCAGGTATAAAGACTCGCCTGGATGGGGACATCGTCAAAACGGGGTATGAAGCGATCGCAGGCTTCGCCAGCTCCCACAGCTTTCATGGTTTGGTTGGAGTATCTGTGGGAGCTGCCGACAGGCTGCGATCGGGCGCGAAGCGGCCGCAAAGCCTGACACCACCGAACACCCGACCAACCGCGGCGCCCCGATTGCGACTGCTGCGCAGTCGATCGCAGGCTTCGCCAGCTCCCACAGTCGTCATGGGTTTGCATGAGTCTCTGTGGGAGCTGCCGACAGGCTGCGATCGGCCACGTCCAACGAGGAAACCTCAGCTCCCCCACACCTTCTGCGCCTTCGGCGCCTCGGCCAGGATCTCGCCCACCGCCGCCCCCACCTCTTCCACCCGCCACAAGGCCCCCTTGTCACGGGTCGTGCCGGTACGCCAGCCATCCCCCAGGGAAATACGCCCGCCCTGGCTCTCGAACACCTGCCCGGTCACATGCCCGGACTGCTCGCTGCCCAGCCACACCACCAGCGGTGCGACGTTCTCCGGGGCCCAGGCATCGAAGCTGCCGTCCTCGGGCTTTTTCACCAGTTCCGGCATGGCGCTTTCGGTCATGGCCGTGCGCGCCGCCGGCGCCAGGGCGTTGGCGGTAATGCCGTAGCGGGCCAGCTCCGCCGCCTGCACCAGGGTCAGCGCGGCAATCCCGCCCTTGGCCGCGGAGTAGTTGGATTGGCCGATCGAGCCCTGCAAGCCGGCGCCGGAGCTGGTGTTGATGATTCGCCCAGCCACCGGCGTGCCGGCCTTGGCCAGGTCGCGCCAGCGCCGCGCCAGCAGGTTGGCCAGGCAGTAATGGCCCTTGAGGTGCACGCGCATCACCGCGTCCCAGTCGTCTTCGCTCAGGCTCAGGAACAAGCGGTCGCGCAGGATGCCGGCATTGTTGACCAGCACATGCACCTCGCCGAACGCCGCCAGGGCGGCATCGACAATGCGCCCGGCGCTGTCCAGGGTGGTGATGTCGTCGCTGTTGGCAATAGCCTGGCCGCCGCTCGCGTGGATCTGCCCGACCACATCGCGGGCTGCTTCGGCGCGGATATCGTTGACCACGACATTGGCCCCTTCGGCGGCGAACGCCAGGGCATAGGCGCGGCCCAGGCCGCCACCGGCGCCGGTGATGATGACGGTGCGTCCGTTACAGATAGGCATGGCAAACTCCTGTGAGGTCTAGAGACGTTCGATAATGGTGACGTTGGCCTGGCCGCCGCCTTCGCACATGGTCTGCAGGCCGTAGCGACCGCCGCTGCATTCCAGCTCGTTGAGCAGCGTGGTCATCAGCCGCGCGCCAGTGGCGCCGAGCGGGTGGCCCAGGGCGATGGCGCCGCCGTTGACGTTGGTCTGCGCCGGGTCGTAGTCCAGCTCCCGGGCCCAGGCCATGACCACCGAGGCGAAGGCTTCGTTGATCTCCACCCGGTCGATGTCGGCCATGCGCAGGCCGGCCTTTTGCAGGGCCTTGCGGGTCGCGGCGATAGGTGCGGTGAGGTGCCAGATCGGGTCGTCGCCCATCACCGTCAGGTGATGGATGCGCGCCCGCGGGGTCAGGTCGTAGCGCTTGAGCGCCGCTTCCGACACCACCAGCAGCGCCGCCGAGGCGTCGCAGGTCTGGCTCGACACCGCGGCAGTGATCGACGGGTACTGTGGGTCCACCGGCTCCAGCCCGGCCATTTTCTCCAGCGTGGTCAGGCGCGGTGTCTCGTCCACGCGCAGCTGCTGGTAGGGCACGATCTCGCGGTCGAAGCGTCCGCTGGCCATCGCTTCCAGGGCGCGCTGGTGGCTTTGCAGGGCGAAGGCTTCCATCTGCTCGCGGCTCAGTTGCCAGTGTTCGGCGATGCGCTGGGCGGCATAGAACTGGTTAACCGGCTGCTGGCCAAAGCGTGCGCGCCAGCCGACGCTGCCACTGAACGGGTCGACAAAGCCCAGGGGCTGGCCGGCAAGCATCGCCGAGCTGATCGGGATCCGCGTCATGGTCTGCACGCCGCCCACCGCCACCACATCCTGGGTGCCGCTCATCACCGCCTGGGCGGCAAAGTGCAGCGCCTGTTGCGACGAGCCGCACTGGCGATCCACGGTGGTACCCGGCACACACAGCGGCAGGCCGGCGGCCAGCCAGCTGGTGCGGGCGATGTCGCCGGCCTGGGCGCCGATGGTGTCGACGCAGCCGAAGATCACATCGTCGTAGTCTTCGGCAGGAATGGCGTTGCGTTGCACCAGCGCCTTGAGCACATGGGCGCCCAGGTCGATGGCGTGAACCTCGGACAGCGCGCCCTTGCGCTTGCCGGTGGGGCTGCGCAGGGCGTCGATGATATAGGCCTCTGGCATGGATCAGTCCTCGAAGGTATGGCCCGGGCCGAGCCGGGCGCCAGCGGCGAACAGGTAGTCGCCGACACGGGATTTATGAAAACCGCGGTCGCCCCAGGCCGCGTCCAGCGACCAGGCGCGCTTCATGAACATCTGCAGGTCGACCTCCCAGGTGTAACCCATGGCGCCATGCACCTGGATACCCTTGCGCGCCGCCAGCCAGCTGGCTTCGCAGCAGGCCAGGCGCGCCTGGGACACCCAGCGCCCGGCGCTGGCATCGCCCCGGGCCAGGCCATGGGCGGCGCGGTACAGCACAGGCTTGGCCTGTTCGATCTGCCGGGCGACGTCGGCCAGGTGGTGCTTGACCGCCTGGAAGCTGCCGATCGGCTTGCCGAACTGCTTGCGCTGGGCCACGTAGTCCACCGACAGATCGAGCATGCGCTGGGCCAGGCCCAGCAACTGCCCGGCCACCGACAGCGCGCCCCGATCGAGCAACTGCGCCTGCAGCGCCCGCCCCTGTTCGCCATCGATCAGCAGGGTCGCCGAAGTGGCCTGCCAGCTGACCCGGCCCAGGCGGCGCGAGGCGTCGATGCTGGGGTTGGCCTCGACGTCGACTTCGGCACGCGGCACCGCGTGCACGGCGTCGCCGTCGAGCAGAATCAGCACTTCGGCCAGCTGGGCGTCGCTGACCAGCGGGTTGACCGGGTGGCCGATGGCCAGGCGCACACTGCCGTCGGCAATGCGCGGCAACAGCCGGGCACGGGCCGGATGCTCGGCCGGCAGGCCGGCCAGCAGCCCGGCGGCGACATAGGCGGTATCGGCCAGCGAGTCGGGAATGGCGTAGTAGCCCAGCTCCTGGGTCATCAGCGCCCAGGCCACATCGTCCATGCCCAGGCCGCCTTCGGCCTCGGGCACCGACAAGGCGGTCAGGCCCTGGGCGGCGATCTTGTTGCGCAGGTCCGGGGAGCGCCCGGCGTCGGTGTCCCAGATTTCCCGGAGCATCTCCGGGGCCGCTTCGGTCATCAGAAACCGACTGATGGCTTCGCGAAAGCTCAGCTGGTCATCGCTAAAGGTGAAGTCCATGGCCCGCTCCTACTTCGGCAAACCGAGCATCCGCTCGGCAATGATGTTGCGCTGGATTTCGTTGGTGCCGGCGTAGATCGGCCCGGACTGGGCGAACAAAAAGCCCTCCAGCCAACCGGCGGCATCGCCCGCCGCAGGAGCCCCGGCCAGCAGCTCGCCACGGGCGCCGAGCAGGCGCATGGCGGTGTCGTGCATCTTCAGGTCCAGCTCCGACCAGATGATCTTGTTGATGCTCGATTCGGCGCCGATCTGCGCGCCGCGGCTCAGCCGCCCCACCGTGTGGTAGGCCGACAGGGCGTAGGCTTCGGCGCCCATCCAGCAATCCTGCACGGCATCGCGCAGGCCCGGGTCGCGGTCGGCACTGGCCTGGTGCGCCAGGTACAGCTCCACCAGCTTGCGTGCGGTGTACTGGAAGCGCGCCGGCGAGCGCAGCAACAGGCCGCGCTCGAATCCGGCGGTGGCCATCGCCACATGCCAGCCCTCGCCCTGGGCGCCGATGCGGTTGTCCACTGGCACCCGCACGTCGTCGAAGAACACTTCGGCAAAGGCGTCCTTGCCGTTGAGCGCCTTGATCGGGCGAATGCTCACCCCGGGCGCGTCCAACGGCACCATCAGAAACGACAGGCCGTGGTGGCGGCTGGAGCCCGGCTCACTGCGGAACAGGCCGAACAGCCAGTCGGCGAAGATCGCCCGGGTCGACCAGGTCTTCTGCCCGTTGAGTACATAGTGGTCGCCTTCGAGCACCGCCTTGCTGGTGATCGCCGCCATGTCGGAGCCGGCATTGGGCTCCGACCAGCCCTGGGCCCACATGTCCAGGCTGGCGGCCATGCGCGGCAAAAAGCGCTGCTTCTGCTGCTCGGTGCCGAATTCCATCAGGGTCGGGCCGAGCAACAGCTGGCCGTTCTGGTTGACCCGCATCGGCGCGCCGGCACCGTAGTATTCCTCTTCGAAGATCAGCCACTCGATCAGGCCGCAACCGCGCCCACCGAGTGCGGCCGGCCACATCACCATCGACAGGCGGCTGTCGAACAGCTTCGCCTCCCAGGCCCGGTGCTGCTCGAAGCCTTCGCGGGTGTCATAGCTGGCCAGCGGCTGGCGCGGCAGGTTGTCCTTGAGCCAGGCGCGCACTTCGGCGCGAAAGGCGATCTGTTCGGGGGTGTAGGTAAGTTCCATGGCGATCCCTCAGAACTTCGCGTCGCGTTTTTCGACGAAGGCCCGGCGCGTCTCGGCCGAGTCCGGGCTGCTGTAGGCCTGCAGGGTGAAGCCCTGCTCCCAGCGGTACTTGTCTTCCAGGTTGCCGTCTTCGATGCCGTTGAGCGCTTCCTTGGCGATGCGGATCATCTGCGGGCTCTTGCTGGCGATGCGCGCGGCGATCTCCAGGGCGGTCTCGCGTAGCTGTTCGCGGGGCACCACACGCTCGATGAAGCCGTACTGGCTGGCCTCGCGGGCACCGATGCTGTCGCCGGTGAAGAACAGGTAACGCACCTTCTGCACGCCGAACAGGCGCTGCAGGTGGGCACCGCCGCCCATGGCGCCACGGTCCACTTCCGGCAGGGCGAAGCTGGCGCACTCGGCGGCGACGACAATGTCGGCGGCGCCGGTGATGCCGATGCCGCCGCCCAGCACGTAGCCGTGCACCGCGGCGATCACCGGCACGGGGCTGCGGTGCACGGCCTTGAAGGTGGCGTAGTTGCCGGCGTTGACCGCGACGATGCGCTCGGGGTGGGCATCCAGCTCCTTGATGTCGACGCCGGCGCAAAAGCCCCGGCCCTCGGCACGAATGACGATGACCCGCACCTGCGGGTCGGCACCCAGGGCTTCGATCTGCTCGGCCAGGGCCTGCCATTGCTGGCTGTCCAGGGCATTGACCGGTGGCTTGGCGATCACCAGCTCGGCGATGCCTGCATTGAGTTGGGTAGTAAAGGCCGGATTCACAGGGCTTCTCCAGTGTTCGCCAGGCGAACTGAGGGGGTTGTGTCACAGCCCGGCTGGCGCCGGGCCGACAAGGCGTCCAGGCAGCGCTCAGCCTCGGCGGCGATGCCTTCGATTACGTCACGGCAACTGAGCAGTTCATCGATGGCGGCCGCCACCTGGCCGCTGGGCAGGATGCCCTCGTCCGGCAGGCCGTCGACCATCGAGCGTTGCAGCAGCACCGGCTGGTTGGCGGCCATCACTACCTGGGACAACGCCGCCGGGTCTTCGCGCAGGCCGCGCAGGAACACCCCGAGCATGTGCCCCAGGCTCATGCCGGTGTGCTGCTTCCACTGCCAGGCGCTGCCCAGGGCGATGCGCAGGCGGCCGAACGGCCCGGCCTGCTCCAGGCGGTTGATGAAGGGGTTCTCGATCATCCGGTGGCGCATGCCGTCCACCGCCGTGGTCACCCGCACCTGCTGCGGGTCGCTGACCTTCAGGTAGTGCGCCAGGGTCGCCGCCGGGGTCGGTGATTCGCGGGTCATCAAAAAGCGCGTGCCCATGGCGATGCCGCTGGCGCCTGCGGCCAGCGCCGAGGCCAGGCCACGGCCGGTGGCAAAACCGCCGGCGGCGATCACCGGCACGCTGACCGCGTCCAGCACCTGGGGCAAGAGGATCGAGCTGGGCACGCCACCGGTATGGCCACCGCCCTCGCCGCCCTGGATGGTGATCAGGTCGGCGCCCAGGGCCTGGGCCTTGAGCGCATGCTTGACCGCGCCCACCGTGGGGATGCACAGCACCTTGGCGGCCTTGAAGCGGGCGATGGTCTGCGCATCCGGGCCGCGTCCGTAGCTCACCGCGCGCAGCCGGTAACGAATGGCCAAGTCAACGCACTGCGCGGCGTTGTCCTGGAACATATGGAAATTCAGGCCGAAGTTGCTGGCGCCGGTGGCGTCGATGACCTTGCGGATCTCGCCTTCCAGGTCCTTGCCGGCGATGGTCGCCCCGGCCAGGAAACCGAAGCCGCCGGCCTGGGTGGTGGCGATCACCAGGTTGGCGTCGGCAACCCAGCCCATGGCCGTCTGCACGATCGGGTAGCGGCAGCCCAGGGCCTCGGTCAGCGGGGTATTGAGCCAGGCGCTCATGTCGACTGCTCCTGGCGGTTGGCCTTGGCCATGCCCTTGGCATCGAAACCGCCGAGCTTGTCGCCCGACAGCAGCTCATTGTGGGCATGGGCGAAGTGGTGCCAGGCGAACGCCGCGTCCATGGCCGCGCGCTTGCCCTGCAGGTCCTCGACATGGTTGATCGCCTGCTTGGTCAGGGCCAGGCCCATGCGCGGCTGACGGGCGATGTTGGCCGCCAGCGCGTAGGTTGTCTGCTCAAGCTCGGCGGCCGGCAGCACACGGTTGACCATGCCCAGCTCATAGGCGCGGGCCGCGCTCATGCGCTCGCCGGCAAACAGGAACTCCTTGGCGATGCGCGGGTTGAGCTCGTAGGGGTGGGCGAAGTACTCCACCCCGGGAATGCCCATGCGCACCACCGGGTCCTGGAAGAAGGCATCGTCGCTGGCGACGATCAGGTCACAGACCCAGGCCAGCATCAGCCCGCCGGCGATGCAGGCGCCGTGGACCATGGCGATGGTCGGCTTGGGCAGCTCGCGCCAGCGCCGGCACATGCCCAGGTACACCTCCTGCTCGCGGGCATACAGCTGTTCGCCGCCAGGCTTGTTGGTGTGGTCCCACCACAGGTGCGCGCGCTCGAACGGCTTGTCGATATCGCGCCCCGGGGTGCCGATGTCGTGCCCGGCGGAAAAGTGCTTGCCGGCCCCGCGCAGGACGATGACCTTGACCTGGTCGTCGTCCACCGCCCGGCGCAGCGCGGCATCCAGGGCATAGGTCATCTGCGAGTTCTGCGCGTTGTTATAGGTCGGCCGGTTCAGCGTCAGCGTGGCGATGTGCTCGGCCACGCTGTAGAGCACCGGCGCCTCGGTCTCGTAGACCGCACGGTCCTCGCGGACCACGAACGAACTGTCGCTGCTGTGCATGTTGGCGCTCCTTGGGTCAGACGCTGCGGATGCCGGGCGGGTTGCCCTTGATCGCGGCGGCGCGGTAGTCGTGGGGGTCGAGGCGGCGGATCAGCGCCAGCTGCTCGGCGCTGGGGGGCGCGGTTTCCTGCAGCAGCGGCGACTTGAGTAGCGGGAAGCCGGTCTTGTCCTGGACCTCGTCGAAGCTCACCCCCGGGTGCAGGGTGCGCACCTGGGCGGCGCGCTGCGGGCCGTCGAAATCCAGGGTGCAGAGGTCGGTGACCACCCGGCGGATGTCCATCAGGTCGCGGCGCACGCCGTCAGGCCAGCGCTCGGCCTTGAAGCCGACGCCGGAGACCATGTCCACTTCGCCTTCAACGAACACCCGGGTGTTGTGGTTGGGCACGAAGAACGAGTTGAGGTGGTTGATGCTGTTGCCCGGCAGGCCGCGCACCCCGAGGATCGCGCTCTTGGGTTTCTGGTAATCACCGATGCACGACAGGTTGGTCTGACCCCAGCGGTCGATCTGGGTCGGGCCGATCATGGCGTGACGGCGCCCGCCCCACACGCATTCGAAGACCCGCTCGAAGGACATGTAGCCCGAGTAGCGCGGCTGGTAATCGCCCCTTGGCCCCAAGGGCACCGGCTCTTCGACCAGGAAGGCCTCGCTGTCGGTCATCAGCAGTTGCGGGCTATGGGTCAGTTTGGCCAGGCTCGCGCCCAGGCGCGGGATCACCCCCAGGCCCGAGGCAATCACTTCACCGTCGCCACGCCAGGCTTCGGAAGCGGCGACGATCATCAGTTCGGCGAGGGTGAACTCACGGGTTGCAGACATTTTTCATCCTCCTCAGAACACGGGCAGGGGCAAGGCGCCCATGCGTGCGGCGCCGCCATTGGCGTCTTGATAGGCCTGCTCGCCGCCGGCCAGGTAGGTGCTGACGTACTGCTCCCAGCCCTGCTCCTGCTGGCTGCTGGCGACATAGGCCTTCAGGTGTTGCAGGTCCCAGCCGTAGGCCGACGGGCAGGAGGTCGGGTGGGCGCCCAGCGGTGCATGCACCACACCGGTCACCAGGTAACGCTCGAAGGTGTTGCCGCGCGCCTGCTCGGCGTCCAGCTCCAGGCGCTCTTCCAGGCGCTCACAAGAGACGAAGCACTGCTGCGCGGCGCGGGCGAACAGGTGGTCGAAATACGGGTCGGGACCGGTGACCAGGCAGTTGCCCAGGCGGTCGGCGACGTTGACGTGAAGGAAAGCCACGTCCAGTTCCAGCGCCGGCATGGCCAGCAGCACCTCGCCGTCGGCGTAGGGCGAGGCCACGGTCTTGAGTGCCGGGTTCAGCGCCGTCACATCGGTGGCCAGGCCGCAGCGGGTGGGCAGGAACGGCAGGCGCATGCCGGCGGCGCGCAGGCCCCACTGGAACATGCCTTCGTCCAGTTCCAGCAGCTCCAGCTCGCCCGCTTCCCGGGCCTTGCGGTAGTAGGGTTCGAGCGGAATGGCGTCGAGGGTGACGAAACCGAAGATCAGCTTGCGCACCTTGCCGGCGGCGCAGAGCATGCCCACTTCCGGGCCGCCATAGGCGACCACGGTCAGGTCCTTGACCGATGAGCGGAGGATCTCGCGGACGATCGCCATGGGCTTGCGTCGCGGCCCCCAGCCACCGAAACCGATGGTCATGCCATCGCGCAGTTGTGCGACCGCATCGGCCGCCGTCAGTTGTTTGTTCATGTGCAGGTTCCTTTACGGTTGGCCGACCGAGAAGTCGTGCCCCCAGATGCTCACGCGGGTGAATTCGAAGGCCGAGTGCTCGGCCCAGTCGACCTGCAGGCCGCCGAAGCCGTACTCCAGGTCGAAGGCCGAAGGGGTTTTCATGTAGAAGCTGGTCATGCGGTCGTTCAGGTGCTGGCCCAGGGTCGCCGACAGGCGCACATCCGCAGCCTTGAGGCGGTCATGGGCGCGGCCGACTTCGGTCATCGAGTCGACCTCGACCATCACGTGCACGCAGCCCGACGGCACCGGGTACTCGGCCAGGGCCAGGCTGTGGTGGCGGGCATTGCGACAATGCAGGAAGTGGATGCGCACCGCTGACGCGGCAGGGTCGGGGCGGAAGTTGAAGATGTCCGACAGCTCGAAGCCCAGCACCTCCTTGGCGAACGCCAGGGTGGCGTCGAAGTTCGGCGCCGGCAGCACGGTGTGACCCAGGCCCATGTCGCCAGTGACGAAGCGCGGCACGCCCTGGGGCGAGACGAACGGCAGGCAGTCGGAACGGTGACCCCAGCTCAGTTCGTGGCAGTTGCCCGACGGGTCCGTGAGGCTGACCAGGGCCTGCACGCCGCGCTGCTCGATCTGTTCGCTGCTGCCGCGCTGCCATTCGATGCCCAAGGCATCCAGGTGCGCCAGGGCCGCGTCGAAGGCCTGCTGCGAAGCCAGTTCCCAGCCCGAGGCCAGGTAGCGCGGCTCACTGCCTTCGACGATCAGCATGCGAAACGGACGCTCGTCCATCTTCACGTACAGCCCGCCCTGTGGCGCCGGCTGCACCGGCATGCCGAGCACGTCCTCGGCGTAGCGCTGCCACTGGCTGAGGTTCTCGCACTGGGCGACGAAATAGCTCAAACCGCGAATCTCGATCATGCCGCTGCTCCTGACTGGCAAATTCGGTACTGGCGGCCATTGTGCGAAGCGCGGGGCTGGCCCTCATCGTCCGTTGAGACTACGCAGGGGCCCTCTGCCGGGCCGTCGCCGGACTAGTCCGTTTCAATGATTCAGGGCAGACGGCGGCGCTCCTAGACTCGGGTCTTCATCCGCCGTAACCGGGTCCGACACCTATGGAGTTCGCATTCAACGAAGAACAACTGATGATCCAGGACAGCGCCGCGCGCTTCCTCGCCCAGGCCAGCGACAGCCACGCCGTGCGCACCGCCATGGCCCGCACCGACGGCCATGACCTGGCGCTGTGGCAACGGATCAGCGATGAGCTGTGCTGGCCGGCCCTGATGATTCCCGAGCGTTTCGGCGGGCTGGGGCTGGGCTTTGTCGAGCTGGCGATCCTGCTGGAACAGAGCGGTCGCCACCTGCTCTGCGCGCCGCTGTTCGCCACCACCTGCCAGGCCACCCCGGCCTTGCTGCTGGCCAGTAACCCGGCGGTGCAGGACCACTGGCTCGGCGCGATCGCCAGCGGCGCCACGGCGACCCTGGCCTTTGCCAGCCAGGCGGGGCTGGAGGCCGACAGCGTGCAAGCCCAGGCCGAGCCCTGCGACGCTGGCTATCGCTTGCGTGGCAGCTACCTGCAGGTGATCGATGGCGCCCAGGCCCAACTGCTGATCGTTGCCGCGCGGACGCCGGGTAGCCAGGGCGAGGCCGGCATCAGCCTGTTCGCCCTGCCCGCTGACAGTGCCGGGGTGGTCCGCACGGCCCTGCCGACCCTCGACCAGACCCGCCGCCTGGCCCGCATCGAGTTGCAGGATGTGCAGGTAACGCCTGCGCAGCTGCTCAGCGAGGCCGGCCAGGGCTGGCCGCTGCTGCGCGATGTGCTGCACATCGCCGCCATTGGCCTTGCCGCCGAGCAGGTCGGCGGCGCGCAGCAGGCCCTGGACCTGACCCTGGCCTACACCGCCGAACGCCGTCAGTTCGGGCGTGCCATCTCCAGCTTCCAGGCGATCAAGCACCGCTGCGCCGACCTCATGCTGCAACTGGAATGCGCCCGCTCGGCCGCCTGGTACGCGGCCTGCGTGGCCCAGGAGCGCCTCGACCCGGCAGGTGATGCAGCGGTTGCCGGCGAGCTCGCCGAAGCCGCCGCCACCGCGCAAATTCATGCCAGCGAAGCCTTCTTCAATGCCGCTGCCGAGTCGATCCAGTTGCATGGCGGGGTCGGCTTTACCTGGGAATACGACCCGCACCTGTATTTCAAACGCGCCCGCGCCAGCGAGCAGTTGCTCGGCAGCCCTGCCCTGCACCGCGAACGCCTGGCGGCGCAGCTCTTTGGAGAATCGCTATGAAGATTGGATTCAGCGCTGAAGATGAAGCCTTCCGCGCCGAGGTCGCCCACTGGCTGGCCGAGCACCTGAAGGGTGAGTTTGCCCCCCTGCGCTTTCGCGGCGGGCCGGGTGACGAGCACAGCTTCCCGGGGGAGCGCAAGGCCTGGGAGCGACAACTGGCTGCCGGTGGCTGGATCGGTGTGGGCTGGTCCGAGGCCGACGGCGGTCGCGGCCTGAGCCTGACCCGCCAGGTGATCTTCCATGAAGAATATGCCCGCGCCGGCGGCCCAGGGCGCATGGGCCATATCGGCGAAGGCCTGGTCGGCCCGACCCTGGCCGCCTTCGGCAGCCCGGCGCAGAAGCAGCGTTTCCTGCCGGGCATCCTTGCCGGCACGCAGTTCTGGTGCCAGGGCTATTCCGAGCCTGGCGCCGGCTCCGATCTTGCCAACGTGCAGACCCGCGCGCGCCTGGACGACAGCGGCGAGCACTGGCTGATCAGCGGGCAGAAAGTGTGGACCTCCCTGGCTCACGAGTCCGACTGGTGCTTCGTGCTGGCCCGTACCGAACCCGGTAGCCGTGGGCATCATGGGCTGTCCTTTTTGCTGGTGCCGATGGACCAGGCGCAGATCCGCGTACAGCCGATCCAGCAGATGACCGGCACCAGCGAGTTCAACGAAGTGTTCTTCGACCAGGCGCGCACGGCGGTGGACAACATGATCGGAGCGCCGGGCGAAGGCTGGAAGATCGCCATGGCCCTGCTGGGCTTCGAACGCGGCGCCTCGACGCTGGGGCAGCAGATGCAGTTTCACAATGAACTGGAAGAAGTCATTGCTGTGGCCCGGCGCA
Source organism: Pseudomonas sp. BGr12 (assembly GCF_030272895.1). Classification (GTDB taxonomy): domain Bacteria; phylum Pseudomonadota; class Gammaproteobacteria; order Pseudomonadales; family Pseudomonadaceae; genus Pseudomonas. Next base: position 56,939 of record NZ_JALRNF010000020.1, on the reverse strand, counting down.
ATGGTGCGGCCCGTGATCCGCTGCTGCGCCAGCGCATCGCCCAGGCCTGGGCGGGGCTGAAAGTACTGCGCTACAACTCCCTGCGCATGCTCTCCGGGCCCCAAGACGGCAGCCTGCGGCGCGAGGCGATGATCTACAAGCTGGCCTGGTCGACCTGGCATGCCGAACTGGGCAAGCTGGCGATGGATGTGCTGGGGGATGAGGCTGAGGTGCTGGAGGGTGGGTCGTATCAGCTGAGCCGGTTGCAGGCGCTGTTTTTGTTCAGCCGGGCCGATACCCTGTATGGCGGCAGCAACGAGATCCAGCGCAACATCATTGCCGAGCGGGCCTTGGGCATGCCGCGGGAGGCGCGGGCCTGAGCCTGGGGCTGCTCTGCAGCCCATCGCAGGCTTCGCCAGCTCCCACAATGTTCCCCGTCGCCTAGGGCTGCTGTGCAGCCCATCGCAGGCTTCGCCAGCTCCCACAGTGTTCCCTGCCACCTTGGGCTGCTGTGCAGCCCATCGCAGGCTTCGCCAGCTCCCACAGTGTTCCCTGCCGCCTTGGGCTGCTGTGCAGCCCATCGCAGGCTTCGCCAGCTCCCACAGTGTTCCCCGTCGCCTGGGGGCTGCTGTGCTGCCCATCGCAGGCTTCGCCAGCTCCCACAGTGTTCCCCGTCGCCTGTGGGCTGCTGTGCAGCCCATCGCAGGCTTCGCCAGCTCCTACAATGTTCCCCGTCGCCTGGGGGCTGCTGTGCAGCCCATCGCAGGCTTCGCCAGCTCCCACAGTGTTCCCCGTCGCCTGGGGGCTGCTGTGCAGCCCATCGCAGGCTTCGCCAGCTCCTACAATGTTCCCCGCCGCCTGGGGGCTGCTGTGCAGCCCATCGCAGGCTTCGCCAGCTCCCACAGCGACCGGGACATACCGGGGACCACTGTGGGAGCTGGCGAAGCCTGCGATCGGCCGCGAAGCGGCCGCTAAACCCGTCAGCTACCGAACGCGGATCTTCGGCTCCCCCGCCCCCCGCCGCATGGTCACCAGGAACTGCTCCAGTGGCGCCGGTTCGGCAATCTGTGGCAAGGCGTCCTTGTCCGGTCGTTGCGCCCAGAACGCATCCCACGACGGAAACAGCTCATGAAAACTCCCGGCATAGGGCTCACGCCCCGGCCAGCGCATTTTCATGCCGCCAATCGGTGGTTTGTTGAGGTCGCTGGCGTACCAGTAGCACGGCAGCCGCCGGCGAAAGCACCAGCGCCCGTCAACCCGCTCATAGTCGTCCCAGTACAGCATCTGCATGATCACCCATTCAGCCCCGGTCTCATGCTCGTTCTTCGAATAGACCACGCCGGTGGCATGGTCGGCATCGATGAACTCGATGATGTGCTGGCCCAGGTGATGCGAGGTGCCATGGAACTGGCGGCGCATGGTTTCATCCAGCCAGGCCTTGAAATGCGCCCGCCCCTGTTTGTCGCGGCCAACCTTGACGTCCGGGACGAAGCAGTTGGCCATGGCATCCATGTCGCGCATGTCCAGGGCCAGGGCGTACTTGCCGGCCAGCTGGCGGATCGCATCCAGGGATTCCAGGCGCTCGATCCGCGCCTGCAGTGAAGTCGCGTCCATGTCCATCATTCCAGCACCGTGTACAGGTCGGAGCTGCGCCCGCCATCCACCGCCAGGCTCGCGCCAGTGACATAGGAGGCTTCGTCGCTGGCCAGGAACAGGATCGCGTTGGCCAGCTCCAGCGGCAGGCCCACCCGTTTCATCGGGATGACCTTCTCGGTATTGGCGCGGGTCTTGGCATCATTGAGCATGCCGGCGGTGGCCGGGGTATCGACCACGCCCGGGATCACCACGTTGCAGCGGATGTTGTGCGCAGCGCCCTCGCTGGCCACCGCCCGGCTGAAGTTGATCACCGCCGCCTTGGCCGCCGAGTAGCCGGCCATCCAGGCGGTGCCGAACAGGCCGCAGATCGAGGCGATGTTGACGATGGCGCCGCCGCCCTGGTCCTTCATCAGGCGCATGGCCGTGCGGGTGCCCCAGAAAGTGCCATCGACCGTGGTGCTGAAGTTGGCGTGCCAGTCGGCGGTGGACAGGCTGTCGATGCCGCCCCAGGTGTAGGCCATGGCGTTGTTGACCAGGATATCCAGGCGCCCGTGGCGTTTGGCCGCCGCTTCCAGCGCGCCGACATAGGCCTGCTCGTCACTGACGTCGGCCACGGCGATATCGCCCTGCCCGCCTGCCGCGCGAATCTGCTCCAGCACCTGCTCAAGGGGCTCTGCTCGCCGCCCGCAGAGCACCACGGTGGCGCCCTCCTGGGCAAAGCGCAGGGCCGTGGCCTGGCCGATGCCGGAGCCGGCACCGGTGATAAAGGCGATCTTGTCCTGTAGTCGCTTGCTCATCGATTTTCCCTCAGATAAAGGCCATGCCGCCGTTGACTGCAATGTTCTGGCCGGTGATGAAGCTGGCATCGTCGCCGGCCAGGAACACCGCCACCCCGGCGATTTCGTCGGTCTCGCACAGGCGCCCCAGCGGCACGTTCTTGAGCATTGCCTGCATGTGTTCCTCGGCAACGCCGGCCATCATCGGCGTGTTGGTCGGGCCCGGTACCAGGCTGTTGACGCGGATGCCCGACGGCGCCAGCTCGCGGGCGATGGAACGGGTCAGGCCCATGACCCCGGCTTTCGAGGCGCAGTAGTGGCTGGGGCCTTCGCCGGTCAGTGCGGCGGTGCTGGAGAGGTTGATGATCGCCCCCTTGCGCCCGCCCTTGACCATCAACCGGGCACCTTCGCGACAGCACAGGAAGGTGCCACCCAGGTTCACCCCCAGTACCCGCGCCCAGCTCTCGTCCGGGGTGTCGAGGAAGCTGTCGAAAGCGCCGACGCCGGCGTTGTTGACCAGGATGTCGAGGCCGCCGAAGCGGGCTTCGACCTGGCCCATGGCATCGGCCACCGAGGCTGCGTCGGCGACGTTGCAGGCCAGTGCCAGGACCCGGTCGTCGAGGTCGGCAAGGTCGGCCAGGCTGTCGGCCAGCGCCGCCTGGTTGAGGTCCACCGCCACCACCTTGGCGCCTTCGGCGACAAAACGGCGAACCATGGCCTGGCCCATGCCCTGTCCCGCGCCTGTGACAAAGGCGACTTTGTTCAGCAACTTCATAGCGTTCTCCTGCAGTGCAGTGCGTAGAAGCCCGCTGACATCCCAGCAGGCCGGTCAGCGTCATGATCAGACCGGGCCCGCGTCGCGAGCATCGTCCGATAGGACTAACGCCCCCGCCGTGGTCTGAATGGACGATGCCACTGCCGCCCCGGCGACGGACGATCGACCCTGCGCAAGCCAGGCCCGGCGCCCTTGCCCCTTCAGGCACGCCGTGGCCTGGTCGGTGCGCGCCCTTTTCGCCGACTCTGGAGACTCGACATGAACCAACCTGAAGACCTGCCGCTACCCACCGGCCATTACCTGACCGCGCCCAGCGGCCTGCGCCTGCACTACCTGGACGAAGGCAGCGGCCCGGTGGTGCTGTGGCTGCATGGCAGCGGCCCGGGCGCCAGTGGCTTCAGCAACTTCAAGGGCAACTACCCGCTGTTCGTCGAGGCGGGTTATCGCAACATCGTCCTCGACCTGCCCGGCTTCGGCCGCTCGGACAAGCCCGAGGATGTGCAGTACCACCTGGATTTCTTCATCGACCACGTGATCGCCCTGCTCGACGCCCTGGACATCGAGCACTGCACGCTGCTGGGCAATTCCCTGGGCGGGGCCATCGCCCTGGGCCTGGCGCTGCGCCAGCCGGCGCGGGCCGAGCGCTTGATCCTGCTGGCCCCGGGCGGCGTCGAGGAGCGCGAGACCTACTTCCAGATGCAGGGCATCGTGCGCATGGTCAGCCTGTTCAATGCCGGCCCCATCGGCCTTGAAGAGATGCGCAGCATGATGCGCCTGCAACTGTTCGACGACTCGATCCTGCCGGAGAGCCTGCTGCTGGAGCGGGTGGCGGTGGCGGTGACGCAACCGAAGAACCTGTTCAGCACCATGCTGGTGCCGAACATGGAATCACGCCTGGGCGAGCTGCAGTGCCCGATCCTCGGTTTCTGGGGCAGCAACGACCACTTCAACCCGGTCGGCGGTGCCCAGCGCATCATCGATGGCGCGGCCAATGCACGCTTCATCGTGCTCAACCGCTGCGGCCACTGGGTGCAGGTCGAGCACCGTGACCTGTTCAACCGCAGCTGCCTGGAGTTCCTGCGCCACGGTTGAACAGCATTGCCGGTGCCAGCGCCTAAGGCGCTGCCGCCGGTTGCCGGTTGAGCTCGGCATCGCCGGGCTGGCCGAGCACGCAGGAGGTGCCGCCGGGGGTGTACATCATCGCCACGCAGCGGTTGCAGGCGGTGCAGATCGAGTCCTTGCTGGCACCGGTAGCGAGCTTTTTGACATAGTCCTTTTCGGCCAGCAGCACCCGGCCCATGGCGACCAGGTCGAAGCCTTCGGCCATCACCTGCTCGATGCTCGCCAGGCTCTTGGCCCCACCCAGGTAGGCCAGGGGCATCTTCACCGCCGCCCTTACCTTGCGCGCATGTTCCAGCAGGTACAGCTCGCGGAATTCCACCTTGGGGTCGCGCAGGCGCTGGATCTTCATGGCCAGGGCGATCACCGGGTTCTTTTGCTGCACACGGTTTTCCTTGGGGAACGAGGAGCCGAACATGGTGGTGATCGACTCGGCGTTCATCCCGGCGCTGAGCACCAGCAGGTGGGCGCCCTCCTGTTCGAGCATGCGCGCGATCTTCGCCCCGTCCTCGGCACTGTTGCCGCCCCGGGCGCCCTCGGTGACGCTGTACTTGCAGATCACCGCAAGGTCGCTTCCTACCGCTTCGAGCACTGCGCGCAGCACCCGGCGCGGAAAGCGCATGCGGTTTTCCAGGCTGCCGCCGTAGTGGTCGCGGCGCTTGTTGTACATCGGCGAGATGAACTGGCTGAGCAGGTAGCCGTGGCCCATGTGGATTTCCACCGCATCGAAGCCGGCCTCGCGAGCCAGGCGCGCACCCTGGGCGAAGTCCTCGACCACCTGGCGCATGTCGGCCTCGGTCATGGCCTGCTTGAAGAACATGCCGCTCATCATGCCGATCTTGTTGAAGCCGCCACTGGCCGACAGCGGGTAGCGGGTGGCGCGCTCGCGCATGAAGGTGAAGCAGCCGCCATGGGTGATCTGCGCGCTGACCAGGCCGCCTTCACGGTGCACGCCCTCGGTCAAGGCCTTGAAGTGCGGCAGGGCCTCGCGGGTCAGGGTCAGCTGGTTGGGCAAGGTGCGGCCGTCGCGACTGACCGCGCAGTAGGCCACGGTGGTCAGGGCCACCGCGCCGCGGGCAAGGTCGGCATGCAACTTGACCAGTTGCCGCGACGGCAGGCCCTGGGTACTCATGCCTTCGTTGGTGGCCGCCTTGATAAAGCGGTTCTTCAGGGTCAGCGGGCCGATGGTGATCGGGCTGAAGGGTGAGGTGTGCATGGCAGGCCCTTTTCGGTCAGAAGGTGTATTTGGCATTGAACGACAGGTAATCGCGGTCGGCCAGCAAACGGCCCTGGGCGATATCCGGTGAGCTGAGGTAGGCGACGTAGGTCAGGCCGACCTGGAAGTTGCCCAGGTACTTGAAGTCGCCACCGACGGTCAGGCGCTTCTCGTCGCGGCCCAGGCCCTGGTAGGCACTGCCGTCGACATTCTGGGTCCAGACCACGCGGGTGGTCAGGTCCAGGCCGTCGGCGATGCCCAGGTAGTCCATGTAGGTGCCGATGCCGAGCAGGGTCTGGCCGCGGGTCTGAGTCTTGTATTCGAAGTTGTCGAAGCTGCCGTCGACGCCCGGCCCGCCACCGCTGATGTGCAGGGTGTCGACGCCATCGATGCGCTGGTGCACCACTTCGGCCATGAAGGTGGTTTGCTGGGCGAGCAGGCTCGGGCCGAGGATATAGCTGCCGTTGAGGTTGCCCTGCCACAGCTGGCCCCGGGCCGGAGCGCCGTTGTCCAGGTACACCGCGGCGCCGTCGCGGTAGCTCAAGTCGCCGGCGAACTGCACCGAGTCGCCGACCTTGGAGCTGAAGCTGACCCCGGTCAGCTCGACATCGTCGAAGTAGCCCACCCGGTACACCGGGCCGCCACCGGCCGTGGCGTAGCGCCCGACGCGGTTGAGCGAGGAGTACTGGGTCTGGCCGCTGAAGTCGAAGAACAGCGCGCCGACCCGCTCGTGGTAACGGTAGTGGAACAGGCCGACCTCGGTGTTCTCGGTGAGCCGGTAGCGCACGCCCAGGCCCCACTGACCACTGTCGCGGGGCTCGACGTCGCCGGCATAGGTGACGGCGGTGAAGCTGGTGTCGGGTAGGCTGTCGATCACCCCGGGGGCCAGGCGAAAGAACTCGGCGCCAGGGCCGAAGGTGTCGCTGCCGAAGTAGTCGCCCACCGGGTTGAGCTGGGTCTTTTCCCACTCGTACTGGTAGAAGCCCACCAGCGCCAGGTCCTCGTTCAGCGCCCAGGACGCCGACACCTGGCCCACCGGCAGGTAGGCGTCCTTGGCCTCGGTGCCGGGCACGTTGAACTTGGTGGCATCCACCGGTGCCTGGCCCTGGCTGATGTTGGCCCAGAACAGGCTCTCGCCCCAGGCCACCAGGTGGCGGCCGGCCTTGACCGACAGATACTGGCTGTCGGCGACGTCGAAGTTGCCGTAGACATAGGCATCGAGCAGGCGCGCCTTGCTGCCGCTCAGGCGCCGGGTGTCCTCGCTGAAACCGTTGGCGCGGCCGATCTTGTTCACCGTGTCGGGCGAGTCGTTGTCATTGCGCTCGTGGTAGACATCGTCGTAGAAGTGACTGCCGCGCAGCACGGCGCCGAGGTTGTCGTGCTTGAGCAGCAGTTCGCCGAACAGGCTGACGCGGTTGGTGACCAGCGCCCCCCGGTCGAAGTTGCGCGTGCCGTCGTCGTTGTTGAGGTCGTTGAGGTATTGGTGGGCGGGTTTGGCGGTACGCATCGAGGCGGTGTAGTTGACCGTCAGCGACGAATCCAGGGTGGTGTCCTCGCCCAGCTCCAGCCGAGGGCCGGCGTGGGCCTGGGCGCAGGCCACGGTGAGTGAGAGCAGCAATCCGCCGTGAGTGGCGATGGTGGTCCTAGACATGCAGCGATCCTTTTCTTGTTGTTGTGGATGACCCGTGCAGAGTGGAATGGCGCCGCGGTACGGGCATCATCCATTTGGCCTAGGCCAACCGGCCCCTGTAGGAGCGGGCTTGCCCCGCGATCGGCCGCAACCTGATGTGCAAGGTGTGCTGGCCTCATCGCGGGGCAAGCCCGCTCCCACAGAAGCCCGCTCCCACCTCAGCCCTGCGCCACCAGCGCCCGCAACTCGTTCTTGGCCACCTTGGCCGACGGGTTCAGCGGCAGCGCGCTCATGAAGCGCACCTGCCGTGGCACTTTGTAGTTGGCCATGCGCTCGCGGCTCCAGCCGATCAGTTCCTGCTCCTGCAACTGCGCGCCCTCGCGCAGTACCACACAGGCACACCCCACCTCGCCCATGCGCTCATCGGCAATCCCCACCACCGCCACCTGGGCAATGGCCGGGTGGGCGATGAGCATGGCTTCGATTTCCGCCGGGTAGCAGTTGAAGCCGCCGACGATGAACAGGTCCTTGAGGCGATCGGTGATGATCAGGTTGCCCGCCGCATCCAGGTGGCCGACGTCACCGGTGTGCAGCCAGCCCTGCGGGTCGATGGCTTCGGCGGTGGCCTCGGGATTCTGGAAATAGCCCTGCATCACATGGAATCCGCGCAAGCAGATTTCCCCGGTCTGCCCACTGGCCAGCGCCTGGTTGTGCGGGTCGCGGATGCTTACCTCGGTGCCGGCCAGCGGTCGGCCACTGGTGCCGGCAATGACCTCGGCCGAATCCTGCGGGTCGCACAGGGTCGCCAGGCCTCCGCATTCGGTCAGGCCGTAGGCGGTGGTCACGCAACTGAAACCCAGTTCGTTGCGCATGCGCTCGATCAGGCTCGGCGGAATGCTCGCCGAGCCGGTCACGGCGATGCGCAGGCTCGACAGGTCGGTCTCGCCCAGGCGCGGATGGGCCAGCAGCGACAGGTACAGGGTCGGCGCCCCCGGCAGCACGCTGATGCGCTCGCGGGCGATGCGCTCGAACACCGCCTCCGCGTCGAACACCGCATGGGGCAGGATGGTCGCCCCGGCGATCAGGCAGGTCAGCCAGCCGGCCTTGTAGCCGAAGGCATGGAAGAACGGGTTGACGATCAGGTAGCGATCCTCGGGCAGCAGGCCGATCACCCGCACGTATTCGCTGAAGGCCCGCAGGCACTGGCCGTGGCCGCTCATCACGCCCTTGGGCTTGCCGGTGGTGCCGGAGGTGAACAGCAGGTCGCACACAGCATCGGGCTGCACCGCCAGGGCGCGGCGCTCGGCGGTGACGGCTTCGATGGTGGCTGCGCCGGCAACGAACTGCTCGTAGCTCAGGTCGCTGGCCTGCAGCGCACCGTCGCTTGCGAACACCACCAGGTGCTCAAGGCCGTCCGGCCGGTGCGCCTGGAGCAAGGCTGGGTAATCGACATCGAGAAAGCGCTGCTGCACGAACAGCACCCGGCAGCCGCTGCGCGCCAGCACATCGGCGGCCTCCATGCCCTTCATGCGCGTGTTGATCGGCACCAGCACGGCACCGGCGCAGTGGATGCCCAGGGCGGCGATGATCCACGCCCGGCCATTGGGCGCCCACACCGCAACCCGGTCACCCGGCTGGACACCCAGCGCCATCAGGCCGCGGGTAACGGTCAGGGCCAGCGCCGGCAGCTCGGCGTAGTCGGTGCACACACCCTCATCTTCGATCGCCGTGTGCCCGGCAAAGCGCCGGGCGCTGTCGAACAGCAGGCGGGGAATGGTCATGGCTAATTCGTTCATCGGCATCACTCAGGGAATCGGATACGCAGGTGCGCACTGGTGGGAACCGCCTGGCAGGCCAGGATCCAGCCTTCGGCCAGTTCGTCGGCGTCCAGCGCATCGTTGATCAGCAGTTCGATAGCGCCGCTTTCCAGGGTGCACATGCACGAGGCGCAACCGCCGACCCGGCAGGCGCTGGGCGGCTTGAGGCCGGCGCGTTCCATGGCCGCCAGCAGGGTTTCGCCGCTGTCGCAGGCCAGTTGGTGGTCTGCTCCGTCCAGGCGCACGGCCAGTTGGGCGGCAACCGCAGCCTCGCTGGCGGCGACCTGCGGCACGTCGTTCTCGCCCGGCAACGACACGAAGCGCTCCACGCGCACGCGCTCGGCCGGCATGCCCAGGCCTTTCAAGGCGCTGACGGCGGTGTCCATGAACGGCCCCGGCCCGCAGATAAAGGCCTGGGCATCGATAAAGGGTTGCGCCAACGCCGCCAGTTGCGCCGCCGACGGGATGCCCTGCAACGAATCCAGCCAGTGGACGATCTGCAGGCGCTCGGGATGGGCCTCGGCGAGAAAGCGCAGCTCGTCGCGAAAGATCACCGACTGCTCATCGCGATTGGCGTAGATCAGCAGCACCCGCCCCTGCCCGGCCAGCAGCGCCGAACGCAGGATCGACAGCACCGGAGTGATCCCGCTGCCGCCGCCGAACAGCAGCAGGTCGCCGTCCAGGCTGCGCGGCACGAACACCCCGGCCGGCGGCAGCACCTGCAGGGTCTGGCCTTCCTGCAGCTCGCCGCACAGCCAGTTGGAGGCGCGCCCGTCGCGTACGCGCTTGACCGTCACGCGCAGGGGTTCGTCCAGCAACGGCGTGCTCGACAACGAGTAGCAGCGCGGCAACCAGTCATCGGCGTACGGAATGCGCAGGGTCAAAAACTGCCCGGGCTGGTAGCGGAAACGCTCGGCCAGCTGCTCGGGCACATCGAAGATCAGCGAGCGGGCATCGGCCGTTTCCTCGACCACCCGCGCCACGCGCAAGGCAAGAAAGTCATTCATGGCTCGGTTCTCAAGGGTCCCCTGCCCGGCGGGCGGGCAGGTCGACGGGCGAAGGCTTCAGACGTAAGGGTCGGGGTTGGGCAGGCCCAGTTGCACGGCGCCCAGAACCCGGCCATAGGCCTGGTAGTTGTTGGCGATATGCCCGCGGGCCTGGTGCAGGTCGCGGAACAGGCGCGCCACCGGGTTGCTGGTGTACAGCCCCGAGGCCGCCATACAGCGCAGCAGCTCGTTGACCTTCTCGGCGCAGAGGTTGGTGACATAGGCCGATTGGTAGCGGTACAGCAGGCGGGTTTCCACGTCCGGGTACTCGCCGGCGCGGGCCAGTTGCATCAGGTGCTCGTAGTTGCGTTCCAGCACCAGCTTGAGACTGTCGACCGTGAGCGTGGCTTCGGCCACTGCGGTTTGCGCCGCCGGATCGTCCGCGGTGCGCGCGCCGTGCTTGCCAATATGCTGGGCGGCGTTGGCGCGGAACAGGTCGATGGCGCCCTGCAGCGCGCCGATGGCCGAGGTCGATACGGCGCGGGAGAACACCTGGGCGAAGGGAATGGCGTAAATCGGGTTGGTGTTGACCAGCCGCCCCGGGGTCGCCTCCAGGGTCCAGTTGTTGGTGCGCTGGACCCGGTGCGCTGGCACGAAGGCGTCTTCGACAACGATATCGTGGCTGCCGGTACCACGCAGGCCGAGCACCTCCCAGTTACGTTCGATGCGGTAGTCGCTGCGTGGCAACAGGAAGGTGCCGTGCTCGGCAGCCAGCTCACCATCGGCCGGCAGGATGCCGCCCAGCAGCACCCACTGGCAGTGCTCGCTGCCGCTGGAGAAGCCCCAGCGGCCGCTGATCCGGTAGCCGCCTTCGACCACTGTGACCTTGGCAGTGGGCATATAGGTGGACGACACCAGGGTGTCGTGATCCTCGCCCCATACCTCGCGCTGGGTCTCGATCGGGTAGCGCGCCAGCTGCCAGGGGTGCACGCCCATCACGCCGTAGACCCAGGCGGTGGACATGCAGCCTTCGGCAAGGATCATCTGGATCTCGAAGAAGGTGCGCGGGTCCACTTCATAGCCGCCGAACGCCCGCGGTTGCAGGGCGCGCAGCAGCCCTGCCGATTTAAGTGCTGCAATGTTCTCGTCGGCGACCTTGAGCTCGCGATCGCCTTGCGCCGAGCGCTCGCGCAGTGCCGGTAGCAAGCGCCGCGCCCGTTCCAGCAGTTCGATTTCTTCCTGGGTCTTTTCTCGCATGCTGTGCATCCTTCTTGTTCTCCCAATCTCGTAGCGCCAATGCGCGAGCCGTGATTGATGATCGGATTGCACGGGCCTTGCTTCATCGTCAAAGCGGACTAGAGCGGTGTGGTGTCCGTCGCAGGCTCCCACAGTAGGTGTGTGCAGCGGGTTCCTGTGGGAGCTGGCGAAGCCTGCGATAAGGGCCAGCCCCGTAGTCCATTGAGACGATGTGGCCCGCAAGGGGCCGGGAAACAATCGTCCTATCGACTACAGCCCGCGTCCACTCACCCACAGCAAAGGACAGCCGCATGAGTATCCTGCAACGTTTCCAGCTACCCGGCAGTGTCGCCATCGTCACCGGCAGTGGCCGCGGCATCGGCCGCGCCATCGCCCTGGCCTACGCCGAAGCCGGCGCCGATGTGGTCTTGAGCGCCCGCAGCGCCGAGGACATCGAACGCGTCGCCGACGAGGTACGCAGCCTCGGGCGCCGCGCCCTGGCCGTGGCCTGTGACGTCAACCACAGCCAGCAGCGCCAGGCCCTGGTACGCCGTAGCCAGGAGCAGTTCGGGCGCATCACCCACCTGGTCAACAACGCCGGCGGTGGCGGCCCCAACGATGCCCTGGCGATGCCGCCGGAGCAGTTCGACGAGATCCTGCGCTTCAACGTCTCCAGCACCTATGCCCTGTGCCAGCTGTGCGTGCCGCTGATGCGCGAGGCCGGTGGCGGCAACATCGTCAATATCAGCTCGGTGGCCGCCCGCTATGCCCAGCGCCACTTCAGCGCCTACGGCACCGCCAAGGCCGCCCTGAGCCACCTGACCCGCCTGCTGGCCCAGGACTTCGCCCCGCAGGTGCGGGTCAACGCCGTGGCGCCCGGGCCAACCCTGACCGAAGCGCTGAACAAGGTCATGCCCGCCGCCATGCGCCAGGCCATGGAAGCCAATACACCGCTCAAGTGCCTGGGCAGCCCCGAAGACATCGCCGCCGCCGCGCTGTACCTGGCCAGCCCCGCCTCGGGCTGGGTCACCGGCAAGATCATCGACGTCGATGGCGGTGCCGACAGCAGCGTCTGGCCCGGCTGACAGTCCCCTTTTGCCGGTGCCCTGGACCCTTGGGACCGGCTTTTTTATTCCCCCCGTACAGAGTGAGCCGCCAATGGATGCCTCCCTGATCACCGCCCTGGGCGATGAACTGTTCAATGCCTTGCGCGGGCGCACCACCCTCGCGCCGCTGACCCAACGCCACCCGGCCATCAGCCTGGACCAGGCCTACCGCATTTCCCTGCGCTTCCTGCAGCGCCGCGAAGCCCTGGGCGAGCGGGTGATCGGCAAGAAGATCGGCGTCACCAGTCGCGCCGTGCAGCAGATGCTCGATGTTCACCAGCCGGACTTCGGCTTTCTTACCGATGCCATGCAGGTCGAAGACGCCAGCGAAGTCAGCTTCGCCCGCTACCAGTTGATCCAGCCACGGGCCGAGGGCGAGATCGCCTTCATCCTCGGCGAGGACCTCAAGGGCCCGGGCATCAGCGCCGAAGACGTGCTGGCCGCCAGCGCGGCGGTGGCGCCGTGCTTCGAGATCGTCGACTCGCGCATCGACAACTGGCAGATCCGCATCCAGGACACCGTGGCCGACAACGCCTCGTGCGGGGTCTTCGCCCTCGGCGAACAACGCATCGACCCGCGCGACCTGGACCTGGCCCGGGTCGAGATGCAGATGTTCAAGAACGGCCAGCCGGCCGGCAGCGGCCTGGGCTCGGCGGTTCAGGGCCATCCGTGCGCGGCGGTGGCCTGGCTGGCCAATACCCTGGGCGAGCTGGGCATTCCCTTCCGCCAGGGCGAAATCATTCTCTCCGGCGCCCTGGCGCCGCTGGTACCGCTGGTGCCGGGCGATCGCATCAACCTGTCGATGAGCGGCCTGGGCAACGCCAGCCTGCGCTTCGTTGCCTGAGGCGCGCCCGCCTTTCCTTCCCTGGAGTGCTGAACCATGAGCAAGAAGATCAAATGTGCGCTGATCGGGCCGGGCAACATCGGCACCGACCTGCTCTACAAACTGCTGCGCAGCGAGGTGCTGGAGCCGGTATGGATGGTCGGCATCGAAGCCGGCTCCGAAGGCCTGCAGCGCGCCCGTGAACTGGGCCTGAAGACCACCGCCGAGGGTGTCGACGGCTTGCTGCCCCATGTGCTCGAAGACCAGGTGCAGATCGCCTTCGACGCCACCTCCGCCTACGTCCACGCCGAGAACTCGCGCAAGCTCAATGCCCTGGGCGTGCTGATGATCGACCTCACCCCCTGTGCCATCGGCCCCTACTGCGTGCCGCCGGTCAACCTCAAGGCCAACCTCGCCGCCGGGGTGATGAACGTCAACATGGTCACCTGCGGCGGCCAGGCGACCATCCCGCTGGTAGCCGCGGTGTCCAGCGTGCAGGCGGTGGACTATGCCGAGATCATCGCCACCGCGGCCTCGAAATCGGTCGGCCCGGGCACCCGCAAGAACATCGACGAATTCACCCGCACCACGGCCCGCGCCGTGGAGCAGGTAGGCGGGGCGAAACAGGGCAAGGCGATCATCATCGTCAACCCGGCCGAGCCGCCGCTGATCATGCGCGACACCGTGCACTGCCTGACCGCCGAGGCACCTGACGAAGCGGCGATCCGCGCCGCCATCGACGCCATGATCGTCCAGGTGCAGCGCTACGTGCCCGGCTACAAGCTGGTCAACGGCCCGGTGTTCGACGGCAACCGGGTGTCGATCTTCATGGAAGTCGAAGGCCTGGGCGACTACCTGCCCAAGTACGCCGGCAACCTCGACATCATGACCGCCGCGGCGGCACGCACCGCCGAAATGTTCGCCGAGGACATCCTCAAGGGCGACCTGCAACTGCGCGCCACCCCCGAACCTGCCATTGCCTGAGGAAACGTCCATGGAACTTAGCGGCAAGCGAATCACCGTCCACGACATGTGCCTGCGCGACGGCATGCACCCCAAGCGTCACCGCATCAGCCTGCAGCAGATGAAAGACATCGCCTGCGGCCTGGACCAGGCTGGCGTACCGCTGATCGAAGTCACCCACGGCGATGGCCTGGGCGGCAGTTCGGTCAACTATGGCTTTCCGGCGCACAGTGACGAGGAGTACCTGTCGGCGGTGATTCCGCTGATGAAAAACGCCAAGGTCTCGGCCCTGCTGCTGCCGGGCATCGGTACCGTCGACCACCTGAAAATGGCCCATGAGCTTGGGGTCAACACCATCCGCGTGGCCACTCACTGCACCGAGGCCGATGTCAGCGAACAGCACATCGCCCATGCCCGCCAGCTGGGCATGGACACCGTGGGCTTTCTGATGATGGCGCACATGAACAGCCCCGAAGGCCTGGTCAAGCAGGGCCTGCTGATGGAGAGCTACGGCGCCAACTGCATCTACCTGACCGACTCGGCCGGTTACCTGCTGCCCCATGACGTCAGCGCCCGGGTGGCGGCCATGCGTGCGGCGCTCAAGCCGGGAACCGAGATCGGCTTCCATGGCCACCACAACCTGTCCATGGGCGTGGCCAACTCCATCGCCGCCATCGCCGCCGGTGCCACCCGCATCGACGCCGCCTGCGCAGGCCTGGGTGCCGGCGCCGGCAACACACCGATGGAAGTGCTGGTGGCGGTGTGCGAGCGCATGGGCATCGAGACCGGCGTCAGCGTGTTCGGCATCCAGGACGTGGCCGAAGACCTGGTGGTGCCGATCATGGACTTCCCCATCCGCAGCGACCGCGATGCCCTGACCATGGGCTATGCCGGGGTCTATGGCTCGTTCCTGCTGTTCGCCAAGCGTGCCGAGCAGAAATACGGCGTGCCGGCACGGGAGATCCTCGTGGAGATGGGCCGGCGCGGCATGGTCGGCGGCCAGGAGGACATGATCGAGGACACCGCGATGACCCTGGCCCGCCAGAGGGCCTGACCCCTGCCCTGCTCCCGCAGCCCAATCCGCTGTGGGAGCAACTGTCTTTGTGGGAGCCGGCGAAGCCTGCGATCGACTGCGCAGCAGTCGCAATCCGGCCACCTCGTTGGACCAGACAGATCGGTGCGGTCCATTATTGCGGCCGTTTCACGGCCGATCGCAGCCTGTCGGCAGCTCCCACTGCACCCTGGCAAAGCCAGCAATCCCGGTTGGAGCGGGCGCAGCCCGCGATAGCCTTCACCCGATTCAAAGCCAGACCGCATCCCAATGCGGGTAATCCCCGACCCGCGAAACCAGCCCTGCCCTTAACGGGTTGGCGACGATGTACCGTGCCACGGCCGGCACATCGTCTTCCCGACGCAGGGCCCGGTCATGGTATCCCCTCTGCCATAAGCGGCCATGTCGTTTACCGGTCCTGTTGATCAGGCAGGTGCTGCGGCATTTCATCCGGCGCATCAAGGCGTCCAGCGTGTTGCTCTGCAGTTCGACCAGCCAATGCAGGTGATCGGGCATCAGCACCCAGGCCAAAGACCTGGCCAGGGTGCAGTGTTGGGCATCGCGCAATTGCCCGACAACGATCCTGGCCAGGTGCAAGTCAGTGAAAACAGGTTGGCGATGCTCCACCGTGGTGGTCAGCAGATACACCTGGCCCGGGATTGATACCCGGCCGCGGCGCAAGAGGTGGGAGGCTGGACGGTCCATGTCGTGCTCCTTGAGGGGGAGTTTTCAAGGTAGCTGTGAAAGGCTCGGTGGGTGGCGGGTTAATGGCACCTCATGTTTCCGGATTGCGGCCGCTGCGCGGCTGATCGCAGGCTTCGCCAGCTCCCACACCAGGACCGGGACATGTCAAGAACCCTGTAGGAGCTGGCAAAGCCTGCGCTGAACTGCACAGTAACCCAGGGCATGCCTGAAACCCTTGTGGGAACTGGCGAAGCCTGCGATGGACTACACAGCAACCCGGGGCATGCCTGAAACCCTTGTGGGAGCTGGCAAAGCCTGCGCTGAACTGCACAGTAGCCCAGGGCATGCCTGAAACCCTTGTGGGAGCTGGCGAAGCCTGCGATGGGCTGCACAGCAGCCCTACGCCTGACGCTCCCGCCAATCCGCCACAATCCCCTCCTCCAACGCAATCACCTGCGCGGCAATGGTCCGTCGCTGATACCGCGGCGCCTCAGGCGAGGTCGCCAGCCACAGCATCACTTCGGCCGGCACCTGCGGCGGCGCTATCCCGGCACGCAAGGCAATCACGCCCTTGTCGCCGATGGTCGCCTTCAGCGCTTCGGTACTCACCACGCCAGGGTTGAGGGTATAGGCACAGATGCCCCGCGCCCCCAACTCCACCGCCAGCACCCCGGACAAGCGCGACACCGCCGCCTTGCCCGCGCCATAGGCATAGCCCCAGCCGCCCTTGTCGGCCGCCACCGGCGGGTCGCTCTCGCCCGCCCCGGAGGTGACGTTGATCACCACGCCACCACCCTGCTCGAGCATCTGCTCAGCCACCGCCCGGGTCAGCAGGAACGGCGTCATCATATAGCCCTGGAACACCCGCTCCAGGGTCTGCGGCTGCAAGTCGAGGAAGCTGCTGTTGAGGTCGCGGCCCTGGTAGATGGCGTTGTTGATCAGCACGTCGATGCGCCCGTACTCGGCGATAACCCGGGCGCAGGCCGCCAGCGCCGAAGCGCTGTCGAGCAGGTCCATGGGCACCACCAGCACGCGCCGCCCCAGTTCACGGATCGCTGCGGCTGTGCTGTTCAAGCTGCCGGCCAACGGCTCACCCGCCGCATCGCGCAGGGCATGGTCGTGCTGTTCGCCCTCGTCGACGGTGCGGGCGCTGATCGCCACGTCGAAACCGGCGCGGGCAAAGGCCAGCGCCGCTTCACGGCCGATACCACGGCTGGCGCCGGTGATGAATGCCACTTTGTTCATGGGCTGTCCTTCTAGAAGCGTTGCGGGCGGACCATGGCGTCCATGCCGCCGTCGATAAAGACCACGCTGCCGTGGATGAAGGCCGCCTGGCTCGATTGCAGGAAGGCCACCAGCGCAGCGATTTCCTCCGGGCGACCGCTGCGGCCCAACGGGGCGACGAATTCGCGTACCGCCTTGCCGAACCGGGCATCGTCCAGCGAGGCCTGGTGCAGCGGGGTTTCCACTGCGCCCGGGGCCACCACGTTCAGGCGAATGCCCCGCTCGGCCCAGGGTTTGGCCAGGCGGCGTACCTGCTGGGTAATGGCGTACTTGGAGCAGGCATAGGCGACATGGGGCTGGGCGAGGTTTTCAGCCAGGGCGCAGGCGCCGGCCTCGTCCCCACCGAGCATCAGCTCGGTCATGGGTTGCTGTTCGGCACCGGCCTGGGTCGAGGCCACCGAGCCGATCACCAGCGCCGCCGGGTTGTTGCCCTTGGCCAGCGCGCCGGCGAGGCCGTCGAGCAACTGGCTGACGCCGAAGTAGTTGACCGACAGGATCAGCCCGCAGGACGGCGCGGTGACGCCGACCCCGGCGCAGCAGACCAGGCCGTCGAGCACGCCGTTGCACTGTTCGAGCACCGCGGCCGCGGCCGCTTCACGTCCCGATGCAGTGGAGAGGTCGGCAAGCACCTCGGCATTGGCGCGGTCGATACCGATGACCCGGTGTCCGGCGGCACGCAACACGGCACTGACCGCAGCGCCGATACCCGAGGCGCTGCCGGTGATAGCTGTAACTGGCATAGTGAGTCTCCATGGAAGGTCCAGGCAGTATCCTCAGCACGATGCCGCATCGGCATCGTCCGGGCGGACTACGCCTGGCGACGGGTCGCCAGGGTCAGGGGCGGAACCTGCACCCGGGACTTTTCCACGACCTTGAGGTTCACCTGCGGCTTGCCCAGGGCCACCACGCTGTTGAGCAGGATGCGCACCAGCTCCGTCTGGCGCCGTACGCCGGTCTTGGAGAAGATCGAGCGCAGGTGGGCACGGGCGGTGTTGCGGCGGATGTTCAGGCTCTCGGCGGCTTCTTCCAGCGACAGGCCGTTGGCCAGCTCCATAGCCAGGGCGGTCTCGGCCTTGGTCAGGTTGAACAGCTGCTTGGTCACCACTTCACTGGCCTGCGACTTGCTGGCCGCATCGCGGATGTACACCAGGGCGGCCGGTTTGCCCTTCTCGTCGGCCCAGTCCAGTGACGGAATGGGCTCGACCACCAGGCCCAGGCTGACCTGCCCGGAAGGCCGGGTCACCGACATGGCCTCGGCGCTCTTGGCGGTGTTCTCGGCGAACGCCGAGCGAATCAGGCGCTGCAGCTCGCGGTTGTCGCTCGGGTAGGTGGCTTCCAGGCGCCCGCCCACAAGCTTGAGGCCGTCGCCGCCGGCGAGTATGCCCTGGGCCACCGGGTTGATCTGCAGCACGCTGCCGCACTCGTCGAGCACCAGGGTGGCCACCGACAGGCGGCTGATGGCCTGGGCGTAGAGTTCGTTCAGCGACTCGCTGCGATCGAGCAGGTTGTGGATGTTCAGGGCGCGGCGCAGGTGCGGCAGGAACATGGCGCACAGGGCCCGGTCGTTGACCGAGAAGCTCGGCGCCGATTTGGCCCGGGTCACGCGAAAGCGCAGCTTGCCGCCATCGGGGGTGGAGATGTCGGACCCCATCACGTGGTACACCCCTTGCGGGCCGCAGTGCATCTTGAAGTAGGCGCTCTGCTCCCACTGGGTGGCGGTCATGATGTCGTCGACGGTGAAGACGTAGTCCAGCGGCTGGTTGGCGAACGGCGTGTTGGTCTGCGGGTAGGCCATGTAGATGACCTCACCCTCGCCTTCGATGTCGCCGGCGACGATCATCACGCCCATGTCGGGCTGGTCGGGCACACGCAGGATCAGGGTGACGTAGTTGGCCTGGAACACCTCGCGCATGTTCTCGAGGATGCTGGCCATGGGCTTGGGGTCGAGGGCGCCATCATAGATGTCGCCCACCATACGATCGTAGTCGGCAAGGTTGAGGCCGAGCTCGGCCAGCGCCTGGTGGGTCAGAACCGGATTTTCCACAGTCTTCTCCTTGCACGGACAGGCAATTGGCCTGTCCTTTTTATTGTTATTGTTTCGCAGGTGTGGCCTGGGGCCCGCTCGCCAGTCTCCTGTCTGGCTATCGCCGCGGCAATAGGCGTTAGATGTTAATTTTTGTTTCAGCATGCATCGGCGATGGACGGTGCTCCACCACAGGTGCGGCAGGTACCAACCGACGCCCGCGGTTGAACCAGGCGGCCAGTGCCGGCAGCAGGAAAATCGCGCCCAGCACGTTGACCAGGAACATGAACGACAGCAGCACGCCCATGTCGGCCTGGAACTTGAGCGGGGCGAAGGCCCAGGTGATCACCCCGATGGACATGGTCAGGGCGGTGAACACCGCCGCCGTGCCGCGCTGGCACATGGCCTGGTAGAAGGCCTCGCGCAGGTCGGCGCCGGCGGCCATCTCGTGCTGGATACGCTCGTACAGGTAGATGCCGTAGTCGACCCCGACACCGACGCCCAGGGCCATCACCGGCAAGGTGGCGACCTTCAGGCCAATGCCCAGCAGCGCCATCAGCGCGTTGCACAGGATCGCCACGATCGCCAGCGGCACCAGGATGCACAGCACGGCGCGGATCGAGCGGAAGGTCAGCCAGCAGAACAGCGCCACCGAGCCGAACAGAGCGGCGAGCATGAAGATCTCGGCGTGCTTGACCGCCTCGTTGGAGGCCGCCATGACGCCGACGTTGCCGCCGCCCAGGTAGAAATCCAGCTCCGGGGTGCGGAGCTGTTCGATGATGCGTTGCGCTTCACCCAGCACATGGCTGAGGGTGGCGCCCTCGTGGTCGGTGAGGAACACCAGGATCTGCATCTGCTGGCAGGCGTCGGTGACCAGCCCGTCGTCCGGCATATAGGCCCGCGCGCCCTGGCTCAGGCCGCGTGCCGACCCCGGGATCGCCGCCCAGCGCGGGTTGCCTTCGTTGTTGCCGGCGATCACCACCTTGCCCTTGCCGGCCACGCTCTGCACCGACTGCACGCCCTTGACCGCGCGCATGCGAAAATCGAAGGCTTCCACCGCGCGCATCACCGCAGGGTCCAGGCAGCCTTCCTCGATCCCCTTGACCTCGACGAACACCGAGAGCACGTCCAGGCCGATGGAATAGCTGCTGACGATCTTGTGGTTGTCGAGGTTGTAGCGCGAGTCATCACGCAGCTCCGGCGCACCGGCACCGATATCGCCCACCGCCAGGTCCCGCGCCTTGTAGGCACCGGCTGCCAGCAACAGCAGGCTCAAGGCGAACACGCCCAGGGCCGGACCGGGTTCGGCCAGTGCCGACAGCCGCCACCACAGGCGATGACGACCGGTGCCCTGGGCCCGAGCGTGTTGCAGCACCGAAGGCTCCAGGCGCAGGTAGGCGATGATCACCGGCAGCATCAGCTTGTTGGTGGCGATCATCAGCATCACCCCGATGCACGCGGTCACCCCCAGTTCGTGGACGATGGGAATGTCGATCAGCATGATCACGGCAAAGCCCAGGGCGTTCATCAGCAGCGCCAGGGAGCCAGGTATGAAGATCTTGCAGAACGCCCCGTGGGCTGCCTGCACCGAATCGCGCCCGGCCAGCACCTCCTGCTTCCAGGCGTTGGTCATCTGCACGGCGTGGGACACGCCGATGGAGAAGATCAAAAACGGCACCAGGATCGACATCGGGTCGATGCCCAACCCCAGCAATGGCAACAGGCCCAGCAGCCAGACCACCGGCAGCAAGGCCACCAGCAGCGCCACCAGGGTCAGGCGCCAGGAGCGTGAATACAGCCACAGCAGCAGGCCGGTGATCAGGAAGGCGATGACGAAAAAGCCGATCACCGTGTTCAGGCCTTCGACCACATCGCCCACCAGCTTGGCAAAGCCGACGATGTTGATTTCGATCTGCGCGTTACTGTAGCGGGCGCGGATGTCTTCCAGGCGCCTGGCGACCTCGGCGTAGTCCACCGGCTTGCCGGTCTGCGGGTCGAGGTCCTGCAGGTCGGCACGGACCATGGCCGACTTCAGGTCGTTGGCCACCAGCCGGCCGATCTGCCCGGAGGCCGCGGCATTGCTGCGCACCTGGGCCAGGTCGCGGGCCGAGCCGTCGAAGCGTGGCGGCACCACTACGTCGCCGAAGAAGCCTTCTTCGGTGATTTCGATGTAGCGCACATTGGCGGTGAACAGCGAGGTCACGCTGGCGCGATTGACCCCGGAGATGAAGAACACCTCGTCGCTGACCTTGCGCAAGGTATCGAGGAACTGCGCGTTGTAGATATCGCCCTCGCCTTTCCAGCGCACGCTGACCAGGAAGCGGTTGGCGCCGGTGAAGTACTGGCTGAAGCGCAGGAAATTGACCATGTACTCATGGCGCACCGGAATCTGCTTGCTGAAGCCCGGGTCCAGTTGTGTGTGCGTGGCGCTGTACCCCAGGCCCAGGCTCAGCAGCACGAACAGCGCCAGCAGGCCCTTGCGCCAGGCCATCAGGCCATCGGCGATACGTTCGACACTGCGTGTCGCCCAGCTTTTAGCATGATTCATTGCCGTCTCTCACTTGCCGAGGGCGGCAACGCTGCCACCGGATTCCTGGAACACCCCACGCTCGCCGCCCACCAGCAGGCGCGAGCCGATCATCACCGCCGAGGTCAAGGTGCCCAGGCCTGCCAGGCGGCCGACATGGAGCAACTGCCCCCGGGCATCGAGCCGCACCAGCGAGCCGCCGGCGCCGACGATCAACAACCCACCCTGCCCGGGCAGCAGCACATGGCCGTACAGCGGCAGCTGGTTGCCGATCGGCAACTGGCGCCAGCTGTCGCCGAAGTCATGGCTGACGAACACATGGCCGCGCATGCCGTAGCTGACCCAATGCTCATCGCTCAGGCGCACCACGCCGAACAGCGAGCCGCTGTAGAACGCCGGCAAGGTCTGCCAGTGCTGGCCGCCATCGCGACTGCGCATCACCAGGCCCTGCTCACCGACCAGCATGCGCCGACCATCGGCGCCGCCATCCAGGCTGTTGAGGTGAGCGCTGTCCACCTCCAGGGCCAGGGCGCGCCAGTTCAGGCCGGCATCGTCGGACTGGTAGAACTTGCCGAAACTGCCATAGGCCAGCACCCGCTCGCCGCCGGCGGCCCAGGCACCGAGCAGCGGCTCGCCCAGTTCATTGTCATGACGCACCTCCTGCCAGTGGCTGCCGCTATCCGTGGAGCGCAGGATCCAGCCGTCGTGCCCGACTGCCAGCAGACGCTGCTGGCCGAGATCGACCAGGGCGGTGAGCGCCACATTGCGCTGCGGCTGGACGGTCGCCGACTGCCAGCTCACGCCCTGGTCATCGCTGACCAGGATGCTGCCGCGCTCGCCGGCGGCCAGCACCCGCTCGCCGACCTTGAGCAAGGCATTGATCTGCACCCGGTCGGTGCGCAGCGGTTCCTCGCCGGGCAGCGGGACAGGACGGGGGGCGAAGGCGTAGCCGATGGTCAGGGCCACCACCAGGCACACCAGGTAACCGATCAACGAGCGCATGGGCATGGCTCCGTTGCTGGGCGGGGGGATACAAGGACATTCATGCGGCCGATCCTCTTGTTCTACTTGCGCGCCCGCGCAGGCTGCGCGGGGCGTGACGGGGCATTGCCTGCACTCGATACTCAGGGTTGGCGGGGTTGGAAACATCGTCCAAATGGCTTACGAATGGTGGGAGCGGGCTTGCCCCGCGATAGCGGTTTGTCAGCCCCTTTGCATCGCGGGGCAAGCCCGCTCCCACCCAAGGCAGGTCTCAAGCCTGGTAGAGAATCACCAGGTCATTGATCACCGACGGCCGCTCCTGGCCCAGCACATGGGTGTGCAGTTCCAGGGTCAGTTGGGTGCCACGTGCCTGCACCTGCACTGCCTTGACCCGTGCCCGGGCATGGATCCGCGCACCCGCCGGTACCGGCGCCGGGAAGCGCAGGCGGTCGGAGCCATAGTTGATCTGGGTGCTGTAGCCGGTGATCTCGAAGCCCAGCGCCAGTTTCATCCGCGACTGCAACACCTGCACCAGCGCACCATGGGCGATGGTGCCGCCAAACGGGCTGCTCAGCCGGGCCTTCTGCGGGTCGGTGTGAATCCAGTAGTCATCCCCCGACAACTGGGCAAAAGCATCGATCAACGCCTGGTCCACCAACACGCTGTTGCTCCAGTCGCTGAACTGCTCGCTGACCAGCGCCTGCAAGCCCTCGGCATCGTCCAGGGCGACCTGCAACGGCGCCGGGCCCGACGCGGCCACCGGCTCACTCGCCTCGAAGGCCGGTGCCTCCAGCGCCGCAACGTCCTTGTCCAGGCCGGTAAAGCGCAGCAGCCGGTTACCCTTGGCATCGACCTCGGCGAACACCGGTTGCAGGCGCATGCCGATCTTGATCTCGTCTTCGTCCAGCCCCACCAGGTTGGTGTTGATGCGCACCCCCTGGTCAAGCTCGACCACCGCCAGCTTCTGCGGCATTTCATCAGCAAAGTCGGGCAAGGTGGCGATGCGGGTCACGGTGTAGCTGTACAAGGTTGCACCGCCGTCGACCGCGCGCCAGCTCAGGTCATGGGCCAGGCACGCCGGGCAATGCCGGCGCGGGTAGAACAGCCACTGCGCACAGGCATTGCACTGCTGGACCAGCAGGTTGCGGGCCTTGAGCCCTTCCCAGAACGGTGCGGAAATCTCGGTGGCCAGCGGCATGGGTTTGTTGTTGGACATGGTCTCAGGCTCCCTGCAGGATCAAGGCGCCCTGCTCGCTCATCACGCCGCCGGTACCGGAGACGTAGACGTTGTCGCAGCGCGTCAGTTGGCGTTCGCCGGCCTGGCCGGCAATCTGGGTGACCGCTTCGATCACCTGGGACATGCCCCCGGCGGAACCGGCCTGGCCGAAGCTGAGCTGACCACCGTGGGTGTTCATCGGGAAGTCGCCGCGCCAGGTCAGGTCGTGTTCGCGGACGAAGGCCATGCCCTCGCCCTTGGCGCAGAAGCCGGCGTCTTCCAGGGTCAGCAAGGCGGTGATGGTGTAGCAGTCGTAGATCTGCGCCGCATGCATGTCACCCGGCTTGAGACCGGCCATGGCGAAGGCGCGCTGCGAGGCCGGGCCGATCGGGGTGTGGAGCATGTCCTTGGCATAGGACGGCGACTTGAACGCCAGGTGCTCGCCAAAGCCTGTGATGAACGCCGGACGCTTGCGGGTACGCGCCGCCACCTCGCGGGAGGTGACGATCAACGCCGCGCCACCGGCCACCGGCATGACGATTTCCAGCACATGCAGCGGGTCGGCGACTTTCTTGCTGGCCAGCACCTGCTCGATGGTCAACGGCTGGCCGAAGAACATCGCCTGGTCGTTGGCCTGGGCATTGAAGCGCTGGTCGACGGCGATCTTGGCCATGGCCCGCGGGTCGTAGCCGTACTGGGCGGCATAGCGCTGGGCGATCATGGCGTAGCCGGTGTTCTGGCCCATGTGCCCATAAGGCAGGTCGAACTCCGCCTCCGGCGCGCCATAGGCGGTGCTGTGCCCGCCAAAGCGCATGGCCCGGGCCATCCAGGCCGGGTCTTCCTCCGGCCCGAACGGCGCCATGCGCGCCGGCAGCACGCACAGCACCGCCTGGCACAGCCCCAGTTCGATGGCCGCCGCCGCGCGCCAGACCATGCCCACCGGGGTGCAACCGCCAAGGTCCACCACTTCGGCGAAGTTCAGTTGCAGGCCCAGGTATTCGGCGGCCATGGCCGGCACGAACACCGACGCTTCGTGAAAGTGCGGGCCGTTGATCACCAGCCCGTCCAGATCCTCGGCACGCAGCCCGGCGTCGGCCAGGGCCCGCGCCGCGAGGTCAGCGACCTGCTCCAGGTGAAACATGCGTGGTGCGGTGGCGTACTTCTCAGGCTTGTATTGCGCAGTGCCGACGATCGCGGCCTGTCCTTTGAGTCCCATAAGTCCCCCTCTTGCAACGGTTTAAATGAAGATTCGGTAGGAGCGGGCTTGCCCCGCGATTGCGTGCTACCAGTCACATCGCATCGCGGGGCAAGCCCGCTCCCACAGCACTCAGAAGGTGTATTTCATCGAGAACGTGGCGTAGTCACGGTCGGCGAACGGCCGCTTGACCGGGTCCGGCGAGCCCAGGTAGCCGACCATGGTCAGGGCCACTTCCAGGTTGCTCAGGTACTTGAAGGTGGTGCCGACGCTGTAGCGTCGGTCGCCCTGCACCCCGGAGATGCTGCCGGCCATGGGTGTCGAGCCACTGAACACGTTGGAGAAGCGCACCGGCACCTCCAGATCCCAGCCCTGGAAAACCCCCGGATAACTGAACGAGGCGCCGAGGGTGTAGGCGCTGGCGTCCTGGCTGCGCCAGGCGGAGCTGGTCTTGTAGGTGAAGTCATCGGAATCTCCCACCAGTGGCGCCAGCGACGGCAACAGGTTGACGCCCTGCAGATTGGGCGCCGCCGAGGCCGACTCGACGCTGTCGGCGCGTACATGAATGATTTCCGCGGTCAGCGTGGTCTGGCTGGCCCAGGGGCGGTCGCCGAGGATGCGCATGGCCGAGACCTGGAACTGCTGGCCCTTGCCCTTGGCCGGCACCGGGCCGAGGCCTGTGTTGACCATGATCGGCGCGCCGTCGCGGTACGACCATTCGGCACCGATCTGGGTCTCGCCCAGCTTGGTCGACAGGCTCAGGCCGGTCAGTTTGATGTCTTCGAAGTAATTGATGCGGTAGCCGTTAGTGGCGAAGGCGAACTGGCCATTGCCCAGGGGCACGGCGTTGTAGCCCACCAGCGCGGTGGCCGGGTTCTTGTCGTGGTAGTTGACATGGAACAGCGCCAGCTCGATGGCCGGTATCGGCCGGTAGCGCACCTGTACGCCCCACTGGCCGCTGTCGCGGGGCTCGTCGGTGCCGCGGTACGGCACGGTGCCGGTGGCGGTGCGGATGAACTCGCGACCCGGCCCGACCACGTCGCTGCTCGACAGGTAGCTGCCCACCGGCGGCAGTTCGGTACCCTTCCACTCGTACTGCACATAAGCACCGAAGGTGACCTGCGGGTTGATCCGGTAGGAACCGGAGAACTGCCCCACCGGCAGCAGAACTTCCTTGACCTCGACCCCGGGCTGCGCCGCCTTCACCGCATCGGAGGGGTTCTGCACGCCGTTGACCCCGGGGTAGTACAGGCTCTCGCCCCAGGACTCGATATGCTTCCCGGCCTTGACGTCGAGCATGGTGTCGTTGTCGAAGCGCCAGCCACCGAACACATAGGCGTCGAGCAGACGGCTGCGACCGCCGCTGTAGTAACGGGTGCGGCTGGTGAACTCGTCGTTGTCACCGCTCTTGTTCACCGTTTGCGGCGAATCGTTGTCGTTGTCCTGGTGGTAGACGTCATCGTAGAAGGTACTGGCGCGCAGCACCGCGCCATAGTTGTCCTGGCGCAGGATCATCTCGCCCAGGGCGCCGATGCGGTTGGTGGTCAGGCTGCCCTGGTCGAAGTTGCGGTTGGCATCGTCGGCGTTGAGGGTCATCAGCCGGTCGCTGGGCTTGCCCACGCGCACGCCCATGCCGTAGCTGGTGGTCACCGACCAGTCGAGGGTCGCGCCGTTGTCGAACTCGATGGTTTCCCCCGACCAGGCCGGCGTCGCCGCCAGTGCCACGGCCAGCGCCAGGCCGGTGGCCTGGAAGGCCTGCGCATCCAGGCCAGTACAATTATTGTTGTTCTTGTCGTTCACACTGACTCTCCTCTAGGGCAACCGCAAAGGCCGCCTGGACTGTTCACCAAGACCGGGACACCGGCGTGCTCAGAACACCCGCTGCGGGTCGGGGGCCACGGCTTGCGCCGGAGCGCGCCGATACCGCCGCAGTTCCCCGTGTTCTTCGCGCACCAGGGCGCCTTCGCTGATGAGGTAGTTGGCATGCGCCAAGGTTTCACCCAGGGCCATCAGTTCGTCGAAACGACCCGACAGCCTGGGAAACAGCACGGCCATCAGCTCGAGCGCGGTACGCGGCTCGTCGCAGCTGGCCAGCATTCGCTCCAGGTGGCCCTGGTGGTGGACCTGCAATTGCGCCAGGCGCTGGTGCAGGTTGAAGAACGGACGCTCATGGGCCGGCAGCACCAGCACGCTGTCGGGCACGCTGCGCAGGCGTTCGAGGGAATCCAGCCAGTCGCGCAGCGGGTCGGCCTCGGGCTCGGTGGCCTGGACGCCGACCGTGGAGGTGATGCGCGGCAGCACCTGGTCGCCGGAAATCAGCAGGCCATCCTCGGCGGCGTACAGGCAGGCATGCTCGGGCGAGTGGCCGCTGCCGATCAGCACCTGCCAGCGCCGATCTCCGATCTTGAGCTCGCTACCCTCGCGCAAGCGCCGAAAGCCCGTGCAATTCAGTGGCCGAAAATGCTTGTTCTGGATCGCCCCATGGAACTCGCCGGCCTGCTCGAGGCTGAAGCCGGCCTTGCGGTAGAAGTCGACAAAGGCCCAGGCCGGCGGCGCCTCGTCCGGCACCTGGACGTGCAGGCTGCGAAACTCGGCGGCGGTCATGTACAGCGGGCAGTGGAAACGCTCGGTGAGCCAGGCCGCCACCCCGGCGTGATCGCTGTGAAAATGCGTGCAGATCACCGCCAG
This sequence comes from Pseudomonas sp. BGr12, assembly GCF_030272895.1. GTDB lineage: Bacteria > Pseudomonadota > Gammaproteobacteria > Pseudomonadales > Pseudomonadaceae > Pseudomonas. Next base: position 29,268 of record NZ_JALRNF010000020.1, on the reverse strand, counting down.
CACCGGCTGGCCCTGGAACACCTCGGCAAACACCCGCTCCCACACCGCGACGGTCTGCGCGGTGTTCATGCCGGTGTCGACCACCACCCAGCCGGCCTCGTGGCGCAGCAGGTAGAGGTTGATATGGTCGAGGCGAAACGGCAGCGGCATGCGCAGCCACAACACACCGTCGGCCACTTCCAGCACCTCGCCGCTGGCCGGCGGCTGCGCCCAGGGGTAGCGCAGGCCGTCGCGCACCTCGGCGTCCCCGCCGTTCATGCCGCACCCCCGGCGAAGGGTTGCAGGCCGGCGCGTTGCAGCACCTCCGGCGAGTACGGCTGATAGCTGCGCGTGTGCTCATCGCGGATGTACAGCGGGTCCTGGCACGCCTCTGGGCAGTAGCCCTGGCGCTGCAGGTCGACCTTGCGCAGCTTGAAGGTGCTGGTCAGGTCGGCCGCGGCGCTGACCCGCACGAACACCGGCGCCGCGTAGCGTGGCAGGGACTGCTCGGTGAGGGCATAGAAGGCCTCGGGGTCGAAGCATTGCCCTGCCTGCATCAGCACCGCCGCCATGCCGGCGCGGCCTTCGTGGCCGGGCACCTGCACGCCGTAGATATTGATCAGCTCAAGGCCCGGCAGGTCGCCCAGGGCATCGGCCACTTCCTGGGTCGAGACGTTCTCGCTCTTCCAGCGGAAGGTATCGCCGATGCGATCGACGAAGTAGCAGTAGCCGTCGCGGTCCTCGCGCAGCAGGTCGCCCGAGCTCCAGTAGGCATCGCCTTGGCGGAACACGTTGCGGCGAATCTTGCCTTCGCTGGCTTCAGCCGAGGTGTAGCCCTCGAAACGCCCGCCGCCGATGTCCGGGTGATCGACGATAAAGCCCATGGCCTCGCCCACCTCGCCCACTTCGCACAGCTGATAGAAGCCCTGCGCGTCCCGTGGATGGCAGTCGTTCTCCACGTCGTAGCGCACCAGACGCAGGTTGGTGCGGCTCCAGTCCGGCACCCGCCCGCAGGAGCCGGCGTAGTTGTCGACGTTGATCAGGTTGGCATTGGCCTCGGTGGCGCCCCAGCCTTCGAAGATCTGGATCGGCCCGAAGCGCTCGACCCAGCGCTGCCAGGATTCCGGGGTCAGGCCGGCGCCGAGCATGCAGCGCAGGCTGTGCTCACGCTCGCCTTCGACCAGCGGCTGGTTGAGCAGGTAGCGGCAGATTTCGCCGATGTACTGGAACACGCTGATGCGCTGCTGACGCACATCCTTCCAGAACTCGCGCACGCTGAACTTGCGCCGCACCACGATGCTGGCACCGGCGCGCAATGCCGTGGAGGTCACCGAGGTCGCCGCCGCGCCGTGGTACAGCGGCAGGCAGCAATAGAACACGTCTTCGCAGGTGGCTTTGAGCGTCACTTCCATCACGTCGCCCGACGACAGCCAGCGCATGTGACTGTAACGCGCTGCCTTGGGCAGGCCGGTGGTGCCGGAGGTGAAGATCAACAGGGTCGGTGCCTGGGCCTCGATGCCGGCGCGCATGTCCCGTGGGAAGGCGCTGGCGGGGGCGCTGTCCAGGCGCGCGGCAAAATGGCCGTCCACCCCCTTGGGCAGCGCTGCATTCCAGGGGTTCTCGGCATCCGGCACCAGCCAGTAGGACAACGCCGGCAGCTCGTCGCTGGCCTGCAGGTTGGCCAGGCATTCCTCGCCGACCACCACGGCCTTGGCGGCGGTGGTCTCAAGGGCATGCTGCAGGGCGCGTCCGTTGACCTGAGTGTTGATGAAGGCGACCACCACGCCGAGCTTGACCAGCCCGAACCAGGTGCAGAAGAATTCAGGACGATTCTCCATCAGCAGCGCGCAGACATCGCCGGCGCGCAGGCCCTTGGCGTAGAAGGTGTGGGCCATCTGGTTGGCCCGGGCGTCGACCCGGGCATAGCTGTAGGGCTGCCCGGCGTAAATCAGGAAAGGCCGCTCGCCTTGCGTGCGCGCCTGTTCTTCGAAGCGGTCGGCCAGGGTGTAGTGATCCCGTGGCTTGATCTGCGCACTGGCGGCGGCGCGCTGGTCGAGCAGCGCCTGGGTCTGCTCGCGGGGCACCACCACGCCGGGCATCAGGTTGGCGTTTTGAATCGAGCTCATGGCGTCACCTCCAGGCTGGCGGTCTGAAAGGCCGGATAATCCGAGTAGCCGCGCGCCCCCGGGGTGTAGAGGGTGTGACGGTCGAAGCCGGCCAGCGGCAGGCCTCGCTGCAGGCGCTCGACCAGGTCCGGGTTGGCGATGAAGTGCCGGCCGAACGACACGGCATCGCCCTCGCCCGCTTGCAGCGCGGCCCTGGCCGACTCGCCGTCGAAGCCGTCATTGAGGATCAGGCCGCTGCTGTGGTGCTGGCGCGCCAGGGCGAAGGCATCGAGCCCCGGCAGCGGCGAGCGCATGATGTGCAGGTAGGCCAGGCCCAGCGGCGCCACGGCTTCGCACAAGGCCGCCGCGGTGGCCGCCGGATCGGCGTCGTCGATGTCGTTGTAGGGGTTGCCCGGGCACTGGCGATAACCGACGCGGCCGGCGCCGATGGCCGCCGCCATGGCTTCGAGCACCTCTTTGGCAAAGCGCACGCGGTTGGCCGCACTGCCGCCGTAGGCATCCTCGCGACGGTTGCTGCCAGAGGCCATGAATTGCATCGGCAGGTAGCCACTGGTGCAGTGCAGCTCGACGCCATCGAACCCGGCTTCACGGGCATTGATGGCCGCCTGGCGATAGTCGCCGATCACCTCGGCGATGCCGTCCAGGGTCAGTGCCTGGGGTTCGTCGGTATCGACCATGCCGGCCACATCGGTGAACAGCCGGGTGCCTGCGCGCAGCGCCGACGGCGCCACGGTGGCTGCGCCCCGGGGCTTGTTGTGATGGCTGGCGGCGCGGCCCACGTGCATCAGTTGCAGCACGATGCGCCCGCCGCGTTCATGCACCGCGTCGGTCACCTGGCGCCAGGCCGCCACCTGCTCGCGGCTGTAGATCGCCGGGGTGCGGCAGTAGCCCAGGCCGCTGGCCGAAGGCGCGGTGCCCTCGGCGACGATCAGCCCGGCACTGGCGCGCTGGCGGTAGTACTCGACCATCTCGGCGCCAGGCACGGCATCGCTGCCGGCACGGCTGCGGGTCATCGGCGCCATGACAATGCGGTTGGCCAGTTGCAGGTCGCCCAGACGCAGCGGCTCGAACAAGATGCTCATGTCAGCTCCTTCACTTCTTGGAAATTCCCGGCTATGCCAGAATCGCGCTGCACGGCGGCAGGGATCGCGCAATGCCGGAGATGGGCCGAATGATTGACCCGGGGCTGTCACGAAACATCGTCCGTCAAGACTAGATTTTCAGCACAGGGGCGAGGTGTTCGAAACTGGTCTGAACGGACGATGAAAAAGCCTGGATGGGCCCCGATGCTGCTCACTTCAGGTAGGAGCGGGCTTGCCCCGCGATTGCGTTTTGCCAGGTAGATCGCAATCGCGGGGCAAGCCCGCTCCCACAACCAGAAACAAGACCGGGAGCACCCGCTGTGAACACCTCGACCCCTGTGACATGGCGCACGCACTATGCGTTGTTCGTGCTGGCCGCCATCTACGTCTTCAACTACATCGATCGCCAGCTGATGGCGATCCTGATCGAGCCGGTGAAGCTTGAATTCGGCATTTCCGACACCGGCATCGGCCTGCTCTCGGGGGTGACCTTCGCGGTGTTCTACACCCTGTTCGGCTTCCCCCTGGGACGCCTGTCCGACCGCATCGGACGCAAGCCGGTGATTGCCCTGAGCTGCATCGCCTGGAGCCTGATGACCATGCTCTGTGGCCTGGCCGGCAGCTTCCTGATGCTGGTGCTGGCGCGCATTGGCGTGGCGGTGGGCGAAGCCGGCGGCACCGCGCCGTCGGTGGCCATGGTCTCCGACCTCTATCCGCCGCGGCGGCGCTCCACGGCCCTGGCGGTGCTGATGCTCGGCTCGAGCCTGGGCGCAGTGGTGGGCCTGGGCCTGGGTGGCTGGATTGCCCAGCACCATGGCTGGCGCCTGGCCTTCCTGTTGATCGGCGCACCGGGGATCTTCCTCGGGCTGTTGTTGCTGCTGACCGTGCGCAGCCCGAAACCTGCCGCTGCGGCCGTGCAGGTGGCGGCGCCACAGCAAGGCTGGTTGAAGACCCTGCTGGAGCTGCTGCACATGCCGTCGTTTTTCTGGCTGGTGCTGACCGGCGGCGCGGCAGCCATCGCCGGCTATGCCATCGGCACCTGGAGCCCGAGCTTTTTGATCCGCTCCCATGGCCTGAACGTGCAGCAGGCGGGCTTTCTGGTCGGCGTGGTCGGCGGCAGCGGCGCGGCCCTCGGCACCCTGGCCTGCGGCCTGGTCACCGACCGCATGGCCCGTCGCGATGCCGGCTGGCAGATCGGCGTGCCGTTGCTCGGCACCCTGGTCAGCATCCCCTTCGCCCTGGCCTACTTCCTCTGGCCCCAGGGCACGCTGCTGCAGGTAGGCGGCATCGATGTGCCGACGGCGTTCCTGTTCTACAGCGTGTTCGCCTTCTTCGGTGTGTGGTGGGCAACACCGTGCCTTGGCGCCATCACCCACCTGTTCCCGGCCACCCGCCTGGCCCAGGCGACCTCGATCTTCGTGATGTCCATGACCCTGCTCGGCGTGGGCGTGGGGCCGTTGCTGATCGGCGTGCTCAGTGATTTCTTCGTGCCGACCCTAGGCGCTGAGTCGTTGCGCTATGCGCTGGCGGCGTCGGTGTCGATGCTGGTGCTGGCGGCGGTGTTCCTGGCGCTGGCGTTGCCGGGCTATCGCCGGCAGTTGCGTGAGCCGGCAACCGCAAAAGTCGCCGCAGGCGCAGTCACAGCCTGAAGCCATGTAGCCGCTCCCACCCTGTGGGAGCGGGCTTGTCCCGCGATTGATCTCACCGCCGCATCGCGGGGCAAGCCCGCTCCCACAGGGCCGCAGCGGCTACACGTGAATCACATCCAGCCTTATGCCTTAGAGCAGCCGGGTCAGCAGCTTGATCACGACCAGGTGCAGCGGATAGAACCAGTACCCCCACTTCCCCACCGGCCATACCCGAGCCTTGTACGGCCTGCGCAACAGCCACAGCCCCAGCGCCGCCGACAGCAACGCCACCGCCAGGATCATCAACGCTATCGGTTGGGCCACGTTGCTGCGTACCCAATGGTTGGTCAGGTTCCCCGCCACCGCGATAAACCCGGGCACCAGCCAGGTGCCCCTGCCCCCGCGCAGCGCCAGCACGAACGCCGCCGGCAGTAACACGCCCGGCCAGCCATACATCAGAACATCCGCCGCCAGCAGCGCCACCAGCACCACGCCCAGGGCCATGAGCCGACGGTGATGCTGCACGCCCAGGGCCAGCAGCAGGCCCAAGGTCAACGTCGGCATGATGCTGAAGGTGCCGGAACCGACGTCCAGCGCGCGGTAGGGCCACTCGGACAGCAGCGAAAACGCCACCATCCAGCCCAGATAGCGGCCATTGGCGGCGGTAAACAGCTGCCCTGGCGTCGAGCGTGCGACATTGGCGGCGATGCCCAGGCAGAACAGCGGGAACGCCAGGCGCCCGACCACGTACAGCCAGTCGGCCGTGGGCATGAGAAAGCGCAGGTGATCGGCGACCATGGTCAGCATTGCCAGCCACTTGAGCAGATCCAGGCCTGCCGAACGCTGGGGTGTGGGGGGCATGGGCGTCCTTGGATGCGTGCGGGGATCAGCTCACAGCATAGGAGGCCTGGCGGCCAAACGAAAAGGCCCCATCGCGGGGCAAGCCCGCTCCTACCCGGTAGGAGCGGGCTTGCCCCGCGATGGGGCCGGTGCGATCAGCTCAGCGCCCGATCGCGCGTGCCGCGTCGGAGGTGTACATGTCGGCGGTGAACTTCGACTCGTTGAGGATCGGGCCTTTCTTCGCCTCGTTGGTCATGCCATACCCGGTGTACTGCCCCGAGTTCAGGTCCATGAAGAACTGCGAGCCGGCCTGCCAGCCACTCATGTCCGGGTGGTAGTAGTAGTTGATCATTGCGTGCTTCCACAACTGCCCACGGGCATCGTAGTTGTCGGCCATCACCGCGTTCCAGGTGTCCTCGTCGATGAACAGGACGCGCTTGCCATAGACATGGCGGTAGCCTTCCTTCAGGTCAGCCTCCAGCACCCACACCCGGCGCAGTTCATAACGCATGTACTCGGGGTTGGGGTGGTTGGGGGTGAGCAGCTGCGCGTACTTGACGTTGGCGGCGTTGGCCTTGAAGGCGTTGGCCGGGCTGTAGATCTCGCGCTTGCCGACCAGCTTCCAGCTGTAGCGCTCGGGTGCGCCGTTGAACAGGCGGTCTTCGTCGACGGTCATGGTGCCGTTGGTGCCGATCATCGGCTGGTCATAGCCATAGCCCGGCATCTGCCGCACGCGCCGGGTGGACGGGCTGTAGGCCCAGGCCTGGCGCGGGTTGGTGGCGAAGTTGTAGGGCTCGTGGGCGATGCTGATCACGCCGTTGTCGCGGGCCGGCTTGAGCGTGGTGTTGTAGCTCATCGCCTGGACCTTGTCCTCGGTCTTGGGCTCGACCGTCGGCGAGTTGGCCTGGGACAGGTTGCGCGCATGGGCACGGCCCCAGCCGATGCTGCCGTTGGGCAGTACCGAGGCGAGGTCGCTGATCTTTTCCTCGGTGTAGGCGCGCGCCGGCAACTGGTGGTTCCACAGCAGTTCCATGCCGGTCTTGGGAATCGGGAACGGCACCTGGCCCAGGCCTTCGATACCCAGCCCGTCGTTGACCAGGCGGGCATTGAGGGCGTTGTACTTGACCCGTTCGCAGACGTAGTCCGGGTAACGGAAATCCCTGTGCCCCGGGTAGATGTTCATCTTGTAGCTGTCGGGGTATTTCTTCAGCAGGGCCTTCTGCCCCTCGGTCAGGCGCGATTCGTACTGGGCCATGTTCTGCGCGGTGATCACCAGGATCGGCTTCTCGGCAGCGTACGGGTCCACCGGCTGGTCGCCGGAGAACTTCACATGGTTCCAGCCCGGCACTTCGCCTAGGTACTTGCCGGTGTAAGGCGGGATGCTGCCATCGGCGTTGCCGGCTTTTTCGGCGCCGACGCAGGTCAGCTCCTTGCCCAGTTTGTCGGCTTCCTGGGGCGACACCTGCGCCGCTGCGCTACCGACCAGGCCGGTATTGACCACCATCGCGGCCGCGAGCACGGCACCTGTTGTTGTTATTTTCATGTATTGCCTCCTTCGCTGATAAGGCTTTCGGTTAGTACCCATTCTTCGCGTTCTGGCGGCGTATTCATCGTCCGGAAAGACTAAGAATCGAACGTGCCGACCGATTGCTGCAGTTGGGCCTTGAGCACTTTGCCGGTGGCGTTGCGCGGCAACGGCGTGGCGTGCAGGTAGACCCGGGCCGGCACCTTGTAGGCCGCCAGGCGAGCGGCGATATAGGCCTGGATGGCGCCCGCCTCCAGGTGGGGTTCAGCGCGCACCGCCAGGGCCACCGCCTCGCCCAGCTGGCTGTCGGCGACGGCAAAGGCCGCCGCCTCCTGCACCCCGGGCATGTCGCCGATGCAGGCCTCGATCTCGGCCGCGGAGATCTTCTCGCCGCCACGGTTGATCAGGTCCTTGACCCGTCCGCTGATACACAGGAAGCCCTCGTCGTCGAGGTAGCCGGTGTCGCCAGTGTCGAGCCAGCCACCGCGCAAGGTCGCGGCGCTGTCCGCCGCCAGGTTCCAGTAGCCGCTCATCAGGGTCGGCGAGCGCAACCAGATCAGCCCGGGACTGCCCGCCGGCAATGGGTGCTGCGGGTCATCGCCGATGCGCACATCGACGATCGGCAGCGGCCAGCCGCAACTGCCCGGTTTGTAGACGAACTGGTCGCCACCGATAGCGGCGCCGATGCCATTGCTTTCGGTCAGGCCATAGCCGCTGCCGCCAATGGCATCGGGCTTGCGTTCGATCATGCTGGCCAGCAGGCTGCTGGACGACGCCCCGCCGCCCAGGCCGAGGCCGAACAGGCTGGCGGTGTCGGCGCCACCGAAACGCGGCGAGGCCAGCAACTGCTGCATCATCACCGGCGCACCGTTGAACTGGGTGCAGCGCTCGTCACGGATCAGGTCCAGCGCCCGCTCCACGTCCCACTTGTACATCAGCACCAGGCGCCGGCCGGCACGCAGGGCCAGGAGGAACTGCGCATGCAGGCCACTGACATGGAACAGCGGCACCGCCATCAGGGTGGTCGGCGCCAGGCCGCTGTTGATCACCACGCCGATGCGCTCGGGCGAGCTCATGGCACAGAACGCGCCCTGGAACTCCAGCGCCGTCAGTGCCTGGCAGATCGCCCGGTGGCTGGACAGCACGCCCTTGGCGCGGCTGGTGGTGCCGGAGGTGTAGAGGATCAGCGCCGCAGCATCGGGGTCGAGCTGCAGGCTCGGCACCGGCAACGGCGGCGCGGCCAGCAGGTCCTCGTAGCGCAGGCAATGCTCGGACAGTACCTGGTCGGCTGCGGTGCCGACGACGATGGTCGACAGCGACCCACTCCCCAGATCGCCGCCCAGTACCCGCAGGCGTGCCTCGTCACACAGCAGCAGGCAGGCGCCACTGTCCTGCAGGCCGTGCAGCAGCTCGTCGCGCAGCCCCCAGCTGTTGAGCGGCACGCACACCGCGCCACAGCGCTGGATCGCGGCAAAGGCCACCAGCCAGGCCGGCTGGTTGCGCATGGCGATGGCCACCCGCGCACCGGGTTGCAGCTTGAAGGAACCGATCAATTGCCCGGCCAGGCGGTCGACCTGATCGAAATACTGGGCGAAGGTCAGGCGCTGCTCCTGCCACACCAGGAACTCACGGTCGCCATGCACGCGACCGGCGTCGATGGCCTGCAACAGGTCCGGCGCGGTGTGGCGAAATCGACGGGGGCCGCCGTCTTCGGGGCTCACTACTTCAAAGGGCGAACCTGGGGCGATCAGCTGCGCCCAGGCCTGGCGCCAGCGTTGTTCACTCATGCTCTGCCCCCTGGGCCAGGGCCCCGTAGCGCTGGCAATGAAAGTCGCGATCGCCCAGGGTTGCCTGGGCCACACGCACGCGCTTGAGGTACAGGCCCACGTCCAGCTCGTCGGTCACGCCGATGCCGCCGTGCATCTGCACCGCCTCGTTGCAGACCTTGATCGCGGTATCCCCGGCTTTCCACTTCGCCAGGCTGACCAGGCGGCCACGGGCGGCGGCATCCAGCGTGTCGTCATCCAGTGCCGACAGCGCCGCCATGACCGCACTGCGGCTCAGGGCCAGGTCGATGTACAACTGCGCGGCGCGGTGCTGCAGGGCCTGGAAGCTGCCGATCGGGGTGTCGAACTGCACCCGGGTCTTGAGGTACTCCAGGGTGGTTTCGAACAGCTGCTCGGCGGCGCCCAGCAGCTCGGCGGCCAGGCACGCACGGCCACGGTCCAGGGCCAGGTCGAGGCTGGCCCAGCCCTCGCCCGCCTGGCCGAGCAAGGCCTCGGCGCCGACCCGCACCTGCTGCAATTGCAGGCGTGCGCAGTTGCGCGCATCGATCAGCGGCAAGGCGCTGACACTCAGGCCCGGCGTATCGGCCGGCAGCAGGAACAGGCTGATGCCCTGGGGATCGCCGGCAAGCCCGGCCACCCGCGCCGCCACCAAGTAGGCATCGGCGCCGAGGCCATCGAGCACCCAGTACTTGTCGCCATTGAGGCAGTAACCATTCCCATCGGCCCGGGCCTGCAGCGCAGTGCCTTGCGGGGCGTGGCGGGCCTGCTCGTCCAAGGCCAGGGCCAGGCGCAGGTCGCCGGCGATCAGCGGCGCCAGCCAGCGGTCCTGCTGCGCGGCATCGCCGGCCAGGTGCAAGAGCGAACCGCCCAGCACCACGCTGGACAGCAAGGGCGTGGCCGCCAGGTTACGGCCGATGGACTCGAAGATCGGCCCCAGGCCCATGCAGCCGAAATCCAGCCCGCCCAGTTGTTCGGGGAAAGGAATGGCGCTCCAGCCCAGCGCTACCGCATCGCGCCACAACTGCGGATCGAAGCCAGTCGCGCTGCCCTCGTCACGCAACCGGCGCTGGGCGGCAACCGGGCTGCGGGCGGCAAGAAAGTCCCTTGCGCTGTCGGCCAGCAGGCGCTGCTCGTCGCTGTAGACCAGGTTCATGGCGTCACTCCTTTCTTGGCTTCGGGCAGGCCAAGCACGCGCTTGGCAATCACATTGAGCTGGACCTCCGACGCGCCGCCGGAGATGGTCAGGGCATAGCTGTTAAGCCAGCCGCGGGTAATGGCCATTTGCGAGTCGTTGCCAGCCTCGGCCTGCCAGCCCATGGCATGGCCACCCATGAGGTCGAGCAGCACCTCGAACTTGTCGCGCTCCTGCTCGGTGTGCACCAGTTTCATGATCGCCATCAGGCCGCTGATGTCGTCGCCGGCCTGGGCTGCCTGGCCCATGCGCTGCACGGTCAGGTCATAGGCACGTTCGTTCATCGCGCAGGCCAGGGCGCGCCCCTGCAGCACGTGTTCGCCCTGCCCTTGCGGACACGGCAGGTACTGGCGCAGCAGGGCCAGCAGGTCGACATGGGACGGCAGGCTGATTTCACCGAACTTGGACATGGCCTTGCGTTCGTGCTGGAGCAGGCGCTTGGCCAGATTCCAGCCGCCGTTGAGCGGCCCGATCAGTTGCGACTTGGGCACCTTTACAGCGTCGAAGAACACCTGGCAGAACGCCGACTTGCCGCTGATCAGATCGATGGGCACCGGGTTGACGCCGGGGCTGCGCATGTCCAGTACGATCAGGCTGATGCCTTCATGCTTGGGCGCGGCCGGGTCGGTGCGCACCAGGGCGTACATCCAGTCGGACTTGTCGCCGTAGGAGGTCCAGATCTTGCTGCCGTCGACCACGAAGTGATCGCCGGCATCGCGGGCGCTCATCTTCAGGCTGGCCAGGTCGGAGCCGGCGTTGGGTTCGGAGAAGCCCTGGCACCAGCGCACCTCGCCACGGGCCATGGGCGGCAGCAAGGTGCGTTTCTGTTCCTCGCTGCCGAACTCCAGCAGCAACGGGCCGAGCATCCAAACGCCCAGGTTGATCTGCGGCGGCCGGCACTTGAGGCGGCGCATTTCGCCCTCCAGCACGGCCAGTTGCTCGGCGTCCAGGCCGGCGCCGCCGTAGGCCTGCGGCCACTCGGGGCAGAACCAGCCCTTGTCGCGCATGCGTTCGAACCACAGCTGCGCATCGCTGCTGGGAAACTGCGGCTGCTGCGCGCCCCAGACCACGTCGCCCTCGCCCATGGCGGTGCGCATCGATGGCGGGCAGTTGGCCTCAAGCCAAGCCCGGGTGTCGTGCCTGAATTGCTCGATGGTGCTCATATGATTGACCCTTGTTTTTGTTTGATTGTGGGAGCGGGCTTGCCCCGCGATTGCGGTGTGTCAGGCAAATCGCGATCGCGGGGCAAGCCCGCGCCCACAGGCGCTAGCGCTGTGGACGCGGCATGCCCAGGCCGAACTGGGCGATCAGCTCACGCTGGATCTCGTTGGTGCCGCCGCCGAAGGTCACCGTCACCGAGGCGCGCACTTCGTACTCCAGGTCGCCCTGCAGCAGCGCCGCGGCCGTGCCGCTGCGCAGCGCGCCGTTGGCGCCGAGGATGGCGGCCAGGCGACGAAGGATCTCGATGGCCGACTCCGAGCCGTAGACCTTGGTGGTCGAGGCCAGCGCCACGTCTACCCGGTCGCGTTCGAGGTCGGCGGCGATCCTGAAGTTGATCAGGCGCATGGCTTCAAGGCGCGCATAGCACTCGGCCAGGGAGGTTCGCACCCAGGCCTTGTCCACCGCCCGGCGTCCCTGCTCGTCGCGGCTGCGCGCCCACAGGTAGACCCGGCGGAACAGCCCGGCGACCTTGTCCGACCAGGAGCCCAGGCCCAGGCGCTCGTGGTTGAGCTGCGCGGTGATCAGCTTCCAGCCGCCGTGCAGCTCGCCCACCAGCATGTCGCGGGGCACGCGCACGTTGTCGTAGTAGGTGGCGGCGGTCGGGTTGCTGGTGGTCGGGATCAGGGTGCTGGAGAAGCCCGGCAACTGGGTGTCGAGGATCAGGATCGACACGCCCTTGTGCCGCGCCCGCTCAGGATCGGTGCGCGCTGCCAGCCAGATGTAGTCGGCCGACTCGGCACCGGAGGTCCACAGCTTGTTGCCGTTGACCACGAAGTGCTCGCCGTCGAGCCGGGCGCTGGTCTTGAGTACCGCCAGGTCGCTGCCGGCACCGGGTTCGGAATAGCCGATGGCGAACATGATTTCGCCCCCTGCGATGCCGGGCAGAAAGCGCTCTTTCTGCGCAGCGCTGCCATGGGCGATCAGTGCTGGGCCGACGGTGCTGATGGTCACGAACGGCAAGGGCGCGCCAGCGATATTGGCCTCTTCGAAGAAGATCAACTGCTCGGTGGCGGCATAGCCCTGGCCGCCGTGTTCCTTGGGCCAGCCGACCGCCAGCCAGCCGTCGCGGCCCATCTGCCGCACGGTCTGGCGAAACAGCTCGCCGCCCTCCTGGCCGCGCAGTTGCTCGCGCAGGTGCGGGGTCATCAGGGCCTGGAAGTAGTCGCGCACCTTCAGGCGCAGCTGCTGTTGCTCGGGAGTGAGATCGACGAACATGAGCTGCTCCTTAGGCTGCGCCGAGAATCAGGCCGCTGGTGGGCACGCCGGTACCGGCGGTGACCAGCACGTTGTGCACATCGGCCACCTGGTTGACCGCCGTGCCGCGCACCTGGCGCACCGCTTCGGCAACGCCGTTCATGCCATGGATGTAGGCTTCGCCCAGCTGGCCGCCGTGGGTGTTGATCGGCAGCTTGCCGCCGCGGGCATGGTGGCCGGCGCGGATGAACTCCTTGGCCTCGCCGCGCGGGGCCAGGCCGAACTCTTCCAGTTGCGGCAGCACGAACGGGGTGAAGTGGTCGTAGATCACCGCGGTCTGCAGATCCTCCGGGCCGAGCTTCGACTGGCGGTACAGCTCGCGGGCCACCACGCCCATCTCCGGCAGGCCGGTGATGTCGTCGCGGTAGAACGAGGTCATGATCTGCTGGCCGTCGGTGATGCCCTGGGAGCCGGCCTTGATGATCACCGGTTTGTTCGGCAGGTCGCGGGCGCGCTCGGCCGAGGTGATGACCATGGCCACCGCGCCGTCGGATTCCTGGCAGCAGTCGAGCAGGTGCAAGGGCTCGCAGATCCAGCGCGAGGCCTGGTGTTCTTCCAGGGTGATCGGTTTGCCGTGGAAGAACGCCGCCGGGTTGGTCGCGGCAAAGTCGCGCACCGCCACCGCCACCCGGCCGAAGTCTTCGGAGGTGGCGCCGTAGGTGTGCATGTAGCGCTGGGCGAACATGCCGACCCAGGCCGCCGGGGTGTGGAAACCGTGGGGCATGTACCAGCCGTAGTTGACGTTCTCGAAGATCGGCGTCGAGGCAAAGCCGTAGGTGCCGGTGCCGAAGCGGTACCAGGAGCGTTCGTTCATCGCCCGGTAGACCACCACCACCTTGGCCACCCCGGTGGCCACCGCCATGGCCGCATGCATCACCGGCCCGCAGGCCGCGCCGCCGCCGTGGGGCACCTGGGAGAAGAACTTGACGTCCTTGCAGCCGAGCAGGCGGGCGATCTCGTACTCGGGCACCTTGTCCACCGAGTAGGAGCTGAAGCCCTCGACCTCGGAAGGGTCGATGCCGGCGTCCTTGAGCGCGCTCAAGGTGGCTTCCATGGCCAGGTGCAGCTCGGTGCGCCCGGAGTTCTTGGAAAATTCGGTGGCGCCCAGGCCGACAATGGCGGCGCGCCCGCTGATCGATGAATCGGTCATCTGTGTGTCTCCCGCTGTCAGGGCAGGATCAGCGCGACCGTGCCGGTCACGTGATTGCCCATGGAATTCTTGCCGCTCAGGGTCACTTCCACCGTGCGGGTGGCCGGGTCCTGGCGGGTCACGCTGCCGTTGAAGGTCATGCAGTCGCCGGGGTAGTTGGGCGCACCGAGCTTGATCTTCAGCGACACGAACTGCGCCAGCGGGCCGGCCCAGCCTTCGACGAAGCGCTGGACCAGGCCATTGGTGGTGAGGATGTTCATGAAGATGTGCTGCGAGCCCAGGGCCTTGGCCGCTTCCAGGTCGTGGTGACCGGGGAAGTAGTCGCGGGTGGCGATCGCGCCGCCGGTGATCAGGCCGACGGTGATGGGAATCGCCAGCGCCGGCAACGCTTCGCCGGGCTGCACGTCTTCAAAGCGCTTGGTGTTCTTCGAGGTCATATTTCCATCCCAGCTTGTCGTTATCGCCCAGCCAGTCGCCGAGGCGTTCCAGGCATGCCGCCGATCCTCCCAGGGCAAGGCCCAGGGCACGGCTCCAGTAGAGAAAGCGGTGAATCGGGTACGTCAGGTCGACGCCGATACCGCCATGCACATGCTGCGCGCTGTGGCCGATGCGGTGCCCGGCCTCGCAGGCCAGCCAGGCCGTGGCCAGGGCTTCGCAGGGCGCGGCAAGGCCGGCGTCGAGCCGGTAGCAGAGCTGCCAGAGCGCACTGCGCAGGGCTTCCAGGTCGATGTGCGCATCGGCCATGCGCATCTGCACGGCCTGGAAGCTGCCGATCGGCCGGTCGAACTGCTCGCGTTCGCTGACATAGGCCACGGTGCGGCGGATGTGCGCTTCGCTGACGCCCAGTTGCAAGGCCGCCAGCGCCGCCTGCACCCGTGGCTCCAGCCAGTCCAGCGCTGGTCCCGGCAACAGCTGTTCAGCGCTGATGCGCAGGCCTTCGATTTCGATCTCGGCCACCGGCTCGCCATGGGTGAGCACGCCGGGCACACGACGCACCTGCGTCGCGCTCAGATCGATCAGCACCAGTCGCGGCTGGCCCTCGGCCTCGGCCAGCACCAGCGCCGCTTGGGCCTGTTGGCCGAAGGCGAGCGCGGCGACCTTGCCATCCAGCACCCAGCCGCCTTCGCAAGGCCGGGCGTGCAGGTCGATGCCGCAGGCACTGGCACGGGCTTCGATCGACAGGGTCAGCAGTACCTCGGCGCTGGCCGCCCGCGCAGCCCAGCCCGCCGCCTCGCCCAGGGCGAAGTGCGCCAGGGTCGCCGCCGCCAGTTGATGACGCCACAGCGGCACCTGGCCCAGGCTGCGGCCCTGGGCCTGGAGCACCAGCATCAATTCGGTGATGCCCAGGTCGCTGCCGCCGGCCTGTTCGGGAATGGCCAGGGCATGCAGGCCGGTCTCCACGCACAGGCCCCAGAGGTCGGCCATCATCGCTTCGCCGCTGCTGTCCCACTGGCGCAGGGCATCGTCGTCGCAATGGTCGGTGAACAGGCTGTCGGCCATCTCGGCGATGGCGCGCTGGTCTTCGCTCAGTTCGAAGTCCATGCACCCTCCTCGGCCGGCACGGGCCGGAACAGCGGCAGGGTCAGCTGCTCATCGAAGGTCTGGAACTCGACCTGCAGGCGCTGGCCGATCTTCAGTTGCCCGGGTTCGACGCCGACCAGGCCGGCGATCAGGCGCACGCCCTCTTCCAGTTCGATCAGGCCGATGGGGTTGGGATGCTCGAACGGCGCGACCACCGGGTAGTGCATGACCACGAAGGAATACAGGCTGCCGCGGCCACTGGCCTGGACGCTGTCCCAGTCGAAGCTGTGGCACTTGATGCACACTGGCGCCGGAGGATGACGCAAGGTGGCGCAGGCGGTGCAGCGCTGGATCAGCAACTGCCCCTTGGCGCAGCCGTCCCAGAAGAAGCGGGTGTCGTCGCTGATACCAGGCAGTGGCCGCTTGGCCACCACCGGTGCTTCAACGGCAGGTGCCGGGGCAGCAGCGGCCGGACGGAACTTGAATACGCGGAACAGCAACTCGCCCACCGGCTCGTCGCCGCCGGCCTTCTCGACGAAATGGCTCATCACCAGGGTGACGAAGAAACCGGTGCCCAGGGCGGTGGTCTTCTCGTCGCCCACCGACTCCAGGCGGGTGGTGTAGTACAGCTTTTCGCCCAGGCGCAGCGGCCGGGTGAAGCTCAGCTCGGAGTTGACCGCCACCGTCGAGGTGTAGCCCTCGGCCTCGAACAGCTTGAGCACCTCGTAGGGGTTCTCGTCGGTGGAGCCCGGCGGGTAGTTGTTGGCGTGAAAGCCCTCCAGGGTCCACACCTGGAGCATCGCCGGCGGCGCGATCAGGCCTTCGTGGACGGTTTCAAGGGCCACGGCGGGGTCGGTGTAGAGGGGGTTTTCCACGCCCATGATCTCGCACCACTGGCGAATCATCGGCGCGTTGACCTCGTCCCAGGCATACACCCGCCCGTACTGGCGCCCCACCAGGGCGCTCACATTGGACAGCAATTGTGGATCTGCCACAGTCGTCTCCTGCAAAGTGAGGGCAGCACCCGGTACCCGGGCGCTGCCGGGGTGAATCAGGTCGGCAGCACCTGGGCCGCGTCGAGAAAGGCCGGACGCTCGCCACCGCCGTGCAGCAGCAGGTTGCAGCCACTGGCGTAGGCGGCGAGCGGCGAGGCCATGTACAGGCAGGCGTTGGCGATGTCTTCGGCCACCGCCATGCGCCCGGCCGGAATGCCGGCGCTGACCGCAGCGATGCCGGCGTCGGTGCCGTAGTGCAGATGCGCCTGCTCGGTCAGCACCAGGCCGGGGCTGACCGCCACCACCCGCACCTTCGGCGCCCACTCCACCGCCAGCGATTGCACCAGCGCCAGCACCCCGGCCTTGGCCGCGCCATAGGCGGCAGTGCCTGGCGAGGAACGCAGGGCGCTGATGCTGCCGATAAACAGGATGCAACCGCCTTCGGCCTGCGCCTGCATCAGCCGGTTGGCGTGCTGGGCGACATTGAAGGGGGCGATCAGGTTGAGGCGGATGATGCTCTCGTGAAACCGTGGCGATGCCTCGGCGGCCGGTGCCCGGGGGCTACCGCCGGCGTTGTTGACCAGCACATCGAGACGGCCATATTCATGGCGTATCGTGTCGAACAGCGCCTGCAGCGACTCGCTGTCGCGCACGTCCGCCGGCATGAACACGGCGCTGTTGCTGCCATGCGCCGGTACCTGCAGCGGCGCGTGCCGGGCGCAGACAATCACTCGTGCCCCGGCGGCGAGAAACTCGCTGGCGATACCGGCGCCGATCCCCTTGGTGCCGCCCGTGACGAGCACCACCTTGCCGCTGTAATCCAACCCCGCGTGCTGCCCCATGTCGTGCTCCTTGTGTTTCTGACAAGGGTCACTCTAGGGACAACCCATGGCGTGTTCGTCGTCTGAACGGACGATGAATCGACCCGGCCCGCTGGTGACACTGGCGGCCATCGCTACGCGCGCACGAGGATCATCATGCTTGATGCCAACGCCCCACCCGTCCTGCTCGACCACCCCCTGCCCGGCGTCGCCCGGCTGCGCCTGAACCGGCCCCAGGCCACCAACGCCCTGAGCCTGGAACTGCAGGCGCTGCTCTCATCGCACTTCACCGCCCTGGCCGAGAATCCCGAGGTGCGCTGCATCCTGCTCACCGGTGGCGACAAGGTATTTGCCGCCGGCGGCGACATCACCAGCATGGCCGGGGTCGGCGCCATCGACATCTACAAGCGCCACACCGAACGGGTCTGGGCGCCGATACAACACTGCCCCAAGCCTGTAATCGCCGCGGTGTGCGGCTATGCCTACGGCGGCGGTTGCGAGCTGGCGATGCTCGCCGACCTGATCGTCGCCGGTCGTGGCGCACGCTTCTGCCAGCCGGAAATCCGCATCGGCATCATGCCCGGCATTGGCGGCACCCAGCGCCTGGTGCGGGCGGTGGGTAAGGTCAAGGCCATGCGCATGGCGCTGACCGGGCAGCCGATCAGCGCCGAGGAAGCCTGGGTGGCCGGGTTGGTCAGCGACCTGGTGGACGATGACCAGGTGCAGACCAAGGCCCTGGAGCTGGCGGCGCTGATTGCCGGCATGCCGGCGCTGGCGGCCGAGCAGATCAAGGAAGTGATCCTGGCGGGCATGGACGGGCCGCTGGAGACCGGGCTGGCCCTGGAGCGCAAGGCCAATGCCCTGCTGTTCGCTTCGCGGGACCAGAAGGAAGGTATGCAGGCGTTCATCGACAAGCGTGCCCCTCAGTTTGAAGGCCACTGACACCCCTCCGTAGGAGCGGGCTTGCCCCGCGATAGCGTGCTGTCAGTTACATCGCATCGCGGGGCAAGCCCGTTCCTACAGTGGTGAACCCATGGATAGGCTTCAGATACTCATCAACAACTGACCACTGTCGATACGCATCTCCATGCCATTGATCGCCCGCGACTCGTCACTGGCCAGGAACAACACGCTCGCCGCCACATCCTCGGGCAGGCACATGCGCTGCATCGGGTCGTTGTCGATGGTCATGCGCTCGGGGTCCAGGCCGGCCGGCCAACTGGCGCGGGTCATGGCGGTAAGCACGCTGTCCGGGTGCAAGGTATTGCAGCGGATCCGGTACTTGCGCTGGCGGCAGTGCACCGCCACCGAACGCGACAAGGCCGCCACCGCGCCTTTCGAGGCGCTGTAGGCCATGTAGTCGCCACGCCCGCCGAGGGCGGCGATCGACGACATGTTGATGATCGAGCCACCGGTGGCCTTCATCAAGCCAATCGCCTCGCGGCAACCGAGGAACACGCTGTCGCTGTTGACCCGCAGCAGCTGGTGCCAGTCGGCCAGCGAGGTGTCCTCCACCGACCCGCTGCGCAGGATGCCGGCGTTGTTGAAGAGAATATCCAGGCGCCCGTGACGCTCGCGCAGGTACGCCATCACCTGCTGCCAGTCGCTTTCGCTGCTGGCGTCGTGGCGGATGAAGCTGGCCTGCTCGCCGATCTCGGCGGCCAGGGCCTGGCCGGCCTCGACGTCGATATCGCTGATCAGCACCTGGGCGCCTTCGGCCGCCAGCAGGCGCGCGCAGGCGCGACCGATGCCGTTGGCGCCGCCGGTGACCAGGGCGACTTTACCGTGTACACGTCCGTTCATGCGGTGGGTCCTTTTGATAGTGGGTGGTTTTGATGGCCTTATCGCGGGGCAAGCCCGCTCCTACCGACCTGTGGGAGCGGGCTTGCCCTGCGATTAGGCCCGCCCTGTCACGCCCTGCAACCGGCCGACAGCGAGGTTTGCTCTGCAGTCGCACCGGCCACCGCCGCCCCGGCGCGACGCCCGGAGAACACGCAATCGGCCAGCGACAGGCCACTGATATACAGGTGCGACGGAATACCCAGCGCAGTTCGCCCAGCCGCATACAACCCGGCAATCGGCTGCTCCTGTTCATCCAGCACGGCGCCGCTGCCTTCATCGACCTTCAAGCCCCCCAGGGTCAGCGCCCCAAGCGGAAAGATCGGGTTGCCCACGGAAATGTCGCAGGCATAGAACGGCCCCTGGTCGAGCACTTCGCGACTGCCCGGCGACTTGCCGAAGGCATCCTCGGCCTCACCGCGCGCGGCGGCGTTGTTGCGCTGCAGCGCCTGGGCCAGGGCCTCGGCCTGCATGCCGCTAGCGGCAGCCAGCTGCGCCGGGGTCTTGCCCTTGCGCGGCTTGAGCAGCATCAACGCCAGCGCCGGCACGCTCTGGAACCACCAATAGCCACCGAACAGCGCCTGGCGGATGGCCTTGGCCCTGAGCCTTGCATCGAGCACCAGCCAGGCGCGCCCGCCCTGCTCTTCCATCAGTGGCTGGCCGAGGGTCGCGCCGTAGACTTCCTCGTTGCAAAAACGTCGGCCTTCGCGGTTGACCACAATGCCCTTGGGCCAGCAATGCGGCGGGTTGATGAAACGCCAGGCCGACACCCGCTCAAGCCCGCTGCTGGCGGCACCGACCGTCTGGCCCAGGCGCAGGCCGCTGCCATCGCAGCCGGTGGCACCGACCTTGAAGTTGCGTCGATAGGCCGGTGCATGCTGACGCATCAACTCGCGGTTGAAGATGAAACCGCCGGTACTGAGGATCACGCCCTGGCGCGCCCGCACCCGGTACGGCTGGGCATGCTCGCGCTCCAGCTGGCTGACGCGCTGGCGCAGCTTGTCGCAGTAGCCTGGCGCCAGGTTCTGCCAGCGCTCGGCGCGGGCGGCCAGGCGGGCGTGGTCATCGGCGGCCTTGCTACCCGGCGGCAGGCGCCACAGCTCGACACCGAGCACCCGCCCCTGATGATCCTGCACCAGGCGCCGCGCCGCCGCTTGCAGCAAGGGGCGTACCCCGGCCTTGAGGCAGGCCGCGTTGAGGTGACCGTAGAGCACCGCACCGCATTGACCCTTGCCCACGGTGCGATGGCCACGGGGCGCGGGCGGCAGCGCGCCGCCATGGGACGGCACCAGTTCGTTGCCGGAGTAGTAGAGAAAATAGCCATCGCCCGGGTACGAGGTCTTGCCGCCCGGAGGCATCTCGTGACCGTACGGCGCGCCATGGCTTTGCAACCATTCGAGGTTGGCCACGCTCTGCTCGCAGAAGCGGCGCAGGGTGGCATCGCTGACCACGCCGCAGGTTTCGTGCTTGAGGTAGTCGAACATGGCCTGGGGGCTGTCGTTGATACCGGCGGCCAGTTGCTGGCGGGTACCGCCACCGGCATACACCACCCCACCGCTCTTGGCGCTGGCGCCACCGCCAGTGAAGCGGTCGGCGATCAGCACGTCGACGCCATTGGCCCGGGCTTCGAGGGCCGCGCAGGCACCGGCGGCGCCCCAGCCGACCACCAGCACGTCGCACTGGTCATCCCACTTGAGCGCCTGGCTGTCGGTCACCCGTACCGGCGGCAGGATGGAGCTGCAGGTTGAACTATCAGCAGTGTGCATGGCGGCTCCTAGCGCTGGCTGGCAAGGTGGTTGGCGGCGACATAGGCGAAGGTCAGCGCCGGCCCCAGGGTACCGCCGGCACCGGGGTAGCTGGTGCCCATCACCGAGGCCGAGCAGTTGCCGATGGCGTACAGCCCGGCGATCGGCTCACCGTTTTCGCGTACCACCTGGGCATCGGCGTTGGTCAATAGGCCGCCCTTGGTGCCGATGTCGCCGGCATCCATGCGCATGGCATAGAACGGCCCCTTGCGCACGGGCGCCAGGCACGGGTTGGGCTTGATGTTGCTGTCGCCGTAGTAGCGGTCGAAGACATTGCCGCCGCGGCCGAAGTCCGGGTCGACGCCGGTGCGGGCGTATTCGTTGACCTTGGCCACGGTGTTCTCCAGGCCCGCGGCATCGACACCGATCAGTTGCGCAAGCTCCGCCAGGGTATCGGCCTTCCAGTACAGGGTGTTGCGCCACTCCTTGCGCAGGCGGCTGTCGGGCATGACCTGGGCCGGCATCAGCGGGCCCATGGCGTAGTTGTGACGGAAATGCGCGTCGAAGATCACCCAGGCCGGCACGCTCTTGCCGCCGGTGACCTGGTTGTCGCGGTACATGGCGTCGACGAACTCCAGGTACGGCGCCGCCTCGTTGACGAAGCGCAGGCCCTGGCCGTTGACCACGACGGCGCCGGGGAAGGCCCGCTCGGCGAACACGCCGCGAGGTTTTTCTTCACCGGGTACGGCAATGGTCGGCGCCCACCAGGCCCAGTCGAGCAAGGCAGTCGCCGCGCCCTCGGCCATGCCGGCCTGCAAGGCAGCACCGGTATTGTTGCCCGGTGGCGTGGCGCTCCAGGCCATGCGTGTCGGTTGCGGCAGGTACTGCTCGCGCAACGTCTGGTTCTGCTCGAAGCCACCGGAGCCGAGAATCACCCCGTGACGGGCCTTCAACTGCAACGGGCGGCCTTCGCGGGTCACCGTCACGCCGGTGATGCGCCCGCCTTCGCTGACCAGCCCGGTGAAGTCGGTGTTCAGCCACAACGGTACATTGCGGTCCATCAGCGAGCGGCGCAGCGCCGCCACCAGCGAGCTGCCCAGGGCGGCGCGGCGGTCGAGCTTGCTCTTGCGCCGCCATTTGAAGTCCAGCTTGTAGCGCAGCATCAGGCCGATGATCAGCAGGCGCCAGCCGAAGCTGCGGGCCATGACCTTGTGGGCGTGACGGGCGGTCCAGGCGATACGGCCCATCAGCAGGGTCGAGGGCGATGGCTTGCGCAGGTTGCCCAGTTCCTCGGCCAGCAGGCTGGTGTCGAACAGCTCCGGGTCCAGGGTGCGGCCGCCGGGCAGCGAGCCTGGCAGGTGCGGGTAGTAGTCGGGGTATTTCTCGGCCACCGCGTAGCGCACGCGGCTGGTGCGGGTCAGGGCTTCGATCATCTTCGGCGCGTTGTCCAGGTAGGCGCGCAGACGGGATTCTTCCACCTGCTCGCCGGCGGCGGCCTTGAGGTACTTGAGGGCCAGTTCGAAGCTGTCGTGGCCACCCAGGCGGGCGAAGTAGTGGTTGTTGGGGATCCAGATCCCACCGCCGGAAATCGCCGAAGTGCCGCCGTACTTGTCGCTCTTTTCCACCACCAGCACGCTGAAGCCCTGGTCGGCGAGAAACACCGCCGAGGCCATGGCACCGGCACCGGAGCCGACGACGATGACGTCATAGGCACTTTGAGTCTGAACGTGAGCTGTCATTGTTGTTATGCCATTGGCTGAGAGTCAGGTTCGATCATCGACTCAGCGGGTGGCGGGCTCATCGTCAAAGTGGACTAGGTGTGGCTGGAGGGATGTTACGACCGCTTTGCGGTCGATCGCAGGCTTCGCCAGCTCCCACAGTAGGAGCGGGCTTGTCCCGCGATCGGTGTGGGATCAGAGCACCGCGCGCTTGCCCGCCCAGGGCATCGCCTGCTCCAGCTGCCGTGCCAGGCGCAGCAGCACGTCCTCGCCGCCCAGGCGCGCGGTGAACATCATGCCCACCGGCAGCCCGTCCGGGCTCCAGCCCAGCGGCAGGGAAATCGCCGGGTGGCCGCTGACATTGGCCAGCGCGGTGAAGCCGGCGCTGCCCATGGCATGGCTGGCATAAGTGGCCCAGTCCTGGTCCAGCGACAACAGACCGATGCGCGGGGTGAGGTTGGCGGTGACCGGCGAGAGGATCAGGTCGAAGCGTTCGAAGTGGCTTTCCATCAGCGCACCGATGCTTTCGAACGTCTGCCGCGCCCGGTACAAGCCCTCCGCCGTGGTGCCCCGGGCCCGTTCAAGCACGACCTGGGTGATCTTCTCCAGGTCCGCAGGCCCCGCGGCCCGCCCCAGCGCCTGCTCGCGATCGCGCACCAGGGTGGTCAGGGCCATGCCGATCACCGTGCCATGGGCGCCGAACATCTGCCGGGGATCGACCGCCAGGTTCAACTCCTCCAGTTCATGGCCCAGGCCGGTCAGTTGCTTGATGGTCTGCTCAAGGGTGGCGGCAATCGCCGGATCCAGCGGTGTGCCAGTCAGCGACTGGCGCACCACCGCGACCCGCAGCTTGCCAGGTTCACGCTCCAGTTCCTGGACGTAGGGCCGTGCCAGCGGCGTAATCCAGTACGGGCTGCCCGGCTCGTGCCCCTGGCCGACATCGAGAAACAGCGCCATGTCACGCACGCTGCGCGACACCACGTTGCCCACGCTGGCCCCGAACCAGCCTTCGAAATGCGCCGGCCCGCTGGGCGTGCGATAGCGGCTGGGCTTGAGCCCGATCAGCCCGCAATAGGACGCCGGAATACGAATCGAGCCGCCGCCATCGGTGGCATGGGCCACCGGTACGATGCCGGCCGCCACCGCACTGGCGGCGCCACCGGAGGAGCCGCCGGCGCTGTGGTCCAGGTTCCAGGGGTTGCGGGTCTGGCCCCAGAGCAGCGACTCGGTGGTGGTGGTCAGGCCGAATTCCGGGCAGGTGGTCTTGCCGAACGGCAGCGCCCCGGCCTGCTCGTAGCGGCTGATCAGGGTGCTGGTGCGGGCAGCGGGCGGCGCATCCTTGAAC
Source organism: Pseudomonas sp. BGr12 (assembly GCF_030272895.1). GTDB lineage: Bacteria > Pseudomonadota > Gammaproteobacteria > Pseudomonadales > Pseudomonadaceae > Pseudomonas. The sequence continues at coordinate 5,500 of NZ_JALRNF010000020.1, read as the reverse complement.
AGGCGGCTGCCGTTGCTGGTGACCGTGCCCTTGAGGTAGGTGTTGAGGTCCTTGACCAGCACCGGCACGCCGGCCAGCGCGCCCTGGGCCTGGCCGCTCTGCTTGAGCAAGGCACGGGCGTAGTCTTCATGCAGCATGTTGACCGCCTTGACCTTCGGGTTGACCGCACTGCAGCGCGCCAGGGCCGCCGCCAGCAGGTCTTCGCCGCTGAGCTCGCCCTTGCGCACCGCCTCGCTCATGGCCCAGGCGTCCAGGCCTTGATAGTCACTGTCCAACAGGCCCGCGGCGCGGGCATCGGCAAAGCGCCCGAGCAGGCCGACACCGGCCGCCAGGGCGCCGGCCTTGAGAACGCTGCGCCGCGGCCAGTTGGCAGGCCCTTCGCTGGCGCTGAGAGGGGTGACTGGAGTGTGCTCGGTCATGGGGACTTCCTGGGCAGTGGGTCGAAGGTCAAGCATGGGCGGGTCACCTTATCAGTCGGCGGTGACCATGGCGGTCATCGCCGCCAGGTAGTGATCACCATAGGGCGGCAGTACGCCCCATTCGCGGCGCGGGTCATGGGCCGGGGCCTTGAATACGGTACGCATATGGCTGAATTCGAGGAAGCCCTCGCGCCCGTGGTAATGCCCCAACCCCGAGGCGCCGACACCGCCGAAAGGCGCGTCGTGCATGGCGGCGTGCATCATTACCTCGTTGATGGTCACCCCGCCCGACAGGCTGTGCTCCAGCACATGACGCTGCTCGTCGAGGTCGGCGCCGAAGTAGTACAGGGCCAAGGGCCTTGGGCGTGCATTGATGTCGGCCAGCACCGGATCGAGCTGCTGGTAGGTCAGCACCACCATGGCCGGGCCGAAGATTTCTTCACGCATGATCAGGCTGTCCTTGGGCGGATTGACCACCACCTGCAGCGGCCGCCGACGGTCAGCGGCATCCAGCGGCACGGCTTCGGGCAGGCACTCGACCCGCGCCCCCAGGGCCCGCGCCTCCTGCACATAGCTTTCGACGCGCTCGACATGGCGCTGGTTGACCACCGCCACCACATCCGGGTTGCCGGCCACCGTAGGGTTGAGTTCCGAGTAGGCGCTGCGCAGGGCGGCGAGGAAGGCTTCGAGGCAGTCCTCGGGCACATAGACCAGGTCCGGGTTGATGCAGATCTGCCCGCCGTTGCTGGCCTTGGCCACCGCGATGCTGAAGGCGGCGCGGGCAAGATCGGCGCTGGGCGAAACGATCACCGGCGACTTGCCGCCCAGCTCCAGGGTCACCGGCACCAGGTTCTGCGCCGCGTTGCGCATCACCGAACGGCCGACTTCGGTACTGCCGGTGAACACCAGGTGATCGAACGGCATGGCGGAGAACACCTTGGCCACCGAAGAGTCGCCGGTGACCACCGCCACCTCCAGCGGGTCGATGTACTCGGCGAACAGTTGCTCCAGCAACTGCGCCGTGCGCGGGACCACGTCGGAGGGCTTGAGGATCGCCCGGTTGCCCGCCGCCAGGGCCGAGGCCAGCGGGCTGAGCAAGGTGTACAGCGGCGCGTTCCAGGTGCCGATGATGCCGACGCTGCCCTTGGGCTGGTGCATCACCCAGGCTTCGGCGCCGAGCAGGTCATAGGGCGCGAACGGCTGGCGGCGCTCATCCTGCATCCAGTCTTCGAGGTGGTCGCGGGCATGCTTGAGCGAGCCCAGGGCGCCGAGCACGTCGTTCATCAACGAGAAACCGGCAGGCCGGCCGCCGAAGTCCAGGTCGATGGCTTCGGTCAGTTGCGCGTGGTGACGTACCAGCAGCTCAATCACCTGCTGGAGGCGTCGACGGCGGGTGGCGGCAGGCACGGCGCCGGCGGTATTGAAGGCCTGTTTCTGTTCGGCCAGAAGGCCCGTCAGTGTATCCAGGATTGGGCTCGCTGCGTTCATCAAGGTCCCCTTGGCTCGGGTGGGTGGTGGCTGGCGCCACACTAGCGGTGCCAACGGGCCTTGCGCCTCGTCCGATCGGACGAGAATCCGGCAAAAGCGTTAGTCCGTTAAGACGATGTGTAGACAAGGGCTGCGACCAATACTGGCCTCACGAAAATCCCATCCCATGAGGTCAGTCATGGCAATGCCAAACACAGGTTTCGACCCCCAGGCCTTCCGCACCGCGCTGGGCACCTTCACCACCGGGGTCACCATCATTACCACCCAGGCCGAAGACGGCTCGCCGGTGGGCATCACCGCCAACAGCTTCAACTCGGTGTCGCTCAACCCGCCGCTGGTGCTCTGGAGCCTGTCGAAAAAAGCCCGCAGCCTGCCGGTGTTCAGCAGCGGCAAGCACTGGAACGTGCATGTGCTGTCCACCGAGCAGGAGTCGCTGTCGGGCCGTTTCGCCACCCAGGGCGAGGACAAGTTCGCCGAGATCCAGTTCGACAACGGCGTCAGCGAAGCGCCGCTGCTGCAGGACTGCACCGCGCGCTTCCAGTGCCGCACGGCGTTCCAGTACGAAGGCGGCGACCATGTGATCTTCGTCGGCGAGGTGCTCGCCTTCGACCACAGCGAGCGCGCGCCGCTGGCCTTCCAGAGCGGCCAGTACGCCCTGGCCACGCGCAAGCCACGCACCGAACTGCGCCTGGCCACCACCCCACCGCCGCCGGAGTGCAGCTACACCGAGGACCTGCTCGGCTACCTGCTGGGCCGCGCCCACTACCAGCTGCTCAACGCCCTGCGCCGGCTGCTGAACAACCAGCAACTGGACGAACAGGCGTTCTTCATCCTTTCGGTGCTGTGCATCCGCGACAACCTCAGCCTGGCAGAGATCAACACCTTCGTTAATTACACCGGCCATGAAGTGACGCTGCCGAGCATGCGCTTCCTCGAACGGCAGAACCTGGTGGCGATCGAAGGCGAGCCCGGGCAACAGCGCTTCGTGCTCACCGCCAACGGCCGCGAAGCCTCGTTGCAGCAACTGGCCCTGGCCAAGGTGGTGGAAGAGGAACTGGCAGCCAAGCTCGGACCTGCCGATGCCCAGGCATTGAAGGTGCTGCTCAAGCGCCTGATCGTGGTTAGCGACCCCGGTTTGCCGGACCTGTGGGCGCCGCGTTGAACGTCGGCGTGCATGGCCTGCCGGCGACCAGGGTCGGCTGGCGCAGCCATGGACTGCTGCTGTTGCTGGCCCTGGTGTTTGCCGACAACTTCGTCGGCCGGCAGATCCTGGCGGTGATGATTGACCCGATCAAGACCGAGTTCGGCGTCGGCGACACCGCCATGGGGCTGATCTCGGGGCTGGCCTTCGCCGCGGTGTATGCCGTGCTCGGCCTGCCGGCCGGGCGCCTGGTCGACCGCTTGCCGCGCACCCGCCTGCTGGCCCTGTCGTGCCTGCTCTGGGCCCTGGCGACCCTGGCCTGCGGGCTGGCCGGCAGCTTCCTGGTGCTGGCCATTGCGCGGATGCTGGTGGCGGTGAGCGAGTCGCCGACCACCTCGGCCTCGCTGTCGGTGATCGCCGACCTGTACCCGCCGCACCGACGCTCGTTCGCTATCAGTTGCTTCACCGCGGCACCGACCTTTTCCTCGATCATCGGCCTGAGCATCGGCGCCTGGGTGGTCGAGCACTATGGCTGGCGTAGTGCGTTCATTGCGCTGAGCCTGCCGGCCCTGGCGTTTTGCGTCATGTTGGCGCTGGTGCGCGACCCGCTGCGCGGCCGCTGGGACCTGACTGGCAGTACCCCGGCCGCCCCGCGCCTGAGCCTGGGCAACGAAGCGCGGGCGCTCTGGGCCCTGCCCGCCTATCGCTGCCTGATCCTGGCCGGCGGCCTGACCACGCTCAGCTCCTACGCAATCGGCATGTGGAACACCAGTTTCCTGATCCGCTCCCATGGCCTGTCGTTGCAGCATGCCGGCTTGCTGGCCGGGGTCATCTGTGGCGTAGCCGCCGGCATCGGCGGGCTGTTCGCCGGCTGGCTCAACGATCGCCTGAGCTATCGGGGGGCGCACTGGCAGATCCTGATCCCGGTGCTGGGCAACCTCACCGCCCTTGCCGCCCTGGTCGTCTACCTGCTGTGGCCGGCCGGGGTGCTGACTGAATGGGCGGGTGTGCCGATTCCAGTGGCCATGCTGTGGTGCGCGCTGTACAGCTTCTTCGTGGTCTGGTGGGTGGCGCCCTGCTACAACCTGGTGACCCAACTGGTGCCCGCCAGCCGGCGGGGTACGGCCATGGCCTTGCAGACCATTGTCAGTACCTTGCTGGGGGTGGGGATCGGGCCGGTGTTGACCGGGGTGTTCAGCGACCTGCTGCTGCCGTGGTGGGGGGAGGAATCGTTGCGCTATGCGCTGGTGCTGGTGAGTTTGCCTTTGCTGGGGGCGGTGGGATTGTTGGGCCGGGTGGCGGTGCATGCGGGGCGTCAGGGGTAAAGTGGTGACTGCATCGCAGGCTTCGCCAGCTCCTACAGGGGTTCCCGGCCTGCCCCGGACGCTGTGGGAGCTGCCGCCAGGCTGCGATCGGGCGCGAAGCGGCCGTAGAACCAGACCGCCTCAGTACACCTGCCCGAATGAGCTGGCCGGATTGCGACTGCTACGCAGTCGATCGCAGGCTTCGCCAGCTCCTACAGGGGTTCCCGGTATGCCCTGTGGGAGCTGCCGCCAGGCTGCGATCGGGCGCGAAGCGGCCGTAGAACCAGACCGCCTCAGTACACCTGCCCCAATGAGCTGGCCGGATTGCGACTGCTGCGCAGTCGATCGCAGGCTTCGCCAGCTCCTACAGGGGTTCCCAGCCTACCCGGACGCTGTGGGAGCTGCCGCCAGGCTGCGATCGGACGCGAAGCGGCCGTAAACCAGACCGCCTCAGTACACCTGCCCCAATGAGCTGGCCGGATTGCGACTGCTGCGCAGTCGATCGCAGGCTTCGCCAGCTCCTACAGGGGTTCCCAGCCTACCCGGACGCTGTGGGAGCTGCCGCCAGGCTGCGATCGGACGCGAAGCGGCCGTAAACCAGACCGCCTCAGTACACCTGCCCCAATGAGCTGGCCGGATTGCGACTGCTGCGCAGTCGATCGCAGGCTTCGCCAGCTCCCACAGGGGTTCCCGGCCTGCCCCGGACGCTGTGGTAGCTGCCGCCAGGCTGCGATCGGGCGCGAAGCGGCCGTAAAACCAGACCGCCTCAGTACACCTGCCCCAATGAGCTGGCCGGATTGCGACTGCTGCGCAGTCGATCGCAGGCTTCGCCAGCTCCCACAAGGGTTCCCAGCCTGCCCGGACGCTGTGGGAGCTGCCGCCAGGCTGCGATCGGGCGCGAAGCGGCCGTAAAACCAGACTGCCTCAGTACATCTGGCCCAATGAACTGGCCGGATTGCGACTGCTACGCAGTCGATCGCAGGCTTCGCCAGCTCCTACAGGGGTTCCCGGCATGCCCCGGACGCTGTGGGAGCTGCCGCCAGGCTGCGATCGGGCGCGAAGCGGCCGTAGAACCAGACTGCCTCAGTACATCTGGCCCAATGAACTGGCCGGATTGCGACTGCTACGCAGTCGATCGCAGGCTTCGC
>NZ_JALRNF010000207.1 GCF_030272895.1 Pseudomonas sp. BGr12 | reverse complement strand
AACTGGAGGATGAGCGTCCCTGGCGGCCTGCGTTACCCCACAGAGTCGGCAACGCCGGCGTCCTCGACAGCCGAGAATCACGCAACAAGTTGCTGGAACAGCTCATCCGCTTTCCACCGGCGCGCCTGGCCATAGCCAGCGACCCACGCCCCTCGCCAGATCGCGGCACCCTTGCGTTGCACGCCGAGCAAGCCCGCAATGCCGCTGCCCCCCGCATCTGGTTGCTGCAGGCACTGCCAGT
>NZ_JALRNF010000206.1 GCF_030272895.1 Pseudomonas sp. BGr12 | reverse complement strand
GACTACCTGAGCCAGGCGCGCCTGACCCAGCTGCGCAAATTAAATGAAACCCAGCGCCAGCTGGCCAGCGGCCAGCAGGACATCAACCTGACACACGCCCAGTTGCTGACCCAGCAAGGCACCCTCGACAGCCAGCGACAGGAGCTGGAACAGGTCCGCGCCGAGCGCCAGCAGGTGCTGGCCAAACTGACCAACGACGTCAAAGCCCGCGACCAGAAGCTGCAGGCCCGCGAGCAGGACC
>NZ_JALRNF010000205.1 GCF_030272895.1 Pseudomonas sp. BGr12 | reverse complement strand
GCTGTTCGGCTATCTGGACCTGGACCTACACATCGGCAGCACCGGCTGGATCTGCGACGAGCGGCGCGGCACCCACCTGCATCCGCTGCTCGGCAGCATCGCCCAGGGCCGACTGATTCTGGAAAGCGATGCCCCCTACCTGCTGCCGCGCATCCTGCGGCCCAAGCCGAAAAACGGTCGCAACGATCCGGCCTTCCTCACCGAAGTGCTGCGCGAGGTAGCCGTGCACCGTGGCGAAAGA
>NZ_JALRNF010000204.1 GCF_030272895.1 Pseudomonas sp. BGr12 | reverse complement strand
GAGGGATGCAGATGTACCCGGCTGCCGCCAACGTATTGCCAGAACGAATGGGCGTCGCTGAGGCCGCGCTGCTTTCTGATGGGGAACAGGGCATAGGCGACGCCATAGGAGATGCAAAGGAACAAGACCCCGTAACGGCCGTTCACATTGAAATTACCGAGAAACTGCTCGGTGACGGGGGTGATCACCCACTCGGTCTGGTATTGATGGACAAGCGACAGGGCATCCACGAAATGACAGC
>NZ_JALRNF010000203.1 GCF_030272895.1 Pseudomonas sp. BGr12 | reverse complement strand
GTCCAGGCCTTGTACAGCCAGTACATGCCCATGGCGGCGGCAACGGCCATGTAGCTGTCGCCGGCGTAACCGCCCAGGGTCAGCATCAAGGTCGCGACCAGGTAGGCCAGGATGTACCAGAGGATGTGCTTCTTGGCCACCTCGATGCCTCGCTTGACCGGCAGGACCGGAATCGATGCAGCCAGGTAGTCGTTGTAGCGGAAGTTCGCAATGGCATAGGAGTGCGGCATCTGCCAGAGGCT
>NZ_JALRNF010000202.1 GCF_030272895.1 Pseudomonas sp. BGr12 | reverse complement strand
ACGCCCCGGTCCCCGCTGTGGGGCGTAGGTCGACCACTGCGGCCCTCCCCTCAATCATTATGACGTGAAGGACTGGTATCTCGAGTCAAAAAAGGACACGCCTCTCAGTAAGCAGCTAAAACGTGAACTGGCCAACATAAAACGCCCATTCATGTATCTCCTGCCCACGACAATTAATACACCCCAAGTTGGATCATTTCATGTTCAATGGGAGTGCGTGAACTGGCAGTATCTTCTTAAAA
>NZ_JALRNF010000201.1 GCF_030272895.1 Pseudomonas sp. BGr12 | reverse complement strand
ACAACAACATGCTCTCTACAGCCAATATCAAACCTGTAAACGAAACCCGTATCAACATCGACTACACATGGAAATTTAAATAATTAAAACCAGAGGTTCTGTCACACATAGAACCTCTTTTTATTTCGGGAAATTCATCATGAAGAAAGTTGTAACACTACTCTGCGGAATTTGTCTCATTGGCCTAACTCATGCCGAAACTCAATATAACCCACCACCTATTCAGCTTGAGCCTTTAGCAA
>NZ_JALRNF010000200.1 GCF_030272895.1 Pseudomonas sp. BGr12 | reverse complement strand
AAGAAGATCACCGAAACCATCCTCTACCCGACCCCGAACCTCGCGGCGAAGGCGCTGATGCCCGATACGTACAAGAACAACCCGGTCATCTTCCCGCCCGCGGATGTTCTCGCGAAATGCGAATATGCGAAGTTCAACGAGACGCTGCAGCCGCTCTATGAAGAAGCTTTCACGAAGGTTCGGGCTTCTTGATGTCAGGCATTGGAAAAGTACGCGTTTCCCCGCGAAGGCGGGGACCCATCT
>NZ_JALRNF010000199.1 GCF_030272895.1 Pseudomonas sp. BGr12 | reverse complement strand
CGGGGTCGGTCATGAGCTGTACCAGCACGGTAGTTTCGCCTGGGAAACCCTGCTCGTGGCCATCGGCTACCCGCTGTACTTCATCCTCCTGCGCAAGTGCCGCACCGATCACCTGGGTGGCCTCTGGGCCAACATGTGCCTGCTGTTGCCGGCGGCGTCGTACTGTGTCATCCAGGGGCCGATGAGCGCGCGGGACCTGGCCGAGCAACCGGCCCTGTATGGCCTGATTCGGCTCTTGGGGGC
>NZ_JALRNF010000198.1 GCF_030272895.1 Pseudomonas sp. BGr12 | reverse complement strand
CCCCCCCCCCCCCCCCCCCCCTCTAATGATCCGCCGACCACCGAGATCTACACCCTGCTACACCCACTTTCCCTCCCCGCCGCTCTTCCGCTCTCACGCGAAGAGCGTCAGCCACGCGAAGAACGCGCACCACGTGAAGAGCGTGCACCGAGATCGGAAGAGCACACGACTGACCACCAGTCACTATTACGGCTCAGGGAAGCGCGGAGGGTCAGGGAAATGGGCGGGGGGCGGGGGGGGGCGG
>NZ_JALRNF010000001.1 GCF_030272895.1 Pseudomonas sp. BGr12 | reverse complement strand
GGCTGGTTGGGTGGGGGGTGGTTGTTTTTTTTTTTGTTTCTGTTTTTTTTTTGGGGGTGTTTGGGGGGGGTCCAGCCCGCCCTTTCTGGTCGGGGGGGGGCCCCCCCCGCGATGGGGTCAGACGCGGAACTGATCCATCAACCCCTGTTGCTGGTTGGCCAGGCTGTTGAGCGACTGGCTGACCCGCGCCGATTCGTTGGCCTGGCCAGAGAGCGACTCGGTAACGTCGCGGATGGTCGCGACGTTGTTGTTGATCTCCTCGGCCACGGCGCTCTGTTCCTCGGCCGCGCTGGCGATCTGCAGGTTCATGTCGCTGATCACCGTGACCGCGTCGCCGATCTGCTGCAGGGCGGTTACCGCCTGGCCGACCTGTTCGACGCTGCCCTGGGCCTGGCGATGGCTGCTGTCCATGGCACCGACCACTTCGCGGGTACCGGCTTGCAACTCTTCGATGACCTGGCGGGTTTCTTCCACCGACTCCTGGGTGCGCCGCGCCAGGTTGCGCACTTCATCGGCCACCACGGCGAAGCCGCGACCGGCTTCACCGGCACGGGCCGCCTCGATGGCGGCGTTGAGTGCCAGCAGGTTGGTCTGTTCGGCGATGGAGCGGATCACTTCCAGCACCGAGCCGATCTTCTCGCTGTTCTGCGCCAGGCCCTCGACCTGGACCATGGCGGTGCTCATGTCGGCGGCCAGGGTGTCGATGCTGGTGGTGGTGCGGTCGATCACCGCCAGGCCCTGGCGGGTGGCCTGGTCGGCATCGCGGGCGGCCTGTGCGGCCTGCGCTGCGCTGCGGGCGACGTCCTGGGCGGTGGCGCTCATCTCGTGGGACGCAGTGGCCACCTGGTCGACCTGGCGGTATTGCTGCTCCATGCCGGCGCTGGTTTGGCTGGCGATGGCCGAGGACTGGTCGGCGGTATCGCGGGCTGCCTGCACCGAGCGTTTGACCTCGGCAATGGTCGGCTGCAGCTTGTCCAGGAAGCGGTTGAACCAGCCGGCCAGTTCACCCAGCTCGTCGCGCTTGTCGTAGTGCAGGCGGCGGGTCAGGTCGCCTTCGCCGCTGGCGATGTCCTTGAGCATGGCGGCCACGCCGAGAATCGGCCGGGTGACGCCACGAGCCATCAGCCAGATCAGCAGCAGGCCGACCACGGCGGCGAGGCCTCCAAGGCCCAGTTCGACCAGGGTGCCGCTGGTGTTGCGCTGGTCGAGTTCCTGCTTGAGGGCTTCAGCCGGGCCGGTCAAGGCGCTTTCCGGTACGTCGAGCAGCACACCCCAGGGCTTGCCGCCGGGAATCGGCGCGAAGGAAGCCAGGACCTTGAGGCGCTGGTTATGGTGCAGGCTGTGCAGCGGTGTGCTGTCGGACAGCAGGCGGACCAGTTCGGCGCCCTTGACCGGGTCGACCTGGTCAAGACGCTGGGCCAGCTTGCCGGCATCCGGGCTATAGCCGGCCAACAGGCCTACGGGGCTGAGGATGCTGACCTGGGTCTGGCCCTGGTACAGGTTGCGACTGGCTTGCTGGCTCAGGGCCTGCAGGCTGTTGAGGTTGATGTCGATGGACAGGGTGGCGACCACCTTGTCGGCGACGATCAGCGGGAACACGATGCTGGTCATCAGCACCTGCTGGCCGTTGATCTCATAGAAGTACGGCTCGATCACGCAGGTCTTGCGCGTGGTACGCGGGCACACCGACCAGGTGTTGGCCGGCTCGCCGCTGGGGCCGATGCTGGTGTCGGCCATGTCTTTTTCCGGCAGCGCCATGGAGGTCAGCTGGCCCGGGGTCGGTTGCGACCAGTACAGGGCGAAGCGACCTTTTTCGTTGCTGCCCAGTTGCTCCTGGTTGACGAACAGCGCGTCCTTGTTGTCCAGGGCATCGGGCTCGAACACCAGCGACAGGCCGAGCAGGTCGGGGTTGGCCTGCAAGGCGGCACGCACCTGGCGGGTCAGGTCTTCGCGCAGGTCGAAGGCGTCGAGAAAGCGCTTTTCGGCCTGCTCGCGCAGGAACAGCACCTGGCGGGAGAAGCCGGCACCGTACTGGTAGGCATCCATGAACTGGCGACGGATGTTCAGGGCCTGGACTTCACCCTGGGACTCGATACGTCCCTGGGCCGCTTCGGTGAGCATCTGCATGCTGCTGGCCTTGACCAGTTCCGAGCTGTGCTCCATGCGGTACAACGAGAGTCCCACCAGCAAGGTAACGATGCTGGCCAGGCACAACCCGGCCAGCAGGGTGATCTTCCACTGAATGGAAAGTTGTCTGAACGACATGGCGAAGTCCTTTGATCCAGAAAGATTGAGGCTAACGACCCTATCGGCAGAAAAGCCGATTTCTTTATTCAAACGATCAATTTAAATGCGTCGTTTTCGGTCGCCCAAAGGACACTGGCGCAACGCCGGACTTTGACAAGCGCAAGGCCCTGCTTCAGAGTGTGCGCCCCCAATAAAAATACCTGTCGTTCGGCCACTGCTCACGGGCAGTCTGTCGCCGTAGCGGTCGCTTTTTGTCTGGTTTCTAGAGGTCACAGGAATGAATGCAGTAATTGCCGCGGTCGGCATCATGCTGATACTGAGTCTGTCCCGCGTGCATGTGGTGATCGCCCTGATCGTCGGCGCGCTGGTCGGCGGGCTGGTGGGCGGCCTGGGTATCGAAGGGACGCTCAAGGCGTTCAATGGCGGGCTGGGCGGTGGTGCCACCGTGGCCTTGTCGTACGCCTTGCTCGGCGCCTTTGCCGTGGCCATCGCCAAGTCCGGCATGGCCCACGCCCTGGCCGATCGCGCCCTGGCCATGATCGACCGCCAGGGGCATGCCGATGGCGGCAAGATCAAATGGCTGCTGATCGGCCTGCTGCTGGTGGTGGCGATCTCGTCGCAGAACATCCTGCCGATCCATATCGCCTTCATTCCGCTGCTGGTGCCGCCGCTGCTCTATGTGCTGACCAAGCTGCAGATTGACCGGCGCCTGGTGGCCTGTGTGATGACCTTCGGCCTGATCACCCCGTATATGTTCCTGCCAGTGGGCTTTGGCAACATCTTCCTCAACGAGATCCTGCTGGCCAACGTCAGCCGCAGCGGTGTGGATGTCAGCGGCGTCAACGTCACCCACGCCATGGCCATCCCGGCGGCGGGCATGCTGTTCGGCCTGCTGCTGGCGGTGTTCTTCAGCTACCGGAAAAAACGCGCCTACGACCTGGAAAAGATCGAGCAGGTCGAGCAGGTGGCGGTGCGCTACAACCCGCTGACCCTGCTGGTGGCCGGCGTTGCCATTGCCGCGGCGTTCATTATCCAGTTGCTGCTGGATTCGATGATCATCGGGGCCATGACCGGCTTCCTGATCTTCTCGCTGTCGGGCATCGTGCGCTGGAGGGAAACCGACGACCTGTTCACCGAAGGCATGAAGATGATGGCCATGATCGGCTTCATCATGATCGCCGCCTCCGGCTTTGCCGAGGTGATGAAGGCCACCGGCGAGGTCAAGAGCCTGGTCGAGACCTCGGCGGTGTGGATCGACCACAGCAAGGGCGTCGGTGCCTTGCTGATGCTGCTGGTGGGCCTGCTGGTGACCATGGGCATCGGCTCGTCGTTTTCCACCGTGCCGATCCTGGCCGCGATCTTCGTGCCGCTGTGCGTGCAACTGGGCTTCGACCCGATCGCCACCGTGTGCATCGTCGGTACCGCCGGTGCGCTGGGTGATGCCGGTTCACCGGCGTCGGATTCGACCCTCGGCCCGACCTCGGGGCTGAACGTCGATGGCCAGCATCACCATATCTGGGACACCGTGGTGCCGACCTTCATCCACTACAACTTGCCGCTGCTGGCGTTCGGTTGGGTGGCGGCGATGATGCTGTAGGAAGCCCGTGGGGTTGAGCGCAAGGCTCAGCCCCGGGAGGGCGGCGGCGAGATGTGGTTGAGGACCATGCCGCCATCCTTGGTGCGGGTCAGGTAGACCGGCAACACCTTGGGCAGGTTACTGACCAGGCGGGCGATCTGGGTGGTGTCGTAGATGCCGCTGATGCGAATGTTGCCGGTGGTCTCGTCGGCCAGGCGCAGGGGTTTGTCCAGGTAGCGGTTGATCTGCGGCAGGGCCTGGGCCAGGCTCAGGTTGTCGAGGATCAGCTTGCCATTGCGCCAGGCCAGGCTGGTGTCCTGGGCGTAGGTCTGGTTCAGGCTCGGCTCGTAGTCGCCGGCCTGGTAGCTGGCCTGCATGCCGGGGCCCAGCCGGTAGCCGCCATCGGCGTGGGTGCGGTCGCTGCTGACCAGTACCGAGCCTTCGACCAGGGTCACTTTGACCTGGTCTTCGTATTTCCACACGTTGAACTGGGTGCCGGTGACCCGGGTCTGGCCGTGGGCGGCGCGGACCACGAACGGATGCTGGCTGTCGTGCTCGACCTTGAAGAACGCCTCGCCCCTGATCAGGGTGACCCGGCGTTCGTCCTTGTAGTTGGCAAAGCGCAACTCGGTGCCCAGGTTCAGCTCGACCTGGCTGCCGTCAGCGAGGACCACATGGCTGATGGCGCTGCCGCTTTCCAGGTGCTGGTAGCTGTTGGGCAGCCAGCCTTGCTCCCAGCCGATCCAGGCGCCGACCGGCAGGGCCACCAGGGCAATGGCGGCGGCCGAGGCATAGTGGCGCCAGACACGGGGGCCACGGCGTTGGGGCAGGCTGATGACAGTGCCGGGTACGGCGCTGCGGGGCAGGTGATCGGCGGTCTGCCAGATCTCCAGCATGGCCTGGTACTCCTGGACATGCACAGGATCGGCGGCCAGCCAGCGCTCGAAGGCCTGCCGTTCTACTGCCGTACAGTCTTCTGATTGCAGGCGCAGGCACCAGTGCGCGGCGGCATCGGTGATGGCATCGTGTTCGTCGGCGCTGTGGCTGGTGTGGTTCATCGAGACTCCCGGTTTTGCCTATTCTACCCTTGCAGCGTAGGTGGCGAGAACCGAGATAATGGCGAATGACTATCAGTTGTAGGATTTTTTTACCGTGAAAAACCTGCAAATGCACTGATTTCGCAGCCATACCCCCTACTGCTGACAGGGACGAGCGTGTTTCGCGGCCGACTGGCGGCCGCGAAATTTTCTTCAGAACTGTTCTGCCGCCAGGGCGAACAGCGACGGGCTGCCGGCACGGATGCTGGCCTGCAGCGACAGGGTGCGCGGCAACAGGCGGGCGAAGTAGAACGCGGCGCTGGCACGCTTGGCCCCGTAGAAGGCTGGATCGCTTGCCTGCTTGGCCGCGGCCACGGCGTCCATGCGCGCCCACATGTAGGCATAGGCGACATAACCGAACAGCTGCAGGTATTCCACCGATGCCGCGCCGACGGCGTTGGCGTCCTGGCCGGCCTGTGCACACAGCCACTGGCTCAGGCTTTCCAGTTCGGCCACCGCGTTGAGCAGGGGGGCACGATAGGGGCTGTCGGCCTGGCAGAAGTCGCGAATCTGCGCGGTGAATTCGCCCAGCGCCTTGCCACCGTCAGCCACCACTTTGCGACCCAGCAGGTCCAGGGCCTGGATGCCGTTGGTGCCTTCGTAGATCTGGGCGATCCGCACATCGCGCACCAGTTGCTCCTGACCCCACTCGCGGATGTAGCCATGGCCGCCGAACACCTGCTGGCCGAGCACGCAGCTTTCCAGGCCGTTGTCGGTGAAGAATGCCTTGGCCACCGGCGTCAGCAGCGCCACCTGGCGTTGTGCGGCGTCACGCTCATCGGCGTCGTCGGCGTACTTGGCGATGTCCAGTTGCTGGCCGACGTAGGTGGCGAAGGCGCGGCCACCTTCGGTCAGGGCACGCATGGTCAGCAGCATGCGCCGTACATCGGGGTGGACGATGATCGGGTCGGCGACCTTGTCGCGCGCCTGGGGGCCAGTGGCCGCGCGGCTTTGCAGGCGGTCCTGGGCGTAGCGCACGGCGTTCTGGTAGGACGCCTCGGCGCAGCCGATGCCCTGGATGCCGATGGACAGGCGTTCGTAGTTCATCATGGTGAACATGGCGGCCAGGCCACGGTTGGCTTCGCCGATCAGGTAACCGGTGGCGCCGTCGAAGTTCATCACGCAGGTGGCCGAGGCCTTGATACCCATCTTGTGTTCGAGCGAACCGCAATGGGCGGCATTGCGCGCGCCGGGCTGGCCGTCGGCATCGACCAGGAACTTGGGCACCAGGAACAGGGAAATGCCCTTGGGCCCGGCCGGGGCGTCCGGCAGCTTGGCCAGGACCAGGTGAATGATGTTCTCGGTAAGGTCCTGCTCGCCGCCGGTGATGAAGATCTTGGTACCGCTGATGGTGTAGCTGCCATCGGCCTGGGGCTCGGCGCGGGTGCGGATGATCCCAAGGTCCGTGCCGGCGTGGGGCTCGGTCAGGCACATGGTGCCGGCCCACTGGCCGCTGTACAGCGGCGGCAGGTAGGTGGCCTTGAGTTCGTCGCTGGCATGGGCATCCAGGGCCAGGCAGCAGCCGGCGCTCAGCGCCGAATACAGGCTGAAGCTGCAGTTGGCGGCATAGAGCATTTCTTCGAACTGCACCGCGAGCATCTTCGGCATGCCCAGGCCGCCGTGCTCGGGGTTGCCGGCCAGGCCCACCCAGCCACCGTCGCGGTAGGTCTGCCAGGCCTCGGCGAAGCCGTCCGGGGTGCGCACCTGGCCTGCGTCGAACTGCACGCCCTGTTCGTCGCCGCTGCGGTTGAGCGGGGCGATCAGCTGGCCGGTGATTTTCGCCGCCTCTTCGAGGATGGCATCGGCGGTGTCGGCGTCCACCCGCTCGGCCAGGGCCGGCAGGCGCGCCCACAGGGCAGGGCCCTGGAAGACTTCGTGAAGGACAAAGCGCATGTCGCGCAGCGGAGCATTGAATTCAGGCATGTGGGTTCTCGCTGTTAAGGGGTCAGAGCGCCTTGGCCCAGTCGCGCAACAGGTACTTCTGGATCTTGCCGGTGGAGGTTTTCGGCAGCTCGCTGAAGACGATGGTCTTGGGCAGCTTGAACCCGGCCAGGTGTTCGCGGCAGAAGCTGATGATCTCGGCCTCGCGGGTCTCTGCGAAGCCGGCCTTGAGGGTAATGAAAGCACAGGGGGTTTCGCCCCATTTCTCGTCCGGACGGGCGACCACGGCGGCCTCGAGCACGGCAGGGTGCTTGTAGAGGGTGTCTTCGACCTCGATGGTGGAGATGTTCTCGCCACCGGAGATGATGATGTCCTTGAGCCGGTCCTTGATCTCGACATAGCCGTCGGGGTGCCAGACCGCCAGGTCGCCGGTGTGGAACCAGCCGCCGCGGAAGGCTTCGGCGGTGGCTTCGGGGTTTTTCAGGTAGCCCTTCATCACTGTGTTGCCGCGCATGAAGATCTCGCCCAGGGTGTTGCCGTCGCGCTGCACCGGTTCCAGGGTCTGCGGGTCGGCGACCATCAGGCCTTCGAGGGTCGGGTAGCGTACGCCCTGGCGCGACTTGATCCGCGCGCGCTCGGCCAGGGGCTGTTCGTCCCACTCGGCGTGCCAGGCGCAGACGGTCACCGGGCCATAGACTTCGGTCAGGCCGTAGACGTGGGTGACCTTGATACCCATCTCCTCGACCGCGCCGATGACCTTGGCCGGTGGCGCCGCGCCGGCGACCATGGCGTTGACCGGATGATCGATGGCCGCCTTGGCCGAGTCGGGCATGTTGATCAGGGCGTTGAGCACGATGGGCGCGCCGCACAGGTGGGTGACCTGGTGCTCGCGGATCAGGGTGAGGATTTTCTGCGGGTCGACCCGGCGCAGGAACACATGGGTGCCGGCCAGGGCGGTGACGGTCCAGGGGTAGCACCAGCCGTTGCAGTGGAACATCGGCAAGGTCCACAGGTACACCGGGTGGTTGCCCATGGCCCAGGTCATCTGGTTGCCCAGGGAATTGAGGTAGGCGCCGCGGTGGTGGTAGACCACGCCCTTGGGGTTGCCGGTGGTGCCGGAGGTGTAGTTGAGCGAGATCGCCTGCCACTCGTCTTCGGGCCACAGCCAGGCAAATTCGGGGTCGCCCTCGGCCAGGAAGGCCTCGTAGTCCAGGTCGCTGACGGCCTGGCCTTCGCCGTACTCCGGGTCGTCGACATCGATCACCAGCGGCGGGTACTCCATCAGCGCCAGGGCCGCGGCGATGACCTTGTGGAATTCGCGGTCGGTGATCAGCACCTTGGCTTCGCCATGTTCGAGCATGAAGGCAATGGCTTCGGCATCCAGGCGCACGTTCAGGGCATTGAGCACGGCACCGATCATCGGCACGCCGAAGTGCGCCTCGAGCATCGCCGGGATATTCGGCAGCATCACCGCCACCGTGTCGCCCTGGCCGATGCCACGTCCGGCCAGGGCACTGGCCAGGCGCCGGGAGCGTTCGTAGGTCTGCTGCCAGTTGCGGCGGATGGCGCCATGGATCACGGCCGGGTACTGGCCGTAGACCGCAGCGGTGCGCTCGATGAAGCTCAGCGGAGTCAGGGCGGTGTGATTGACAGGGGCGGGCGCCAGGCCCTGGGAGAAGATCGACATGCAATGTTCCTGTGCAGGGGGACGCCGCATGGCGACGGTAACCCCCGGTGGCTGATTGTTAGCTCTGATCAGGTGTCGTGAAGGCTGAACCTTCGGTGTCACAATTTTTACGTGAAATTCTATGGTACTTGGAAGATAGACTATAGCAATATGGTATAAATACTATATTCGCCTTCAAGCCATCATTCGAGCGTGCCCATGACGACCTTGCTCGCCAGCGATCCTCAACCGACCGTGCTCCTGGATGCGTCCGCCGCCGTGCTGGCCGTCAATCCGGCCCTGCAAGCCATGCTCGGCCCCTGGCCGCAGCGTTCGGTCGACTACTGGCTGCCGGGCAACCATCAAGCGCTGGTCAGTGCCTGCCTGAGCCAGGCGCGTGCCATCAGTGAAGTCGAAGCGCAGGTGGCCGGGCAGATCCTGCTCTGGACCTTCATCCCCACCGGCACCGGCCAGGTGTTGGCGCGCTGTCGCGACGCCAGTGCCGAGCGCCTGGCCGAACGCGAGGCCAGCCAGGCCCGGCGGCTGTACCGGCTGATTACCGAGAACACCACCGACCTGATTTCCCGGCACAGCCCCGATGGCTGTTTCCTCGATGCCTCGCCGGCGTCCTACCGCCTGTTGGGGTACTGGCCGGAGGAACTGCGCGGGGTGGCGGTGCAAACGCTGTTTCATCCCCAGGACCGCCAGCAGTCGCTGTTGCAGGCCGCCCAGGCGCTGGAGCAGGACGGCTACCAGACCATGACCTGCCGGGTACGCCATCGAGACGGTCGCGACCTGTGGTTCGAGATCGCCAGCCGGGCCATTCGCGAGACCTACACCGGCGCGGTGGTGGAAATCGTCAGCGTCTCGCGCGATATCACCGTGCGCATCGAGGCCGAGGAGAACCGGCGGCGCCTGGCCGAAGTGGTGGAGGCCAATACCGACCTTGTGTTGTTCACCGACCGTGAAGGCCGCTTGAGCTACCTCAATCGCTCGGCGCGCCGGGCCCTGGGCCTGCAGGATGTGCAAGCGCTGCCGAGCCTGCAGGCTTTGCTCGATCCGCTGTTGCGCCAGCGCCTGGACCGTGAGGGCTGGCAATGTGCCGAGCAGGTGGGTGTCTGGCACGCCGAAACACGGTTGACGCCCTGGCAGGGCGGGGCGGCGTTTCCGGTGTCGCTGGTGTTGCTGGCCCACCGTGCGGCAGGCGGCGAGCGTTACTACTCGCTGGTGGCCCGCGACATGACCGAGCGCGAACTGCGCGAAAGCCAGCAGCGGCGCCACCAGGACGAACTGGCCCACAGCGCGCGGCTGGTCACCCTCGGCGAGCTGGCGTCGGGTATCGCCCATGAAATCAACCAGCCGTTGGCCGCCGTGGTCAATTACGCCGGTGCCAGCCAGCGCTACCTGCAGGCCCTGGAACGTGATCCGCAGGCGGTCGGGCGCGTCGCCCAGGGCTTGCAGCGCATCACCGAGCAGGCGACCCATGCGGCCGAGGTGATCAAGCGCCTGCGCGCCTTCCTGCGCAAGGAGCCCCGGCGCCTGCAGGCCCTGGCCATCGCCGATGTGGCGGCCGAGGCGGTGCGCCTGTGCGACTGGGAAGCGGCGCGCGACCGGGTGAGCATCGAGCAGCAGATCGGCGATTCGTTGCCGGCGGTGTACGCCGACCGGGTGCTGCTCGAACAGGTGTTGCTCAACCTGTTGCGCAATGCCATCGACGCCAACCGCGAGCAGCACCGCGGCCAGCCTTCGCGTATCGTGCTCAGCGCCGAAGTGGCGGCGGGGCAGGTGCAGATCCGGGTCAGCGACCAGGGGCCGGGGGTGGCGGCCGAGCGCCTGGACGGCATCTTCACCCCGTTCAACACCAGCAAGCCCGAAGGCCTGGGGCTGGGCTTGAGCATGAGTCGAAGTATCATTGAGGGCTTTGGCGGCACCTTGCAGGCGATGCCGGGTGCGGCCGGGGGGCTGGTCTTGTGTTGTCGGCTGGCGCCGGTGGCGGCGTCGGAATAGAGGAAGTGTGATGCAGCAATCCAAAGTCTATGTGGTCGACGACGACCAGGGCATGCTCGACTCGACGGTGTGGTTGCTGGAGTCGGTCGGCCTTCAGGCGGTGCCGTTCACCAGCGGCCAGGCGTTTCTCGACGCCTGTGACGGGCACTTGCCGGCCTGTGTCCTGCTCGATGTGCGCATGCCCGGAATGGGTGGCCTGGGTGTGCAGGAAACCCTGCGTGGGCGCGGTATCGAACTGCCGGTGATCTTCCTCAGCGGGCATGCCGACGTGCCGATTGTGGTGCGGGCGTTCAAGGCCGGCGCCTGCGACTTCATCGAAAAGCCCTATAACGACCAGCTACTGCTGGATGCCGTGCAGGCGGCCCTCGAACGCTCGCAACAGCAGCTGGCCGGCAGCGCGCCGCGGGCGCTGGTGCAGGCGCGCATCGACAGCCTGACCCCGCGTGAGCGGGATGTCTTCGTGCCCCTGGTGCAGGGCTTCAGCAACCGTGAGATTGCCGAGCAACTGGAGGTCAGCGTGAAGACTGTCGACCTCTACCGCTCGCGGGTGATGAAGCGCATGCAGGCCGATACCTTGCCGGGCCTGGTGGGGATGGCGATCGCCTGTGGGGTGGTGCAGGCGTTGAGTCTGCGCTGAGACCGTAGCGCCTGTATCGCCGGCTACGCCAGCTCCCACACCGGACTGGCAGGCACAGGTCCCTGTGGGAGCTGGCGAAGCCGGCGATAAGCTACACCGCAGCCCCGATCAGGAACGCCGCCCCAGCAACAGCCCCACCACCAGCCCGAACCCTGCCGAAATCGCCACCGTCTGCCACGGGTGGCCGCCGATGTAGTCCTGGGTGGCCTCGACCACCGGCTGCGCCTTGCTGCGCACGCCATGGACCGCCTCGCGGGCCTGCCTGAGCTTGAGCCCGACCTGGGCGCGCAGGGTTTCGGCTTCTTCGCCAACCAGCGCGGCGCTGTCGTTGAGCAGTTTCTCCGACTCTTCGATGAGCACCTGCAGTTCGCTGAAGACCTGGTCCTTGATCTGCTCGCCATCGTTCTGCACGGTGGTATTCCTGGCCATGGGCATTTCCTCGTCGTTGATGGGCATTGCACAGTGGATACCGGCGGGCGCGGAAAGTTGCAGCGGTTTACCGGCCGCCGCCCGCCAGGGTGTAAGATAGCGCCTATTTAGCAGTGGCAGGACACCCCTCATGAGTTTCAATCTGGCCAACAAGAGCTCCGCCGAACGGGCGCAGATCGAGGACGAGAAAGCACGACTGTTCGAGCTCTGGCAGACCAACCTGGGCAAGGCCAAGGCCGAAGGCGCCCGGCTGATCGCCGAAAAGCCCCGGCGCAAGGGCAAATGGGCCGAATGGGTACGCTCGGAACTGGACGCCATGTCGCCCCCCGAGTTCGCCAACATGGTGCGCAGTGAAGTCAACAAGCTGATGGCCGCCGCCAAGTAAAGGTTGCCGGCAGCACCCTGACCGGGTCAGGCGAAGGCGGCCAGCAGGTCGGCGTTGAACGCCTGCTGGGCGTCGCCGGGCTCCTGGGCGCGGTGCCGGGCCAGCATGAAGGGCACCTGGAAGTTCAGCGCAGGATCCAGCCCGCGCAACAGCCCACGCTCGACCCAGGGGGCGGCGAAGTGGCAGGGCAGGTAGCCGATGTGGCGTCCTGAGAGAATGAACGCCAGGGCACCCTCGACCTGCTCGGAGCGTGCCGAGGCGCGACCGCCGTGCAGAGGGTCGGGCTGGTCCAGAAAACGGTAGGGGTGTTCGACCTGGTCGGCTTGCAGCAACACCTCCAGGCTGGCGTGTTCCTGGCTGGCCAAGGGATGATGGCTGGCGCAGTACAGGCGCTGGGTTTCCTCGAACAACGGGGTGTAGTCGAACGCCGCCTGCTTGCCGGAGAAATAGCCGATGGCCAGGTCCAGGCGCTGCTGCAACAGCAGGCGCTCAAGGTCGGCCGGCATGGCGCTGACCAGTTCCAGGCGCACCGATTCGTCACGCTGGCGAAAGCGCTCGATGGCGCGGGCCAGGCGCAGGGTTACTGCGCTGTCCTGGGCTTCGGAAATCCCCACACGCACCTCACCCAGCAAGCGGCCGGCCACGCCATTGGCCTGATGGCGAAAGGCTTCGATCTGTACCAGCAGTTCACGGGTGGCCTTGAGCAGTACCTCGCCCTTGGCGGTCAGCCGAAACCCGCCTTTACCGCGACTGCACAAGCGGTAGCCCAGGCGCGTTTCCAGGCGCGCCATCTGCTGGCTGATGCTTGGCTGGCTCAGGCCCAGCACACCCTGTGCGGCACTGAAGCCACCGGCCTCGACTACAGTGACGAACAGCCGCAACAGGTGCAGGTCGAGGTCATGCAGTTGTCCAAGCATCAAACATTGCTCCGGATGAATGTCAGGTTAAGTAACTTGCCATTTTAGCAATGTAACCCGGCAGGCATGCTGGCGGCATCCACTGACTAAGGTGCCCGACATGCGTACATCCCTGTGGTTGTTCTCCCTGATCCTGGCGTTACCGGTGCAGGCCGAGGAAAAGGTCCTCAATCTCTACAGCTGGGCCGATTACGTGGCGCCGGAGACATTGCAGCGCTTTGAAAAGGAAACCGGCTACAAGGTGCGCTACGACACCTTCGACACCACCGAGGTACTGGAAACCAAGCTGCTCACCGGCGGCAGTGGC
Source organism: Pseudomonas sp. BGr12 (assembly GCF_030272895.1). Classification (GTDB taxonomy): domain Bacteria; phylum Pseudomonadota; class Gammaproteobacteria; order Pseudomonadales; family Pseudomonadaceae; genus Pseudomonas. The sequence continues at coordinate 225,457 of NZ_JALRNF010000001.1, read as the reverse complement.
TACGACGTGGTAGTGCCGTCGTCCAGCCTGCTGGCCCGGGCCCTGACCGCCGGCGCCCTGCAGCCGTTGCAGGCGCAGGGCATGCCCGGTTACGCCAACCTCGACAAGGACCTGTTGGCCAAGCTGGCCGAGGTCGACCCCGGCAACCAGTACGCCGTGCCCTACACCTGGGGTACCCTGGGCCTGGGGATGAACCTTGAGGCCGTGCGCCAGCGGGTCGGCGAGGCGCCGCTCAACAGCCTCGACCTGCTGTTCAAGCCCGAGTACGCCAGCAAGCTCAAGGACTGCGGGATCGCCATGTCCGATTCGCCCCAGGAGGTGATCGGCGTGGTCCTGCACTACCTGGGCAAGGATCCCTACAGCCGTAACAAGGACGACCTGGCAGCCGCCCAGGCCCTGCTCAAGCAATTGCAGCCGTCGGTCAGCTATGTCGCCAATGGCCGGCAGATCAACGACCTGGCCAATGGCAGCGTGTGCCTGGCGCTGACCTACAACGGCGATGCGGCCATGGCCGCCGACCAGGCGCAGCGCGCCGGCAAGCCGTTCCAGGTGATCTACCGGATTCCCCGCGAGGGCACCCTGGTCTGGCAGGACAACCTGGTGATCCCCAAGGACGCACCGCACCCGCAGGCGGCCCGGGCCTTCATCGCCTTCATGCTGCGCCCCGACTCGGTGGCGCCGCTGACCAACACGCTGTTCTTCGCCAATGCCAACCAGGCCGCCACGCCACTGGTGGACGAGGCGGTGCGCAACGACCCCGACATCTACCCCTCGGATGAAGTGCGCGCGCGGCTGTTTGCCGACCGCACCATGGCCCTGGCCGACATGCGCCAGCGCACTCGCCTGTGGACCAGCTTCCGTAGCCGCCAATAACAACAGACCAGGAGCCCGATGATGGATCTCGCCCCCAACAACGACCAGGCCATGACCCGCGAAAGCCTGTATGGCACCGTCGCCGAAAACACCTTCGCCGGTATCACCAGTTTCTCCAGGCGTCGTTACAGCCGCGACCTGCAAGGCGTCGATGTGGTGGTCAGTGGTGTCCCTTTCGACACCGCCACCAGCAACCGCCCGGGAGCACGCTTCGGGCCACGGGCCATTCGTGCGGCGTCGGTGCAGCAGGCCTGGGCCCGGCACTGGCCCTGGACCTTCGACCCCTTCGACCACCTGGCGGTGATCGACTACGGTGACTGCGCCTTCGACTACGGCAGCCCGCAGACGATTCCCGAGACGATCCAGGCCCATGCCGAACAGATTCTGGAAGCAGGCTGCGCGATGCTTACCCTCGGCGGCGACCATTTCATCAGCTACCCGCTGCTCAAGGCCCATGCGCGCAAGCACGGCCCGCTGGCGCTGATCCACTTCGATGCGCACAGTGACACCTGGCCGGACGAGGAGGGCGCCCGGGTCGATCATGGCACCATGTTCTGGCACGCCGCCCGCGAAGGCCTGGTGGACCCGGCGCGTTCGGTACAGATCGGCCTGCGCACCACCAACGACGACACCCAGGGCTTCGCCGTGCTGGATGCGCGCCAGGTACACCGGCGTGGCTGCGAGGCGATCATCGAGGCGATCCGCCAGCGGGTCGGCGATCATCCGGTGTACCTGACCTTCGATATCGACTGCCTCGACCCGGCCTATGCGCCCGGCACCGGCACCCCGGTGTGCGGCGGCCTGACCACGGTGCAGGCGCTGGAGATCCTCGGCGGTCTGCGCGGCATCAACCTGGTGGGCATGGACCTGGTGGAAGTGGCTCCTGCCTATGATCACGCCGATATCACCGCCCTGGCCGGGGCGACCCTGGCCATGGAAATGCTCTGCCTATATGCCGCCCGGCATAAGGTCGACGGCTAATCGGGAAATATCATGAATCACCTATAGGAAATCACTGCTTCCTCGCGAACCCGGCGCGCCTTAGGCTATCCAAATGCTTGGGCGCGTCGTTACGCGCAGGAGGTGATCGTGTGAACAGATCCTTGTTGAGCCTGGCCGGCCTGTCCCTTTGCCTGCTGTCGGGGCCGCCCGTGCAGGCAGCGCAGCCGTTGCAGCTGGCCGCTTCGCCGAACAATCCCTACAACAGCCCGATCATGCGGGCCAACCCCAATAGCCGCCAGGGCAGTGTGCAGGCCACACCGCCGGTGCGTGGCCCTTCGACCCAGCCCATAGTGCGCCAGCCGAGCCTCGAAAACCGCGGTATCGGCAACGGCGAAAACATGCGCCGCGAGCAATCGGCACCCCGCCTTGAGCCCACCCGGCCACCCCGCGAGTCGACCCGTACGCCTTGATTGCGAATAGTCCCTGGAAGGAGACGCTGATGCCTGCACGCACCTGGATTCCCACATTGCTGGCGGCGGCCCTGCTGCCGTTGTTGGCGCACGCCGCCCCCGAGCAGGACTTCAAGAGCGAGGAGGGCAGCGTCAGGGTCAGCACCCTGGCCGAAGGCCTGCGCAACCCTTGGGCCCTGGCCTTCCTGCCGGGCGGCAAGGATATGCTGGTGACCGAGCGCCCGGGCAACCTGCGCATCATCAGCGCCGAAGGCAAGGTCGGCGCGCCGCTGGGCGGGGTGCCCGAGGTCTGGGCCAAGGGCCAGGGCGGCTTGCTCGACGTGGCGCTGTCGCCGGGCTTCAAGCAGGACCGGCTGGTGTACCTGAGCTTTGCCGAAGAGGGCGAGGACGGCAAGGCGGGCACGGCGGTCGGCCGTGGGCGGCTGTCTACCGACCAGGCAAAGCTTGAAGACTTCCAGGTGATCTTCCGCCAGCAGCCCAAGCTCTCCGACGGCAATCACTTCGGTTCGCGGCTGGTGTTCGACCGTGACGGCTACCTGTTCATCGCCCTGGGCGAGAACAACCAGCGCCCCACCGCCCAGGACCTGGACAAGCTGCAGGGCAAGGTAGTGCGCCTCCTCCCGGATGGTACGGTGCCCAAGGACAACCCCTTCGTCGGACGGCCCAATGTGCGCCCGGAAATCTGGTCGTTCGGTCATCGCAACCAGCAGGGCGCGGCGCTCAACCCCTGGACCGGCGAGCTGTGGACCCACGAGCACGGCCCCCGCGGCGGTGATGAAATAAACATTCCCAAGCCCGGCAAGAACTACGGCTGGCCGATTGCGACCCATGGCATCAACTATTCGTTGTTGCCGATTCCCGAGGCCAGGGGGGAGCACGTGGACGGCATGGTCGATCCGCAGCATGTCTGGGAGAAGTCGCCGGCCATCAGTGGCATGGCCTTCTACGACAACCCACGCTTCAAAGCCTGGGACCATAACCTGTTCATTGGTGCGCTGGCCGGACAGGAACTGATCCGCCTGGAGCTGGACGGCGACAAGGTGGTCCATGAAGAACGCCTGCTGGGCGAGCTCAAGGCACGCATCCGTGATGTGCGTGTTGGGCCGGATGGCTACCTGTACCTGCTCACCGATGAAAGCAATGGGGCATTGTTGAGGGTTGGGCTGGCGTTGTAGGGGCTGGAGGGCGATATCGCGGGGCAAGCCCGCTCCTACAGGGATCGCGTGTTCCTCTGTAGGAGCGGGCTTGCCCCGCGATGCTGTTGAGCGCCAGAATGGATCCCTTTCTGACAGGCGCTCCCCATGACCTGCTTCACCGAGCAGTCCCCATTGCGGCTCTACCAGCAGGCCATCGAACGTGACGGTTTCGTCAGCGACCCGGCCCAACTGCAGGCCGCCACCGCCCTGCAACGCTGCTTCGAATCCCTGCAACGGGGCGAGGTGGCGCAGGGGGTCTACCTCTGGGGACCGGTGGGACGCGGCAAGACCTGGCTGATGGACCAGTTCCACCGCTGCCTGCAGGTGCCCGCCCGGCGTCAGCATTTCCACCACTTCATGCGCTGGGTGCATCAGCGCCTGTTCCAGCTCAATGGCACCGCCGACCCCTTGCAGGCCCTGGCCCTGTCGCTGGCCGAAGAGATCCGGGTGCTGTGTTTCGATGAGCTGTTCGTCAATGACATCGGTGACGCGATCATCCTCGGGCGCCTGTTCCAGGTGCTGTTCGAGGCCGGGGTTGTGGTCGTCGCCACCTCCAACCAGCCGCCCGACCAGCTCTACCTCGATGGCTTCAACCGCGAGCGTTTCCTGCCGGCCATCGCCGCCATTGAGCAGCACATGCAGGTGCTGGCCGTAGCGGGCGAGCAGGATCATCGCTTGCACCCCGGGGTCGCACAGCAGCGTTACTGGGTGCAGGAGGCGAACGCGCTGGCCGGGGTGTTTGCCGAGCTGGGCAGTGGCTTGCCCGCCACCGATGAACCGCTGCTGATCGGCTCGCGCCAACTGGCCGTAGTGCAACGCTGCGACAAGGTGATCTGGTGCCGCTATGCCGATCTGTGCGAGCAACCTTTCGCCGCCATGGACTTCATGAGCCTGTGCGACAACTTCCAGGCCATCCTGCTGGGCGCAGTGCCGGCACTGGGCGCGCGCCAGCGTCCGGCGAAAATTGCCCGGGGCACCGAAGACGCTGCCACCCGGGTGGCGGCCGGGGACCGGGAGCTGCCGCAGCTGTCGGTGTTCGACGACAGCGTGCGGCGCTTCATCGCGTTGGTCGATGAATGCTACGACCGTCGGATCGCCCTGTACCTGGAAGCCGAGGTCGCCCTCGAAGCGCTCTACACTCAAGGGTATCTGGAGTTCCCGTTCCGGCGTACCCTGAGCCGCTTGCGGGAGATGCAACTGCAACGCTTCTGTTGAAGGAGTCGATCATGCAGCCGCTATCGCACCATTTGCTGACCATGGCCTACCACAACGGTTGGGCCAACCACAGGCTCTACAAGGCCTGCCTGCAACTGAGCCAGGATGAATTCGTGGCACCGCGCTGCAGCTTCTTCGGCTCGATCAAGGCGACCCTCAACCATATCCTCACGGTGGACTGGTTCTACCTCAATGCCCTGGAGTCCGAACAGCGTGGTGAGGCGCCGGAGGCCGACGGCGAGCACTTTTTCGAACCCCAGGAGCCCTTTGCCAGCTGTAGCGACCTCAAGGAAGAGCAGGCCCAGGCCGATCATCGGTTGATCGTTTATTGCAGCCAGTTGCACGATGAGCAGTTGCAGCGCTATGTGAGTGTCGTGCGGCCCGATTGGGTACAGCGCGAGCAGCGCCTGCGCCTGCTTTCGCACCTGTTCGAGCATCAGATCCACCATCGCGGGCAGGTGCACGCCATGCTCAGCGACACCTCGGTGCGGCCACCGCAGCTGGACGAGTTCTTCTGTGAGGAGGAAGCGCACCTGCGTGCCCAGGACTTTGCCGAGCTGGGCTGGACCGAGGCGCAGATCTGGGGACGCTAGGCACAGGTGGATCAGCGCTGCAGCCAGCCCAGGGTCACCAGGGCCAGGACCGCATAGCGTCCGGCCTTGGCCAGGGTCACCAGCAGCACGAAGCGCCAGAAGGGTTCGCGCATGATCCCGGCGATCAGGGTCAGTGGGTCGCCGATCACCGGCATCCAGCTCAACAGCAACGACCACTGGCCGTAGCGCTGGTAGCGTTGCTGGGCCTTGTCCAGCTGCGCCGGGGTGAAGGGAAACCAGCGCCGGTCACGCAAGTGTTCGATGCCGCGGCCCAGCAGCCAGTTGACGATCGAGCCCAGCACATTGCCGACGGTGGCGATCAAGAGCAGGCTCCAGACCGCCTCGGGGGTGTGCACCAGCAAGCCGACCAGCACGGCTTCCGATTGCAGCGGCAACAGCGTCGCCGCGCCAAAGGCGCTGAAGAACAGCGCCCATTCACTCAGCATCGGGGCTGATCAGTACGTGGCAACCACTTCGTCGCGCCCGTCGCGGGTCAGGCCGATGACCTCATAGGCATCCTTGTGATCGCCCATTTCCATGCCAGGCGAACCCATGGGCATGCCCGGCACGGCCAGGCCGCGCAGGTCATCGCGCTTGGCCAGCAGCTTGACCTGCTCGGCCGGCACATGGCCCTCGACGAACTTGCCGTCGATCACCCCGGTGTGGCACGACGCCAGGCGTGGGGCCACGCCCAGGCGCTGCTTGACCGCGCTCATGTTCGGCTCGACATGGTCGTTGACGGTGAAACCGTTGTCGCGCAGGTGGCTGATCCACTCCTTGCAGCAACCGCAATTGGGATCGCGGTACACGTCGATGGTCTCTGCGGCCTGGGCCAGGGTGCTCAGGGCCAGCAGGCCGAAGGCGACGATTTTCTTGCTCAGCATGGTGATTCTCCGATTCCAGAAACGCCCAGGGACGGCTCGAGTATCCAGCAGTAGGTCAGCACAATAGCGTAATTGCTCTACGGGCGCAGCGCGGTTTGTTGTCGCTTGCCGACATGTACCGAGCGGCGTACCCATGGATAATCAGGGTGGCGTTGACCGGGTTGCGCAGCCTGTCGTAGCCAGTCCGGTGACGAAGATGGGCTCGACATTAGCAAGCGACGACTGTCAGCAAACTGAGCTGCAGATTACAGATTTGTCAGCTGGCGCGGCCTGAAGCGGTTGAACCGCCGGTGGGCGCTTTTCGCCTGCCCCCTTCCTGCGTTAGCCTTGAGCGATACAGGCCATCGAGGGCGAGCAAGGAGTAACCATGGACAAAGTCATCGTGATCACCGGCGCAAGCCGCGGCATTGGCGCCGCCACCGCACGCCTGGCGGCCCGCGAAGGGTATCGCATCTGCATCAACTACCTGCGCGACGACGAGGCGGCCCAGCGGGTGCTGGCCGAGGTTCGTGAGCTGGGGGCCGAAGCCATTGCGGTCAAGGCCGATGTCAGTGTCGAGGACGAGATCGTGCAGTTGTTCCAGCGGGTCGACGCCGAGTTGGGGCCGGTCACCGCCCTGGTCAACAATGCCGGGACCATCGGCCACAAGAGCCGGGTCGAGGAAATGTCGGAGTTCCGCCTGCTCAAACTGATGAAAACCAACGTGGTCGGCCCGATGCTGTGCACCAAGCATGCGCTGCAGCGCATGTCGACCCGACACGGCGGGCGCGGTGGCAGCATCGTCAACGTGTCATCGGTCGCCGCCCGGCTGGGTTCGCCCAACGAGTATGTCGACTATGCCGCCTCCAAGGGCGCGCTGGACACCTTCACCCTGGGGCTGGCCAAGGAGGTCGCCGCTGAAGGCGTGCGGGTCAATGCCGTGCGGCCGGGTTACATCTTTACCGATTTCCATGCCCTGAGCGGTGATGCCGAGCGCGTCAGTAAACTCGAACCGGGCATCCCCATGGGGCGTGGCGGACAGGCCGAGGAAGTTGCCGAGGCGATCCTCTGGTTGCTGTCCGACAAGGCCTCCTATTCCACCGGCAGCTTCGTCGACCTGGGCGGCGGGCGCTAGAGCTGCAACGGCTCCGATCCTTCGAGCATTTGCGCGACCCGTTCGGTGAGGGCGTCGAAGCCGAAGGGCTTGGTCAGTACCCGGGTAGAGGCGTCGAACTGGACGTTGCCGAATACCGAGTGCTCGGCGTAACCGGTGATAAACAGCACTTTGAGGTCCGGTCGCAGTTTGCGGCCGGCACTGACCAATTGATTGCCGTTCATCCCCCCCGGCATGCCGACATCGCTGATCAGCAGGTCGACCACCCGGTCTTCCTGCAACGCCCGCAAGGCGCTATGGCCATCGCCGAACACCAGGGTGGTGTAGCCCAGGTCGTTGAGGACTTCGCCGACCAGCAGGCGAATGGTCGAATCATCGTCCACCAGCATCACGGTCCTGCCTTGCAGTGCGCGCGGTATGGGAGGGACGGGGGAGGACATCTCCGCCAGCATGGCGGCCAGGTTCATGCGCGGCAGGTACATGTGCACAGCCGTTCCCTGGCCCGGTTCCGACTGGATGCGTACCTGGCCACAGGATTGGCGCACGAAGCCATAGGCCATCGAGAGCCCCAGGCCCGTCCCCTGTCCGGGCGGTTTGGTGGTGAAAAACGGATCGAATGCCCGCGCCTGCACCTCGGCCGACATGCCGGTGCCGTTGTCCGAGACACTCAGGCACAGGTACTGCCCGGGCGCCATGTCCAGTGAGATCGCGGCCTGTTCGTCCACCTCGCGGTTACTGGTCTCGATGGTGATCCGCCCGCCCCGGGGCAGTGCATCACGGGCGTTGATACACAGGTTGAGCAGGGCGCTCTCCAGTTGCGGTGGATCGATGCAGGCACGCCACAGGTCGGCGTCGGTGAGCACCTTGACCTCGATCTGCGGGCCGACACTGCGACGGATCAGGTCGGCCATTGCCCGTACCAGCCGATTGACATCGGTGGGGCGGGGTTCCAGGGTCTGGCGCCGGGAGAAGGCCAGCAGCCGATGAATCAATGACGCGGCGCGGTTGGAGGCCTCTTCGGCGGTGGTGAGCAAGCGGTCCAGATCCCGGTAGCGGCCTTTGGCGATGTGGTTGCGGGCCATTTCCAGGGCGCCGAGGGTGCCGGTGAGCAGGTTGTTGAAGTCATGGGCAATACCGCCGGTCAGTTGGCCCACGGCCTCCATTTTCTGCGACTGGCGCAGTGCCGCTTCGGCCTTGTGCAGGCGCTCCTGTTCATGCACCCGCTCAGTGATGTCGTAGGCGAACAGGTAGGCACCGATCAGGCGGGCCTGGCTGTCGTGCAGGGCACTGAAGCGCATTTCGTAGTGGCGGGTCTGGTTGCCATTGCTGAACGCGGCGACCTCGACGAAGCGCTCCCCGGCCAGTGCGCGCGTCCATAGCGCCAGTATGCGCGCGCAATCCTCGGGGCGGTGGTGGATGCACTCGAGCAGTGCGTCGCCGACACTGGGCGTCACCTCGAGCATGCGCTGGAACTCTTCCCGGGCCGCGCTGTTGATTGCCAGCCAACGCATGTCACGGCCCATGACCTGGATCTGCGCCAGGGTGGCTTCGACGACGTCGGTGAGGATCTTGCGTTCGGCCACGGCCTGGGCAACGCGTTCTTCCAGGTCCTCGTTGAGCTGCTTGAGCGCGAACTCGGCGCGCTTGCGTGCGGTCGCGTCCTGGAACAGCACGGCCACCTGCTTGCGGCTGGCCGGCTCCATGCGAAAGGCGCAGATGTCCAGGTAGCGACCGGTCGCCACCAGTTCCTGCTCGAAGCGCACCGGCTGGCCGGTCAGCAGCACCGGGCCATAGCGGGCGATCCAGTCATCGGCTTCGGCGGGTACCATTTCCCGCAGCTTCTGCCCGACCACATTCTCGATGCCCGCATGCTTGGCGTAGGCGACGTTGGCTTCGATGTGGATGTAGTCACTGAGCGGGCCGTGGGGACCATCGAAGAACTCGATGATGCAAAACCCCTCGTCCATGGTCTCGAACAAAAAGCGATAACGCTGCTGGGTTTCGGCCAGGGCCTGGTCGACGGGCGGCTGCTGCGGGCCCTGTCGCTCGGCCAGTTGCGCCTTGAGCTGCTCATTGTCCTGTTGCAGCGCCCGCAGTTGTCGGCGCAGGGTCTGGAGTTCGCTCGGCGGCATGCTGGTGTTCCGGCCAGGGGGTCTCCAGAAAATGTAGCGTTCCCTGTAGCGATGGACAACTCGGGCGGACACTGAACGCTCAGAACGAACGCACGATCCTGCCCAGGGTTTCCATGGCCTTTTCCGACTGTTCGGTCCAGGGGCTGCCGTAGTTCAGGCGGATGCAGTTGCGAAAGCGCTGGGTCGGCGAAAAGATCGGCCCGGGCGCGATGCTGATGCCCTGGGCCAGGGCCATCTGGAACAGCTTGAGCGAGTCCATCTGCTCCGGCAGTTCCAGCCACAGGAAGTAGCCGCCCGCCGGATGGCTGACCCGGGTCTGCGCCGGAAAGTGGCGGGCGATGGCGGCGAGCATGGCGTTCTGCTGTTCTTCCAGGGCGTAGCGCAGCTTGCGCAGGTGACGGTCGTAGCCGCCGTGCTGCAGGTAGTCGGCGATCGCCGCCTGGGCCGGCATCGAGGCGCAGAGCGAGGTCATCAGTTTCAACCGTTCGATCTTCTGCGCGAAACGTCCCGCCGCCACCCAGCCGATCCGATAGCCGGGGGCCAGGCTCTTGGAGAAGGAGCCGCAGTGCATCACCAGACCGTCGGTGTCGAAGGCCTTGGCCGGCTTGGGCGCCTGTTGGGCGTAGTACAGCTCGGCATAGACGTCGTCTTCGATCAGCGGCACCTGATGCTGGCGCAGCAGTTCCACCAGTTGCTGCTTCTTTTCCTCCGGCATGCTGGCGCCCACCGGGTTCTGGAAGTTGGTCATGCACCACACGGCCTTGACCGGGTGCTTGGCCAGGGTCTGCGCCAGTACCCCCAGGTCGATGCCTTCGCGCGGGTGCACCGGGATTTCCACCGCCTTGAGTTTCAGGCGTTCGAGTACCTGCAGGCAGGCATAGAACGCCGGGGCCTCGATCGCCACCAGGTCACCCGGCTCGGTCACCGCCTGCAGGCACAGGTTCAGGGCCTCCAGCGCACCGTTGGTGATCAGCAGTTCCTCCATCGGCAGCATCAGCCCGCCGACCATGTAGCGCAGGGCAATCTGCCGGCGCAGTTGCGGATTGCCCGGCGACAGGTCGGTGACCACCATGCGCGGGTCCATCTCGCGGCTGGCGCTGGCCATGGAGCGGGCCAGGCGCGGCAGCGGGAACAGATGGGGGCTGGGGAAGGCCGAGCCGAAGGCGACGGTTTGTGGGTCCTTGATCGAGTCGAGGATCGAGAACACCAGCGCACTGACATCCACCTCGGTGGACTCGCTGGCCTGCTCGATGATCTGCGGTTCGTTGAACTGGCGCGGGGCATGGGCGTTGACGAAATAGCCCGAGCGCGGCCGTGCCCGGATCAGCCCGCGCCGTTCCAGCAAGTAGTAGGCCTGGAACACCGTGGACGGGCTGACCCCGTGGGTCTGGCTGGCATAGCGCACCGACGGCACTCGCTGGCCGGGGCCCAGGACCCCGGAGCGAATCAGTTCGGCAATGTCGTCGGCAAATTTTTCGTAGCGTTTCATCATGGCTCGGAACGTTTCGACTGCTGCAAAGTGTATGTGATCAACGGTTCAAAGGGGCGACAAAACGGCTGTGGGCGATCGTCGAGATACCCGGCTGGTCGCTGTCGATCACTTCGAAGGCCAGCTCCCGGGAACTGCTTTGGGCACGCTCGGCGAGCATCGCCACGGAGACCGGCATCTCACCCATTTCGCCGGCGGCCAGGGTGAATTCGGTCTTGCCGTGCAGCTCGAAGCCTTGGGCATCGACCAGGCGCAGGCGGTAATGCTGGGGCTGCTGGGTCTTGTTGATGACCTTGAGGGTGTAGATGTTCTCGATCTGACCCAGGTTGTTCTCGCGGAACAGGCCGCGGTCCTTGATCACATCCATCGACACCATGGGCCGCTGCTGCAGGGCGATGACCAGGGCACCGATCATTACCACCAGTACCGTGACGTAGCCGAGCAGGCGCGGGCGCAGCCAGTTGGTCTTGCCACCTTGCAGGTTATGCTCGGACTTGTAGCCGACCAGGCCACGGGCGTAGCCCATCTTGTCCATGATCGAATCACAGGCGTCGATGCAGGCCGCGCAGCCGATGCACTCCATCTGCAGGCCGTCGCGGATGTCGATGCCGGTGGGGCAGACCTGCACGCACATCTGGCAGTCGATGCAATCGCCCAGGCCCTTGGCCTTGTAGTCGCTGTCTTTCTTGCGCGGGCCGCGGGACTCGCCACGTGCCGGATCGTAGGCAATGGCCAGGGTGTCCTTGTCGAACATCACGCTCTGGAAGCGGGCGTAGGGGCACATGTGCATGCACACCGCTTCACGCAGCCAGCCGGCGTTGAGGTAGGTGGCGCCGGTGAAGAACAGGATCCAGAACAGGCTGATGCCGCCCAGTTGCAGGGTGAAGAGTTCTGCGGCCAACGGCCGGATCGGTGTGAAGTAACCGACGAAGGTCAGGCCGGTCAGCACGCTGATGGCCAGCCACAGGCTGTGCTTGGCCGAGCGCCGGGCCAGCTTGTTGAGGCTCCAGGGCGCGGCCGCGAGTTTGATCCGCTGGTTGCGGTCGCCTTCGGTGACCTTCTCGCACCACATGAAGATCCAGGTCCAGGAACTCTGCGGGCAGGTGTAGCCACACCAGACCCGGCCGGCGAACACGGTGATGGCGAACAGGCCGAAGGCACAGATGATCAGCAGGGCCGACAGCAGGATGAAGTCCTGGGGCCAGAAGGTCGCGCCAAAAATGTGGAACTTGCTGTCGGCCAGGTCCCACAGCACCGCCTGGCGACCGTTCCAGTCCAGCCAGACGGTGCCGAAGAACAGCAGGAACAGGAAACCCGCGCCAACCAGGCGCAGGTTGCGAAAAAAGCCGGTGAAGCTGCGGGTGTGGATCTGTCTGTCGCTGCTGGCGGCCTTCTTCTTGAGGGGGGAAGGCTCGGCTACTTCAACGATCTGGACGGGAATTCTATCGCTCATGGTTCGTCGCTCATCAGGCCTCGATCAGGCCAGAGCACTATGGCGCCCCATCTGTTTGCATAACAGGCTCAGGTATTTCGATAAAAACCGTATCAGATTAACGGTCCAGCCGGTGCAGGCCCCAGATTATCGAGCCTGGCGCGGTGCTTTCGAGAGGCCTGCGACCATCCACCGCACCCGCTACAGCCAGGGCGAGGGTGCACTTTTACCTGTGCCTGGCGGTCCATGCTTTAACAGCCCTGGATCGGGAGCACACCGATGGACGCCTGGTGGCATCAAGTCTGGTTGACCCTGGTGGCCGAGTTCGCCGACATTGAAGATGCCCGGCAACTGACCCAGGTGACGGTGCGGCTGCTGATGGCGGGCCTGCTCGGTGCGCTACTGGGCTTCGAGCGGGAGCTCAAGGGCAAGGCCGCCGGGGTGCGCACCCACATGCTGGTGGCCCTGGGCGCCGCCCTGTTCGTGCTGGTGCCGCGCATGGCCGGGGTCGACGATGCGGCCTTGAGCCGGGTGGTACAAGGCATCGTCGCCGGGATCGGGTTTCTGGGGGCGGGGACGATTCTCAAGGGCCGCAATCAGGAGGACGTCAGTCACGTCAAAGGCCTGACCACCGCTGCCGGGTTGTGGATGACGGCGGCCATTGGTGTAGCGGCAGGCATGGGGCGCGAGGCCACGGCGCTGATCAGCACGGTGCTGGCACTGCTGGTGCTGGGCGTGATGCCCTGGGTGGTGGACAGGCTGGAAAACGACAAGGATGAAAACGGGGAGGGCAGGAAGCACTGAGGGGAGCCGAAGCTCCCCTCAAAGATTGTTGCGTGCTCTTTTTTTGTTATTGGAGGGCGGCCTGTTGTTGTTTTTGGCGACCGTTGCCTCTGTGTCACTGGCGATCCCCATCCGGGATCAAGAGCAAACGTATTTTTTTGAGCGCGGATCTACCTTCATCATTGCTGATCCAACCGTGACAGGCGCTACCTTGGGGTAGTTTTATTGTTCTGTGTCAGGCTGCGGGGCACGCCCCGGGAAAGCACATTCTCTCCAAAAAAATCTGTTAGCTGCGTCTCTGCCGTGTTGTTTTTGTTATGTCAGAGTCGTTACGTCTTATTTTTATTGGGTGTGTCGTTGTTTTTATTGTTGTTGTACCAAAGATATAGCAGGTGCCGTGCCAACTTTTTAAAACTCAATAAAATCAACTGCTTAGCATTTTTGGTCAGACGGAGAGGCGGGAGAATTTGTCGATTTGTTTCCGTGTTACCCGGTTTTTTCCCGCAAAGTGCGGGGGCGGTAACACCCAGGCCGTCCCCTGGCTGTTACCGCCCGGGCTCATTGCGCGTTACGTGCCCGCGCCACCCGCGAGCCGCTGGCACGGTTGAGCACCTGGCTGATACGCAGGCCTGCCGCGATCAGCCGATCCAGGTCGATACCGGTGTCGATACCCAGGCCCTGGAGCATGTACAGCACGTCTTCGCTGGCGACGTTGCCGCTGGCGCCCTTGGCATAGGGGCAGCCGCCCAGGCCTGCGACCGAGCTGTCGAACACGCTGATGCCTTCCAGCAGGCTGGCATAGACGTTGGCCAGGGCCTGGCCGTAGGTGTCATGGAAGTGACCGGCCAGCTGGTTGCGCGGTACCTGGGCGGCCACCACCTCGAACAGGCGGCGGGTGGCGCCAGGGGTGCCGGTGCCGATGGTGTCGCCCAGGGACACTTCATAGCAGCCCATGTCGTACAGCTCGCGTGCTACCGGCGCGACCTGTTCGGCGCTGACCGCACCTTCATAGGGGCAACCCAGCACGCAGGACACGTAACCGCGCACGCGCACGCCATGGGCGCGGGCGGCGTCCATGATCGGCACGAAGCGTTGCAGGCTTTCACTGATCGAGCAGTTGATGTTGCGCTGGGAGAAGGCCTCCGAGGCTGCGGCGAACACCGCCACTTCCTTGACTCCGGCAGCCAGGGCGTCTTCAAAACCGCGCAGGTTCGGTGCCAGGGCGGCATAGGTGACGCCCGCCTTCTGCTGGATACCGGCGAAGACTTCAGCCGAGCCGGCCATCTGCGGCACCCACTTGGGCGAGACGAAACTGCCCACCTCTATATAGGACAGGCCCGCCGCCGTCAGGTCATCGACCAGTCGGACCTTGTCCGCCACGCTGATGGGCTGGGCTTCGTTCTGCAGGCCGTCGCGCGGGCCGACTTCGACCAGGCGAACTTCTTTAGGCAATGACATGGCGCGGTTCCTCAGGGCTCAAAGGCTGTTTTTCTGATTGTTCAAGGTGGCGGCCAGCGCTTGTTCACAGCGCTCTTCGGCGGTGTCGAGCTCCAGTTGCATCTGCTGGATATCGAGCAGTTGCTGTTCGAGCTGGGCGCGGCGTTCGGCAATTTTTGCCAGCATGCTGTGCAACTGCTTGAGGTTGCCGCTGGAAGGGTCGTAGAGTTCGATCAGTTCGCGGCATTCGGCCAGGGAAAAACCGATACGCTTGCCGCGCAGGATCAGCTTCAGGCTGACCTTGTCGCGGGCCGAATAGACACGCTCCAGGCCCCGGCGCTCAGGGCTGAGCAGGCCTTGCTCCTCATAGAAGCGGATGGCCCGGGTGGTGATGTCCAGTTCGCGGGACAGGTCGGAAATGCTGTAGGTCTGGCTGCTCATGGTCAGGCTCGGAAAGAGGGCATGAGCTAACCTAATTGCAGGTTGACGTATACGTCAAGCAGGATTGGCCAGCATTGCCCGCTACGCCGGCTCCCACAAAGGGCTACTGGTGTCTGATCCTGTGGGAGCAACTGTCTTTGTGGGAGCTGGCGCAGCCTGGCGGCAGCTCCCACAGATACCCTGCCGTCCGTGGGAGCTGGCGAAGCCTGCGATCGACTGCGTAGCAGTCGCAATCCGGCCACCTCATTGGGTCAGATGTACCGAGGCGGTCTGGTTTTACGGCCGCTTCACGCCCGATCGCAGCCTGGCGGCAGCTCCCACAGAGCCCGGGTCATGCCGGGAACCTTTGTGGGAGCCTGCGATCGAGTGCGTACCAGGCTTATGCCTCTGCTGCGGTCGCCCGTTCATCCTGCGCCACCACCGCCTGGCACAACTCGATAATCTGCTCGCGCATCCAGCGGTTGGCCGGATCCTGGTCGGTGCTTTCGTGCCAGTACAGATGGGTTTCCAGCGGCGGCACGTGGTTGACCGGCAGGCTCAGGTAATTCAGTTGGTGGCGGCGGGCGAAGCGCTCCGGCACGGTCATGACCATGTCGGTCTGCTGCAGCACTTGCGTGGCCATCAGGTAATGCTGCGAGCGCAGGGCGATCTTGCGCTGCACACCCATCTTGCCCAGCGCCAGGTCGACATAGCCCAGGCCGTTGCGCCGGCTGGAAATATGGATGTGGGTCAGGCCCAGGTAGTCCTCCAGGCTGAGGCTGTCCCTGGCCATCGGATGGCCCGGGCGCATGGCGCAGACGTACTGGTCTTGCATCAGTTTGACATGGCGCACCTGCGGGTCGGTGTTCAGCGGCGCATCGACGGCGAAATCCAGGCGCCCGGCGGCCAGTTCCTTGGTGGTTTCACGGCGCTTGCACAGGAAACTCTCGATGACCACCGCCGGCGCCAGGCGCCGCAGGCGCTGGAACAGCGGCGGCAGGATCACCGCCTCGGTCAGGTCGGTCATGCTGATGCGGAAGGTCTTGTTCGCCTGCAAGGGGTTGAAGATGCGGCTTTCCTGCACCGAGATGCGCAGCAGCGACAGGGCATTGCGCACGGGACCTATGATGTTCTGCGCCATGGGCGTGGGCACCATGCCCTGGGCCGTGCGCACGAACAGCGGGTCGTTGAAGGTTTCCCGCAGCCGCGCCAGGGCGTTGGACACCGCAGGCTGGGTAATGCCGACGATCTGCCCGGCCCGGGTCAGGTTGGCTTCGGTGTAGATCGCATCGAAGACGATGAACAGATTCAGGTCGACCTTGCTCAGGTTCATGGGCGCTGCTCTTGTTGGTGTTATAGGCGGATCATATATTGGTTATGAATGTTTATACACGCCGAGAATAGACTAGGTGGATTTTGCCGGCTGATCTAGGCTCTTCATCAGATCCTCTTTCCACTGAAGGTACTGCCCATGGATTTCGCCTATTCACCCAAGGTCCAGGCGTTGCGCGAACGTGTCACGGCGTTCATGGACGCCTATGTCTATCCCGCCGAGGCCGTGTTCGAGCGTCAGGTCGCCGAGGGTGACCGTTGGCAGCCGACCGCGATCATGGAAGAGCTCAAGGCGCGGGCCAGGGCCGAAGGGCTGTGGAACCTGTTCCTCCCCGAATCGGAGCTGGGCGCGGGCCTGACCAACCTGGAATACGCACCGCTGGCAGAAATCATGGGCCGCTCCTTGCTCGGCCCCGAGCCGTTCAACTGCTCGGCGCCAGACACCGGCAACATGGAAGTGCTGGTGCGCTATGGCAGCGAGGCGCAGAAGCGCCAGTGGCTGGAACCGCTGCTGCGTGGCGAGATCCGCTCGGCCTTTGCCATGACCGAGCCGGATGTGGCGTCCTCCGATGCCACCAACATGGCCGCCCGTGCCGTGCGTGACGGCGACGAGTGGGTGATCAACGGTCGCAAGTGGTGGACCTCCGGTGCCTGCGACCCGCGTTGCAAGATCATGATCTTCATGGGCCTGAGCAATCCGGACGGTCCGCGCCACCAGCAGCATTCGATGATCCTGGTGCCCACCGATACCCCTGGGGTGAAGATCGTTCGCCCGCTGCCGGTATTCGGTTACGACGATGCCCCCCATGGTCACGCCGAAGTGCTGTTCGAGAACGTACGGGTGCCTTACGAGAACGTGCTGCTGGGCGAGGGCCGTGGCTTCGAGATTGCCCAGGGGCGCCTTGGCCCTGGCCGCATCCACCACTGCATGCGCTCGATCGGCATGGCCGAGCGGGCCCTGGAACTGATGTGCAAGCGCTCGGTGGAGCGTACCGCCTTCGGCCGGCCGCTGGCGCGCCTGGGTGGTAACGTCGACAAGATCGCCGACTCGCGCATGGAAATCGACATGGCCCGCCTGCTGACCCTCAAGGCGGCCTACATGATGGACACTGTGGGTAACAAGGTGGCGCGCAGCGAAATCGCCCAGATCAAGGTGGTGGCGCCGAACGTGGCCCTGAAGGTGATCGACCGCGCCATCCAGATCCACGGTGGCGCCGGGGTCAGCGGCGACTTCCCGCTGGCCTACATGTATGCCATGCAGCGCACCCTGCGCCTGGCCGACGGCCCGGACGAAGTGCACCGGGCGGCGATCGGCAAGTATGAAATCGGCAAGTACGTGCCCAAGGAGATGCTGCGCAGCGGGCACTGATCCGTGCCCTGTACCCCTTCAGGCCCGCCCGTGCGGGCCTGATTCATTTGTGGCTGCTGGAACTGGCCGCCTGCTGCGGGCGGTCACGGGTGCGCAGCAGCGACAGCACCACGCCACCGCTCAACAGCCCCAGGGTCACGCCCAGCGACAGCAGCGCCGGTACCGCGCCGACCAGGCCGTGATAGAAGATCTTGGCGCCGATGAAAATCAGCACCAGGGCCAACGCATACTTGAGGTAGACGAAGCGGTGCATCAGCGCCGCGAGGGCGAAATACAGGGCGCGCAGGCCCAGAATCGCGAAGATGTTCGAGGTGTAGACGATGAACGGGTCCTGGGTGATGGCGAAGATCGCCGGCACGCTGTCGACGGCGAACACCAGGTCGGCCAGCTCGATCAGCACCAGCGCCAGGAACAGCGGCGTGGCGTACAGCATGGCCTTGTGCTGGCCGGCCGGTTTGAGCCGGACGAAAAAGTGCGGGCCGTGTATCTGCTCGCTGACCCGCAGGTGACTGCGCACGAAGCGCAGCACCGGGTTGTTGGCAAGGTCGGGGTGGGCTTCTTCCCGGGAAAACAGCATCTTCACCCCGGTGATCAGCAAGAAGGCGCCAAACAGGTAGAGGATCCAGGCGAATTCCCGGACCAGCGCACTGCCCACGCCAATCATGATCGCGCGCAGCACCACCACCCCGAGGATGCCCCAGAACAGTACCCGGTGCTGGTAGAGGCGGGGGATGGCGAAGTAGCTGAAGATCATCGCCATGACGAAGACGTTGTCCATGGACAACGACTGCTCGACCAGAAAACCTGTGTAGAACTCCAGGGCACTTTGCGCGCCCAGCTCGAACCACACCCAGACCCCGAACAGCACCCCGACGCTGAAATAGCCGCCGTACAACAGCAGGCTTTCGCGCATCTCGATGGTGTGGGCCTTGCGGTGCAGCACGCCGAGGTCGAGCACCAGCAGGGTCAGGACAATAGCGATGAAGGCCAGCCAGAACCAGGTGCTGGTGCCGAGAAATTCATTGTTGAGAAATGCCTGTAGAGCCGCCATGCGCCCCTCCTTGATTGTCGTCGTTGCCAACAAGCAACAGTGACTCCGACATGGCGGCTTGGCAGCCGTCAGAGGGGCCCGGCGTCACTAATGAAAGCCTAGACCCGATGACAGCCATCGCCCACACGAGGCTGTAACAAATGGTTGCGCGGGGCTTCAGTACACCCAGACTTCCACCCGCCGGTTGCGGATCCGGCCTTCTACGGCGCTATTGGTCGCCACCGGCAGTTCATCGCCAAGGCCCATGACTTCGCGTAACTCGACCCCGGACCTGGCCAGCTCGCGGCGCACCGCCATGGCCCGCAGGCGCGAGAGCAGGGCGGCGCGCTCGGGATCGTTCTTGGCATCGCCAAAGCCCACCAGCACCGCCCGTTGTTGCAGCTTGCCGTTGTGGCGCAGGAAGTCGGCCACCCGTTGCACGTCGCGCAGTGCCTTGCTGTCCAGGCTGGCATTGCCTTCCTGGAAGCGGAAGTTCACCGACAGGCGCTGGGCGTTGCGAGCCAGCGCCTGGTAACGCGCCGGCATGTCGTGCGCAGGCGCCACCTTGAGGACCTGGACCTGCTGGCCGACAAAACCGCTGCCGGTGACGATGGCCTGGCCTTGGGCGCTCTGGGCAAACTCCAGCAGGGCCCGTGCCCAGGGGTTGTTCTGATCCGGTGGCAGGTAGAAATACAGGCGTCGCGACAGTGGATAGTCTTCGCTGGCCACCCGTGCGGCGCTCGGCAGCATCGGCTTGGAGGCGCCATCGACGATGGCCAGGACCTTGGCCCCATGCACCGCCGCCAGGCTGCTGAAGCCGATGGCCTGGCGATCGTCCTGCACGGCGCGGGTCAGCTGTTCACCGGACTCGAAGCGCCGGGCGGAAGCGGCCAGGTCCTGGTCCGTGGGGTCGAGCACCAGCGCCTTGAAGGTTTCGAAGGTGCCGGAGCGATCGTCCCGGGCGTACAGGTGGATCGGCCCGCGGCCCAGGCCCAGCGCCTGCCAGTCGGTGATCCGGCCGGCAAAGACCTGGGCCAGTTGTTCGGTGCTCAGTTGTGGCAGGGGGTTGTCGGGGTGGACGATCACGGCAACACCGTCCAGGCCGATGACATGCTCGGCGGCAGCGCTGTTGAGGTCACCCAGCGCCTGCAGGTCATCCAGCTCGCTGGCCTTGATCGGCCGCGAGGCGGCTGCAAGGTCGGCCTGGCCTGCCTTGAGCGCGGCAAAGCCGGTGCTGGAACCGTGGGCGGCGATGTCGATGCGCAGCGGCTGGCCGGCGGCGTCCCGGGCCCGTACCTGGGTCTCGTTGCTGCGGTCGGTGGCCACGATCGAAACGTCGCTGGCGCCCCTGGCCTCCAGCAAGCCCTTGACCAGGGCCGGGGCCAGCACCGCGCCGATGGTGTTCGAACCCTGGATGCGCAGTTGTGCCGGGGTGTCGGCCCAGGCAAGGAGGGGACACAGGCTTAGCAGGAGCAGGCTGAGGTGGCGGAACATGCCGGCGGGCACTCGTCAGGCAAAGGATGTGCCGCACAATAAGACGGTTGGATGACCGTTGGATGACAGTGGTGGCTCACCCCTGGCCTGAGGTTTTTTGTGGGAGCAACGGTCTTGATTGCCTGACCGTGTAGCCGCTGCCGTCAGGCGGCGATCGGCCGTGAAACGGCCGTAAAACCTGCCCCCCGTTCCGTCAGAAGCAACGAGATGGCCGGGTTGCGACTGCTGCACAGTCGATCGCAGCCTCGTTCCTCGCCAGCTCCCACAGATCGCAGGCTTCGCCAGCTCCCACAGATCGCAGGCTTCGCCAGCTCCCACAGATCGCAGGCTTCGCCAGCTCCCACAGATTGCAGGCTTCGCCAGCTCCCACAAATCGCAGGTATTGCCAGCTCCTGCAAGGCAAGGCCAGGCGTTACGCCAGCTCCAGCCAGATCGGTGCGTGGTCCGATGGTTTCTCCATGGCCCGCAGGTCATAGTCGACGCCCGCGGCCTTGATCCGGTGCAGCAAGCCCTGGGAGGCCAGGATCAGGTCGATGCGCAGGCCGCGCTTGGGTTCGTCTTCAAAGCCGCGGCTGCGGTAGTCGAACCAGCTGAAACGATCGGCGACCTCCGGATGCAGGTGGCGGAAGCTGTCGACCAGGCCCCAGTTCTTCAGGCGTTCCATCCACTCGCGCTCTTCGGGCAGGAAGCTGCACTTGCCGGTCTTGAGCCAGCGCTTGGCGTTGTCGGCACCGATGCCGATGTCGCAGTCCTGGGGCGAGATGTTCACGTCACCCATCACCAGCAGTGGCTGGTCATTCTTGAACTCGGATTCCAGCAGGGCCTGCAGGTCGCTGTAGAAGCGCTGCTTGGCCGGGAACTTGGTGGGGTGGTCGCGGCTTTCGCCCTGGGGGAAGTAGCCGTTCATGATGGTCACCGGCGTGCCATCGGCGTCGGCGAAGGTGCCCCAGATGAAGCGACGCTGGGCGTCTTCCTCATCGGTGGCAAAACCCTTGTGCAGGGACAGTGGCGCCTGGCGCGAAAGCAGGGCGACACCGTAGTGGCCTTTTTGCCCGTGGAAGTGCACGTGGTAGCCCAGGGCCTGGATCTCGGCCAACGGGAACTGATCGTCGCTGACCTTGGTTTCCTGCAGGCCGATCACGTCCGGTTGGTGCTTTTCGATCAACGCCGCCAACTGATGGGGCCGGGCGCGCAGGCCGTTGATGTTGAACGAGACGATCTTCATGGCAGACACAATCCTGGTAAAACCCAGGATGCTAGCCGACATCGCCGCCTGCCACCAGCGTGGCGCGTCGCCGCGTCGGCTGCTAACGTGTTGTTCGGGGTGAACGTCGGCGCAACGTACACCTCACAGGCAATGAATGCCCATTTGCGGAGGTCCGCCAGCATGCCCGAATCGACTGCCGCCCCGGCCCAGGTCCGCCTGCTTGATGGCGGCTACAGCCGCGAGGCGCGTTCCTTGCTGTACCACGCCTATCGTCACGAGCCGACCTTTTCCTTCCTGTTCGAGGCCCAGCGCCCCGGCTATGACCAGCGCATCCGCGCCACGGTGCGCGAGCTGGTCAAGCAGCACTTTTTCCAGGAGCTGCCGGCACTGGGGTTACTGGTCGATGACCGTCTGATCGGTATCGCCCTGATCGCGCCGCCGCAGCGGCGCCTGGGGATCACCGAAAGCTGGGCCTGGCGCATGCGCATGGTGCTCAGTACCGGCTTTCGCTGCACCCGGCGTTACCTGGACTACCAGGCCGCGTTGATGACCTGCCTGCCGGGCGATGCGGTGCATGTGCTGCCGCTGTTGGGGATTCACCCGCAGTTCCAGGGCCGGCACTACGGTGAGCAATTGCTCCAGGCCGTGCACGACTGGTGTGCCGAAGACGAGCATTCCCAGGGCGTGGTGCTGGACACCGGAAATCCGTACTACCTGGACTTTTATCAACGCCAGGGGTATCAGGAAATTGGCGAAATCGCGGTAGGACCTGTTCGCGAGCACGTGTTTTTTCATCCCAATCCCCAGTCATCGCAACGTGCATCGGCCGTGCCTGCCTAACCGGCGGGAGCGCCTTGGGCTCCATGCTGGCGCCAAGCTCTGGTAGCATCCGCGCCTATGAAGTATTCAGGACGATTCACCTGCGGTTTGATTCTATGGATTGCCAGCATTGCCGCCCATGCGCAGAGCGAGCTGGTTGTACGCGTCAAACCTGCCAACAACGAACTCAAGGCCAACGTCGAAGGGTATATCGGCAGCCTTGGTAAACGCGATGAAGAGGCGCTGCTGCGCTTTAGCCGTGGCGCCGTGGAGCAGGCGCGCAAGGCGGCCCAGGCCCTGGGCTACTACCAGGCGCAGATCGACAGCGAGGTCAAACCGGCGACCAAGGCCGACAAGGGGCCGCAACTGGTCCTCAAGATCGACCCCGGCGAGCCGGTGCGGCTGCGCGATGTCACCATCCGCATCGACGGCCCGGCCAGCGAGATGAAGGCCTTTCGCATTCCCGACAGCAAGGCGCTGCGCCCGGGCGCAGTGCTCAACCACGGTCACTACGAAGACGCCAAGCGACTGATCCAGAACCAGGCCTCGCGCTATGGTTTTTTCAGCGGCCGCTTCGTGCGCCAGCGCCTGGCGGTCGACCCCATGGCCGGTGTGGCCGATATCGAACTCATTTATGACAGCGGCCCGCGCTATCGCCTGGGCAAGGTCAGCTTTGCCGGCGACACCCCGTTCGACGAGACCCTGCTGCAACGCATGGTGCCGTTCAAGCCCGATACTCCCTACGACTCCGAGCTGATCGCCGAGCTCAACAATGCCCTGCAGTCGAGTGGCTACTTCGAAGGCGTGCGTGTCGATGCCGCGCCCACGGCGGCCGTGGCGCAGAACATCCCGGTGGCCGTCCAGCTGCAGACCCGCAAGCCACGGACCATGGGCCTGGGCCTGGGCTTTTCCACCGACGTCGGCCCGCGCGGCAAGGCCAACTGGACCCGCCACTGGGTCAACCCCCAGGGCCACAGTTATGGCTGGGAAACCGAGCTGTCGGCGCCCCGGCAGAACGTCGGCCTGTGGTATGACATTCCCCTCGATCCGCCTTTGACCGACAAGCTACGTTTTGCCGGGGGCTACCAGAACGAGGAAATTGCCGGCACCGACACCTTGAGCAAGCTGCTCACCGTCGGCCCGGAATGGCACAGCAAACTGCCCAGTGGCTGGCAGCGGGTGGTGTCGCTCAAGTACCAGCGCGAAGAGTACAAGCTGGGCGATGATTCGGGCCTGAGCAACCTGTTGATGCCTGGCGTGAGCTATTCCTACCTGCGCAGCGACAACCGCATCGACCCGCACAACGGCTATCGCCTGCAGTTCGATGTGCAGGCGGCCAAGGAGGGGCTGGGCTCCGATACCAACCTGCTACGTGGCAACGTGGTACTCAAGGGCCTGACCACACTGGGTGAAAACCACCGTTTCCTGGGCCGCGTGCAGGTTGGCGGCAGCGCTACCGACGACTACCAGAGCTCGATACCGCCGTCGCTGCGCTTCTTCGCCGGTGGTGACCAAAGCGTGCGTGGCTACGACTACCAGAGCCTGTCGCCGAAAAACTCCGATGGCGACCGTATCGGTGGTCGTTACCTGGTGGCCGGCAGTGTCGAGTACCAGTATGAAGTCGTGGAAAAGTGGCGGGTGGCGACCTTCGTCGACCAGGGCAACTCCTTCAACGACCTGGAGTTTCCAAGCCTCAAGACCGGCGTCGGTATCGGCGTGCGCTGGGTCTCTCCGGTGGGACCGCTGCGTCTGGATCTGGCCCATGCGCTGGATGACGACGGCGGGTTCCGTCTGCACTTTTCCATGGGGCCTGAACTGTGAGTCGCGTTTTCAAGATTATCCTCGGCGGCCTGCTGGCGCTGTTGCTGTTGCTGGTGCTCGGCGTGGGCCTGCTGCTTGGCACCCAGGCGGGAAGCCGTTGGGCGTTGGGACAGGTGCCAGGCTTGCAGCTTGAGGACTTCCAGGGACGTCTGGGCGGCGAATGGCAGGCCGGGCGAGTGTTGTGGGAGCAGGGCGGTGATCGGGTCGAGCTGGTTGCGCCGGTATTCGCCTGGTCGCCTGCCTGCCTGCTGCGCATGACCTTGTGCATCGGACGACTGCAGGCCGATCAGGTCAACCTGGCCTTTGCCCCCGGCGAGCCGGTGGCCGATAGCGGGCCGTTGCAGTTGCCCGCCCTGAAACTGCCGCTGGCGATCGAGCTGGGTGACGTGCGGGTAGGGCATCTGCGCCTGGACGGTGCCGAACAGCTGAGTCAGGTGCAGCTGGCGGCTCACTGGACGGTCGACGGGCTGAAGATCGACAGCCTGCAGGTGCAGCGCGACGATGTGCGCCTGTCCTTGCAAGGGCTGCTCAAGCCTGAAGGCGACTGGCCGCTGCAAGCCCAGGGGCAGGTGCAGCTGCCTCAGGTAGATGGCCAGGCATGGCAGCTGGCGTTGCAGGTCAAGGGCGAGCTGCAGAAGACCCTCAAGCTCAGCGCCGACAGCAGCGGCTACCTCAATGCCCGGCTCAGCGGCGAATTACAGGCCCTGGCCGATGACTTGCCGGCCAAGGTGCAGATTCATGCCGATGCGTTCAAACCCGCTGCCGACCTGCCCGACACCTTGCAACTGAATGCGCTCGACCTGAGTGCCACGGGCAACCTGAAACAGGGTTACCAGTTGCAGGGTTCGGCCAGCCTGCCGGCCGAGCACGAGCCGGTGGCGCTGAACCTGCAAGGTCGGGTCGATGCCAAGGGCGCCCAGTTGAGCGCCCTGGACCTCAGCGCCGCTGCGGACAAGTACCTCAAACTCACCGCCAGCGCCGACTGGCAGCAGGGCCTGGGCGCCGAGGCGAGCGTCGACTGGCTGGACTTCCCCTGGTTGCGTCTGTACCCGCTGGAGCAGGCGCCACAGGTCACCTTGCGTCGTTTCAACGGCCAGGTGAGCTACCGCGACGGCAACTACCAGGGCCAGTTCAAGGGTGACCTGGACGGCCCGGCCGGTGCCTTCAGCCTGGGCAGCCCGTTCAACGGCAACCTTGCGCAGATCACCTTGCCTCAGCTGGTCCTCAACGCCGGCCAGGGCAAGGCTGCCGGCAGTGTCAGTGTGCAGTTCGCCGACGCCATTGCCTGGGACGCCGCCCTGGAGCTGTCGGCGCTCAATCCGGCCTATTGGCTGGCCGAGCTGCCGGGCACCCTGGCAGGCCCGCTGCGCAGCAAGGGGCAGATGAAAAATGGCGAGTTGAGCCTGGAGGCCGACCTCGACCTCAAGGGGCGCCTGCGCGGCCAGACCGCCGTGCTCAAGGCCGTCGCCCAGGGCGCCGGGCAGAACTGGACCCTGGGCACCCTGGACATCCGCCTGGGTGACAACCGCATCAATGGCAGCGGCAGCCTGCAGCAGCGTCTGGCCGGTCAGCTGGACCTCAACCTGCCGCGACTCGGCCAGCTGTGGCCGCACCTGCGCGGTCAGCTCAAGGGCAAGCTTGAGGTGGCCGGTACTCTGGACGCGCCGCAAGGCACACTCACCGTGCAAGGCCAGCAACTGGTCCAGGCTGACAATCACCTGCAACGCCTGACCCTGGATGCGCGGCTGGACGCTGCCCAGCGTGCGCTGATCGAATTGCAGGCAAGCGGTATCGAGCTGGGCGATACCCGCCTGGGCGTACTCACCGCCAAAGGTCAGGGCGATATTCGCCAGCAGCAGCTGGACCTGGCTCTGGACGGGCCACAGTTGAAGCTCGACCTGGGCCTGGACGGGAAACTGGACAAGGGCAACTGGCGTGGGCGCCTGGCCAGCGGCCAGATCCAGGCCGGCGGCCAGGACTGGCGCTTGCAGGCGCCGGCCAAACTGCAGCGCCTGGCCAGCGGGCAGCTGGATTTCGGAGCTCACTGCTGGCGCTCGGGGCAGGCCAGCCTGTGCGGCGAGGACCAGCGCCTGGCGCCCGAGCCCCGCCTGCGCTATCACCTCAAGCAGTTCCCGCTGCAGAGCCTGGCGCAGTGGCTACCCAAGGATTTTGCCTGGCAAGGGCTGCTCAATGCCGACATCAACCTCGATGTACCGGCCAGCGGCCCCAAGGGCACGGTGGTGGTCGATGCCAGCGGTGGCGTGCTGCGCTTGCGCGAGAAGGACCAGTGGCTGGACTTCCCCTACCAGACCCTGCGCCTGGAAAGCACCCTGGCGCCACGCCGGATCGACACCCGCCTGGATTTTCGCGGTGCACGCCTGGGCGAACTGGCACTGGTCACCCGGCTCGATCCGGTGGCGCGCAACAAGCCGCTGTCCGGCGATTTCCGCCTCAGTGGCCTGGACCTGGCCATTGCCCGTCCCTTCGCGCCGATGGTCGAGCGTCTGAACGGTCAACTCAATGGCAGTGGGCAGTTGTCCGGTACCCTGCTGGAACCGCAGGTCAACGGCCGCCTGAACCTGACGGGGGGAGAGGTCAGTGGCGCCGAGCTGCCGATCAGCCTGAAGGACCTGAACCTGCAGGCGCTGATCGCCGGCGAGCAGGTGCAGCTCAGCGGCGCCTGGAAAAGCGGCGAGGCCGGGCAGGGTAGCTTGCACGGCCATATCGGCTGGGGCCAGGCCCTGGCCATGGATCTGCAGTTGCAGGGCCAGCGCCTGCCGGTCATCGTCGAGCCCTATGCAAACCTGGAGATGGCGCCGCACCTGAAAATCAGCCTGGTCGACGACAAACTGGCGGTGACCGGCAAGGTGCTGCTGCCCAAGGGCAAGATCACCGTGCGCGAGCTGCCACCTTCGACCGTCAAGGTCTCCGATGACACGGTGATCGTCGGCCACCAGACCGAGGAGGGCAAGGCACCCATGGCGGTGGCCATGGACATCGATGTCGAGGTGGGCCAGGAAAAACTGTCGTTCAGCGGCTTCGGCCTGACCGCCAACCTGCTGGGGCATGTGCACATTGGCGACAACCTCGATACCCGGGGTGAGCTGAGCCTGGCCGACGGTCGCTACCGCGCCTACGGCCAGCGCCTGACCATTCGCCGTGCCCGCTTGCTGTTTGCCGGGCCCATCGACCAGCCTTACCTGGATATCGAGGCCATCCGCCAGACCGATGACGTGATTGCCGGCATCCGCCTGAGCGGCAGCGCCGAGCAGCCCACCACCCAGGTGTTCTCGGAACCTGCCATGAGCCAGGAGCAGGCGCTGTCCTACCTGGTACTGGGGCGTCCGCTGGGCACTACCGGCGAGGACAACAACATGCTGGCCGAGGCCGCCCTGGGCCTGGGCCTGGCCGGTAGCGCCGGGATTACCGGCAGCCTGGCGTCGAGCCTGGGCATCGATGACTTCCAGCTCGATACCCAGGGCAGTGGCACCACCACCAGTGTGGTGGCCAGCGGCAATCTGACCGAGCGCTTGAGCCTGCGCTATGGCGTGGGAGTGTTCGAACCGGTCAACACGGTTGCCTTGCGCTACAAGTTGAGCAAGAAGGTCTACCTGGAAGCGGCCAGTGGATTGGCAAGCTCGCTGGATATTTTCTACAAGCGGGATTTCTGATCACGTCTGTCGAGGGAGGGGCTGGCTGGATCCGTGGCTGGCCTGGCCCTTGACGTCGAGCTTGAAGCGCCCCCAGCCCAGGGGGCGCCAGGGTGATTGGCTCAAGCCGTGGAACCTGGGTGCGGGTGCGATTCCAGCCGGCGGATGTTGCCGATCTGGCGCAGGCTCAAACCGTACTTGTTGGCCAGCACACTGCGTGAAAGACCTTCAGCGCTTTCCTGTTGGATCTGTTGATTGCGCAACTGGCGAAGAAAGTGATCGGCCTTGGGGATCTCCAGGGCCATGCCGGCAAACCGTTTGATCAGCGCATCGAGGGCCTGGGGCGGCAGCACCTCGGCCAGGCCCGTGCGTTCGCGATGCTTGGGAATGTATTTGGGACGACCGCCGAAGGCGCAGGTCAGGTTGTAGGCGTTTTCGATACCCAGGCATTCGATGAGCATCTGCAGCGAATGGGGCAACTGGTGGATGTCGATTCGTTCGAGGTCGCGCAGTTCCATGGTGACTTCCTTGTAGAGGATGGCTTGACACTGCAATGGTTGAACATCCGGGCGGGTCGCAACAGGCTGCAAGCGCGGCAGGAACGGTGGGTATCGGCCATGTGGTGTGTAGGCAACCTGGACCGGAACCTTGGGAAAACCGTAAAAGATTCGCCCAGGCCCCTTGTATTACCGTGATTGCCAGGATCATCGAGGTGCAAGGTCGGGCAACCCATGCTCAATGACAGGGGCGGGCGCTGACAGGCTCAGGGCAACGGTGGGCAGTCCATCGGGGGAAGTTGAAACGCCATGGTTTCAGCTGCAAGGACGGGGCAGAAGGAGGAAATTGTCCGCGCGCGCCCGGCTGCGTTGTATGATGCGCCCGGGTCGTTCCGGACCTTTATCCCGTTGTCGCAAGGAAATACCAATGACTCAAGGTCAACGTTTGAAATACTCCCTACTGATCGCTTTGGCGGTGCTGGCGATCATGCTCGGCCTGTCCTACTTGCAGAAACAGGGCGTCATCACTGAGCAGGTGTTCCAGTACATCGCCATCGCCATCGCCGTGGTGGTCGTGGTGATCAACGGCATCATGCGCCGCAAGGTCAAGTTCTGAGGCGCACCGCGCGGCCGGCAGGTGCCGGCCTTGCGCCTAGCATGAGCTGGCCTGGGCCAGAATGCTGCGGGCCTCGGGGTTGAGGCTGTAGCACTTGTCGTTGCCCAGGCTGATCACGCCTTCGGCGCACAAACGCTTGAGCACTTCGCGAACGCTGAGGAACGACAGCGGGATATCCAGCTGTTCAAGCTGGCTGTGGATCCCGCGCACACCGATGCTGCGGCCCTCCCGGTCGGCTACGTGCAAGGCGTCGATGACCTTGAGGCGGATCAGGCTGGTACGCAGCCCGTAACACCTGAGCAGTTCGCGAATATGCTCATTACCCGGGCGCTCGCTGTCGCCGCCGTGGGCTTTTGCCGTCAGGGCTTGCCGAGGTTTTCGCTCGAGCCTGCTGGCGATCATCGCCTGTTGCTGGTTGTGCATGTGCATGCTCCCTTCCGTGGCCAGTCCATTTACCATCAAGTTTGATGCCTTCACCCTATAAGACGAATGAGACGGGCAAAACTGCAGTGCCTGGCGAAAAAAAATCTCGGGTCACTCAGGTAAAGACGTTTCGACCCCTTCTTTGGCGTAAATTTATCCCGCGTGCTTCGTTCAATCAGGATCAACCCTGATTGCTGCAGGAGTACCCGTGAGCAAACCCCGTCCCCTGGCCTGCATCTGTCTGGCCGGCCTGCTGTGCGCTTTCAGTCTTCCCGCCCAGGCCCGTGCCGATGCCAGTGAGGCCAGCGCCGAAATCCGTCGCACCAGTTTTGGCGTCCCCCATATCCTGGCCAGGGATGAACAGGGCCTGGGCTACGGTATCGGTTACGCCTATGCCCAGGACAACCTGTGTCTGTTGGCCAATGAAGTGGTCACGGTCAATGCCGAACGTTCACGCTACTTCGGCCCCGACCAGCTGACCGTCGAGCAGCGCAAGAACCTGGTCAGCGACCTGTTCTTCAGCTGGCTGAATACGCCTGCCGCGGTGGCCGGCTTCTGGCAGGCGCAACCGGCCCAGGTACAGGCGCTGCTGGAGGGCTACGCCAAGGGATACAACCGGGCGCTGGCCGAACGCAGGGCCCGGGGGCCGGGCGCCGAGTGCCTGGATGCGCAGTGGTTGCGAGCGATCACCCCCCAGGACCTGGTCAAGCTGACCCGCCGCCTGCTGGTCGAAGGTGGCGTGGGGCAATTCGCCGAGGCGCTGGCAGGTGCAGTGCCGCCCAATGCCGTAGCCAGCCTGGCGCTGGACATGAGCGTCGCCCAGGCGCGCCAGGACAACTTCGCCCTGGAGCGCGGCAGCAACGCGGTGGCTGTCGGCCGCGAGCGATCGGCCAGCGGACGCGGCATGTTGCTGGCCAACCCGCACTTCCCGTGGTTCGGCGGCATGCGCTTTTACCAGATGCAACTGACCGTGCCCGGCAAGCTGGACGTCATGGGCGCCGCGCTGCCCGGGCTGCCGCTGATCAACATCGGCTTCAACCGTCACCTGGCCTGGACTCATACGGTGGATAGCTCCCGACATTTCACCCTGTACCGGCTCGAACTCGATCCCAAGGACCCGACCCGCTACCTGCTCGATGGCAAGTCGTTGCCAATGACCCGCCAGGCCGTGACGGTGACGGTCAAGGGCGAGGACGGCAAGCACTCGACGGTCAGCCGTGATGTCTACAGCTCGGTGTTCGGCCCGGTGGTGCAATGGCCAGGCAAGCTGGACTGGAACACGCAGCACGCCTACAGCCTGCGCGATGCCAACCTGGACAACACCCGGGTCTTGCAGCAGTGGTACCGCATGAACCAGGCCGACAGCCTCAAGGCACTGCAGGATTCGGTGCAGCAGCTACAGGGCATTCCCTGGGTCAACACCCTGGCGGTGGATGCCGGGGGCGACACCTTGTACCTGAACCAGTCGGTGGTGCCCTATGTGGATGCCGCCTTGCTGGCCCAGTGCAGCGATCCGGCCGCCGGGCAGGAGCTGATTGTGCTCGATGGATCGCGTAGCGCCTGCAACTGGAAAGTCGACCCGCGCGCTGCCCAGCCGGGTATTTTCCCAGCACGGATGCAACCCAGCCTGAGTCGTGCCGACTTCATCCAGCATGCCAACGACTCGGCCTGGATGGTCAACCCGGCGCAGCCCCTGCGCGGCTTTTCACCGCTGATCAGCCGTGACGACCAACCCCTGGGGCCACGCAGCCGCTTCGCCCTGCAGCGCCTGGCGCAAGGCGGCAAACTGACCGGTGCCGACCTGCAGCAGATGGTCATGGACAACCAGGTGTACCTGGCCGAGTTGCTGATGCCGGATATACGTCAATGGTGTGGCGTCCAGGCGTCCGATGCCCGGCTGAGCGCGCTGTGCGACAGCCTGAAGGCCTGGAATGGGCGTGCGGACCTGGACAGCGGTATTGGCCTGGTGCATTTCCAGAACATCGTGCAAACCCTGCTCAAGCGCCCGGATATCTGGCGCGTGGCGTTCGATCCGCAGGATCCGCAGCACACGCCCCGTGGGCTGGCGGTCGAACGTGTGGAGGTGGCGGCAGCGCTCAAGGACGCGGCGCTGGCCTCCAAGGCCCAGGTGGAAAAGGCCGGCCTTGGCGCCGATGTGCGCTGGGGGCAGATCCAGCAGGCCGCCGATGGCACGCCGATTCACGGCGGCCCCGCGGCCCTGGGTGTCTACAACGCGATCCAGAGTGTGCCGAGCGCTGGGGGCAAGCGCCTGGTGGTCAGTGGCACCAGTTACCTGCAGTTGGTGACCTTCGATGACAAGGGGCCACAGGCCTTGGGGTTGCTGGCGTTCTCGGCGTCCAGCGAAGCGGGGTCGGCCCATGCCGGGGACCAGACCCGTGCCTTCTCGGCCAAGCAATGGCATGTGATTCCGTTCACCGACGCGCAGATCAAGGCGGATCCGCAGTATCACCTGCAGGTGATTCGTGAGGTGGATAGGCCGGCGGTGGCGACTGCGCCTTGAGCTGCAGGCCTCTTCGCGGGGCAAGCCCGCTCCCACTGGCGATGTAGGCACCTGTAGGAGCGGGCTTGCCCCGCGATCACTGCACCAGTTCGCGCAACAACAAGCCATACCCCAGGTCCACCTGCTCAGGGATCGGCAGGTAGACCGTATGCCCATCCCCCGGCGCCACGTCGATCGCCGCACCCTGGTGATCGCGCAGTTGATGCAGGTCGAAGTGGTAGTTGCCCCGTGGCGTCATCAACTCCAGGTGATCGCCCAGGGCAAAGCGGTTCTTGACCCGCACTTCGGCCAGGCCATCGACCCGTTCACCGGTCAGCTCACCGACGAACTGCTGGCGATCCGAAACGGAGTTGCCGCGCTGGTAGTTCTGGTATTCGTCGTGCACGTGACGGCGCAGGAAACCTTCGGTATAGCCGCGCTGGGCCAGGGATTCGAGGTTGAGCATCAGGCTGCGGTCGAACTCGCGGCCGGCCACGGCATCATCGATTGCCTGGCGATAGGCCTGGGTGGTGCGCGCGCAGTAGAAGTGCGACTTGGTCCGTCCTTCGATCTTCAGCGAGTGCACGCCCATGCGCGTCAGCCGCTCGACATGCTGCACGGCGCGCAGGTCCTTGGCGTTCATGATGTAGGTGCCGTGCTCGTCTTCGAAGGCCGGCATGTCTTCGTCCGGGCGGCTGCTTTCCTGCAGCAGGAACACCTGGTCGGTGGGGGCACCGATGCCCAGGGTCGGCTGCACTTCGCGCACGATGTCGCCGCTGGCATCTTCAGTGGCCGGCGTGGCGCTGTATTTCCAGCGGCAGGCATTGGTGCAGCTGCCCTGGTTGGCGTCGCGACGGTTGAGGTAGCCCGAGAGCAGGCAGCGACCGGAATAGGCCATGCACAGCGCGCCATGGACAAACACCTCCAGCTCCATCTGCGGCACCTGCTGGCGGATCTCCTCGATCTCTTCGAGCGACAGCTCGCGGGACAGGATCACCCGGCTCAAGCCCTGGCTGCGCCAGAACTCGACACTGGCCCAGTTCACCGTGTTGGCCTGCACCGACAAGTGGATGGGCATCTGCGGAAAATGCTGGCGTACCAGCATGATCAGTCCGGGATCGGACATGATCAGCGCATCGGGGGCCATTTCGATCACCGGCGCCAGGTCCTTGAGGAAGGTCTTGAGCTTGGCGTTGTGCGGGGCGATGTTGACCACCACGTAGAAGCGCTTGCCCTGGGCTTGCGCTTCCTTGATGCCCAGGGCCAGGTTGGCATGGTCGAATTCATTGTTGCGCACCCGCAGGCTGTAGCGCGGCTGGCCGGCGTAGACCGCATCGGCGCCATAGGCGAAGGCGTAGCGCATGTTCTTCAGGGTGCCGGCAGGGGCGAGCAGTTCAGGTTTGGCTGGCTGGGTCATGATCGGGTCGCGGCAAAAGGCGCGGATGCTACCGCTGTCGCGGCGCGCTGTTATTGATCTGGGTCAAGGGCACTTTTGCCCGTGCGCCGGGCACTAATGTTGAGAGCCGCCAAGGAGCCGCCCATGAGCGAGACCGTCCAGCAACACAAGGCCCTGCTTCTGTTACTGACCCTGGTGACCCTGGCGTTCATCTGGATCCTGCTGCCGTACTACGGCGCTGTGTTCTGGGCCGTGACCCTCGGCATCCTCTTCGCCCCCCTGCAGCAACGCCTGTTGCTGCGCCTGGGTTGGCGCCGTAACCTGGCGGCCGGAGCGACCCTGCTGGTGTGCCTGGTGATCGCCATCCTGCCGGTGATCGTCATCAGCACCTTGCTGGTGCAGGAAGGCGCGGCCCTGTACAAGAGCATCGAGGGCGGCCAACTGGACATTGCCGGCTACATCGAGCGTTTCAAGGACATGCTGCCGGCCTTTGTCCAGAATGGCCTGGAGCGCATGGGCATCGGCAACCTGGAGGGCCTGCGCGACAAGATCGCCAAAAGCGCAGTGCAGGGCAGCCAGTTCTTCGCAAGCCAGGCCTTCAGCTTCGGCCAGGGCACGTTCGACCTGCTGGTGAGCTTCGGCGCGATGCTGTACCTGCTGTTCTTCTTTCTGCGCGACGGCGCGGAACTTGCCCGCAAAGTCCGCACTGCGCTGCCGCTGGCCGAGCAGCAGAAGCGACGCCTACAGCTGAAGTTCAACCGGGTGGTGCGGGCCACGGTCAAGGGCAATCTGGTGGTGGCGGTGACCCAGGGCGCGCTGGGCGGGGTTATCTTCGGCCTGCTCGGCATTCCCGGCCCGCTGGTCTGGGCGGTGCTGATGGCCTTTTTGTCGCTGCTGCCTGCGGTGGGGGCGGGGATTGTCTGGGCGCCGGTGGCCCTCTACTTCCTGGCCACCGGCGCGATCTGGCAAGGCGTGGTGCTGGCGGCGTTCGGGGTGTTCGTCATCGGCCTGGTGGACAACCTGCTGCGACCGATCCTGGTGGGCAAGGACACGAAAATGCCCGATTACCTGGTGCTGATCTCCACCCTGGGCGGGCTGGCGGTGTTCGGCCTCAACGGCTTCGTGATCGGGCCGTTGATCGCCGCGCTGTTCATCTCCAGCTGGGCGATCTTCGTCTCGACCAAACCGCAGGTGCAGCTGCCCAGCTAGCGGAAGCTGTAGGAGACCCCGGCATAGACGGCAAAGCCTTCGCCCGGGGTCGAACGGGCAATGTCCTGGCCCTTGTCGTTGTAGCCCGGGGTGACGGTGGCGGCGTAGCGCTTGTTGGTCAGGTTGCGCAGGTCGAGCCAGGTCTGCCAGTCCTGTTTCGGCGAGTTGTAGCCCAGCGTGGCGCCGAGCAGCGCGTAGGCGTCGGCCGGGTAGCTGTTGGCATAGTCGACCTGGACCTTGGACGCCATCTGGGTGTTGAGCCCGGCGTACAGGCCGCTGGGCAGGTCGAAGCGCAATTCGGCCTGGTAGTAGTGCATGGGGATGCCGGGCAGGCGGTTGTCGCCGAAGGTATCGTCGTCGCGATAGTGGAAGTCGCTGAAGGTGTAGGCCTGGCGCAACGACAGCCTGCCGACGGTCGAGCGCTCCCAGAGCAAGGTATCGAGGCCGGCTTCGACACCCTGGTGGACGGTGGGGCTGGCGTTGAATTCGGCGGCGGGGAGGCCCGGGACGATTTCGACGGCAAGCAGTTCGTGGCGGACATCGGCGTAGTACCAGGCCAGGTCCCAGCGACCGATTGCCGAGTCGCCCCGGGCGCCCAGCTCCAGGGTGGTGGCGGTCTGGTTTTGCATCTCGATCGGTTGGGTCTGCAGGCCATTGACCGCAGGCGAGCTCCAGATCAACGCCCAGGGATGCGGTGGTTCCACCGAGCGACTGAGGTTGCCATACAGCTGCAGGCTCGGGCTCAGGTCATAGCGCAGGCCCAGGCGTGGCGCGTAGTCCCAGTCATGCTGGCTGACCTTGCCGCCCGTTGCCGGGTAGGTCACTTCACTTTCGCGGCGGGTGTAGATCATTGCCAGGCCGCTGGTCAGCCACAGGTCGGGAATCAGCTCCAGCTCGTTGCCGACATGCACGACGCTGTCCGAGCCCTGGTAGCTGAAGTCGCGGGTCCGGGTGCCCACGGGCATGTCGGGCCGCGACTGCACGCGGACAAACTCCGAGGCGCCACTGTTGGGCAGATGCTTGGTAGTCCGCCAACCGACCGTGGTCTTGCTTTCGTGGCCGAACAGCGTGTCGCGGCGGAAATAGTTCAGGGTGCCGCTGACATCGGTATAGGCAACCTTCAGGCGATTGGCACCCTCGCGCAGGTCCATCGGGTAGTCGTGGTAGACCAGCCCGGCCTCCAGGCTCGAATCGTCGTCCAGGTAGAAGGTGGTCTTGTTGCCCAGCCAGGTACTGCCCGGTTGCGGGCGGCTGGCATCGCGGCTCAGGTACAGCGGGTTGGCTGCGCGCGGGTCATGCTCGATCTGTGCCTTGGTCAGGCGTCCGGCCAGGTCGTTCTCGGTTTCCCGGTAGCGCAGGTAGAAGCGGGTTTCCAGGTTGGGGTTGAAGCGATAGCCGACATTGGCGGCGATGCCCTTGCTGCTGCCGCTGCTGTGCTCCTGGTAGCCGTCGTACTCCGAATCGGTCAGGGCCAGGTAGTAGTCCAGGTCGCCCAGCACCTGGCCCGAGCTGATCTGGCGCTTGGCGTAACCGTGGCTGCCCAGTTCATAGCGCACCTGCAAAGGCGCGGCGTCACGGCCGGTGTGGGTGATGTAGTCGATGGCACCACCCAGGGCCAGGGCGCCCCGGTCAAAGCCGTTGGCGCCGCGCAACACTTCGGCGCGACTCAGCCACAGGGGTTCGAACAGCTCATAGGGGGTGCCACCGGGGCCGGTCAGCGGCAGGCCGTCGAACATGGTGTACACCCCGGAGCCGTGGCTGCCCGGCGCACGGTTGATGCCCGAGCCGCGGATCGACAGCTTGATGCCGTCGTTGCCGGCGGACTGGGCGAACACGCCGGGCTGGTAGGCGAGTACATCCTGGTTGCTGGCGACCCGGCCTTGTTCTACCCGTTGCATGTCGATCAGGTTGCTGGCGCCGGGTATCTGCTGCAAGCGTTCGCGGGCGTCTTGCAGCTCGCTCTGCTCCTGTTCCTGGATCAAGACCTGATCCAGTTCAATACCATCACTGGCCTGGACTGAAGCAGCGCAGGAAATCAACAAGGCAAGGGAAGAGCGGGGCAGGGTGGGGCGCATCGAGGGGGTTCCGGGACTGAGAGCGGGAATCAGACGTCACAACTCTCAGACGAAGCACAGTCATGGATCTGTACTGGGTTTATCGCGGGGCAAGCCCGCTCCTACGGTGGGGCGGGTTTGCGCCGCGATATTGATGTGTCGGCCGAAAACAAAACACCCCGCCGAGGCGGGGTGTCTGTCATTACACGATCGATCAACCGATCAGTTGCAGGCCTGCGTGCTGGACCATGTCCAGCAACGGCTGCGGGTACACACCCAGGACGAAGGCGAGGATGGCGATGGCCAGCAGCATCACGCCACCGGTGCGCTGTTCCCAGTTCAGCGGGGCATCGTGACGACGCAGGTTCGGCTCGATCAGGAACAGGGTGACCATGACGCGCAGGTAGTAGAACACGCCGATGGCACTACCGATCACCAGGGCACCCACCAGCCACCACAGCTGCGACTCGACGCCGGTGGCGATGATGTAGAACTTGCCGATAAAGCCTGCGGTCAGCGGGATACCGGCCAGCGACAGCATCATCACGGTCAGCACTGCGGTCAGGTACGGACGGCGCCAGAACAGGCCGCGGTACTCGTACAGGGCGTCAGCGTCACGGCCGCTGTAAGGCGAGGACATCAGGGTGATGACACCGAAGGCGCCGAGGCTGGTGATCACGTAGGTGACCAGGTACACACCGATGGCTTCCACGGCCAGGCCCTTGCTCGCCACCAGGGCGATCAGCAGGTAGCCGAAGTGGGCGATCGACGAGTAACCGAGCAGACGCTTGAGGTTGCTCTGGGTCAGGGCCAGCAGGTTACCGATGAGGATCGAGGCAACCGCGATCACCGACAGTACAGTGGTCAGCACGCCGCTGCTGGCAGCAGGGGAGAGCATGAACAGGCGCACGACGACGGCGAACACCGCGACCTTGCTGGCGGTGGCCAGGAAGGCGGCGACCGGCGCCGGAGCACCTTCGTACACGTCCGGGGTCCACAGGTGGAACGGCACCAGCGACAGTTTGAAGGCCAGGCCGACCAGCATCATGCCCAGGCCCAGTTGCGCCAGCAGGCTTGGCATGCTGGTGGCCGCCAGGGCCTTGCCGATACCGTCGAAGCTCAGGCTGCCGGCGTCGGCGTACAGCAGGGCCATACCGAACAGCAGGAAGGCGGAACCGGCGGCCGACAGCACCATGTACTTGATGCCGGCTTCCAGCGAACGCTTGTTGAAGAAGGCGTACGCAACCAGGCCGTAGACCGGCACCGAGAGCAGTTCCAGGCCGATGAACAGGCCCGCCAGGTGCTGCGCGCTGACCAGTACCAGGCCACCCAGGGCAGCCATGAGGATCAGCAGGTACAGCTCTTCGCGGTTGCCCGGGTAGCCTTTGCCGCCATCACCCAGGTAGGCGTGGGCGAGGGTGACGCAGGCCAGGGTGGCGACCAGGATCAGCGCCATGTACAGGCAGGCGAACTTGTCGATGGTCAGCAGCGGGGTGACCGCCAGAGGAACGATCTTGAGTACCGGCAGGATCGACAGCAGGGCCAGGTTCAGGCCCACGGTCGAGAGCAGGAAGGTTTGCGAGTGGTTGCGGCGCCAGGCGATCGCCAGCATCACCACGACAACGGTGATGGTGGTGATCAGCAGTGGCGCAAGCGCGATAAAGTGTTGAATCGTCAGGTCCATAGCGCTCTTACCGGGCCGAAGCGAGTTGAGTGAAAGCAGAGCCGAACCACTGCTGCACACCGCTCATGGTGGCAGCAGAAGTGTCCAGGAACGGCTGCGGGTAGACGCCCAGCAGGATCAGCAGGCCAGCCAGGCCCAGCACCATGATCATTTCGCGGGTATCCATGCCGGCCAGGACTTCCTCGGATTTCGCCGGGCCGAAGTAGGCACGGTGAATCATGATCAGCGAATAGACCGAACCGAACACCAGGCCGCTGGTAGCGATCACGGTGACCCATGGCGAGGCGACGAAGGCACCGATCAGGATCAGGAACTCGCCGACGAAGTTGCCGGTGCCCGGCAGGCCCAGGGACGCTGCAGCGAAGAACAGGCTGATGGCCGGCAGGTAGGCGATACGGTGCCACAGGCCACCCATCTGACGCATGTCACGGGTGTGCAGGCGCTCGTACAGCTGGCCGGCGAGGATAAAGAGTGCCGCCGCCGACAGGCCGTGGGCCAGCATCTGGATCACCGCGCCTTGCAGGGCTTGCTGGCTGCCGGAGTAGATGCCGATCAGCACGAAGCCCATGTGCGAAACGCTGGAGAAGGCGACCAGGCGCTTGATGTCGGTCTGGGCGAAAGCCAGGAAGGCACCGTAGAAGATACCGATCAGGCCCAGGGTCATGGCGATGGGCGCGAACTCTGCCGACGCGTTCGGGAACAGCGGCAGGGCGAAACGCAGCAGGCCGTAGGCCGCCGTCTTCAGCAAGATACCGGCCAGGTCCACGGAACCTGCGGTCGGTGCCTGGGCGTGGGCATCCGGCAGCCAGGAGTGGAACGGTACCACCGGCAGCTTGACCGCGAAGGCGATGAAGAAGCCGAGCATCAGCACGTATTCGGTGCCGACTGGCAGTTCAGCCTTGAGCAACTGGGTGTAGTCGAAGGTGATCACACCGGTGTTGCCGTAGTTGACCAGCACCAGACCGAGGATCGCCACCAGCATGATCAGGCCGCTGGCCTGGGTGAAGATGAAGAACTTGGTCGCGGCGTAGATCCGGGTCTTCTTGCCATCCGAGGAGCTGTGACCCCAGAGCGCGATGAGGAAATACATCGGCACCAGCATCATTTCCCAGAAGAAGAAGAACAGGAACAGGTCCAGGGCCAGGAACACACCGACCACGCCGCCCAGGATCCACATCAGGTTGAGGTGGAAGAAGCCGACGTGACGCTGGATCTCTTTCCAGGAGCACAGTACCGAGAGCACACCGAGCAGGCCGGTGAGCAGGATCATCAGCAGCGACAGGCCGTCCAGGGCCAGGTGCAGGCTGATGCCGAAGCGCTCGATCCATTGAACCTTGAATTCGAGCGCCCACTCGGGCGCGGCGCCCGGGGCAGGGGCCAGGGTGTAGTCGCCGTTGGCCCACAGCCAGAGGCCGATACCAAGC
The DNA here is from genome assembly GCF_030272895.1 of Pseudomonas sp. BGr12. Taxonomy (GTDB): domain Bacteria; phylum Pseudomonadota; class Gammaproteobacteria; order Pseudomonadales; family Pseudomonadaceae; genus Pseudomonas. Next base: position 185,973 of record NZ_JALRNF010000001.1, on the reverse strand, counting down.
AGCAGGGACATGGTCAGCAGCGCAATCCAGCGCGGCAGGGTGGCGCCGAAGCGCTCACCCAGCCAGCACAGCAGGCCGCCGATGAAGGGGATCAGGATCAGCCAAGGCAAAATCATGACGGGCTCAATTCCTTTCGCAAAGTCGCAAGGTTCATATCAGACCGCAGCCATCAACACGGCGCCGAGCACAAGCACGGCACCCACGGCGATCGAGGCGGTATACCAGCGCAGCTGACCGGTTTCGGTTTTGCTCATGGCGGCGTGTCCGCCACGGGCCATACGCGGAATCAGGCCGATGCTGCGGTCAACCGGATCCTTGCGCAGGATGTGGGCGATCAGCAGGTAAGGTTTGACGAACAGCTTGTCGTAGATCCAGTCGAAGCCCCAGGCGGCGAACCACCAGGCCGACAGGACGCGGCCGATGCCGCTGTTGGCGACGGCGGTGACGAAGCGACGCTTGCCCAGGAACAGCACCGCGGCCAGCAGGATACCGGCGATGGCGATGGCGCCCGAGGCGATCTCCAGGCTGTGCTTGGCTTCACCGCCGGCATGGCCGGCACTTTCCGGCAGCACGCCGGCCAGTGGTGGGTGGATCCAGGCGCCGACGAAGGTCGACAGCACGATCAGCACACCCAGCGGCAGCCAGTGGGAAATACCGTGGCCAGCGTGGGCTTCGGTCTTGGCTTCACCGTGGAAGGTGATGAAGATCAGGCGGAAGGTGTACAGCGAGGTCATGAACGCGCCCACCAGGCCTGCGTACAGCAGGTTGGTGTTGCCACTGGCGAAGGCTTCCCAGAGGATCTCGTCCTTGGAGTAGAAGCCGACGGTCAGGATCGGCAGGGCAGCCAGGGCGGCACCACCGACGACGAAGCTGGCGTAGGCCAGTGGCAGTTTCTTCCACAGGCCACCCATCTTGAAGATGTTCTGCTCGTGGTGGCAGGCAACGATCACCGCACCGGAGGCAAGGAACAGCAGGGCCTTGAAGAAGGCGTGGGTCATCAGGTGGAAGATCGCCGCGTCCCAGGCGCCAACGCCCAGGGCCAGGAACATGTAGCCGATCTGGCTCATGGTCGAGTAGGCGAGGATACGCTTGATGTCGGTCTGCACCAGCGCGGCGAAGCCGGCCAGAACAAGGGTGATGCCGCCGACCACGCCTACCAGGTGCAGGATGTCCGGCGCCAGGGTGAACAGGCCGTGGGTACGGGCGATCAGGTAGACACCGGCGGTCACCATGGTTGCGGCGTGGATCAGTGCCGAAACCGGGGTAGGGCCGGCCATCGCGTCCGCAAGCCAGGTCTGCAGTGGCAGCTGGGCCGATTTACCGACCGCACCACCGAGCAGCATCAGGGTCGCCAGTTCCATCCAGAAATCACCGGCCTGGAACTTCTGCGGCGCCAGCACCAGCAGCTCTTGCACATTCAGGGTGCCGAGCTGGGCGAACAGGATGAACAGGCCGATGGCCATGAACACGTCGCCGATACGGGTGACGATGAAGGCTTTGAGTGCGGCGTTACCGTTGTTGCGGTTGCTGTAGTAGAAACCGATCAACAGGTAGGAGCACAGGCCTACGCCTTCCCAACCGAAGTAGATGAACAGCAGGTTGTCGCCCAGCACCAGGAACAGCATGCTGGCGATGAACAGGTTGGTGTAGGCGAAGAAGCGCGAGTAGCCGGCTTCACCACGCATGTACCAGGAGGCGAACAGGTGGATCAGGAAGCCCACACCGGTGACCACACCGAGCATGGTGACCGACAGGCCATCCACGTACAGGGTGAAGTTCGGCGCAAAGCCGTCCACCGACATCCACTGCCACAGCAGCTGGCTGTACGCGCCGCCTTCAGGCGGAGCGACGTTGAACTGCCAGATCACGTAGGCGGCCACGGCGGCCGAGAGGCCCACCGAACCGACGCCGACCAGCGCCGACAGGTTTTCGGACCAGCGGCCGCGCGAGAACGACAGCAGCAGGAAGCCGATCAGGGGGAATAAGAACGTCAGGAAGATAAGGTTCATCCGCGCATCTCACTGGCAGCATCGATGTCGAGAGTATGGAAGCGGCGATACAGCTGCAGCAGGATCGCAAGGCCGATACTGGCCTCGGCGGCTGCCAGGCTGATCACCAGGATGAACATGATCTGTCCATCCGGCTGCGCCCAGCGGCTGCCGGCAACGATGAACGCCAGTGCCGAGGCGTTCATCATGATTTCCAGGCTCATCAACACGAACAGAATGTTGCGGCGCACCATCAGGCCGACCAGACCGAGGCAGAACAGGATGCCGGCGACCGCCAGCCCGTGCTCGAGAGGAATTGCAGGCATGTGATTACTCCTTCGCCTCGTTGCGGCCGAGGTGGAAAGCCGTCACCGCTGCAGCGAGCAGCAGCATCGAGGCCAGTTCCACCACCAGCAGGTAAGGACCATACAGGCTGATGCCGACTGCCTTGGCGTCGACCGTGGTGTGGCCGATGCCGCCACCGCTTTCGCTGCCGAACAGGACGTACAGCAGTTCGAGCAGCAGCAGTGCGGCCAGGACCACCGGTCCCAGCCAGATGCCCGGCTTGAGCCAGCCACGCTCCTGGGCGACCGAGGCCGGCCCCAGGTTGAGCATCATCACCACGAAGACGAACAGCACCATGATGGCGCCAGCGTAGGCGATCACTTCCAGGACACCGGCGAACGGAGCGCCGAGGGCGAAGAAGGTCATCGCCACGGAGATCAGCGAAATGATCAGGTAGAGCAGGGCGTGCACGGGGTTGGTGTTAGTGATCACCCGAAGGGTGGACACCACAGCGACACCGGATGCGAAATAGAAAGCGAATTCCATCTTTCTTCCTTAAGGGAGCAAGCTCTTCACGTTGATCGGCTCGGCTTCGTTCTGCGCGGCGCCTTTCGGCTTGCCGGCAACGGCCATACCTGCAACACGGTAGAAGTTGTAGTCAGGGTTCTTGCCGGGGCCGGAGATCAGCAGATCTTCTTTCTCGTACACCAGATCCTGACGTTTGAACTCGGCCATTTCGAAATCCGGCGTCAGCTGGATCGCGGTGGTCGGGCAGGCTTCCTCGCAGAGGCCGCAGAAAATGCAACGGGAGAAGTTGATGCGGAAGAACTCCGGGTACCAACGACCGTCTTCTGTCTCGGCTTTCTGCAGCGAGATGCAACCGACCGGGCAGGCCACGGCACACAGGTTGCACGCTACGCAGCGCTCTTCGCCATCCGGGTCGCGGGTCAGGACGATGCGGCCACGGTAGCGTGGCGGCAGGTAGACCGGCTCTTCCGGGTACTGCAGGGTGTCACGTTTGCGAAAACCGTGAGAGAACACCATCACCAGGCTGCGCAGCTGGGTGCCGGTGCCCTTAACGATGTCGCCAATATACTTGAACATGGGTCAAATCCTCACTGGGCCGCAACAGCTGGCGCGTTGTAGAGCACGAGCGCAGCGGTCACCAGCAAATTGATCAGGGTCAGCGGCAGGCAGAACTTCCAGCTGAAGTCCATCACCTGGTCATAGCGCGGGCGCGGGATCGAGGCGCGCAGCAGGATGAACAGCATGATGAAGAACGCGGTTTTCAGGGCGAACCAAATGAACGGGATCTGCGGCAGGATGCCGAACGGGCCGTGCCAGCCACCGAAGAACAGGGTCACCAGCAGCGCCGAGACCAGGATGATGCCGATGTACTCACCGACGAAGAACATGCCCCATTTCATGCCGGCGTATTCAATGTGGTAACCGTCGGCCAGTTCCTGTTCCGCTTCCGGCTGGTCGAAGGGGTGACGGTGAGTCACGGCCACGCCAGCAATGAAGAAGGTGCAGAAGCCGAAGAACTGCGGAATGATGAACCACAGGTTCTGCGCCTGGTAGTCGACGATGTCGCGCATGTTGAACGAGCCGACCTGGGCAACGATACCCATCAGCGCCAGGCCCATGAACACTTCGTACGACACGGTCTGGGCCGAGGCCCGCAGGCTGCCGAGCAGGGCGTACTTGTTGTTCGACGACCAGCCGGCGAAGAGCACGGCATAGACCGACAGACCGGCCATGGCGAAGAAGAACAGCAGGCCGATGTTCAGGTCCGCCACGCCCCAGGTCGGGGTGATCGGGATGATCACGAAGGCGATCAGCAAGGCACTCATGGCCACGACCGGCGCCAGGGTGAAGATCATCTTGTCGACGAAGGGCGGGTTCCAGTCTTCCTTGAAGAACATCTTCAGCATGTCGGCAGCGATCTGGAACATGCCGAACGGGCCGACGCGGTTCGGACCGTAACGGTCCTGCCACCAGCCCAGCAGGCGCCGCTCGACGAAGCTGAGCAGCGCGCCGCAGACCACCACCGCCAGCAGGACCACGATGGCCTTGACGACAGCGATGATCACATCGATCACTTCGGGGGTGAACCAGGTCATTGTGCTGCCTCCTGCAGGCCTTCGACGGATGCACCGAAGATGGCTGGCGGGATACCGGCCAGGCCTTTCGGCAGGGCAACCAGGCCTGCGCCCAGTTCTTCATTGATGCGCAGCGGCAGACGCAGGGTCACACCTGCCACGTTCAGGCTGAGCAGTGCACCGTCGTTGACACCCAGGCGGTCGGCTTCGGACTTGGCCAGGCCGACGTAGGCTTGCGGGATGCGTTCCTGCACCGGTGCTGCGCGTGAGGAGTTCTCTTCGCTGCCGAACAGGTGGTAGAACGGCACGGCCTGCCAGGTGCCACGGGCCGGGGCGAAAGCGCCCGGAATGGCGGCGAACCACTTGAGCTTGTCGCCCTCGGATTCGATCAGGCGGGTACCCGGGTCACCGGCGCGCAGGCTGCCACCGACTTCGTCCTGGAACTTGTTCCAGGCCTGCGGCGAGTTCCAGCCCGGCGACCAGGCGAACGGCACCTGCGAGCGCGGTTCGGCGGAGCCCGAGTAACCTTCCATGGAGAAGGCGAACGGGGTGTCCTTGTCTTGCGGGGTACGCGGCTCGTGCACGCTGATGTTGGCGCGCATGGCGGTACGACCGGAGTAGCGCAGCGGCTCGCGGGCCATCTTCATGCCCTTGATGCGGAACGCAGCGCTTGGCGCGGCATTGACGATGCCGGTCAGTTGCGGCGCGGCCGAGGCGCAGGCGCTGGTGACGTGGTCCAGCTGGGTCCAGTCCACCGGCTTGTTGAGCAGGGTGGCACGCAGGGCGTGCATCCAGCGCCAGCCTTCGTGGACCAGGATGCTGCTGTCCAGGTAGGTCGGATCGAACACCTGGAAGAAACGCTGGGCACGGCCTTCCTGGCTGACCAGGGTGCCGTCGCCTTCGGCGAAGCTCGCCGCCGGCAGCACCAGCTGGGCGCGGTCGGTGGTGGCGGTCTTCTGGTGGTCGGCAACGATGACCACCTTGGCAGCGGCCAGGGCAGCGTCGACCTTGGCGGCCGAGACGCGGCTGTACAGGTCGTTTTCGAGGACGACGATGGCGTCGGCCTTGCCGGAGATTACAGCGTCCAGGGCGGCGTCGACCGACTCGCCACCGAGCATGGCCAGGCCCAGGCTGTTGGCCTCAGGCACCACCAGGCTCAGGGAGCCGTTCTTGGCGCGCAGCTTCAGGGCCTTGGCGATGTTGGCGGCGGCTTCGATCAGGGCCTTGGAGCCCAGCGAAGTACCGGCGACCACCAGCGGACGGTTGGCGGCGACCAGGGCATCGGCGATGCGCTTGGCCAGTGCCAGGGCTTCGGCGTCCAGGCCTTCGACGGCCGGGGCGCTCGGATCGATGGCGTGGGCCACGGCAAAACCGATGCGGGCCAGGTCATCCGGCGCTGCGTGTACGCACTCTTCGGCGACGTCGTCGAGCTTGGTCTCGGCCAGGCTGGCGATGAACAGCGGGTACAGGGCGTGCTGGCCGATGTTCTTCACTGCGGCATCCAGCCACGGCTGGACGCGCATGGCGTCGGCCATGGCCTCGGCCTTGCCCTTGACCGACTGGCGCAGGGCCAGGGCGACGCGGGCGGCGGTCTGGGTCAGGTCTTCGCCGAGGACGAACACGGCGTCGTGGTCTTCCATCTCGCGCAGGGTTGGAACCGGCAGCGGGCTGTCGTTCAGCACCTGCAGGGCCAGGCGCACGCGCTCCAGCTCACCGGCTTCCATGCCCGAGTAGAAGTGCTCGGCACCGACCAGCTCGCGCAGGCCGTAGTTGCTTTCCAGGCTCGCGCGTGGCGAACCGATACCGACGATGTTGCGACCGCGCAGCATGTCGGCGGCCTTGTCCAGCGCCGCGTCCAGGCTCAGCTTGGTGCCGTCGGCCAGCAGTGGCTGGCGTGGGCGGTCTGCGCGGTTGACGTAGCCATAGCCGAAACGGCCACGGTCGCACAGGAAGTATTGGTTGACCGAGCCGTTGTAGCGGTTCTCGATGCGGCGCAGTTCGCCGTAACGCTCGCCCGGGCTGATGTTGCAACCGCTGGAGCAGCCATGGCAGATGCTCGGGGCGAACTGCATGTCCCACTTGCGGTTGTAGCGCTCGGAATGGGTCTTGTCGGTGAACACACCGGTCGGGCAGACCTCGGTGAGGTTGCCGGAGAACTCGCTTTCCAGCACGCCGTCTTCGACGCGGCCGAAGTAGACGTTGTCGTGGGCACCGTAGACGCCCAGGTCAGTGCCGCCGGCGTAGTCCTTGTAGTAGCGCACGCAGCGGTAGCAGGCGATGCAGCGGTTCATCTCGTGGGCGATGAACGGGCCGAGTTCCTGGTTCTGGTGGGTACGCTTGGTGAAACGGTAGCGGCGCTCGTTGTGGCCGGTCATTACCGTCATGTCCTGCAGGTGGCAGTGACCGCCTTCCTCGCACACCGGGCAGTCGTGCGGGTGGTTGGTCATCAGCCATTCGACGACGCTGGCGCGGAACGCCTTGGACTCTTCGTCGTCGATGGAAATCCAGGTGCCATCGGAGGCCGGGGTCATGCACGACATGACGATACGACCACGGGTGTCATTCTCGTCGGTGTATTGCTTGACCGCACACTGGCGGCAGGCACCGACGCTACCGAGCGCCGGGTGCCAGCAGAAATAGGGAATGTCGAGGCCGAGCGACAGACACGCCTGTAACAGGTTGTCTGCACCGTTGACTTCGAGCGCTTTGCCGTCTACGTGGATAGTGGCCATGGTTCAAAGTTCTTCGTTGGCCCGCGTCTGCGGGCGTGGCTAATGGAAATCTGTGTGCCTGCGGCCCGCGCAGGGAGTACCTGGCGAGCCGCCTTGGCAGCGGGCGGCACGGACCGCCCGCGTTCTATTTGTTATGCGCCGACGACGATCGGCTTGGCCAGGTTCGGGCGCAGGGCTTCGCTGCCTGGTGCTACAGGTGCGACGCCGGCCTCGAACTCCGGACGGAAATACTTGATGGCACTGCCCAGCGGCTCGACGGCGCCCGGTGCGTGGGCGCAGAAGGTGCGGCCAGGGCCGAGGAAGTTGACCAGGCCCAGCAGGGTCTCGATGTCTTCCGCCTTGCCTTGACCCTTCTCCAGGGCGCGCAGCATCTTCACGCTCCACGGCAGGCCGTCGCGGCATGGGGTGCACCAGCCGCAGGATTCGCGGGCGAAGAACTCTTCCATGTTGCGCAGCAGCGAGACCATGTTGATGCTGTCGTCGACCGCCATGGCCAGGCCGGTACCCATCCGGGTACCGACCTTGGCGATGCCGCCGGCGTACATCTGTGCATCCAGGTGCTCGGGCAGCAGGAAGCCGGTACCGGCGCCGCCAGGCTGCCAGCACTTGAGCTTGTAGCCGTCGCGCATGCCGCCGGCGTAGTCTTCGAACAGCTCGCGGGCGGTAACGCCGAACGGCAGCTCCCACAGGCCCGGGTTCTTGACCTTGCCGGAGAAGCCCATCAGCTTGGTGCCGTGGTCTTCGGAGCCTTCGCGGGCCAGCGACTTGTACCAGTCGATGCCGTTGCCGACGATGGCCGGCACGTTGCACAGGGTCTCGACGTTGTTCACGCAGGTCGGCTTGCCCCAGACGCCAACGGCGGCAGGGAAGGGCGGCTTGGAGCGCGGGTTGGCGCGGCGGCCTTCGAGGGAGTTGATCAGTGCGGTTTCTTCACCGCAGATGTAACGCCCGGCGCCGGTGTGCACGAACAGCTCGAAGTCAAAACCGCTGCCCAGAATGTTTTTGCCCAGCAGGCCCGCGGCCTTGGCTTCATCGATGGCGCGGTTGAGGTTGCGTGCTGCGGTAGTGTATTCGCCACGCAGGAAGATGTAGCCGCGGTAGGCCTTCAGCGCGCGGGCGCTGATCAGCATGCCTTCGACCAGCAGATGGGGCTGTTGCTCCATCAGCATGCGGTCCTTCCAGGTGTTGGGCTCCATTTCGTCCGCGTTGCACAGCAGGTAGCGGATGTTCATGGATTCGTCTTTGGGCATCAGGCCCCATTTGACGCCGGTGGGGAAGCCCGCACCGCCACGGCCCTTGAGGCCGGAATCTTTCACGGTCTGGACGATATCGTCCTGGGACATCTGTGCCAGGGCCTTGCGGGCGGCGGCATAGCCGTCCTTGGCCTGGTACTCGTCGATCCACACCGGCTCGCCGTCGTCACGCAGGCGCCAGGTCAGCGGGTGCGTTTCGGCCGAACGGGCGATGCGGTTGGCCGGGCCGAAGGAAGTGATGGTCATACGTAACCCTCCAGCAGCTTGGAAACGCCAGCAGGCTGGACGTCGCCAAAGGTGTCGTCGTCGATCATCAGCGCCGGGGCCTTGTCGCAGTTGCCCAGGCAGCACACCGGCAGCAGGGTGAAGCGGCCGTCGGCGGTGGTCTGGCCCAGGCCGATGCCCAGCTCGCTCTGGATCTGGCTGACCACGGACTCGTGGCCGCCGATGTAGCAGACCATGCTGTCGCAGACGCGGATGATGTGCCGGCCGACCGGCTGACGGAAGATCTGACTATAGAAGGTAGCCACGCCTTCGACATCGCTGGCAGGAATGCCGAGCACTTCGCCGATGGCATAGATGGCGCCGTCCGGCACCCAGCCACGTTCCTTCTGGACGATCTTCAGGGCTTCGATGGACGCCGCGCGCGGGTCCTCGTAGTGATGCATTTCGTGCTCGATGGCCGAGCGCTCGGTTTCGCTCAGGACGAAACGGTCAGTCTGGATAAGCGTGCTGTTCATGCTTAGCGGTCCACGTCAGCCATAACGAAGTCGATACTGCCCAGGTACGCAATAAGGTCGGCAACCATGCTGCCGCGGATCACCGAAGGGATCTGCTGCAGGTGCGGGTAGCTCGGGGTGCGGATCCGGGTGCGGTAGCTCATGGTGCCGCCATCGCTCGTCAGGTAGTAACTGTTGATGCCCTTGGTCGCCTCGATCATCTGGAAGGATTCGTTGGCCGGCATGACCGGGCCCCACGAAACCTGCAGGAAGTGGGTGATCAGGGTTTCGATGTGCTGCAGGGTGCGCTCTTTCGGCGGCGGCGTGGTCAGCGGGTGATCCGCCTTGTACGGGCCTTCCGGCATGTTGCGCAGGCACTGGTCGATGATGCGGATACTCTGGCGCATCTCCTCGACACGGACCATGCAGCGATCGTAGGCATCGCCGTTGTGGGCCAGCGGTACTTCGAACTCGAAGTTCTCGTAGCCGGAGTAGGGGCGGGCCTTGCGCAGGTCGAAGTCAAGACCGGTGGAACGCAGGCCGGCACCGGTGACGCCCCATTCCAGCGCCTGCTTGGTGTTGTACTGGGCAACGCCGATGGTACGACCCTTGAGGATGCTGTTCTGCAGGGCAGCCTTGGTGTACTCGTCGAGGCGTTTTGGCAGCCATTCGACGAAGTCCTTCACCAGTTTGTCCCAGCCACGCGGCAGGTCGTGGGCGACGCCACCGATGCGGTACCAGGCCGGGTGCAGGCGGAAGCCGGTGATGGCTTCGATTACGGTGTAAGCGCGCTGACGGTCGGTGAAGGTGAAGAACACCGGGGTCATGGCGCCGACGTCCTGGATGTAGGTGCCCAGGAACAGCAGGTGGCTGGTGATGCGGAAGAACTCGGCGAGCATGATGCGGATCACGTCGACCTTCTGCGGCACCTGGATACCGGCCAGCTTCTCGACCGCGAGCACGTACGGCAGGTTGTTCATCACCCCGCCGAGGTAGTCGATACGGTCGGTGTAGGGGATGAAGCTGTGCCAGGACTGGCGCTCGGCCATCTTCTCGGCACCACGGTGGTGGTAACCGATGTCCGGTACGCAGTCGACGATCTCTTCACCGTCCAGCTGCAGCACGATACGGAAGGCACCGTGGGCCGAAGGGTGGTTCGGGCCCAGGTTGAGGAACATGTAGTCCTCGTTGGCGCCATGACGCTTCATGCCCCAGGCTTCAGGGTTGAAGCGCGCGGCTTCTTCCTCGAGCTGTTGCTTGGCCAGGGTCAGGCTGTACGGATCGAACTCGGTGGCGCGGGCAGGGTAGTCCTTGCGCAGCGGGTGACCTTCCCAGGTCGGCGGCATCATGATCCGGGTCAGGTGCGGGTGGCCGGCAAAGTCGATGCCGAACATGTCCCAGACTTCGCGCTCGTACCAGTTGGCGTTCGGCCAGATACCGGTGACGGTCGGCAGGTTCAGGTCGCCTTCGCTCAAGGCCACCTTGATCATCACGTCGCTGTTACGTTCCACCGACAGCAGGTGGTAGAACACGCTGAAGTCGGCAGCCGGCAGGCCGCGGCGCTGGGTGCGCAGGCGCTCGTCGACACCGTGCAGGTCGAACAGCATGCTGTACGGTTTGGCGACATTGCGCAGGAAGCTCAACACTTCCTTGAGTTTGGCGCGGGTAACCCAAAGCACCGGCATGCCGGTGCGGGTTTCCTGGGCGACGAACGCCTCCGGGCCGAATTTGTTGTTCAGTTCGACGACCACATCCTGGTCGTCAGCCTTGTAAGGCGGGATATAAATAGCGGTGTCCGCTGTCATGGTCTCGGTCGCTTTCGGTCAACGTAGAGAATGAAGCCAGGCTGCCTGTCGCGCATGCGCAGGCAGCAGATAGCTGGATCAGACTTCGTCGGGGCTGCGCAGGTTGGTGACCTGGATGCGCTGTTCACGGCGTTGCTCTTTCTGCGACGGCATCTCGGCACGGTAAATGCCTTGATCGCCGACAACCCAGGAAAGAGGACGACGCTCCTGGCCAATCGACTCCTGCAACAGCATCAGGCCTTGCAGGAAGGCTTCAGGGCGAGGCGGGCAGCCAGGCACGTAGACATCCACGGGGAGGAACTTGTCGACCCCCTGAACGACCGAGTAAATGTCGTACATGCCACCGGAGTTGGCGCACGAACCCATGGAGATGACCCACTTGGGCTCGAGCATCTGCTCGTACAGGCGCTGGATGATCGGCGCCATCTTGATGAAGCAGGTGCCGGCGACGACCATGAAGTCGGCCTGACGCGGCGATGCCCGGATGACTTCGGCGCCGAAGCGGGCGATGTCGTGGGGTGCCGTGAAGGCCGTGGTCATTTCCACGTAGCAGCAGGAGAGGCCGAAGTTGTAGGGCCACAGGGAGTTTTTACGCCCCCAGTTGACCGCGCCACTGAGCACATCTTCAAGTTTGCCCATGAAGATGTTCTTGTGGACCTGGTCCTCTAGCAGCGAATCGGAGACGGTTTCCCGTTCTCCGATTGGATACTGCTCGTTAGGCGCATCCGGGTCGATTCTGGTGAGATTGTATTGCATTGCCAAAGCCTCATTGTTTCAGCTTCGCCTGCCGCATACGACGACCCACGGGTGCCCAATCGAGCGCCCCGACCCGCCATAGGTAGACAAGACCTGCCAACAGAATTGCTATGAAAACGAGTGCTTCGACGAATCCGGTCCAGCCGCTTTCGCGTACCGACACAGACCATGCAAAGAGAAAGAGGGCTTCGATATCGAAGATCACGAACAGCATCGCGACCAGATAGAATTTGGCCGACAGGCGCAAGCGGGCGCCGCCGGTGGGCAGCATGCCGGACTCGAAGGGTTCGTTCTTGCTGCGGCCCCAGGCCTTGCTACCGAGCAGGGCGGACAGGCCGAGCATGAAGGCGCACAGGCCTACGACACCCAAAAGGAAAATGGCAAAGCCCCAGTTGTGGGCGATGAGTCCTGTCGAATCGGGCATGCTGAAAATCCTTATACAGAGACGGTCTCTGCGGCTTGAAAAGAAGTAGAGCAGTGACGATATGTCGCAGCGGAATCTATCGCGCTGATTTTATGGGTAAACCCGGTGCAAGTAAAATTTCTGCAGCAAATTTATTCGTAGGATTAAGAACAAAAATCTTTCGTAACTCGCTGAAAGCCCCGTGGAATGGGCATTGCCACGGGTTTTGTTAATTATGTTTCTTGTCGCGCGTAATGAACCTGTAATTTCGTAATGATAATTAATATCATTTAAGGCTGTTTGCTTAATCCTACGGCTCGGGTCAACTACAAAGTTGTGCAACATTGCCATCACCTGCAAGTTTTCACAGGCTGTGTTCTAACCGGTTTTTCTCTCTCGTGCTGCGCTCTGGATCAAGGCTTTTGCAGATTGCCCGGTGTGCGCCGAAGCGGCAATCGCCCACTGGCCCAGCCAGTAGGCGAGGATGATCAGGTAGGGGGCGGCGGTGAACGGGCTGACGAAGCGATCGATGCCGATCAGGCTGTCGGAAAACACGAAAGCGACGGCACCCAGGGCGGCAAGGCCGCCGCAGGCCAGGGCGCGCCAGAGCATGGCGCTGATGGCCAGGGCGTAGACCGTTACCGGCACCAGCAACTCGCCCAGGCCCTGGCTGATCAGCAGCCCCAGCAGTGCGGCACCGACGATGGCCGAGCCCACCAGGGCGCCGGGCGCCAATTGGCGGTTCACACCCAGGTAGCCGCGCAGGTAGGCCAGGTGAGCGCAAAGAAATGCCGCCAGGCCGAACACGAACAGGTCGCCAGGAACCGCCAGGAGAATATCGCCGAGCAGCGAGAAGCCCAGGCCGATCATGATCCAGCGGCGGTAGCGGCCGGGTTCGGCACCATTGAGCCAGGCCAGCAGTGCCAACACCGGGATCGGTTTGACGGCAAGGCCCAGCAGCGCATTGCCGCTGGCCAGTGCATATAAATAGAGGGCGCCGCCGAGCAGGGCCAGGCAGAGCAGGGTGAGGGGGCGGGGCATGGCCGGTCCTTGGTGAAATTGTGCGTCTAGCATAGCCAACGGCGATCAATCCTGTGGGAGCGGGCTTGCCCCGCGATACGCAATAACAGTCTACCAGCGCAATCGCGGGGCAAGCCCGCTCCTACCGGGGGGGGTAAAAAACAAAACCCGGGGCCCCATCACAGGCCCCGGGTCTTGTCTGTTACCCGAATTTCAGTTGCCGATCACCGATCAGTGGAACTGCTCTTCCTCGGTCGAGCCGGTCAGCGCGGTTACCGAAGACTTGCCACCCTGGATCACGGTGGTCATGTCGTCGAAGTAGCCGGTGCCGACTTCCTGCTGGTGCGCCACGAAGGTGTAGCCTTTGGACGCGTCAGCGAATTCCTGCTCTTGCAGTTTCACGTAGGCGGTCATGTCGTTGCGGGCGTAGTCGTGCGCCAGGTTGAACATGCCGTGCCACATGTTGTGGATACCAGCCAGGGTGATGAACTGGTGCTTGTAGCCCATGGCCGACAGTTCGCGCTGGAACTTGGCGATGGTCGCGTCGTCCAGGTTCTTCTTCCAGTTGAAGGAAGGCGAGCAGTTGTACGACAGGATCTGGTCCGGGTATTCCTTCTTGATCGCTTCGGCGAAGCGACGGGCTTCGTCCAGGTCCGGCTTGGCGGTTTCGCACCAGATCAGGTCGGCGTATGGCGCGTAGGCCAGGCCACGGGCGATGGCTTGATCCAGGCCGGCGCGGACCTTGTAGAAGCCTTCCGGGGTACGATCGCCAACCACGAACGGCTGGTCGTACGGGTCGCAGTCGCTGGTCAGCAGGTCAGCGGCGTTGGCGTCGGTACGGGCCAGGATGATGGTCGGTACGCCGGCAACGTCGGCCGCCAGACGGGCAGCGGTCAGCTTCTGTACGGCTTCCTGGGTCGGAACCAGTACCTTGCCGCCCATATGGCCGCATTTTTTCACCGAGGCCAGCTGATCTTCGAAGTGAACGCCGGCGGCGCCTGCTTCGATCATGTTCTTCATCAGCTCGTAGGCGTTCAGGACGCCGCCGAAACCGGCTTCGGCGTCAGCTACGATTGGCGCGAAGTAGTCGACGTAGCCGTCATCGCCCGGGTTCTTGCCGGCTTTCCACTGGATCTGGTCGGCACGACGGAACGAGTTGTTGATGCGCTTGACCACGGTTGGAACCGAATCCACCGGGTACAGCGACTGGTCTGGGTACATGGACTCGGCCGAGTTGTTGTCGGCAGCCACTTGCCAGCCGGACAGGTAGATTGCCTGGATACCGGCCTTGACCTGTTGAACAGCCTGGCCGCCGGTCAGGGCGCCCATGCAGTTGACGAAATCTTTCTCTGGACGGAAGGACGGGTGAGCGCCCTGGGTGACCAGCTTCCACAGCTTCTCGGCACCCATGCGGGCCAGGGTGTGCTCAGGCTGGACCGAGCCACGCAGACGTACGACATCGGCGGCGGTGTAGGTACGGGTCACGCCTTTCCAGCGCGGGTTTTCGGCCCAGTCTTTTTCGAGGGCTGCAATTTGCTGTTCGCGTGTCAGTGCCATGGAAATAAACCTCGTCGCATCGGTCTTGGAAAAATTCTCGCTCTCACGGCGCAGATCAGAAGCCTGGCGTCAGTCATGTTCAGCGAAATGTGCGACGGTCGAACGATGGGGCTCGAAGAGGGGAAGTGAGCAGGTGGGCGAGGTTTTCGCTGCAGGGTGGCTCGTGGTTGCCGAACTGCAGTGAACAGTGCTGCCGGGTACCTTTTGATGCGCTTCCGTCCCTCGGGACAACTTCGTTCCAGTCGCAATCTCGTCAAACTGCCTTGTGGGCTGTACAGACACGAGTCGGCTCAGGTGGGTAGGTTAGAGCGCGGCTCGAAGGCCCTTGCCAGGGCCCCTGATTAGCGGGAGCGGGGCCATCATGCCTCGACGATTTGAGGTCGTCAAATGTTTTGTAGTGCTTTTTTCTTAACACTACATCTTTGGTCTAATACGACTCGTCAGTCAGTTTCGATGCCTTTGGTCGAGGCCTTGATTTGCCTGGCTTCAGTCCAATGCGTCGACTTTTACCCGCAATGCCATGTTTTCACCGCGCTGGGTGCTGTAGGTGAGCGCCGAAGCGCTGCGATCGGACTGGCTCTGCTGGTTGACACCGGCCAGGGTGATCCACTCGCCCAGCTTGCCGCTGACGGTTGTGTCGGTACTTTGTACCTTCACTACATCGGGACGTTCCTGGCTCATCCGGTCATTGTTGGTGCTGATGCTCAGGTGGACGGTGTTGCCGGTGACGCTGGCGGTCACGTAAAAGCCCTGGGTGACGTTACGGTACTGGGTGTCGCTCTGGATCCGCCCGAAACCATCGGTGCTGGTGCTGGTGATCGGAATGCTCTGGCCGAACTGGACCAGCGCCGGCTTGCCCTCGCTGGCCTGGACCTGCTGCAGGCCGCCTTCGCGGTTGGCGGTGCCGTAGTGGATGACCCGGGCGTTGCCGCGGTTGTCCTGGAAGTTGCTGTCGTTGTTGTCGACGCTGATCAGCAGGCGACGCGGGGCGGTGTCCAGCTGTTCGAGCAGGGCGCGCAGGCTGTCGATGCGTTCGGGGTCGGCATTGACGATAAGCTTGTTTTCGAAGGCGCTGACGCTGCCGTTCTTGCCGAGGAAGGACTGGGCGGCGGGGAGGAGTTCGGCACTGGTGCGGTGGTTGAGCGGCAGGACTTCGGTGGCGGCCAGCGCATTCAGGCTGAACGACAGAAGCAGGGAGGCGAGCAGGGGGCGTAGCGGCATGTCCATGATCTCCGCAGGTGGAGTGGACATGATGGCAAATTTGTAGCGGTTGTGGGAGCGATCCCTGTGGGGGCGGCATCGATGCCAGGCCCCACAGGTAATCAGGCAAGCTCACGGGATTCGCGAACCCTGTGGGAGCGGGCTTGCCCCGCGATGCGATGTAACTGGCTGATCGCAGTCGCGGGGCAAGCCCGCTCCCACAAGGACAGTTGCTCCCGCAGCAAATCAGGCCAGTTCGCGCGACTCGCGAACCATGTCCACGTGCGGAATGCCCGCCTCGAGGAACTCCTCGCTGACCACCTTGAAGCCAAGGCGCTCGTAGAACGGCGTGGCATGCACCTGGGCGCTGAGCATCTGCTGCTTGAGGTCGCGGTTCTGGGCTTCGTCGATCACCGCCTGCATCAGCGCATCGCCGACCTTCAGGCCTCGCCAGTCCTTGAGCACCGACACCCGGCCGATCTGGCCGTCGGGCAGCAGGCGGGCGGTGCCGATCGGGTAGTCACCCTCCAGGGCGAGGAAGTGCACGGCGTCGTTGTCGTCGGCATCCCACTCCAGCTCCGGCGGTACGCTTTGTTCGGCGATGAATACCGCTTCGCGAATGCGGCGGATGTCGGCGTTGTCTTTGTGCCAGTCGGCGAGGCGAACCCGAATCTTATTCATTGGCAAATCCCAGGCTTCCTTGTTTGATCAGTTCGCAGATCAAGGTAATGCCTTGGTCGTGTTCAAGCCACTGTTCAAGGTTTTCGATATGCAACGCGTCGGCGGCGCAGATCAGCTTCAGCAGCTCGCGCAGGTCGCCCGGCAGCAGACGGCTCTGGCCGCTGGCGAACAGCAGCAGGTTGTCGTCGACTTCCGACCAGGCCAGGCGCGCGCTCGGGTTGCGGATCAGGATCGCGCCCTCGGCCAGGCTCTCGATCAGGTCGGCTTCGTCCAGTGGTTCGCCGCTGACCAGTTCCGGGTAGCGCGGCTCGGTCATGAACTGGCCGAACCATGTCAGCAGCAGGCGCTCGTCACCCATGTGCTCGGTGAGCAGGTTCTTCAGGCGGCCCAGGGCATCGTGCTGGATCTGGTGCGGATCGCTGACCGGCTGGGCGTCGGCGTCGCTGTAGCGCTCTTCGTCCGGCAGGAACTGGCTGAGGAAGTCGGTGAAGTGGGTCAGCACTTCGGCGGCGCTCGGGGCGCGGAAGCCTACCGAGTAGGTCAGGCAGTTGTCTTCGGCAACGCCGAAGTGGGCCAGGCGCGGCGGCAGGTAGAGCATGTCACCCGGCTCCAGGGTCCACTCGTCGCTCTGCTCGAAGTCGGCCAGGATGCGCAGGTCGGCGTGCTCGATCAGGGCGCTGTCGCTGTCGCACATCTGGCCGATCTTCCAGTTGCGCTTGCCTTCGCCTTGCAGCAGGAACACGTCGTAGTTGTCGAAGTGCGGGCCGACGCTGCCACCGGGGGCGGCGAAGCTGATCATCACGTCGTCGATACGCCAGCTGGGCAGGAAGCGGAAGTGCTCCAGCAGCTCGCCGACTTCCGGTACGAACTGGTCGACCGCCTGCACCAGCAGGGTCCAGTCACGCTCGGGCAGGGTGCTGAAGGTGTCTTCCTCGAACGGGCCGCGACGCAGCTCCCAGGGGCGCTCGCCGTGCTCGATGACCAGACGCGACTCGACTTCTTCTTCCAGGGCCAGGCCGGCCAGTTCGTCGGCGTCGATCGGGCTTTCGAAATCCGGGAAGGCCTGGCGTACCAGCAGGGGCTTCTTCTGCCAGTAGTCGCGCATGAATTCACGGGCAGTAAGGCCGCCCAGCAGCTGCAGTGGAGTATCAGGATTCATGTGTAACCTATTGAAAAAAAGTAATTTTCTTTCGGTAATAAAAACGCCCGGCTGAGCCGGGCGTTCACGCGCAGGGCGCAGATCAGATGCGTTTGGCTTGAGCCGCGGCGTTACCGATGTAGGAGGCCGGGGTCAGCTTCTTCAGCTCTTCGCGGGCGTCGGCCGGCATGTCCAGGCCATCGATGAAGGTCAGCAGCGCTTCAGGGCTGATGCCTTTGCCACGGGTCAGCTCCTTGAGCTTCTCGTAGGGGTTCTCGATGTTGTAGCGGCGCATGACGGTCTGGATCGGCTCGGCCAGGACTTCCCAGCAGGCGTCCAGGTCTTCGGCGATGCGGGCTTCGTTGATTTCCAGCTTGCTGATGCCCTTGAGGCTGGCCTCGTAGGCGATCACGCTGTGGGCGAAACCGACGCCCAGGTTGCGCAGCACGGTGGAGTCGGTCAGGTCGCGCTGCCAGCGCGAGATCGGCAGCTTGCTGGCCAGGTGCTGGAACAGCGCGTTGGCGATACCCAGGTTGCCTTCGGAGTTCTCGAAGTCGATCGGGTTGACCTTGTGCGGCATGGTCGAGGAACCGATTTCGCCGGCGATGGTGCGCTGCTTGAAGTAGCCCAGGGAGATGTAGCCCCAGATATCGCGGTCGAAGTCGATCAGGATGGTGTTGAAGCGGGCGATCGCATCGAACAGCTCGGCAATGTAGTCGTGCGGCTCGATCTGGGTGGTGTAGGGGTTGAACTGCAGGCCCAGCTCGTCTTCGATGAAGGCGCGGGCGTTGGCTTCCCAGTCGATCTGCGGGTAGGCCGACAGGTGGGCGTTGTAGTTGCCTACGGCGCCGTTGATCTTGCCCAGCAGCGGTACGGCGGCTACCTGGGCGATCTGGCGCTCCAGGCGGTAGACGACGTTGGCCAGCTCTTTGCCCAGGGTGGTTGGCGAAGCCGGTTGGCCGTGGGTGCGCGACAGCATCGGCACGTCGGCAAAGCGGTGGGCCAGCTCACGGATCGCCTGGGCGATCTGGCGCATCAGCGGCAGCAGCACGTCGTCACGACCGGCGCGCAGCATCAGGGCGTGGGACAGGTTGTTGATGTCTTCGCTGGTGCAGGCGAAGTGGATGAATTCACTCACCTTGGCCAGTTCCGGCAGCTTGGCAGCCTGCTCCTTGAGCAGGTACTCGATGGCCTTGACGTCGTGGTTGGTGGTGCGCTCGATTTCTTTCACGCGCTCGGCGTGCTCGAGGGCGAACTCATCGGCCAGGCCATTGAGCAGGGCGTTGGCTTGCGCAGAAAACGCTGGAACTTCAGCGATTTGCGGGTGAGCGGCGAGGCGCTGCAACCAGCGCACCTCGACCAGGGCGCGGAAACGGATCAGGCCGTATTCGCTGAAAATTGGGCGCAGGGCCTGGGTTTTGCCGGCGTAGCGGCCGTCAACAGGGGAAACCGCAGTGAGCGAGGAAAGCTGCATGGGGCGTTCTCGGACAGTCAGGCTTTTAAGGGGGCGCATATCATACATGAAAATCGCGCCCGGGTCGGGTGGCTGACAAGTGGTATGCCAGTAAATCGGTGAAATTCTTTTCGCGGGGCAAGCCCGCTCCCACGCTTGTAGGAGCGGGCTTGCCCCGCGATGGCTTTTAGCCGCGCAACATCGGGTACAGCTCTTTGAGCAGTTTGCGCCGGCTGACCACCAGTTGCCAGCGATGACCGCCCAGCTGGCGCCACAGGCGCGCGGCGCGGATACCGGCCAGCAACAGGGCGCGGATCTTCGAGGCATTGCTCGGTTGCTGCAGGTGGCGCATGTCGCCATGCACCTGGATGCGCTGGCGCAGGGTGCTCAGGGTGTCCTGGTAGAGGGCGCCGCTGGAGGCGATGACATTCTCGTGGACCAGGCCGAAATGCTCGGCCTGGGACTGGATCTGTGGCAGGCGGTTGCCGATCGTCTCGAGCATGTCGCTGCGCTTGGCCAGCTGGCGCTCAAGGCCGAGCATCGACAGCGCATAGCGCAGCGGCTCGCGCTGCAGGCTGCCCGGGTCGCGCTCCAGGGCGCTGGCCAGGGCGCGGTAGCCGTCGCGCAGGTTGAGGTCGTCGCCGCCGAACACTTCCAGGGTGTTCTGCGGGTCGCGTACCAGCAGGCTGCCGAGCATGCAGCCCAGATTGGCCTCGCTGGCCTGGCCGGTGCGGGCGATGCGGTCGACCAGCACGGCAGCCTGGAACACGCCACCCAGGGCGATCAATTGCTCTTGGGTCGAGCTCATCAACGGGCGCTCCACGGCTCGGCCGTCTCGATCACACCGCCGCCCAGGCAGATTTCGCCGTCATAGAAGACCACCGACTGGCCGGGGGTGACGGCGCGCTGCGGCTCGTCGAACACCGCGCGGTAGCCGCTCTCGGTGCGCTCCAGGGTGCAGGTCTGGTCGCTCTGGCGATAGCGGACCTTGGCGGTCAGCTGGCGCGGGCTGGACAGGTCGATCGGGTTGACCCAGAAAATCTCCGAGGCGAGCAGGGCGCGGGAGAACAGCCATGGGTGTTCATTGCCCTGGCCGACTACCAGCACGTTGCGCGACAGGTCTTTCTCCAGCACGTACCACGGCTCGTCGCTGGCGTCCTTGAGGCCGCCGATGCCCAGGCCCTGGCGCTGGCCGATGGTGTGGTACATCAGGCCGTGGTGGCGGCCGATCACTTCGCCGTCGGTGGTCTGGATCTCGCCGGGCTGCGCCGGCAGGTACTGCTTGAGGAAGTCGCTGAAGCGGCGCTCACCGATGAAGCAGATGCCGGTGGAGTCCTTCTTCTTGGCCGTGGCCAGGCCGTGTTTCTCGGCGATGGCACGGACTTCGGGCTTTTCCAGCTCGCCGACCGGGAACAGGGTACGGGCGATTTCCTTGCCGCCGACGGCGTGCAGGAAGTAGCTCTGGTCCTTGTTCGGGTCCAGGCCCTTGAGCAGCTCGGTGCGGCCGTCGGTGTCGCGGCGGCGCACATAGTGACCGGTGGCGATCAGGTCGGCGCCGAGCATCAGGGCGTAGTCGAGGAAGGCCTTGAACTTGATTTCGCGGTTGCACAGGATGTCCGGGTTCGGCGTGCGACCGGCCTTGTACTCGGCCAGGAAGTGCTCGAAGACGTTGTCCCAGTACTCGGCGGCAAAGTTGGCGGTGTGCAGCTTGATGCCGATACGGTCGCACACGGCCTGGGCGTCGGCCAGGTCTTCGCGGGCGGTGCAGTATTCGGTGCCGTCGTCCTCTTCCCAGTTCTTCATGAACAGGCCTTCCACCTGGTAGCCCTGCTCCATCAGCAGGAGGGCGGAGACGGAAGAGTCCACGCCGCCGGACATGCCGACGATGACGCGCGTCTTTTCGGGTTCGTAGGGTGCTGGACTGGTCATAGGTACCGGCTGTGTATCTGGAAAAAGACAACAATTCTATCAGGCTGCGGCCTTCAAGGCATCGTCGCCGTCAGGTGCGAATCAAGGCCAGGCTGTGCAAGGGCCCGGCAAGGTAGTCGTCGATGCAGCGCGGCACCAGTTCGCTGCGCCAGCGCTCGGGGTCGGCCAGCAGTTCTTCGCGGCTCAGCCACACGGCGCGGACGATGTCGCTGTCCAGCGCGCGCTGGGGGAAATGCCGCAGCGGACGTGCGGCGAAGCACACGCGCTGGTAGGTCACGCCGTTGCTGGGTGCGGTGTACAGGTAGATGCCGACGATGCCGGTGAGTTCGACCTCCCAGGCGGTTTCTTCGAGGGTTTCGCGAAGGGCGGCCTCAAGCAGGGTTTCGTTGGCCTCCAGGTGGCCGGCGGGCTGGTTGTAGACGTGCTTGCCGGCCTTGAATTCCTCGACCAGCAGAAAGCGGCCCTGGTCTTCGACGATGGTGGCGACGGTGATGTGGGGTTGCCAGCTCATTGGGGGTTCCTGTGTCGTGTCGGCGGGCCTTGGCATAAGGTTTTGCCGGCAGCCTGCGGTGAAACCCGCGAGCTTAACCGCTATTGCCGGTGCAGGCACAACCCTGGAGCTTACAAAGATCGTTGCAGGGCTTCATCATAGTGGCTGACGCTGCGCATACACTGCGCAGTGAACCCTCTTTCTTCCGTGAGCCTGGCCATGCCCGACAGCAAGAACAATTTCGCAACCCGCACCATTCACGCCGGCGAGCAAGCGGCCGTCGCCGACAACGCCATCTTTCCTGCCATCTACACCGCCAGCTCCTTTGCCAAGCGTGGTCTGGACGATCAGCCCGAGTATGCCTACAGCCGGGTGAGCAACCCGACCCGCCACGCCTACGAGAGCTGCGTGGCCGCCCTTGAAGAGGGCTGTGGCGCGCTGGCCTGTGCCTCGGGTGTGGCGGCCACCGCGACGGTACTGGAGTTGTTGCCCAAGGACTCCCATGTCGTGGTGATGAGCGGCGTGTATGGCGGTACCTTCCGTTTGCTGGAAGATTACCGTAGCCGTACCTCGGGGCTGACCACCACGTACGTCGACCTCAACGACCTGCAGGCGGTGGCGGCCGCGATCCAGCCCAGTACCCGGCTGATCTGGATCGAATCGCCGACCAACCCCTTGCTGGAGCTGGTCGATATTCGCCCGCTATGCGACCTGGCGCGTGAACGCGGCATCCTCACCTGCATCGACAATACCTTCTGCTCGCCGTGGAACCAGCAGCCGATCACCCTGGGTGTCGACCTGGTCATGCATTCGGCAAGCAAGTACATCGGCGGTCATTCCGACCTGACCGGTGGCGTGGTGGTGGCCGCAAACGAAGAGTTGCTGGGGCGTCTGCGCAAGATCGGCATGGCGGTGGGTGCGATCCAGGGGCCGTTCGATTGCTACCTGGCGCTGCGTGGTCTGAAGACCCTGGATGTGCGCATGGAGCGCCAGTGCGCCAACGCCCTCAAGGTCGCCAGCTTCCTGGAGAGCCACCCGCTGGTGGAGCAGGTCTACTACCCAGGGCTGCCAAGCCATCCGCAGCATGAGCTGTGCAAGCGGCAGATGCGCGCGGGCGGCGCGGTGGTGGCGATGAAGATCAAGGGTGACAGGGCTGCCGTCAACCGCTTGGTGGAGCAGCTGGAGATCTTTGTCCTGGCCGACTCGCTGGGCGGGGTGGAAAGCATGATCAACCACTCCTACAGCATGTCGCACAACTCCCTCAGCCACGAGCAGAAGGCCGCCATGGGCATCGGCGAGAACCTGCTGCGCCTGTCGGTGGGTATCGAGGATCATCGCGACCTGATCGCCGACCTGGACAACGCCCTGCGCGCAGCCGGCTGATCGCCGCGGTCCCCCCGAAAAAGCACAAGCCCCGGTGCGTGGCCGGGGCTTGTGCTGTTACTTCAAGCGAACCTTACAGGGCGGCAATCGCGCTGTTGAGGGTCTGGCTCGGGCGCATGACCTTGCTGGTCAGCTCCGGATCCATGAAGTAGTAACCACCGATTTCAGCCGGCTTGCCTTGTACCGCGTTGAGTTCGGCGACGATGGTCGCTTCGTTCTCGGTCAGGGCTTTTGCCAGAGGGGCGAAGCGTGCCTGCAGGGCAGCGTCGTCGCTCTGTGCAGCCAGGGCCTGGGCCCAGTACAGGGTCAGGTAGAAGTGGCTGCCACGGTTGTCGATGCCACCAACCTTGCGCGCCGGGGACTTGTTGGTGTCCAGGAACTGGCCGGTGGCCTGGTCCAGGGTCGCCGCCAGTACCTTGGCTTTCGGGTTGGCGTAGGCGCTGCCCAGGTGCTCCAGGGAAGCGGCCAGGGCCAGGAACTCGCCCAGGGAATCCCAGCGCAGGAAGTTCTCTTCGACCAGTTGCTGTACGTGCTTCGGAGCCGAACCGCCGGCGCCGGTTTCGAACAGGCCGCCGTTGTTCATCAGCGGAACGATCGACAGCATCTTGGCGCTGGTGCCCAGCTCCATGATCGGGAACAGGTCGGTCAGGTAGTCACGCAGCACGTTGCCGGTGACCGAGATGGTGTCCTTGCCTTCGCGGATGCGCTGCAGGGAAACCTTCATGGCCTCGACCGGTGCCAGGACGCGGATGTCCAGGCCAGTGGTGTCGTGATCCTTCAGGTACTTCTGGACCTTCTCGATCAGCACGCCGTCGTGGGCGCGCTGCGGGTCGAGCCAGAACACAGCCGGGGTGCTGCTGGCGCGAGCACGGTTGACGGCCAGTTTGACCCAGTCCTGGATCGGCGCGTCCTTGGTCTGGCACATGCGGAAGATGTCGCCGGCTTCGACTTCCTGGGACAGCAGCAGGTTGCCCTTGCCGTCGACCACGCGGATCACGCCGTCGGCCTTGGCCTGGAAGGTCTTGTCGTGGGAGCCGTACTCTTCGGCTTTCTGCGCCATCAGGCCAACGTTCGGCACGCTGCCCATGGTGGTCGGATCGAAGGCACCGTGTTGCTTGCAGTCTTCGATGACGGCCTGGTAGATGGTCGCGTAGCAGCGATCCGGGATCACTGCCTTGGTGTCCTGCAGCTGGCCTTCGGTGTTCCACATCTTGCCCGAGTCACGGATCATGGCCGGCATCGAGGCGTCGACGATCACGTCGCTCGGCACGTGCAGGTTGGTGATGCCCTTGTCGGAGTTGACCATGGCCAGCGCCGGACGCACGTCGTAGACCGCCTTGACGTCGGCTTCGATCTGCGCCTGCTGTTCGGCTGGCAGGTCCTTGATACGGGCGTACAGGTCGCCGATACCGTTGTTCAGGTTGAAGCCGACCTGCGCCAGTACCGCGGCGTGCTTGTTCAGCGCGTCCTTGTAGTACTCGGCAACGATCTGGCCGAACATGATCGGGTCGGAGACCTTCATCATGGTCGCTTTCAGGTGGACCGACAGCAGTACGCCGCTGGCCTTGGCGTCTTCGATCTCGGCGGCGATGAACGCGCGCAGCGCCTTGGTGCTCATCACGGCGCAGTCGATGATTTCACCGGCCTTGACTGAGGTTTTTTCCTTCAGAACGGTGGTGGTGCCGTTCTTGTCCAGCAGTTCGATGCGCAGGCTGTCATCGGCTTCGATCAGCGCGGCTTTCTCGCTGCCGTAGAAGTCGCCCTGGCTCATGTGGGCCACGTGGGACTTGGAGTCGGCTGCCCAGGCGCCCATCTTGTGCGGGTGCTTGCGCGCGTAGTTCTTGACCGACAGCGGGGCGCGGCGGTCGGAGTTGCCTTCGCGCAGGACCGGGTTCACGGCGCTGCCCTTGATGCGGTCGTAGCGAGCCTTGGCTTCTTTCTCGGCGTCGGTAGCGGCGGCTTCAGGGTAGTCGGGAACGTTGAAGCCCTTGGCTTGCAGTTCCTTGATCGCGGCCTTGAGCTGCGGGACCGAAGCGCTGATGTTCGGCAGCTTGATGATGTTGGCTTCTGGCGTGGTCGCCAGTTGGCCCAGTTCTGCCAGGTGGTCGGCCACTTGCTTGTCGGCGCCGAGCTGTTCGGGGAAGGCAGAAAGGATACGGCCGGCCAGAGAGATGTCCCGGGTTTCTACGGCGATGTCAGCGCAAGCGGTGAAGGCTTCGACGATGGGGAGCAGTGAATAGGTGGCGAGGGCGGGGGCTTCGTCGGTGAAGGTGTAGATGATCTTGGATCGGGTGGGCATATTCGGGTTAACTCTCTGTTTTGCTGAGCGTGCGCAGAATCTCGAAGTGCGCAGGGTAGGCGCTTCGCCCGGACACATCCATAAGCAGAAGGTCGAGGGTTCTGTGCGGTGATGGTGGATTGCATCAGTCGAGTGTCAAACGGCTGAACTGCGGTAACAGCCCAGTCAGGTCGGGGTTACGTGTCAGACGGTTCGCCCCAGTGACCCTTTGGTCACCGCCGGAGTATACCAAAACCTTGGTCGTAATCATCAAGATCAACGTGTAACTGCGGCTTTTTTAGACCAAAGACGTAGGCGTTAGTGCCCCATTTCGGGGCGTTTTCGCCCAAGGTTCCCGTTGCCGTGCAACTGGGTTACGCTCAGGGGATCCAGATGACGTACCACACCAAAAAAAACGGAGTGCAGCATGGGATACCAGAAAATCAAGGTTCCGGCAGTCGGCGACAAAATCACCGTCAATGCGGACCATTCTCTCAATGTTCCTGATAATCCGATCATCCCGTTCATCGAAGGCGACGGCATTGGCGTCGACGTCAGTCCCGTCATGATCAAAGTGGTGGATGCTGCTGTAGAAAAAGCCTATGGGGGCAAGCGCAAGATTTCCTGGATGGAAGTCTACGCCGGTGAGAAGGCCACCCAGGTCTACGACCAGGACACCTGGCTGCCCCAGGAAACCCTGGATGCGGTGAAAGATTACGTCGTCTCCATCAAGGGGCCGCTGACCACGCCGGTCGGTGGTGGTATCCGCTCCCTCAACGTCGCTCTGCGCCAGCAACTGGACCTGTACGTGTGCCTGCGTCCGGTGGTGTGGTTCGATGGCGTGCCGAGCCCTGTGAAAAAGCCGGGTGACGTCGACATGGTGATCTTCCGCGAGAACTCCGAAGACATCTACGCCGGTATCGAATGGAAGGCGGGCTCGCCTGAAGCCAATAAAGTCATCAAGTTCCTGAAAGAAGAAATGGGCGTTACCAAGATCCGTTTCGACCAGGACTGCGGCATCGGTATCAAACCGGTATCTAAAGAAGGTACCCAGCGCCTGGTGCGCAAGGCCCTGCAATATGTAGTGGACAACGACCGCAAGTCGCTGACCATCGTGCACAAGGGCAACATCATGAAGTTCACCGAAGGTGCCTTCAAGGACTGGGGCTACGAGGTGGCGAAGAACGAATTCGGCGCCGAGTTGCTCGATGGCGGCCCGTGGATGAAGTTCAAGAACCCGAAAACCGGCCGCGAAGTCATCGTCAAGGATGCCATCGCCGACGCCATGCTCCAGCAGATCCTGCTGCGTCCGGCCGAATACGATGTGATCGCTACCCTTAACCTCAACGGCGACTACCTGTCCGACGCCCTGGCGGCGGAAGTGGGTGGCATCGGTATCGCCCCGGGCGCCAACCTGTCCGACACCGTGGCCATGTTCGAAGCCACCCACGGTACCGCGCCCAAGTACGCCGGCAAGGACCAGGTCAACCCGGGTTCGGTGATCCTCTCGGCCGAGATGATGCTGCGCCACCTGGGCTGGACCGAGGCGGCGGACCTGATCATCAAGGGCACCAACGGCGCCATCAAGGCCAAGACCGTGACCTACGACTTCGAGCGCCTGATGGAAGGCGCCACCCTGGTCAGCAGCTCCGGTTTCGGTGAGGCCCTGATCAAGCACATGTAAGGCAGGCACATAAAAGCCGACCCGTTCGCAGGAACGGGTCGGCTTTTTTATGGGCTACTGGCTGAAACGGTTAAACGTTTGCGGAGCTGGCAGCGGGTGCTGGAGCGGGTGAGGCAGTGTTTGCGGTGGCAGAACTGATATTGACTGCGTGCTGGCCCTTGGGGCCCTGGACAATGTCGAAGGTAACGGCCTGGCCGGCTTTCAATGTCTTGTAGCCGTCCATCTGGATGGCGGAGTAGTGGGCGAAGAGGTCCTCGGTCTTGCCGTCTTCATTGATGAATCCATAGCCCTTGGCATTGTTGAACCACTTGACTTTACCGCTTGCCATCCTCATATCCCTCTGCAAAGGACTCCATCACTGGAGTATCATCCACTCCATCCGCATATGAACCTGCGAAAATTCTGGTTGACTGCGCGGATCTTTATCGACCACGGTGGGTTCTTATTGGTTGTAACACCGTTTTGCCGATAGTCAAGGTCGGGCGACAGTCGTTTAAACGCCGGCGTTGCGGTCAACCCACAACCTTAACCTGTCGAAATGATGAAATTCTTTCCATGCATGCACATAGCCAGATTCGACTAACATTCAATCAGGATCGTCCGCAATCGCATGAGGACGAGGGTTCCGGCCTGGCGGTGCAGGAGGCCAAACCTACGCTGCAGGCGCCACCGATGTACAAGGTGGTTTTGTTCAACGATGACTACACACCGATGGATTTCGTCGTCGAAGTGCTCGAGGTGTTTTTCAACCTGAATCGTGAGCTGGCGACCAAGGTCATGCTGGCCGTCCATACAGAAGGACGGGCAGTGTGCGGATTGTTTACCCGCGACATCGCCGAAACCAAGGCCATGCAGGTCAACCAATACGCCAGGGAAAGCCAGCATCCGCTACTCTGTGAAATCGAGAAGGACGGTTAATCGCCGACCACTTGGGTATGAGGTGAAGCTATGTTAAACCGCGAGCTCGAAGTCACCCTCAATCTGGCCTTCAAGGAGGCACGTTCGAAGCGTCATGAGTTCATGACCGTCGAACACCTGCTGCTGGCGTTGCTGGATAATGAGGCTGCAGCCACCGTATTGCGTGCCTGCGGCGCGAACCTCGACAAACTCAAACACGACCTGCAGGAGTTCATCGACTCCACCACGCCGCTGATCCCCGTGCATGACGAGGACCGCGAGACCCAGCCAACCCTGGGCTTCCAGCGTGTGCTGCAGCGCGCAGTCTTCCATGTCCAGAGCTCGGGCAAGCGTGAAGTCACCGGCGCCAATGTACTGGTAGCGATTTTCAGCGAACAGGAAAGCCAGGCGGTGTTTCTGCTCAAGCAGCAGAGCGTCGCCCGCATCGACGTGGTCAACTACATCGCCCATGGCATCTCCAAGGTGCCGGGCCATGGTGAGCACTCCGAAGGCGAGCAGGACATGCAGGATGAAGACGGCGGCGAAACCTCGTCGTCGGGCAATCCCCTGGATGCCTATGCCAGCAACCTCAACGAGCAGGCACGCCAGGGGCGCATCGACCCGCTGGTCGGTCGCGAGATGGAAGTCGAGCGGGTAGCGCAGATCCTGGCCCGCCGGCGCAAGAACAACCCGCTGCTGGTGGGTGAGGCCGGTGTCGGCAAGACCGCCATCGCAGAAGGCCTGGCCAAGCGCATCGTCGACGGCCAGGTGCCGGACCTGCTGGCCCACAGCGTGGTCTACTCCCTGGACCTGGGCGCCTTGCTGGCCGGTACCAAATACCGCGGCGACTTCGAGAAGCGCTTCAAGGCGCTGCTCGGCGAGCTGCGCAAACGGCCGCAGGCGATCCTGTTCATCGACGAGATCCACACCATCATCGGTGCCGGTGCGGCCTCGGGTGGGGTGATGGACGCCTCCAACCTGCTCAAGCCGCTGCTGTCCTCGGGTGAAATCCGTTGCATCGGCTCCACCACCTTCCAGGAATTTCGCGGCATCTTCGAGAAAGACCGTGCCTTGGCGCGGCGTTTCCAGAAAGTCGATGTCAGCGAGCCGTCGGTGGAAGACACCGTGGGTATCCTGCGCGGCCTGAAGGGCCGTTTCGAGAGCCACCACAACATCGAGTACAGCGATGAAGCCCTGCGTGCAGCTGCCGAGCTGGCCGCGCGCTACATCAATGACCGGCACATGCCGGACAAGGCCATCGACGTGATCGACGAGGCGGGCGCCTACCAGCGCCTGCAGCCGGTCGAGTTGCGGGTCAAGCGCATCGATGTGCCGCAAGTTGAAGACATCGTCGCCAAGATTGCGCGGATTCCGCCAAAACACGTCACCAGTTCCGACAAGGAGCTGCTGCGTAACCTGGAGCGCGACCTGAAGCTGACGGTGTTCGGCCAGGATGCGGCCATCGACTCGCTGGCCACCGCCATCAAGCTGTCCCGCGCCGGACTCAAGTCGCCGGACAAGCCGGTCGGTTCGTTCCTGTTCGCAGGGCCCACCGGCGTCGGCAAGACCGAAGCGGCCCGGCAGCTAGCCAAGGCGCTGGGGGTCGAGCTGGTGCGCTTCGACATGTCCGAGTACATGGAGCGGCACACCGTGTCGCGCCTGATCGGTGCGCCTCCAGGCTACGTCGGTTTCGACCAGGGTGGCCTGCTTACCGAAGCCATCACCAAGCAACCGCATTGCGTATTGCTGCTCGATGAAATCGAGAAGGCCCACCCGGAAGTCTTCAACCTGCTGCTGCAGGTGATGGACCACGGCACCCTGACCGACAACAACGGGCGCAAGGCGGATTTCCGCAACGTGATCGTGATCATGACCACCAACGCCGGTGCCGAAACCGCTGCGCGGGCCTCCATCGGCTTCACCCAGCAGGATCACTCGTCCGATGCCATGGAAGTGATCAAGAAGAGCTTCACGCCGGAGTTCCGCAACCGCCTGGACACCATCATCCAGTTTGGTCGCCTCAGTCACGAGACGATCAAGAGCGTGGTGGACAAGTTCCTCATCGAGCTGCAGGCGCAACTGGAAGACAAGCGCGTTCTGTTGGAAGTGAGCGATGCGGCGCGCAGCTGGCTGGCGGCCGGTGGCTACGATGCGCAGATGGGGGCGCGGCCAATGGCGCGGCTGATCCAGGACAAGATCAAGCGGCCGCTGGCCGAAGAGATCCTGTTTGGCGAACTGGCCGAGCATGGCGGTGTGGTGCACATCGACATTCGCGATGGCGAGCTGGTGTTCGACTTCGAGACCACGGCTGAGATGGCATAACGGCTGATCGCGGGGCAAGCCCGCTCCCACAGGGGGATAATGGATGCCCTTGTGGGAGCGGGCTTGCCCCGCGATGCTTTTAGCGAGCAAACGAAAACGCCCGGCATCGAGCCGGGCGTTTTCGTTGGTGTCGCTTAGCGGGCGCGGTAGGTGATGCGCCCTTTGCTCAGGTCGTAAGGCGTCAGTTCAACGCGGACCTTGTCACCGGTCAGAATTCGAATGTAGTTCTTGCGCATTTTCCCAGAAATATGCGCGGTTACGACGTGCCCGTTTTCCAACTCCACACGGAACATGGTGTTGGGCAGGGTGTCGACGACAGTGCCTTCCATTTCGAAGCTGTCTTCTTTCGACATGCAGTAAAGCCCTCGGTATCCAGTTAATGGCCCGGTGCACAACTGCGCCAGGCAAAAAAAGTGGCGTGCATTGTGCCCGAAAAATGGGCCTCAAGCCAAGGATTTCAGTTCAGGGTTACCCAGCGCTGGTTGATCAGCAGTTCGATGGGGCGGTACTGGGTCTTGTAGTTCATCTTTTTGCAGTTCTTGATCCAGTAGCCAAGGTAGACGGCGTCGAGCCCCTGGCGCAGGGCTTCGGTGATTTGCCAGAGGATGGCGTAGCGACCCAGGCTGCGGCGTTCTTCGTCGGGGTCATAGAAGGTGTAGACCGCCGAAAGGCCATTGGGCAGCAGGTCGGTGACCGCCACGGCCACCAGGCGGCCCTGCAGGCGGAACTCGTAGAAGCGCGAAAACGGCAGGTCGCGGACCAGGAAGGTGGAGAACTGGTCGCGGCTGGGCGGGTACATGTCGCCGTCGGCGTGGCGCTGCTCGATGTAGCGCCGGTACAGCTCGAAGTACTCTTCCTTGAACGCCGGGCGGGCGCCAGTGACGGTCAGGTCGGCATTGCGCTTGAGGATGCGCTTTTGCTGGCGGTTGGGCAAAAAGCGCGCAGCCGGAATCCGCGCCGGCACGCAGGCGTTGCAATTCTGGCAATGCGGCCGGTACAGGTGGTCGCCGCTGCGCCGGAAACCCATTTCCGACAGGTCCGCGTAGACATTCACATCCATCGGCTGGCTCGGGTCGAGAAACAGCGTGGTGGCCTGTTCGTCTGGCAGGTAGCTGCAGGAATGGGGTTGAGTGGCATAAAACTTCAAACGCGCCAACTCTGTCATGATCAACCCCTCGGGAGGTGCTTTTGTTTTAAGTGTATGTCAGCTGGAAAAACTCGCCTAGCAAACCCAGCTGGCCGTACTGGGTTGGTCCAGATAGCGCTGAAGGTAGTCGGCAAAGGTCGCCCGGGCAATGGCGCGGGCACCGAGGCTGTGCAAGTGTTCGGTCGGCATCTGGCAGTCGATCAGGACGAATCCTGCCTGTTGCAGGTGCTCGACCAGGGTCACGAAGCCCACCTTGGAGGCATTGTCGGCGCGGCTGAACATCGACTCGCCAAAGAATAGCCGACCCATGGCCAGGCCATACAGGCCGCCGACCAGTTCGCCATCCTGGCGTACCTCCACCGAATGGGCGTAACCCTGCCGGTGCAGCTTGAGGTAGGCCGCCTGCATGCTGTCGGTGATCCAGGTGCCGTCGGCATAGTCGCGCGGTGCGGCGCAGGCCTTGATCACGCCGGCAAAGTCCTGGTCGAAGCTGACCTGGTAGCGCCCCTGGCGCATGACCTTGCGCAGCGAGCGCGACACATGCAGTTCGTCGGGGAACAGCACGGTACGCGGATCGGGCGACCACCAGAGGATCGGCTGGCCGTCCTGGTACCAGGGGAAGCAGCCATGGCGGTAGGCCTGCACCAGTCGCTCGGCACTCAGGTCGCCACCGGCCGCGAGCAGGCCGTTGGGGTCGCGCAGGGCTTTGTCCAGAGGTGGGAAGGTCAGGGTGTCGCGGCTCAACCAGGTCAGCATCGTCGTTCAGTGATGGAGGAGGGGAGGGCGGTCAGGATCGCCCGAAAGGGCATCGTGGGACAAGCCCGGGACTTAATGTGGGGGCAGGATGTGGGAGCAACTGTCTTTGTGGGAGCTGGCGAAGCCTGCGATCGACTGCGCAGCCGTCGCAATCCGGCCGCCTCGTTGGATCAGCCGTACTGGCGCGCCCCGGTACTGCGGCCGCTTCGCGCCCGATCGCAGCCTGGCGGCAGCTCCCACAGATACCCTGCAATCACAGGCAGCCTGCAATCATTGTGGGAGCTGGCGTAGCCTGCGATGCAGGCACCGCATGGCAACTGGCACCGCGCTGATGCCATCGCCGGCTGCGCCGGCTCCCACAGGCTTAACTGCCTTGTCTGGCAACTTGCAGGGGCATTTGTTGTCACACCTGCATAAAAACCCCTTATAAGCCTTTGTCACAAAAGAAAATGCGTGCTCAAATTGCTATATAGGAAATTGGCCCCCGTTTACGCTTCCTTCTGGCGTGCCGCCATGGCGGTAGGCGGGCAGTAATGTTAAAAGTAGTGGTTTGCTGACTGTTTGATTGGATCAATCACTGTTGGACGCGCCCTAAGCGCAGGAATAGAAGCGTTTTGAAGAAATCCACCGCAACACCGAATCCCTTGCCTGTGCCGCTCTGGCGCCAGCAGCTGCATTATCGCCTCAAGGAAGGCGCGCTGATCGCCATGGGTGCGTTGTGCCTGTACCTGTGGATGGCGCTGCTGACCTACGATCAGTCCGACCCCGGCTTCAGCCACACCAGCAACGTCGACCAGGTGCAGAACGCCGCGGGCCGCGCCGGTGCCTATTTCGCCGACATCCTGTTCATGGTGCTGGGTTATTTCGCCTATATCTTCCCGTTGCTGCTGGCGGTCAAGACCTGGCAGATCTTCCGCGAGCGTCACCAGCCCTGGCAGTGGAGCGGCTGGCTGTTTTCCTGGCGCCTGATCGGCCTGGTGTTCCTGGTGCTGTCGGGCGCGGCGCTGGCCCACATCCATTTCCATTCGGCTGCCAGCCTGCCGGCCTCGGCCGGTGGCGCGCTGGGTGAAAGCCTCGGCGACCTGGCCCGCAACGCCCTGAACGTGCAGGGCAGCACCCTGATGTTCATTGCCCTGTTCCTGTTCGGCCTGACGGTGTTCACCGACCTGTCCTGGTTCAAGGTCATGGACGTTACCGGCAAGATCACCCTCGATCTGTTCGAAGTGTTCCAGGGCGCCGCCAACCGCTGGTGGGCCGCGCGCAACGAGCGCAAGCGCCTGGTGGCACAGCTGCGCGAAGCCGACGCACAGGACTACGCAGTGGCGGCCCCCGCGGTGTCTGAACGCCGTGAACAGCCCAAGGCCAGGGAGCGCATCGTCGATCGCGACCCGCCGCTGAGCAAACCGGTTGTCGAGCGCGAGCAGCCGCCAGCACCCGCTCCGGTCCAGGCTCCCGCCCCAGTCGCAGCCCCAGCTCCCGCTCCGGTGATCATGCCGACCCCGGCCCCGGCCAGGGCCCCCGAGCCGAGCAAGCGCGTGCAGAAGGAAAAACAGGCGCCGTTGTTCGTCGACAGCGCCATTGAAGGCACCTTGCCACCGATCTCGATCCTCGACCCTGCCGAGAAGAAGCAGGTCAACTACTCGCCGGAATCCCTGGCCGGGGTTGGCCAGCTGCTGGAAATCAAGCTCAAGGAATTCGGTGTCGAAGTCTCGGTGGACTCCATCCACCCGGGCCCGGTCATTACCCGATACGAAATCCAGCCCGCCGCCGGGGTCAAGGTCAGCCGTATCGCCAACCTTGCCAAGGACCTGGCGCGGTCCCTGGCGGTGACCAGCGTGCGCGTGGTCGAGGTGATTCCGGGCAAGACCACCGTCGGTATCGAAATTCCCAACGAAGACCGGCAGATCGTGCGGTTCTCCGAGGTGCTTTCGTCGCCGCAGTACGACGAAGCCAAGTCGCCGGTCACCATGGCCCTGGGTCACGACATCGGCGGCAAGCCGGTGATCACCGACCTCGCCAAGATGCCGCACCTGCTGGTGGCCGGTACCACCGGTTCCGGTAAGTCGGTGGGCGTCAACGCCATGATCCTGTCGATCCTGTTCAAGTCGGGTCCCGAAGACGCCAAGCTGATCATGATCGACCCGAAAATGCTCGAGCTGTCGATCTACGAAGGCATTCCGCACCTGCTCTGCCCGGTGGTCACCGACATGAAGGACGCCGCCAACGCCCTGCGCTGGAGCGTGGCCGAGATGGAGCGGCGCTACAAACTGATGGCGGCCATGGGTGTGCGTAACCTGGCCGGCTTCAACCGCAAGGTCAAGGACGCCGAGGAAGCCGGCGAGCCGATCTACGACCCGATGTTCCGCCGCGAAAGCATGGACGACGTGCCGCCGGAGCTGAACACCCTGCCGACCATCGTCGTGGTGGTGGACGAATTCGCCGACATGATGATGATCGTCGGCAAGAAGGTCGAAGAACTGATCGCCCGTATCGCCCAGAAGGCCCGTGCCGCGGGTATCCACCTGATTCTCGCCACCCAGCGGCCGTCGGTGGACGTGATCACCGGCCTGATCAAGGCCAACATCCCGACCCGTATGGCCTTCCAGGTATCGAGCAAGATCGACTCGCGGACCATCATCGACCAGGGCGGTGCCGAGCAATTGCTCGGCCACGGTGACATGCTCTACATGCCGCCGGGCACCAGCCTGCCGATCCGTGTGCATGGCGCCTTCGTCTCCGACGACGAGGTCCATCGTGTGGTCGAGGCCTGGAAACTGCGCGGTGCGCCGGACTACAACGACGACATCCTCAACGGCGTCGAAGAGGCCGGCAGCGGCTTCGACGGCGGCGGTGGCGGCGGTGGTGATGGCGACGATGCCGAAACCGACGCCCTGTACGACGAAGCCGTGCAGTTCGTCCTCGAAAGCCGCCGGGCCTCCATCTCCGCCGTGCAGCGCAAGCTGAAGATCGGCTACAACCGCGCAGCGCGGATGATCGAGGCCATGGAAATGGCCGGCGTGGTCACCCCGATGAACACCAACGGCTCGCGGGAAGTGATCGCCCCGGGCGGCCCACGCGATTGATCAACACCTTGCCGGACGCCAAGGGTGGCGTTCGGCCCATTCACTGCTCAACGAGGATTTCCATGCGCGCGATTCGCATGTTGTTGGTTTCTGCCCTGGCGCTGGGTTCGGCATCGGCGTTCGCCGGTGAGGCCGACGTGGCGCGCCTGACCAAGCTGCTGGAAAGCTCCAGGACCATCGAGGCACGTTTTTCCCAGCTGACCCTGGATGCCAGCGGCACCAGCCTGCAGGAAACCGCCGGACAGATGTCGGTGCAACGTCCCGGCCTGTTCTACTGGCACACCGATGCGCCGCAGGAGCAAGTGGTCGTCTCCGACGGCAAGACCGTCACCCTGTGGGACCCGGACCTGGAACAGGCGACTATCAAGAAGCTCGACCAGCGCCTGACCGAGACCCCGGCACTGTTGCTGTCTGGCGATGTGTCGAAGATCAGCCAGAGCTTCGACATCACCTCCAAGCAGCAGGGCGAGGTCATGGACTTCACCCTCAAGCCGAAGACCAAGGACACCCTGTTCGATTCGCTGCGCCTGTCGTTTCGCAAGGGCCTGGTCAATGACATGCAGCTGATCGACAGTGTCGGCCAGCGCACCAATATCCTGTTCACCGGGGTGAAGGCCAACGTGGCGATCCCGGCGAGCAAGTTCAAGTTCGATATCCCCAAGGGTGCGGATGTCATCTCCGAGTAAGAGGTCGTAGCGCCGCCCATGGATCTGTTTCGTAGCGAACCCGTAGCCCAGCCCCTGGCCGCGCGCCTGCGCCCGGCCAACCTGGACGAGTACGTCGGCCAGGAGCACCTGCTGGCCCGCGGCAAGCCGCTGCGCGAGGCACTGGAGCAGGGCGCGCTGCATTCGATGATCTTCTGGGGCCCGCCCGGGGTCGGCAAGACCACCCTGGCGCGGCTGCTGGCGCAGTTTTGCGATGCCCACTTCGAAACCGTCTCGGCGGTGCTGGCCGGAGTCAAGGAGATCCGCCACGCGGTGGAAATCGCCAAGCAGCAGGCCGGGCAGTACGGGCGACGCACCATCCTGTTCGTCGATGAAGTGCACCGCTTCAACAAGTCCCAGCAGGACGCCTTCCTGCCGTACGTGGAAGACGGCACGCTGATCTTCATCGGCGCCACCACCGAGAACCCCTCGTTCGAACTCAACAACGCACTGCTGTCGCGGGCGCGGGTCTATGTGCTGAAAAGCCTCGACGAGCCGGCCTTGCACAAGCTGGTGCAGCGCGCCCTCACAGAAGAGCGCGGACTGGGCAAGCGCCAGCTGAGCCTGGGCGATGAGGCGTTCAAGATGCTCATGGCCGCCGCCGACGGCGATGGCCGGCGCATGCTCAACCTGCTGGAAAACGCCTCGGACCTGGCCGAAGACGGCGGCGAAATCGGTGTCGAGTTGCTGCAAAGCCTGCTCGGCGACAGCCGCCGGCGCTTCGACAAGGGTGGCGAGGCCTTCTACGACCAGATCTCGGCGCTGCACAAGTCGGTGCGCGGCTCCAACCCCGATGGCGCGCTGTACTGGTTCGCGCGCATGCTCGACGGCGGCTGCGATCCGCTGTACATCGCCCGCCGGGTGGTGCGCATGGCCAGCGAGGACATCGGCAATGCCGACCCCCGCGCCCTGAGCCTGTGCCTGGCGGCCTGGGATGTGCAGGAACGCCTGGGCAGCCCCGAAGGCGAGCTGGCGGTGGCCCAGGCCATCACCTACCTGGCCTGCGCGCCGAAAAGCAACGCGGTGTACATGGGCTTCAAGACCGCCCTGCGCGAAGCTGCCGAACACGGTTCGCTGGAGGTGCCGCTGCACCTGCGCAACGCCCCGACCAAGCTGATGAAGCAGCTGGGCTATGGCGACGAGTACCGCTATGCCCACGACGAGCCGGACGCCTATGCCGCCGGTGAAGACTACTTCCCCGACACCCTCGAGCCGCGCCAGTACTACCAGCCGGTGCCACGCGGGCTGGAGCTGAAGATCGGCGAGAAGCTCAGGCACCTGGCCGAGCTGGACCGCAAGAGCCCGCGGCAACGGAGAAAGCCATGATTGCCGTGATCGCCGCGGTCAGCGCCGGCGGCATTGCCGGCACCGTGCTGCGCTTTGCCACCGCCAATTGGGTCAACGCCCACTGGCCACGCCACTTCTATCTCGGTACGCTTGCGGTCAATCTGATTGGCTGCCTGCTGATCGGCCTGCTATACGGGTTATTTCTACATCGCCCGCTGGTGCCGGTCGAATTGCGCGCGGGCCTGATCGTCGGTTTTCTCGGCGGTCTTACAACATTTTCATCCTTTTCACTGGATACCGTGCGCCTGCTTGAAAGCGGGCAGGCGCCGCTGGCCTTCGGTTATGCCGGGATCAGCGTATTCGGCGGGCTGCTCGCAACCTGGGCCGGCCTGTCATTGACCAAATTCTGAACCAACGAGAGAACGACATGCTCGATTCCAAACTGTTACGCGGCCAACTTCAGGAAGTGGCGGACCGCCTGGCCTCCCGTGGCTTCAGCCTGGATGTCGCGCGCATCGAGGCCCTGGAAGAACGCCGCAAGGTGGTGCAGACCCGTACCGAGCAACTGCAGGCCGAGCGTAACGCCCGTTCCAAATCCATCGGCCAGGCCAAGGCCCGTGGCGAAGACATCGCCCCGCTGATGGCGGACGTGGAGCGCATGGCCGCTGAGCTGGCCAGCGGCAAGGTCGAGCTGGACGCCATCCAGGCCGAACTGGACGCCATCCTGCTGGGCATTCCCAACCTGCCGGACGCAAGCGTGCCGGTCGGTGCCGATGAAGACCACAACGTCGAAGTGCGTCGTTGGGGCACCCCGCGTAGCTTCGATTTCGAGATCAAGGACCACGTCGCCCTCGGCGAGCTGAGCGGCGGCCTGGACTTCGAAACCGCCGCCAAGCTGTCGGGCGCCCGTTTCGCCCTGCTGCGCGGTCCGATCGCCCGTCTGCACCGCGCCCTGGCGCAGTTCATGATCAACCTGCACACCAGCGAGCACGGCTACGAAGAGGCCTACACCCCGTACATGGTCCAGGCCCCGGCGCTGCAAGGCACCGGCCAGCTGCCCAAGTTCGAGGAAGACCTGTTCAAGATCAGCCGCGACGGCGAGGCCGACTTCTACCTGATCCCGACTGCCGAAGTGTCGCTGACCAACATCGTCGCCGGCGAGATCCTCGACGCCAAGCAGCTGCCGATCAAGTTCGTCGCCCACACCCCGTGCTTCCGCAGCGAAGCCGGCGCCTCGGGCCGCGACACCCGCGGCATGATCCGCCAGCACCAGTTCGACAAGGTCGAGATGGTCCAGATCGTCGAGCCGGACAAATCCATGGAAGCCCTGGAAGGCCTGACCGCCAACGCCGAGCGCGTACTCCAGGCCCTGGAGCTGCCTTACCGAGTACTGGCACTGTGCACCGGCGACATGGGCTTCAGTGCGGTCAAGACCTACGACCTGGAAGTCTGGGTGCCGAGCCAGGACAAATACCGCGAGATCTCCTCGTGCTCCAACTGTGGCGACTTCCAGGCCCGCCGCATGCAGGCGCGCTGGCGCAACCCGGAAACCGGCAAGCCGGAGCTGGTCCACACCCTGAACGGTTCGGGC
The DNA here is from genome assembly GCF_030272895.1 of Pseudomonas sp. BGr12. Lineage (GTDB taxonomy): Bacteria > Pseudomonadota > Gammaproteobacteria > Pseudomonadales > Pseudomonadaceae > Pseudomonas. Next base: position 147,330 of record NZ_JALRNF010000001.1, on the reverse strand, counting down.
CTGGCGGTCGGTCGCACCCTGGTGGCGGTGCTGGAGAACTACCAGCAGGCCGACGGTTCGATCCGTGTGCCGGAGGTACTCAAGCCGTACATGGGTGGCCTGGAGGTCATCGCCTAAATGGAATTCCTGCCGCTGTTCCACAAACTGCGCGGCAGCCGGGTGCTGGTGGTCGGCGGAGGCGAGATTGCCCTGCGCAAATCGCGTCTGCTGGCCGATGCCGGGGCCGTGTTGCGGGTGGTCGCGCCCGAGATCGAAGCGCAACTGGCCGAGCTTGTCCGGCACAGCGGTGGTGAAATCCAGAGCCGTGGCTACCAGCCGGACGACCTCGACGGTTGCCAGCTGATCATCGCCGCCACCGACGACCCGACGCTCAATGCCCAGGTCTCGGCCGATGCCCACCAGCGCTGCGTACCGGTCAACGTGGTCGATGCGCCGGCGCTGTGCTCGGTGATCTTCCCGGCCATCGTCGACCGTTCGCCACTGGTGGTGGCCGTGTCCAGTGGCGGCGATGCGCCGGTGCTGGCACGGCTGATCCGGGCCAAGCTGGAAACCTGGATCCCGGCCGCCTATGGCGAACTGGCCGGGTTGGGCGCGCGTTTTCGCGACAAGGTCAAGGCCCTCTACCCGGACGTCAACCAGCGTCGCGGCTTCTGGGAAGATGTGTTCCAGGGCCCGATCGCCGAGCGTCAGCTGGCCGGGCAGGGCGCCGAAGCCGAGCGTTTGCTGCAGGCCAAGATCGACGGCGCCAGCGCGCAGGCGCCGGGTGAGGTGTACCTGGTGGGCGCGGGCCCGGGCGATCCGGACCTGCTGACCTTCCGTGCCCTGCGCCTGATGCAGCAGGCCGATGTGGTGCTCTATGACCGCCTGGTGGCCCCGGCGATCATCGAGATGTGCCGCCGTGATGCCGAGCGCATCTACGTCGGCAAGCGCCGCGCCGAGCATGCCGTGCCCCAGGAGCAACTCAACCAGCTGCTGGTGACCCTGGCCCGCCAGGGTAAGCGCGTGCTGCGCCTGAAGGGCGGTGATCCGTTCATCTTCGGCCGTGGTGGTGAGGAGATCGAGGAACTGGCCGAGCAGGGCATTCCCTTCCAGGTGGTGCCGGGCATCACGGCGGCCAGCGGTTGCTCGGCCTATGCCGGGATTCCGCTGACCCACCGCGATTATGCCCAGTCGGTACGCTTCGTCACCGGCCACCTCAAGGACGGCACCAGCAACCTGCCCTGGCATGACCTGGTGGCGCCGGCCCAGACCCTGGTGTTCTACATGGGTCTGGTGGGCTTGCCGACCATCTGCGCCGAGCTGATACGCCATGGCCGCGCCGCCGATACCCCGGCGGCGCTGGTGCAGCAGGGCACCACGCCGAACCAGCGGGTGTTCACCGGTACCCTGGCCGACCTGCCGGCGCTGGTGGCCGAGCATGAAGTCCATGCGCCGACCCTGGTGATCGTTGGCGAAGTGGTCCAGCTGCGTGACAAGCTGGCCTGGTTCGAAGGCGCCCAGTCCTAGAGCGCATCGCGGGGCAAGCCCGCTCCCACAGAGGATTCAGGCATGGCCAGGTCTCTGTGGGAGCGGGCTTGCCCCGCGAAGAGGCCCTAACGGCCACCCCAGATCCCACGCCCCACCAGCCGCTCCCGATCATGCGCCACAGTGAAATCCTGCAATGGCCCCTTGGGCACGATGCCATTCGGGTTGATGGTCTTGTGGCTCATGTAATAGTGCTTCTGGATATGCTCGAAATTCACCGTCGCGGCCACCCCCGGCCACTGATACAGCTCCCGTAGCCAGTTCGACAGGTTCGGATAATCGGCCAGGCGCCGCAGGTTGCACTTGAAGTGCCCGTGGTACACCGCATCGAAGCGCACTAGCGTGGTGAACAGCCGCCAGTCAGCTTCGGTCAGGTATTCACCGGCCAGGTAGCGCCGCTCGCCCAGGTGCCGCTCCAGGCAATCCAGCTCGGCAAACAACCCATCGAACGCCTGCTCGTACGCCTGCTGCGAGGTGGCGAAGCCTGCGCGGTACACGCCGTTGTTGATGGCCGGATAGATCCGCTCGTTGAGCGCATCGATCTCGGCTCGCAGCGGCTCGGGGTAGAGGTCCAGGGTGTTGCCGGTCAACTCATCGAAGGCATGGTTGAAGATGCGGATGATCTCCGACGACTCGTTGTTGACGATGCGCTGCGCCTGCTTGTCCCACAGCACCGGCACCGTGACCCGGCCGCTGTAGTGCGGGTCGTCGCGGGTGTAGCGCTGATGCAGGAAATCCAGCTGATCGAGCTTGTCGCCGGTGGAGCCCTGGTGCTTGTCGAAGGTCCAGCCATGCTCGCCCATCAACCAGCTGACCACCGACACGTCGATCAGGTTTTCCAGGCCCTTGAGCTTGCGAAAGATCAGGGTGCGGTGCGCCCAAGGGCAGGCCAGGGACACGTAAAGGTGATAGCGACCGGCCTCGGCGGCGGGCAGGGGATTGCGCCGTTGTGCCTGCTCGCGCTGGAAGGCGCCGTCCTTGCTGCTTTGGTACCACTGGTCTTGCCAGCGGCCGTCGATCAACAGACCCATGATGCGTTCCTCGGCAAACGTTCGAATATAGCACCCAGTGTACGGGGCTGGATTCGAACGAAAAGCGCAAAGTCCGGGCCTGTTTGATCGAGTCAGTCGATCAGTTGCGCGAATCCCAATAACGGCGGGCTTGGGCAAACGCCTCGTCACGGGATTGACCCAGGCCGCGCAGGGCCAGGGCCATGGTCGCGACCACGGCCAGTTCGCCGTAGCTGTCCTGCGCCTCACCATGCCATACCGACAGCAGGTGCGCCGGTTCCAGGCTCGCCGGTTTGACATGGCGACGGGCCGCCAGGGCCGGCCATTCTTCATCCCAGGCCTCGCCGCCTGCCGTGCCGTACAAATGGCTTTCGGTGTCCGGGTTGATCTCGATCTCGCCGCCGTCGCCCTTGACCACGATCGCCGTGTCGCCGAGCAGACGGCTGGCCTCGCGGTGCACCGCCTGGTAGCCGGGGTGGAAGATGCTCTGCAGGCCGCAACGAGCGCCCAGCGGGTTGAGTACCCGGGCCAGGGAGTGGATCGGCGAGCGCAGGCCCAGGGTGTTGCGCAGGTCGATCATCCGTTGCAGGCGCGGGGCCCAGTCGTGCAGCGGGATAAAGGCCAGCTGCTGGCTGTCCAGTGCCTGTGCGACGGCCTGCCAGTCACGGCACAGTGGAATCTGCAGCAGGTCCAGCACCTGCTCGGTGTACAGCCGCCCGGCGGTGTGCGCGCCGCCGCCGTGCAGCAGGATACGTACGCCATTGGCGGCCAGGCACTTGGCGGCCAGCAGGTACCAGGGCAGGTGACGCTTCTTGCCGGCGTAGCTCGGCCAGTCCAGGTCCACGGCAATGGCCGGCGCCTGCACGCGCTGGCGCAAGGCTTCGGTGAAACCGGCCAGTTCCTCGGCGCTTTCCTCCTTGTGCCGCAGCAGCATCAGGAACGCGCCCAGCTGGGTTTCCTCGACCTCGCCGTCGAGCAGCATGCCCATGGCCTCACGGGCCTCTTCGCGGGTCAGGCCGCGGGCGCCACGCTTACCCTTGCCGAGAATGCGCACGAACTGGGCAAAGGGGTGTTCGGCCGGGGTTTCGATGATCAGCGGACGAGGGTCGGTCATATGCAGTTGGTCGGCTTGGGCAGGCCCGCGAGCTTCGCGGCGAGTTTGGCGGGAGTGCCTTTGAACAGACGGTTCAGGTGCATACTGTTGCCTTTCTCCGGGCCCAGCTTGAGCGCGGTGTACTTGATCAGCGGGCGGGTGGCCGGCGACAGCTCGAACTCCTGGTAGAAAGCGCGCAACAGGTTCAGCACCTCCCAGTGTTCCGCGGTCAGCTCGATCTGCTCGTGGCTCGCCAGTGCCTGGGCGACCTCGTCGGACCAGTCATCGAGCTCGACCAGGTAGCCATCCTTGTCCAGGGCGATACTGCGCCCAGCAACGGTAAGCGCATTCATAGCCAGCTGTTGACCTTGTCGTAGTCCAGTGACAGCGCCACGAAGGCCGGGTAGTCGATGGCCTGGACGGCATCGTCGACAACGATGGCGCGGGCCTGCAGGTCTTCTTCAAGGGCGAACAGGCGGCCTTGCAGCTGGCGCGCCTGCAGGCTGGCCAGGGGCTCGCTGCCGGGTTGCAGGGCATACACCGCATCGCCGCAGAGCAGCAGGCCGTCCTGGCTGCCGAGCAGGCGCAGGCAGCTATTCAGGCGATTGTCGCCAAAGGGCGAATGGGAAATCACGTGCAGGGTGCTCATCAGAGGGTCACCACCTGGTCGAAACGGTCGATCAACGCGGCCAGTGCGGCGTCGTCCAGCACCTGCACCGGCAGGCTCAGGCTGTCAGCGGCGAGGCCGCGCTCCTGCAAGCTGCTGGTGGCGGCGAAGAGCTCTTCGACGCCGAACATCGGCAGCGCCTGCAGGTTGGCGGCGAGGTTCTTCTGCTGCACCTGGGCCGGCTGCTGGCCGGGGGCGAGCTGGAACACGCCGTCATCGAGAAACAGCATGCCCAGGGGCAGGTCGAAGGCACCGCCGGCCAGGGCGATATCCAGCGCCTCGCGGGCGGACGGGCCGGCCCAGGGCGCCTGACGGCTGATGATCAGCAAGGACTTGGCCATCTCAATCGCCTCCAAAGCAGATCAGGCGGTCGGCGCTTTGCGCCCCTTCGTGCAATTGGCCCAGGCCCGACAACTCCCAGGGCGCCGGCAGATTCACCGCCGGGCGCTGGTAGCGTTGGGCTTCCTCGGCATTGAGCACGCCACGGCGCAGGGCGGCGGCGATGCACACCACCGCATCGAGTTGCTGCTCGCTGATGAAGGCGCGCCACTGGGCAGCGACGTCCACTTCATCCTGGGGCGCAACCACGTTGGCCGAGGCGCTGTGCACGCCGTCCTGATAGAAAAACAACCGGACAATCTCATGCCCGCCGGCCAGTGCCGCCTGGGCAAAGCGCAGGGCGCGGCGCGAGGAGGGCGCATGGGCCGGAGAAAAAACCGCAATGGCGAACTTCATGGAAGGCTCATTCAGCAAAACTGCGCCAATCATAAAGCAAAAAGCCCGCAGCATCATGCCGCGGGCTCGTGTAGGAGCGGGCTAGCCCCGCGAAGGCCTAAAACCTCAAGCCTTCTCTTTATGCTCAGGCAAGAACCAGTTCAACACCAGGGCACAGATCCCCCCGGTCGCCACCCCCGACTCCAGCACATTGCGCAGCGCCGACGGCATATGGGCCAGAAACTCCGGCACCTGCGCCACACCCAGGCCCAGGGCCAGCGACACCGCGATAATCAGCAGTGCACGACGGTCCAGGTTGATGCTGGCGAGGATATTGATCCCCGACGCCGCCACCGCCCCGAACATCACCATGGCCGCGCCACCGAGCACCGGCTCCGGCACCGCCTGGATCACCCCGGCAACGCTCGGGAACAGGCCCAGAATCACCAGCATGGCGGCAATCCACACACCGATATGGCGGCTGGCGATGCCGGTCAGCTGAATCACCCCGTTGTTCTGGGCGAAGATCGAGCTCGGGAAGGTATTGAACACCCCGGCCAGCAGCGAATTGGCGCCGTTGACCAGCACACCGCCCTTGATCCTTTGCATCCACAGCGGGCCTTCGACCGGCTGGCGCGACACCTTGCTGGTGGCGGTGACATCACCGATGGCTTCCAGCGAGGTCACCAGGTAGATCACCAGCATCGGAATGAACAGCGCCCAGGAGAAGCCCAGGCCGAAATGCAGCGGCATCGGCACCTGGAACAGCTCGGCTTCGTGCATGCCGGTGAAGTCCAGGCGACCCAGGTAACCGGCCAGGGCGTAGCCCACGGCCAGGGCGATGACGATGGCGCAGCTGCGCATCCACACCAGTGGAATACGGTTGAGCACCACGATAATTGCCAGCACCACACCCGACAGCAGAAGGTTCTCGCCGTTGGCGAAGGTGCCGTTGCCCATGGCGGTGAAACCGCCGCCCATGCTGATCAGGCCGACCTTGATAAGCGTCAGGCCGATCATCAGCACCACGATACCGGTCACCAGCGGCGTGATCAGGCGTTTGACGAAAGGCAGGATGCGCGAAATGCCCATCTCCACGAAGGAACCTGCGATCACCACACCGAAAATTGCCGCCATCACGCCTTCCACCGGCGTACCTTGCTTGACCATCAGCGCGCCACCGGCGATCAGCGGCCCGACAAAGTTGAAACTGGTGCCCTGGACAATCAGCAGCCCGGCGCCGAACGGCCCGAAGCGCCGGCACTGGACGAAAGTGGCGATCCCGGAAATCACCAGCGACATCGACACAATCAGGTTGGTATCTCGTGCCGACACACCCAGCGCCTGGCAGATCAGCAGCCCTGGCGTCACGATCGGCACAATGATCGCCAGCAGATGCTGCAACGCCGCCAGCATGGCGATCAGCGGTCGTGGCCGGTCCTCAAGGCCGAGAACCAGTTCATTGGGCTGCGCGACGGCGCCGGGCCCTTGCTCGATTGAACTCATGGGAATACTGCCCCGGAAGAAAAAAGGAGCGCATTCTACGGGCCAGAACCCGTTTGGGGTAGTACAAGCACCTCACCTGTGGGAGCAACAGTCTTTGTGGGAGCTGGCGAAGCCTGCGATCGACTGCACAGCAGTCGCAATCCGGCCACCTCGTTGGCTCAGATGTACCGAGGCGGTCTGGTTTTACGGCCGCTTCGCGCCCGACCGCAGCCTATCGGCAGCTCCCACAGAGTCCGGGGCATGCCGGGAACCCTTGTGGGAGCTGGCGAAGCCTGCGATGCAAGGCAACGCCTTGCCACCTCTATACGACATCCACAAAAAAGCCCGCCGAAGCGGGCTTTCTCACAAGCAGGTTACCAACCGATCAGTCATCCCGACCCATCAAGCCGAACAGCTGCAGCAGGCTGACGAACAGGTTGTAGATCGACACATACAGGCTGATGGTCGCCATGATGTAGTTACGCTCGCCACCGTGGATGATCGCGCTGGTCTGGAACAGAATGCAGACCGACGAGAACAGCACGAAACCGGCGCTGATCGCCAGCTGCAGGCCGCTGATCTGGAAGAACAGGCTGGCCAGCACCGCACCCATCAGGACGAAGAAACCGGCGGTGATGAAACCACCGAGGAAGCTCATGTCCTTGCGGGTGATCAGCACATAGGCCGACAGGCCGCCGAACACCAGGGCAGTCATGGCGAAAGCCGAACTGACCACCTCGGCGCCACCGGCCATGCCCAGGTAACGGTTGAGGATCGGGCCGAGGATGAAGCCCATGAAACCGGTGAGGGCGAAGGTGGACACCAGGCCCCAGACCGAGTCACGCAGCTTGTTGGTGAGGAAGAACAGACCGTAGAAGCCGATCAGCACCACGAACACGTTCGGGTAGCCGACGCGCATCTGCTGCGCGACGAAGGCCATGACGCCACTGAAGGCGAGGGTGATCGCCAGCAGCCCGTATGTATTGCGCAGGACCCGGCTGACCTCTTGCTGCTCGACCTGCAAGCCGTGATTGACGGCGTAATCCTGTTCGCGCATGGCGACACTCCTGTGGGTTTGAAACGTTCAGATGCAAAGATCATATCAGAGCCTTGGAAAGCGGCCACATAGAGAGTTTGACAGCTTGTTTCATTTCGGTATCATGGCGCCCGCAATACGAGGAAGCGTGGCCGAGTGGTTTAAGGCAACGGTCTTGAAAACCGTCGATGGGCAACTATCCTAGAGTTCGAATCTCTACGCTTCCGCCATATAAGTGCCTGATTTCATTGGTGTTTCTCTTAGGCGACCCCTCAAAAGGGAACGTTTTGGGAACATTTTGGGAATGGCGGGCAGAAAGAAGGGGCCTTTACGGCCCCTTTTTTCATTTTCTCAGCTCAACTTGAGCGCCTGGTTCAACAATCCCACCACATCCGGTCCGTCCTCGCTGATCCACTTCGCATAGTGCCTGAAGATCATGGCCGTCGACGTGTGCCCCATCTGGTCCGCAATCCACTCTGGCGTGGCCAGTCCGCTGCTCAGCATCTGGCTGGCGAAGGTGTGCCGGCAGGTGTTCGGACCGCGCTGGCGAACACCGGCCTTCTCCAGGTGCGTGATCCACCATCCATGCCGCAGAACGTCCGAGGACCGGTATGGCTCACCTGTGGCGCTGTTGTGGAAGACAAACCGCACACGCTGCTCGCGTATCGTTCGGTTGTCACGATCAACGACCTCGATCAACTCCGCTGGCAGGTTCCTGGTGAACTGTTCCTGAGCCTGCAACGCGCGAAGGGAAGGTGCGAGCAGCTTGACCTTGCGCGTTGAGCGCCGTGTCTTGGTCACCTTGTACTGTCCGGCGACTCGCGCACGGCGGATCTCAACGGTACCAGAGGCCAGGTCGACATCCTCCCAGGCCAGGGCAATTGCTTCGCTGACCCTCGGGCCGGACCAGATCATGTACTGCGACAGGTTGATTTCCTGCTGCCTATCTGTCGGGTACCCAAGAATCGCGTCGATCTCTTCCCGGGTGAACGGGTCGGGATCGTCAGCATCCGGCAGAGAAATCGTAATGCCATCGGTAGGGTCGAACGCCGATCGATTTCGTGTGCGGTACAGCCGAAAGATCTGCCGCAGGTGGCTGACGATTTCCCGCACGGTCTTGTTGTGCAGCTCGGGCATCAGCACGGACTGCACCCAGTGCTGAATATCCAAGTGGTCGATCCGGTCTGCCTGCAGAGCACCCCAGCGCGGCCGAATGTGCTTCTCGGTACGGCTGCGGTACATGGCAAATCCACTGGCCGCCATCTGGTTGCGTTTGATCTCAAGCCACAGGTCGATGTAGTGGCCCAGCGTATTGGTTTTGATCCGAGGCGAATCCGGGAAGTGCCGGGCATAGCTGAACGTCCCGGCCTCGATCTCGTAGTTGATGATCCCGACCAGCCGCTCGGCGTTGGCCAGGTTCGCGGGCGAGGCATTGCCCGGGAGCGTCTCCCGGCACAGCTCGCCCTGGTAACGGAAATATACGCGGACATGGTTGCCACGTACTTCAACGCCATCTGCCATTTGCTTTGCCACTCAGAACAAAATAACGGCCCAGTGTATGGGCCGTGATCAAAGAAAGGTCCATTGCAGGGCCTAGAAGATGTAAGCCAAGTTTCTGGCTGTATGTGTCCTGGACATGAACTGTCAGCGGCCACTACGCCGGCTTCCTTGAGCTCTTTTGGCGGCTATGTTTTCCATATAAGTCGCCCATTCAGCGGTTTTGCGTTGCTGGCGGATCTGGCTACATGCGGCGTGTGTCCGGGTCGCACGATACTTTCCGCAAATGTCGCACAGGTTTGGCAGGTCCAGTGAGTGGGATGCCAGGCGAGGGCGGGCAGAGGGGGATGTGGTAGCCTGTGCAGCGCTGGCCTTGGCGGGTTGTACTTGCATGGTGCTTCTCCTTGGGGTTGGTCAGGTGCTGGGGAGTTGCCGCTCCCCAGCACTTTCTTTTTCCGGCCTGGCCGGTGTCAGCTGAGGCGGTACTGCTTACCGCCCTCGATCACGTAGAAATCCACATCTCGCAGGCGGTACAGGCCACCTGGGCCGCCGTGGACGAAGAAGTCGTCGTAGGGTGGTTTGCCGACCAGGACCGGGAAAAGCTTGGTGGCCTGGTGGGCGTACTCGCTGTTTTTCTTGATCAGGGCATACAGCTGTTGTCCGATAGGGCGGCAGCCGTCTGGTCCGTGCGCAGCCTCAAAGCCGAGCCAAGCGTTGCGCGTTTCCAGGTTCTGGAACTCCGTGGCGCCGCGTGACAAGTCGTAGCCGCGTGGCGTAGCCCAGTCTTCGAAGGCGAATAGCAATTCCAGATTCTCAGCGGGTTGGTCGTTCATGGTGCTTCTCCTCGGATACCCAGGCTTTACGGCGCCCGGGCAGCAGATATCAATGGAGCAGGGTGGTCAGCAGATCAGGAACGGCGTAGCCAACCGCCGTCAGCAGGGCCAAAGTCAGTCCGCTGGCCACCAAAGTGGTTAGCGTTTCGCGCCGGCTGGGGTGGTACGGCTCGTCATGGTCCTCATTGCGCATGGTGCTTCTCCTTGTGTTGATACCTGGGCGTTGCCGCGCCCGGGTAGGGTTAGCTGGCCTTGAAGGTCCAGCATTTCACCGTAGTGCTGCGCTGATTCGCAGCGTTGTTACGGTTGTTGAAGGCGGCGCGCACGGCGCTGTCGACGGCTCGATTGCTTTCAATAAATGGCCGTGACCGGCTGTTGCGCAGCAGGGTGCGCAAGGTGGCCACATCGGCCAGCTTTTGTTTGTGCTCGGCGGCGCGCTCGCAGAAGTCATTGAGGTTGATGGCGACCAGGTCGTCTTTTTTGCTGTGGTTGACCACAGGTTCATCACTGAGCGATTCCAGGTACTCAAACACCTCCCAGAACTCAGCTACTTCCTTCGGATCTGCGTTTACGTCGTGTTGGCGGGCAACGGCCATGCAGGTCAGCTCACGCTGAACGGCTGCATGCTGGCGATCGTTCATCGGCACGATCTCCCTCAGCGCATCCACCAAGGCCATAAGCTGGGCGTGGTTCTTGATGAGGCGCTCGATGCGGATTTCGCGTAGCTCCCGTAGGGCTTGCTCATGCACCTTGACCTGCTTACGAAACGTCTCCATGACCTGTTGTTCGGCCTTGGCCGCCATCAGCAGAAAATGGCTCACTTCGCTGGCCTGCAGGTGGTTGAGGTTGTCAGCTGCGGCGCGACTGTTGCTGGTGACCTCCGGGCGAACAAAATGCAGTTTCACGATGCGGGTGAGGATTGCCTCGGATGCCGCCACGCTGGCGTTCTGGCTGAACACCATGGTTGCGCGAAAGGGGGGAGCGTTGGTGTCGTTGCCACCATTCTTCACGCCGGTGAGGCCGAGGCCGCGACCGTTGAACAAGGGCTTGAACTGGTCGAAGTCAAACGCCTTGCCCGCCGAGCCCTCGGCATCGCTGCGGTCGGCTTCCAGCATGACGATAGGCATGCCGGCGGTCTGGCTTAGCCAGCGGCGCAGGCCAGCCTTGGTCATCTTGATCGGGTCGTCGCCTTCTTCGTCCTGACGGCCGAGCAGCTTCCACAGGAACATCAGCAGAGTGGACTTACCGGCACCGGCCTCACCGGTCACTTCCAGGAAAGGGAAGGACTGGAACTCGGCGCGAATCTGTTCAGCGAACAGCGAGCCGAACCAGAAGGCGAGGGCGATCACGCCCTGAGTGTTGAAGCAGGTCCACAGCCAGTTGAACCACTCGGCCTGGTAAGCGGAGGCATCGCGGTTGATCTCAAGCTTGATCGACTTTTGCAGCGACTTCAGGCGCAGGCCCTTGAACTCGAAATAGTCCTCGGCGTTGGCCTGCTCAAGCACCCCGCCGCGCACGGCCAGGTCACCGAACACGTAGCAGCCGTGCTCTTTGCTGTAGCCGAGGTAGTCGATGGTTTTCACCGTCTTCAGCCCGAACAGCTGGTTCTGCATGATGCGATCGAGCTGGGAGCCGGTACCGGTAAACACAGCACCCGCCGCCATACCGAGCAGGCGTTTCTTGAACTCGCTGGCAGCAGCCACCTGGCCACCGGTGAAGGTGTTCAGGACACTCGGTTCGTCATGCGGGAAGTCGACGCGAAAGTAGTACCAGGACTCGTCCGTCACTTCATTGCGCTGGAAGTACAGCGCCTGTGGGTTGCAGTTGGCGATCTCTATCACCGCGCCGCACTGGCGCAGGGCCTTATCACGGCGTTGCTTGTCGTTGAGCAACACGTCTTCGTGGCGCTCGGATTCCTCCAGGTGCTGCATGGACTTGTTGAACTTATCCAGGTCCATTTTGAACCAGTAGAGGCGGTTCTCGAACGTGAAGTGAAACTCATGGCGCTCACGCCATTCGTACATCAGCGCGCCTTTCTCGGCAGCGGACTCGGCCAACAGCAGACTGCCGTGGTGACGGGCTTCACGAATTTCATGATCAACCTGGTCGAGGCGTTTGGCGGTGTCGTCGACGAAGGCCCAGCGTTGATGTAGATCGTTCCAGTCGACCTTGCGGCCACGCTGCGGAATCTGCGCAGCCTCGCATTTGTAGCCGAGCTCGCGGGCAAGGTTGGCGTGCTTACGAGTGAAGAAGTGTGCGCCGGGCTCATTGTCCAGTCCCCAGACCAACGTGGGTAGTTTCTTGCCAGCGTTGGTACAGGACGTGGCCAGTGCCTTGAGTGACTCGAAAGGGAATGCTCCCGAGCTCATTGCCGCCACAGCATCAAGGCCGTTGTGCAGCAAGGCGATAGCGTCGAAAACGCCTTCCACGATCCACAGTTCCTGGACTTCCAGCAGGTCCAGGCCGGGTGGGCACCACCAGTAGCCCTTGGGCGACTGGCCAGGGGCGAAGCGGGCTTTCTTCTTACCGAATCGATGCGGTTGATCGATCAGGCGCTCCCAATAGCCACCTTTCTCCAGGGCAAAGCGCACTGTCGCGCTGCCAATGCCAAGCTCACGATCCCAATAGTTTTCTTGGGAGTACCACCCCTTGACGAGGCTCAGGTCGAATCCTCGGGCGAATTGTAGATAGGCGTCGGCAGAGGCGCGGGGAGCCTCCTGGGTAGACGGATAGCGTTTGCTGTAATCGTCGAACAGGTCGTCGAACAGCTCTTTGACGTGCCATTGCTCGCCGCACTTGCTCTCGCGACCGCACTTAATGAACCAGGGTTCATCCTGGCGCGAGTACAGCTCCTTCTTGCCGCAGCTCGGGCAGGTGCCCTGGCGTAGGTACTGAGTGCCTGCCCGTGGCTTCAGCCCGTATCGGTCCTGAAGACGCCGCAGTACTTCGCTGCGCAGTTGCTGTTCCATTGGTTTGTGGTTCACTGGGCACGCTCCGTCGCGCAGGCGTCGAGCTGCTTCTTCAACTCACTGCGAGTACGGCAGATGCCAGCAAGGTGCGGCAGATCTAGCAGCACCTTGGGGCCGCGCTCGCCACTGGGCACATGGCGATAGCGATCGGAGTACCAGACTTCGGCCATGGTGGTGTCGTACTGGCTGTTGAGCCACTGCAGGTAGTGCTTCGCCTGCTGCTCGTTCAGCTTCAGTTGGAGGGTGATCTTGCTCATTTCGGCCACCGGTTAGATGCAGTTTCCCCTTACCCACGCAAATCGGGGCATCAGGAAAGGGGTTTGATCGGGTTACTTCGAGGTGTTCAGCGGTTGCCGTATGCGCCGAGGTAGGTGGCGCGCCGGCACCTGATGCCGCTCTTGAGTGGCGGTATCGAGCAGGATCAGACGTGCCCAGAAGATCCCGCTGGTGGCGCATACGCCTAGGAGCCGCAAACGCCCGGTGGTCTTGCTTTCAAACTCGGCGACTGCCAACTCGGCGATTCGTTGCGCCAGATGGTCAGGGACCTCAAGCGACTGGCACAGGTACTGAGTGCAGTTCTCCAGCACCTGATGGTCGCCGGTAAGATGTAAGCCTTCTCGGCGAAACAGGAACGCCACGGCCGCCTGCTGCATCGCCGCGCGGTAGTCGGTTTCAGGGTTCAAGGTCAGGGCTACGGCGTTCATGCGGTGGCTACCTCCATGTCCAGTTGGTCCAGCAAATCGGGCTGGTCGGCGGCAGACTTCATCGCCTGGCGACGCATCACGACCGGGGCGACCGGCAACTGCACAGCCGGATTGGCCATGCCGCTCGGGCTCATTTCGTGGGTCATTTCGAACTGGGCGCGTACCGACCAGCCGCAGGCTTCGTTGGTGCATTGCAGGTAAGCCACGCGAAGGAAAATGTGCGTGCCTTCGCTGGTACGGATCCGCATGCGCTGGTTGCAGTGAGGACAGACGAGCTTGTAGGTGCTCACTGGGCACCCCCTTCACTGTGCAACTGGATCGTGGCAATCACCTCCGCATGGCGAGCGGCCTGGTACTGGCGGTGCGCTTGCAGGATGGCTTTGGCCTCAGCTTCTTCAATGACGTTATCGGCAAGGGCCTTGGCGATGATCTGGTCGACTACACCACGCTTGGCGGCAGTGTTCACCGAGCGGGTATACAGTTCGACGTTGTCCAGTGTGTCGGGCACAGCCAGTGGTACATAAAGGCCGCCGTAGAGGTTGGCAATGAACTCCGGCAGGAATGTTGTGCCGGCATCACGCTCCAACAGGTGGACCTGGTCGTAGCTCAATGGGCGGCTGCCAGCATTTTCGTAGACATGGTTGTCGAACCGCTTCAGCTCGTAACCCAAGCGGGCTGCGGCACATTCACGGCCACCTGGGAAAGCGCAGACCACTGCACTTACAACTTGGCGCAGGGTTTCTAGAACTGGTCGCTTCATGTTCTGGTTTCCTCCATGAGCCAGGGGGCTTAGTTTGTGGGCGATCCGTCTTTGATGCCGAGTAGTACGGCGGCGCGGTGTGCCTCACCTCGCAGACATTTCTTTTGGCCGTTGAGCACGGCGTAGACGGTGGACGGATGGAGGCCGTGCTCGACGGCGAAGTCCTTGACTGAAATACCTCGAAGTTCCAGGCGCGTTCTCGCGGCCTGACGCGCTTGCTCGGGTGCGTAGGTGGCGTGCATAGTTCAGATTCGTGTGATTTCGCGTAGTGATGCGATGATGTTGGTTCAAATAATTGAACCTGTCAATGATTGAGGTTCAAAAATATGTCCATCGGTGAACGGCTGAAGGAAGAAAGGTCGCGCCTGGGGCTCAGCCAGACTGACTTAGGTGCAGCTGGCGGTGTAGGAAAAACCACCCAGATTAACTATGAGAAAGGTGCCGGCAGCCCAGATGCGAAGTACTTGGCTGCAGTCGAGCCGCTGGGAATCGATGTGCTCTACGTCGTGACGGGAGAACACAAAGCGCTCCCGAACACGTGCTTGAGCCGTGAAGCGAGTAGGTTTTTTGAGGTCTATCAGCAGGTGGCTGAATCTGATCGAGAAGTGCTGTTCCGAACGGCACTGGCGTTTGCGAAGTCTCGCTCAGCTTCGTAGGTAAAGGGGCTCGGTCACTTGCCGGGGCGTGCTGTGCAATGGAAGTGATCCAGGCCATAGTGGGCAGCGGATTGTCGAGGGCGGTGCGCAAATCTGAGCCGCATCAGTGCTACGTAGGCGGCAATTCAACGAAAAGGATAGTTGGGAAGGTATGGATACGTTGATAGGCCTGTTGGTCTTGGCTGCTGCCGTTGCAGTGTTTGTAGGGATGGTACGACGTACAAACACCAAAGGGCGTGAGTTAGAACGCCAAACGAATAGTAAACCCTGGCTCACCAATCGTCCGACGTTACTCACGAAGCAGCAACGGAAGACGCTAAATAGTTCGGAACAGAAAAAAACCCAAATAAGCAATAGTCCAGAAGCTGTTCAGCTTGAGCCACGGCCCGCCAAAAAAATTACTCGTGCTATCCGTACGGGTTGGAGCATGGGGAAGGTGGAGTTCAGATATAAGGATGCGAAAGGCGAGATCACTAACCGAACCGTCACGGTCCATGCAATTACCAGAACCTACCTCAAAGGTGAATGCCATAGCCGCCAGGCTGAACGCACATTTCGTATTGCTCGAATAATTGGTGACCTCACAGACTGTGAGACAGGTGAAATAATCAGCCCTGAAAAATGGGTAGAAGAAAATGCATTGTAACAAAGAAACTAGCAGATGCGTGATACCTTGTAAGTGGCCCTGAATAATTAACAGGGCTTGCTTAAGGTCATGGCTGGCGCTCAATTCTTAAAGTTAACACTAACATAGTGAATGGACGGTTTTCCTAGGGTGGGGCGGGGGCATGAAATTTCTGGATGATGTATGGGCGTCTGTGTCGAGCGCCACTAAGCTTAGAGTTAGTGATCCATTTATCGGTACATTTGCAGTTTCTTGGGTGGTTTGCAATTGGAATTACATTGGTTTGCTTTTGTGGGGTGAGGATAAGGTTTCGGCGCGAATTAATTCGTTCTATCAGTATATTTCAGAAGCTAGCTTTTTTGCTTTCAATTCGATTTTTTTTGTTCCCTTTGCTTTTTCAATTTTTTATGTATTGGTATTTCCTTGGATTACTTTTGTTTTTAAGGCTCTCTTGAAGAAAGCTAATGATAAACTCCATCGGCAAGCGGTCGAAATTGAGCTTGATAAGGTTGGGCAACAGGAAGAGTTGAATAAGGCAAGACTAAGGTCTGATCCAGATAAGCAGTTTCTAGAGCAGAGCGTCAAGTTTGAGATTGATCGTAAAAATGAGATACTGGAGCACTTGAAGCATAGGACTCGGCGTCTGATAGCTTGGGCTGATGCGAGTGCGGTTAAATTGGCTGAGGCAGAAGCTGTTGCCGCCGAAGCTAAGAGTAAGGCACATATTGCTAAGCTTGATGAGGATAGTAAAAGCGATCAAGTGCGTTTGGAGAAAATGCGCTTTAATGTCAGCTCTTCTAGGTTGAAATCAGCGTTGGCATCACAGCGCTTTCCATCAGTTTACTTTTTTATGTCGACGATTGATGAGAGCTTGAAGACTGACGATGTACGCCTCTCTCTAACGGGAGTTGGTGAGGTTGTGGCAGCGATATTTGGGTATAAAAACTTTCAACTTATCATGGAGGATGAAGGCTTCAATAACAACGCGTTTTCCAATGTTGAATATGTTTATTATGACTCTGGAAGGTTGGCTGCAAGGCTTGAGGATATAGTTTCTGCTGAATCTTCTGCAAGTGAGGATTTGACTTCTGAGTTGCTTTTTGATCACATTCTTATGATGTTTGAAGAACTTCCATATTCTTTTCTTGATTTGGATGGTTTGGAAGAAAAGTGTTTGGAGTTTTTTGAAGATAATAAGTATTCTCTGTTGGAGCATGAAGGGGTGTCTGGTGCAATTGCCGAGTCGGACACAATTTTTGATGGTGTAGAGCTTTCAGTCGTAAAGTCTATATCGTTTGAGCGCGGGTTTTCTGCGAAGATTCAAGCTTACTCGAAAGGCTACCATAGAAGAGATATTTCTGTTCCAGGGAGGACGATGCGTATCGAGATGGAAATCAAAAGTTTTCTTCAAGTAGGGGGGCGAGCTTTAGGCGAATTTGAGTTTGTCACAGTGAGTGGTGGCTTGGACGATTTTTATGAGTCGGAGGATGAGGACATTATCGAGGCCGCTTCGATGCTTCCCTCATCACCTTCGAGTCAGTAAAAGCATCAAGTTGAGCTGATTCCATTCAGTGATGTGCTGAGAATAGGGTACTCCCGGGTGCAGTAGGTATTGAAACCAGCACCCGTCACATGGAAATGGAGTACCTACGATGGAAAACCTTACCCTGTTGGAGCATCGCTTCTTGGAGCTGCTGCGTAGCTTGAATAATCAGCAGCGAGAGGATGTGATGAGGATCTTGGAGGCGCTGCGGCAGTCGGCGGAGTAAGGCAACAGAACCCGGCCATGTGCCGGGTTTTTTGTGTTCAGGCATTCTTAGTCTGCAGGCGCCTCCACTCCCGATCCACCGCACGCTTCGCACTGCTCTTGCTGGCATAGAGATGGGTGAGCCGCTGTGGATTGGACTGGTCTCCAGCCGTAACCGTCTTTTGCTTGCCGTCCTTTTCATCACGATAGGTTGCGGTAACGCCGGTGTAATCGACGCTCTTCTCGGCCAGGTCTTCGACTTCTTCCTGGTCGGGCAACTTGGATTCAAGGTCTAGGCTGGTGATGAAACTGTCAGGGGTGAAGCTGTGACGCAGATTGCCTCCCAGCCAGACGATGGCGCCGATTTCAGCCTTGACCCCATAGAGGCTGTACGTCTGATCAGGAGTCAACTCCGGTCGGCCTTTGGCCAGGGTGTAGTTCAGCGTGGCGGTACCGCGCTGCAGGCGCTTCCACTCGGCTCGAGCCGCCTGCAACGCGCTGGCCTGGTCAGTGTAGCTGTGCCGCAGTTCCTTGAGGTTGTCACCGGCGCCGGCGATCGCCTCCTTCTTTTCGGCGCTGTTGATCTCGTAGTAATACGCCTTGACCCCGGTGTAGCTGTCACGGTCGGCCTGCAGAAAGCGATGCTGGTCACCGTCTGCGCGGGTCAGCATCACATGCGGCAGGGCCTTACCGCTGGCGGTGGTGCTCTTGCCCGCCGGCATGAACAGCAATCGCCCAGCCTTTACCGCTGAGATGGCGTCGTGCTCTTGGCCCAGACGAGTCAGCAGGTTGGCATCGCTCTCGTTGGCCTGGTCCAGGTGCACCAGCTGGATCGCGGCGAGCAATGGACTGATCACCGCCTGCAGGCCGTGAGCAGCGGCGATCGCGCCGATCACGGTGCCCAGGAGGGTACCGCTCCAACTGCGCTCACGTTTGGCCTTGAGGCCGCCGCGTAGGTCCGCACTGCGGGCACGAATGCTGAGGGTGTCCGGGGCGCCGCTGTGCTCGGTTTCGTCGACTGTGAAGCTGCCCTTGTCGACCAGACCGGTATCGCTCCAGCCCAGCCACAGTCGAACGGTGGCGCCGCGTGGCGGGATGGCCAGCAGCCCGTCATGGTCGCTGAGGTTGATGTCGAGCTGGTCCGCTTCCATGCCGCGGTTGTCGGTGAGCTCGATGCTGACCAGGCGTTTCTCGATTGAGTGGGTGATGTCCTGGCCGTTGACCACCACGCGGCAGATCGGTCGCGGGTAAGCGGCGGCCTTGCGGTACTGGCTGGCCGCGTCCTGGAGCAGGTTTTCGGCCTGTTCCATGACATTCACAGCACACCTCGCAGCAGGCTGCCGGCACTGCCAACCAGCGAGCCCAGCAGGTCGATGCGGCCATCATCGATGCGCGTCAGCTTGAGGGTGAACTCGATCCGGCGGGCGGCACCGTCGGGGAAGAACACGGTGCGGGTATCGCTGAGCGACTCGATCACCCACAGGCCGTAAATCCGACCGGTGCCCTCTACCAGCGGCCAGGCCTTGCCAGTGTCGCCCATCATGCGCAAGGCGTCGAGGCTCAACTGGCTGCCGGCCAGGGCGGGCAGCAGCACGCCGGGCAAGGTGATGCTGTCATCGCCTTTGCCCAGAAACTGCCGCGCCGGGTTGGTACCAATACGCGAGGTACTGGCGTGACGCCATTCGGTCTGGCGTTGAAACTCCTGGTACGCAAGGGTTTCCAGGCTGAACACGAACATGCCGAGGGCCATCATCATTGTGGGTTACTCCCCATCGGACAGCGCGCTACGACTGCGCGCCTGGTTGGTACGTTGGATTTTGGCTACTTCGGCCGCCACCAGCCGGGCCAGGGCCTGCTCATCCATGCCTGCGGCCGGGTAGATGTTGAAGACCACTGGCGCCGCTTGAGCGCTGGCTCCGGCCGCCTGGCCTCCACCCGGCCTTGCAGACAGCGGCGGACGGTTGTCCATAGCGATGCCCTGGGCGCTGGCGCCGATGGCGAATGCACCCGCATCGGTGAGCTGCTTGCTCAGGCTGGTGACGGCGCCCAGCGGCCCGCCCTGGTTGCCCGTCAAGCCCTGTTCGAGACCAGCCATGGTGAAGCCACCCAGTTCGGCGAACACCCGGGAAGGGGAGTGGATGCCGAGCTTTTCCTTGAACCAGCCGATCGTGGATTCCCCAGCACCGGTGATGGCCGCCTTGACGGCGCCGAGTTTGCTGGTGATGCCGTTGACCAGGCCGTCGATGAGCATGCCGCCGAAGCCGGTGAACTGGGTCGGTAGCTCGACGGTGAAGTAGTTCAACACGGCGGCGAAGGCACTGTTGAACAGGGTGATCGGACTGAAGCTGGCGATCGTGTTACGAATGCTGGTGATCCCCGCAGTGAAACCCGCTTGGATTTTGGTCCACAGGTCAATGAAGAACGTCTTGATCGGCTCCCAATACGTGTAAATCAGGAAAGCCGCGCCGGCGATTGCCGCGACCGCCAGGCCGATCGGGTTCATCAGCAGCGCGCGACCGATGAACAGCACTGCCTTGCCCACCCAGAGCAGGGCGGTGCCCAAGGCCTTGAAGGCCGTCACGGCGCCGAGGCTCTTGATACCGAGCAGGGTCATGGCGTAGCGCACCATGGCGAACGGGCCGAGCATGCTGGCCAGCATGATGGAAATGCCACCACCGGCAGCCAGCAAAATGGCCAGGCCAGCCGCTGTCTTGAAAATCGCAGCGGTCAACGCAGGGTTAGCGCTTACCCATTCTTTGACCTTGACTGCGACGCCGCCGATGCCGTTGATGAGCTCCTTGAGCTGGGGGGCGATGGTGGCACCGATTTCAGCCATGGCATTCGTCCAGCTGCCCTGGGCGGCTTCGATGGTGTTGCTCAGGGTGCCGAGTTGCTCGTTGACGCGGGTGCGCAAGTCAGCCTGGTTTTGCAACTTCTGTTGCACCTCCTGGTAGCCTGCCAACCCCTTGTTCATCATGGTGTTGAGCACCGTGATGGTCTCGGCGTCGTCACCGAACAAGTCCTTGATCACGGTGGTGCGGTCCTCATCGTTCAGGACCTTGAGCTTGTCGATCTGGGCATAGAGGTTTTCCAGCCCGGCGAAGTTGCCGTCCTTGTTGGTGAAGCTGAGCCGGATCCCGCGTTGGCTCAAGGCCGCGTTCTTGTTGACGTCATCGACACCGTCCTTGTTCAGGCCGGCCTGGAAGATCTTGCGGTAGGCGTTACCAGCAGCGCCCCCTTCCATTTTCTGTTGATCCATCATCACCAGCAGGGGGCCAAGCTCATTTGCAGCATCAATGCCGGATTTCTTGATGATGTCCATGACCGGGGCGATTTTGCTGAAGCCCTGAATCATGTTGGTCGGGTCGACACCGGAGTAGAAGCCACGCTGGATGGTATCCATCAGCGCCATCATGTCTTTTTCCGAGGTGCGGGTCGCATCCTGCATCTGCGCTGCAAATGCGGCAGCTTCCTCCACCGGCATTCTCAGCTGAACGCCCAGATACGCCGCCGCTTCCCCGGTACCGCCGAGGATGCTCTGTGCGCTCAGGCCTTGGCGGCGCAGCATGGTCATCATGTTCTGGAAGTCGGCGGTGGTACCCGGCAAGCGGTCGCCCAGGCTGGTGGCCAGGTCGCTGATCTTCTGGAAGTCTCCGGAGACCTGGCCGGTGGCGTCCATCATGGAGACTTTCAGCTGAGTGGCCGCGTCTTCGGCCGGGGCAAAGGCATCCACCATGCCCTGTAGCGGTCTGGACATGGCGTAGCCGCTGGCCAACCCGGCCGCGCCGCCCGCCGCCATACTGCCGGCCAGTGCCTGCGACTTCTCGAAGCTCTGTTTTGCTGCCGCCATCTGCCGTTGCTGGGCAGCCAGCCGTTTGAGCCGGGCCTCCTGCTCACCCATTGCCTGGGTGGTGCTGGCGATGGACTGGCGCAGCTGGCGCTCGCCATCGCTGAGGCTTTTGGTGCTGATGCCGGCGGCACGTAGCTTATCCCGTAGCCCCTGGAGCGTCTGAGCTTGTGCGCTGTGCTTGGCCTTGAGTGCCTGGGCCTCACGCACGGCGGTGCGATAGTCCTGGTTGAGCCCCTGCATGGGGGCTCGGGCCTCCTGGAGCTGGCCAGCCAGTTCTGACATGCGCTCTCTTTGCTGGCGGGCACTGTCGGCAGTGGCGCGGTGTTGTTGCTGGAGGTCTTTCTGTACCGCAGTCAGCCGGCGCACTGTCTCCAGCTGGGCCTGCTGTTTGGTGACCAGGGCGTCGTATTCGTTGCGTAGCTTCTGCGTGGGCTGGGCGGTGCTGGCGATCTGCGAACGCAGCTCGCGGATGCGGGCAGTGTTGTTCTTCCAGACTTGGGTGGCCGCTTGGGCTGATTCACGCGTCTGGCGCACCTGCTGGGACAGTTCCTTTTGCCGATCCTTGAGCGCTGTGGTTTCGCCCATCAGCTGGTCATAGCTGGTCTGTAGCGGTCGGACTGTCTTTTCATGGGCCATCAACGCAGCAGATAGCTGGCTGACCCGATCACGGCTGGCTTTCATGGCGGCCGCTTGATCAAGGCTGGCAGCCTTGGCCTGGCGGAAGCTGGAGACATCCGCCTGGGTGGCCTGCAGTTGCTTGAGCTTGTCGCGGGACTGCTTGAGCGCTTGGCCGAGGCCAACGCTGCCTTGGGTGATGGCACGAATGGGCCGGGTGGCGCTGTCGATGGCCTGGAGTACCACTTCCATCTTCAGGTCATTTGCCATGGGTTTGCTCCCAGCGCGTTATGGCCCGCTCGCGCCATTCCATCAGATCAGAAAGGGACAGCGGATCCATATCCGCCGGCCCCCAGTGAAAGACAATGGCCAGGTCGGCCATGGCCTCATCTACGCAACGAGGGCAGCTTCCCTGTCCGACTTCTTCAGCAAAAAACTGCCGACCGCCACGCCGCACTGGAGCAGGTCGGCGGGGTCCATGCGGCCGATCTCGATGTCGGTGAGGGAGGGACTGGTGATGCGTGGCAGGACCTTGCGCAGCGCCTGTACGTCCATGTTGGCCAGGTCGACCAGGCTGACGCCGCGCAGCTCGCCGCTCATGGGCTTACGCAGGGTCAGGGTTTCGATCTGGGTCTCGCCACGGATGATCGGGGTGTCCAGGGCGATGGTTTCTTCGTTGAGGTTCTTCACAGGTGCTGCGGTTTCAGGGGTTTTCATGGGGTTGCTCCTTGGGTTTGAAGAGGCCGCCGGTGCAGTGCCCGGCGGTGGATTGCGGAAGGGTGGGCGCTGCCTGGGCATGGCTTAGATGCCGAGGGCCTTGCGGTGCTCTTCGAGCAGGTCTTTGCCATCAACCACGTAGATGAAGTTGAGCAGGTCGATCTCGACGATGTCCTCGCCGTCAACGGTGAGCTTGTAGTAGGTGAGGGCGGTGGTGATCTTGTGCTCGGTGTCTTCGCCGGGTTCGGCATCGCCGAAGTCCACTTCTTCGTGGCGGCCACGGGTGACGATCTCCACGGCGCTGACTTCGCCGGTGTCATCACGCTGCACCGAGGCAGTGAAGCGCAGTTGCACACCGTCCGCCTTCACCGCACCGAACTGGCGCAGGGCAATCAGGTCCCAGCCGCCGAGGGTCCACTCCAGCTGCAGGCCGTCGTCGCTGTGGCCCAGGTCGACCTTGACCGGGCCTTCCATACCGCCGCCACGGTAGGCTTCGAACTTGCGACCGAGTTTGGGCAGGGTGACCGACTTGGCCACGCCCAGGTAGCTGTTGCCGTCGTTGAACAGGTTGAGATGCTTGAGTTTCTTGGGCAGGGCCATGGTCGGGCTCTCCTACGGCGCGGCCGGGGCCGCGCGGGCAAATGGGATCAGGCGTTGACGGCGGCAGCGAACTGCACCAGGTGGCGGTCGGTGATGCGCTGGCGCAGCAGCAGGTTCTCCAGAGGCGGGACCGGGGTGTAGTCGTAGTCCAGGTACAGCTTGCCGGCCTTGAGGGTGTCCTTGTCGTTGGCTGCCTCGTCGTACCAGCACTCGCCGCCCAGCAGGTAGCCATTGCGCACCAGCTCGCGCATCTTGGCGTTGATACCTTCGACGATGTCGCGTACCAGGCTTGGGTGCATTGGCTTGTCCACCGCCCAGAAGTGCGCTTCGGCCATGGTGTCGGCCAGGACCTGCGCCGAGCGGGTGTAGTTCTCGAAGGCAAACAGCGGGTCAGCCGAGCAGGTGCGCGAGCCCCAGAAGCGGAAGCCCTCACGACGGATCAGGGTGGTGACCTCGTCGGCGTTCAGCAGGCCGGCGTCGGTGGCCGGGTTCTGCAGGTCGAAGAAGATGTCCTTCGACAGACCCGACACACCGTTGACCGGCACGTTGGACAGGGTTTTGTGCCAGCCAACTTGCTCGTCGAGCTTGGCGCGCAGGCCCAGGGCCCGGGCTACGGCGGCGGCCGGCTGGGAGCTGCTGGTGGCGGTGTCCCAGTTGATGAAGTCTGGCCAGATCAGCATCAGCTCGCGAGCGCCGAAGCCTTCGCGGTAGGCCAGTGCCTCGGAGACTGTCTCGCAGTCGAAACAGCTGGCGTAGGCAAAGCCCCGCAGTTTCTGGGCGATGGCCACCAGTTCGGTGGTCACGGCCAGGTTGTCGAGGCCAGGGACGCCGAGGATGCGTGGTTTCACACCAAGCTGGGCTTCAGCGGCCAGCAGCGCCTTGAGCCCGGTGTACTGACCGGTTGGCGTGACGCCGCCGACGATGTTGGTGGTGGTTTCCGCTTCGCTGGTGCCTTCGGCCACCCGTACTACGACGGTGACGGGGCTGGCCTGGTCGGCGATCGCATCCAGGCTTCGGGCCAGGGTGCCGGCTTCACCGGCCTTGCCGGAAGCGGTCAGCACGTCGGTCAGCAAGACCGGCTTGTTGAGCGGGAAAACAGTGGCGTCTGCGTCGCTGGCAGTGCAGACCATGCCAACCACAGCCGTGGCGACAGTACGGATAGGGCGGCTGCCCTCGTTGATTTCGAAGACGCGAACGCCGTGGTGATAATCGGTTGCCATGTGGCGGCTCCTGCGCAGGATCGCAATTCAGTGAGCCCTGAGATTGATGCGCGCGCGCAGAAGCTGCGAGCTTGCCGAGCTGTAGGAGTCAGGCTTACAAGCCCTAACAAAAAGGCCCCGCCGAAGCGAGGCCTGTCATGAGTCAACAGGTCATCCGTAGTGGCGGGCGACCATCTCAAGGATTTCCACGGAAAGATCCGTGTTGAGGCTGGACGGCCCCAAGTTTGCGAAAGCACCGCCCATAGTTCCTGCCCACGGCCCAGCGGCCCCAGTGGTCGCTGATGTAGAAGTAATCAGCGGCGTCCCGACTGCTTTGGAGCCCTCGTAAAAGCTGACGAGCTGATCCCCAGCAGCGTTACGCTCAAAGACGATCACGCACTCGAGCAAATCGTTGACGTAGTTGGTGGAGAGTACCCCCTCGCCGAGCATGGCAAGGGAGCCCTCGTCACCATACACGTACAGCCGAACAGCTGCGGTGGAGCCAGGCCGATACACGAAAAAGGCTCCCTCGTTGGTGATGATTTCCCCGTTCTCGCGGTAAGACGGCCCTGAGAACATCATCACACCGGTGGATTGCGAGAGCTTGGCCCGCAGGTAAATCTCCCGTTTCTGCCCAGGCACACCGAAGTCCACAGTGTTCGAGCCGTCACGCTCCTCGCGACTGGAAAAGACATAACGACCGGCAGCCGGGGCGTTGATTACAAATTTTTGCGGGCCGCTGCGCTCGATCAAGTTTTGCTGCCAGGTCGGCGACTTCAGCACCGCCAAGGTCGCCAGATCCCCCAAAAAGAATGGCTTTCTTTCGGCCATCTTGTAGCTGGGATTGATCTCGAAGTGCCCGCCGAATAGGTTCCTTGTCAGGTCCTTCGCCGGCGCTGTCATGGTGATACGGCACAAGCCATAAGGCAGGCGCAGCAGCCGGCAAGGGCGGTCAAACGTATGGTTGATGATGGCCCGCGCTCCTGCACCGTTGACCTCTTTGTCGTAGATAGGGGCCGATGGGTCGACTGCGCCCATGTGATAGACCTTGATTCGCCCCACCTGGTCAATGGTCAGGTCGGCCTGAGCTTGGCCAGCATCGGAAATTGCGCGGTAGATCAGCGGTAGATCACCCTCCTCGCACCACACCCAGGCATCAACCAGGTTTGCCCCGTGCACGAACCGACCAGGAGGAACCTGGAAATTGTTCTGCATCGACGCCGAGTCAACAATGGGCGAGAAGTTCGGGGAATGGTCATAGGGGAAGCGGGCCCGGGAGTCCTGCCAGTTGATTCGCTCCAGAACGTGACGCCCCACCCGGTAGATTTCCGGGATGAACTGCGCAGCCACAATGCAGGCCTTGATCTGGTGGCCCTCATCGTTTGAGTGCATGCCGTCGGGGGCAACCTTGCGCCACCAGGTGTAACCACCATTGCGGTTCATCCAGTCGCGCTGACGATCGTGCATCTCCAGGTGCGGAATGCCGTACTGAGCGCACAGGGCACGCTTGGCGTCGTTCAACTCGACGATCTCGGTGTTTTCGTAGTTGTTGCCGGTATTGTCGAAGTCGTCATGACTGCGCCAGTGCGCGTCGGACGCCATCAAGATTGGCAGTTTGCCGGCCTTGAGGATGGCCTCGATAACCTT
Source organism: Pseudomonas sp. BGr12 (assembly GCF_030272895.1). Classification (GTDB taxonomy): domain Bacteria; phylum Pseudomonadota; class Gammaproteobacteria; order Pseudomonadales; family Pseudomonadaceae; genus Pseudomonas. Next base: position 121,382 of record NZ_JALRNF010000001.1, on the reverse strand, counting down.
TTTGCTTTCGCTGACGAACGCCTCAAGACGACTGCCGTTCTGTGCGGCATCGTTGAGGCCGAACACCACCACGACTGCATCGCAATCCTTATAGATCGGATGCCTGAGCACGGCGGCGTCGAGGTTGTTCAGCGCCCAACCATTGTCCAGACGCTTGCCGCTGTAGCCTGCGTTGTAGCAACGGATCAGGTTGTTCCCATAGAACAGTCGCAGCATGTCCTGTAGGCGACGTGGGTAGGCGTTGTACCCACCGGCCGCCCCGTGATCGGTGGCGCCGATTGCCATCTGGTTCCCGTCTACTGGGTTTGGGGTCCAGCCCGAAGAGCTGTTGCCATCGGTGGTGCTGTCGCCGAAAAAGGCGATCTTGACGGCCTGGCCTGCCCGCATACGGCCGGTGAACAAGCCCATTCCGAGCGGGTGGTTGCCCATGTGGGCCGCCGGGTCCTGGTCGTGCGCCAGAACCTTCGCGGCGGCCTGTTGCTCGGCCCATTCGCGAGTAGCCAGTACGATCGACGGGTCGACCTTGAGGGTTACGGCCTCAGCACTTCCCACCTCAGCGATGAAGCGGATGGTCTGCGTTCTGGCGCTGCCTTCGGCGAGTACAGGCTTGTAAGTTTCCGGGTAGTTGCCGTAAGCGACGAGATCCCCTTCGGCGTCGTAGAGGCCAACCTCGCGAATGGTCCAGCCACCGATTTCTGGCGGGAGAACTTGCTCAACCACCACCCAAGCCGGGTTGTCGGGGTCCTTCTCGACCCGATTGACCGGGCCGCGCCGCACCTCGTTGACCAGGGCAGTGCGCGAAGTGCTCGGTACGGGCAGCGAGCCTCCACCGTCGCCAATGGCCATCTGGCTGATGGTGAAGTCCTGTTGCAACGCGATCGCATTGGCCAGTTTGGCTGCGCCAACATTGGTCAAAAGAGTGAAATAGCTAGCCATGCCTGCTCCTAAACTTGGGGGTATACCGCGACCGTGTCGATGCTCACGATCGTGGATGCGGCGTTGATCGAGATCTGCGACTCAATAGCCGCCGGGGCTTTCGGGAAAATGGAGGTTGAGTCGCCGTCGTAGATGGCAACGCTGAAGAAGACCTGGCCCGCGCTTTCGATTTGCCGGGGGGCGTAGGGATAGATGGAAGTTTCGTGGCCATCCTGCAGGGTCGTTGCGACCGTCAACGGGCCGGCGACGACGCCGATAAGGTTCAGCTCGGCAACATGGCGACTCAGCGGCTTCGCATCCCCGATCAGGGCATTGAGCAGCTCGTAGGTGGCCTCGCTGATGCCGGCATCGAGCACTTCGATGTCTAGCGAGAACGTGCCGGGAGTGCCTTCGGGCTGGGTCTCCCACCATTCGGTGACCTTGATCCGATAGCCCAGCGGTTCAATCACCCGCCGCAACGCGCCGATGGTGCCCTTGTGCGAGTGGACGTAGTAGGAGGACTTGATCACCTGCCGCTTCGTTGCTTCGCCCCAGCTGGCATCCCAGCGATCGACAGAGAAAGCCCAGGCCAGGTAGGGGAGCATCGCTGCTGGGCAGCGGTCAGGGTTCAGCAAATCCCGGATCGGGACCGGCACCTGGTCGATCTGCGCAAGTGCCTCAGCGGCCAGGCGCTCCAGCTGGCTGGCGTTGGGCGGCAGCAGGGCGGTCATTCCGACGCTCCGACTTTGACGCTGACGCTTTCGCAGTAGGCCGCTTGGGCGGGGGTGGGTTTCAGGTCGACCCAGCCGGCGAGCTCGACCTTGCGGACGCCTTCTACATGCAGCGCGGCGAATATGGCCGACTCTGAAACCTCGACGCCTAAGCGCCGTCGCTGACCGACAAAGGCGTTCAGTTTGGCTTCCGCAGCGGCCCGGATTGGCTCGGATTCCGGGCCGGTCGTAGAGAGGTAGATCGTTGCATCGACCGCGTAGGTGATCACCTGGGCCGATTGAACGGTGAGCCGATCGGCGACGGGGCGGCGGTCATCATCACTCAAGTAACGCTGAACGATCTCAAGCACTTCGGCTTCGACGCTGCCGTCGCCCAGGAGCGATTGAACAGTCACGACGACGACCGCTGGCGACGGGCTTTCTGCCGTGGCATCCGCGATGCTGCCCTCGGCGCTGCGCGCATGGAGGATGTAGCTGTTGCGCGGGCCGGCGGTCGACAATCCTTCCCAGGCCATTTGAGCGCGTTCTCGCAGGCTGTCGTCCGATTCCTTGACGGCGGCGACAGGCGGGACAGCAGTGGGATCTGCCGGAATGACGACAAGCCGAGACACGTTGTAGTTGGCTGCTACCTGTTCGAGGTCATCCTCGGTTGCTTTGGCCAGCAGGGTAGCAAGCGCCGCCTCGTTGACTCGCTGGCGCCAGACCATTTCCCGGTAGGCATTCTCCTGCACCAGTTTGGTCAGGGGTTCCGACTCCAGGGCAAGCTTGGCGGCAATGCCGGGCTGCTCATCGACCGGCCAGAGGCTGACCAGGAACGCCATGCGCTCACTGAGGATCTGCTCGTAGTCGATCTGTTCCACCACCTGCGGGGCAGGCAGCAAGTTGATATCAATCGGGGTGAACGTGTTCATGCCCCAGCCCCCAGGTTCAATGGAATGCGCAGGTTCAACGGCTCGTTGCTGTCTGTGAGTGAGCCTTCAACGTCGAGGATGGCTTGGCCAGGTACGTCACCCAGGCTCAACAGCACGCGGCTGAGGCGGATGCGTGGTTCCCAGCGCATCAGGGCCATAGCGGTCGCGGCGTATGCCTGCAGGCGAGTGGCGTTGTTCAGCGGCCAGTCAATGAGGTCGACCAGCTGGCTCCCGTAATCTCGGCGCATGACGCGGCTGCCGATCGGGGTGGTGAGGATGTCGGCGATTGACTGCGCAAGGTGCAGGCGATCGGAGATCGCGCGCCCGGTCTGGGCATTCATACCGGTCATGGCACGGGCGCTCCTGATTCACCTGGTCCAGGCATTACGCCGGATGTGCGGTGGTTAACCAGACTGATGCCGTCGGCGCCGGCAACCACGTCCTCGGACACGGTCACGGTGCCAGTAACCTGCTGGTTGCCCTGTTGGGTGTAATCACCGGTGTGGTTGATCGGGCCGGTGATGTTGATGCCGCCAGTGCTGGTGATATCGGTGACGCCGCCCTCGGGGAGGATGGCGCGCAGTTGGTGAGCGATGCTGTCGTACTCGATCACAGCGCCGTCGCGGTAGGTGCGGCGGTGCAGGCCTTCGCGGTCACCGTTGGCCGGGTTGTGGTCGCTGAACAGGCCGGTGAGCACGACGGCCTGGGCGAGTAGCCCCGACGGGCTCAACAGTACGACCTGTTCGCCAACGGTGGGCGGGTCCCATTCGCGGTCAGCGCCGGCACGCAGGCTCAGCCACGGCCGCCAGGCGGTGACGATCTTGCCGCTTTTCACTTTGACGCGGGGCGGCTGCACCTGGACCGCTTCGACGGTGCCGAGGCGGACAAGGTTTTCAATGAGACGAGCGAGTTCGGCGATGTTCATGCCGGTGATGCTGCGATGCGCGCGCGTGAAGCGCACGGCGCGCAGCTTGTAGAAAGCCTGGTTACAGCGGCAGGGTCAGCGGGTGAGGTGTTCGAGCAGGCGATCGCGGATCAGCTCGATGTCTGCGGGGCTGAAGCCCAGCAGCTCGCGGCGCTCGTACTGGATGTCAGCTGCGCCCTTGCCTGGGCGATCACGCAGGCCTTCCTGGTGGATCCGGGCGATGCGGGCCGTGCGGGCAAGAAAGCCAATGGCGATCGAGTTCGGGGTGCTCTGCAGTTTCAGGTGTTTGGCCTGGCGCAGTTTGGTGAACATCTGCCGCTTGATCCGGCCAGCCTTGCCACGCAGTTGGCGCGGCTTGCGTTTGGCATAAGGGGAGCCGTCAGGGTTGCGCTGTGCGGCGATGCGCTGCTGCTGTCTGCGGCGCAGATCCCGGGCAATCTCCTGGTTGAGCTTGCGGCGGGCGCTCGGCTCCAGCTTGGCCAGCAAGGCGCCGGCCCAGTCTTCCAAGGCGTTGAGGTTATCAGCCATGGCGGCGGGGGTGCGAGCCGGCGATATCGCCGCCGTCCTGGGCGGTGCTCTGCCATTCGGCGAGAAGTTCGCCGCCGGCGTACAGCTTCCAGTCCCCGGCTGGCAGGAACGGCTCAAGCTGAGGCTCGTCCGGATGGCTGACCTGCAACGTGCCGTCGTCCTGTTTCTTGACGATCACCCGCTCGGTGAGGGCAAGCTCGATCGACAGGTCGACCTTGCTGTTGTCCAGGACGTCGGCTTCGAACCTGATGGCTTCCTTGCCCTTTTCCAGATTGGCGATCAGCTCATGCTGGTTGACCATCAACCAGGCCAGCAGGGGAATCATCAGCGCATCTGGGTGGCCGGCAAAATCCGTCAACATCACGTTCAGGGTGTACGCGTACTCGAATGAAAGACCCACCGCAGCGGTGCTGCGGACGGTGCCGTTGTCGATGAACACCAGGAGGCGGTCGGGGTCATTGCGCAACTCAGGCACGGCGGCGAGGAGGTGGTTGCGCAGGGAATCGGGCTTGTTCATGGGCGAGGGGCCTTCTGTTGCGCCTGGTACACCGTATCGACCTGGGCGGCGCAGTCAGCCCAGGCGGCTTCCACCACTTCGGCATCGCGCAGCAACTCGCCGTTACCGATCGGTGCCGCCGGTGGCAGGCGGCAGGGTACGACGGCGGGACAGCCAGTCACGATAATCTGCGGCGCCGGTGATGGCGGGGCGCTCGCGCAGCCGGCGAGCAGCAGCAGGCAGAGGCTGGCGGGACCAATCGGAAAGTTCGGCGTTCGCATGTTCGAGCTCCTGGATCTGGTTGAGGCTGTCGGCCAGGCTCTGGCGCAGTTGATTCTGGGTGGTCCGCAGGGCGGCCTGGGCGGTGCGTTCGGCCTGCACCTCGGCGTCGAGGCGAACGATGGTGGCGGTCTGGCGATCGCTGCGCTCCTGGACTCTTTGCAGGCGCTCTACTGCGTTGGTGGCCTTGGCCTTTTCCACCTCAAGGCGCTGATGCTGGCCCCAGAACAGCAGGGCCAGCGCAGCAGCCGCTGCGACCGTCAATCCGGCCTGCCGCACACCGATCACGCCCGGTACCAGCCGGCGGCGTTCATCGCGGCGACATCCAGACGCTGAATATCGGTAGTGAGTACCAGGCATTTCACGCCCGGGCACGCCATATGAAGTGCCTCGGCGAAGGCCTGGGCGTCCTGGTGGTCGGCACCCTCGGGCAACACGAAGACGTCACCATCCTGAGGGCTGTGCTTGCGGATCTGAGCAATGTCGATCATGGGGACTCCTGGACCGCTGGTGGCGGGTTACGCGGCGAGGGTGCAGCCGCAGGCAGCGTGCCGTTCGTAGGCGCGTTCGAGCTTCACGTCGTAGAGGTTCCGGGCGTAGGCTGGCCCGTTGTAGAGCTTGGCGAACTGCGCCCACTTCTTGCCCTTGAGCGCTTTGTGCAACGCCGGATCCGACTCGATGAAGCGGACGAAGGCCTCGAAGTGTTCGCTCTCGTCCTGGTGCATCCGGTTGACGAAGTCAGCCAGGCTTGCATAGCCCAGGCGCTGCCAGTGATAGCCCATGATCTGGAAAGCCCCCCAGCTCGCCGACTCGGCGGCCCGGTCGGCATCGAGCATGCGGGCCTGGGCCAGGCGCTGGTGCTCGCCGGTACCGCCGATGTAGCCACCCGGGCGGGGGTTGACCAGCTGCGGGTAGGCCGTGGCCAGTTCATCGGCATGGCGCTGCAGCTCGGCGACGTCGTCACCCTCGTTACGCGGCATCGCCAGGCGCTTGTACATGACATGCCGCTCGAACAGGATTTTCGGCTTGCCGTTGGCCAGGAAGCCCTGGCCGTGGCTCTCCACCTCGTTGACGGCGTAGATCGCGGCCAGCTCGACGCCCAGGCGCTCGGCGCCCGCCAGCAGGGTGGCGTTGCTCAGCAGCAGGCGGCAATCGGCGCCGGCCAGGGCCGCCTGGGTCTTGCTGCCGGCAATGCCGTCATCGACCAGGCCGACCTTGGCCTGGAAGGCGCGCACCGCCTTTTCCGTAGCGTCGCCGAAGTCGGCGTCGACGACCAGCGCAGGCTTGGCACCGGCCTGGTTGAGCTGCTTTTGCAGGTGGCTGACGGCTTGGCCACGGTCGCCGTGGCGCAGGGTGAGGGTCATACGCTTGGCCTCAGCAGGGCGGCGACATTGCCGCGTGATCGGTAAATCAGGGTGCAGAGCAGTACGGCGGTCACGGCCTGCCATAGGCTTACCGGTGGGCGATACAGCAGCAGCTCAAGGCCGCTCATGCACAGCGCGGCGCCGAACAGGCTGGCCAGCAGTGAGATGCCGCGCCGGTAGCGGGCATTTCCTCGGCTGTAGCAGGCCAACCGCAGGGCGCCAAACAAGTAGGCGCTGGCGGTGGTCAGCGGAATGACCAGGGCGACAATGGACATCTCAGCTCCCCCCTCTGATGCGGCGCAGGATGTCGAACAGATCGGCCTGTTCGACCCAGAGCATGGCCTTGATGCTGATCGGGATCACGACCAGGGCGCAGGCGAACGCGGCGCCGCCGCTGTTGATAATCGGCGCGATCTTCAGGGCCACCGGCGCGAACAGGTAGCCCACGCCGGCCGAGAGCAGCAGCGAGCCCAGACGCTGCCAGGCCTTGAGATCGCGTTTGATGCTGGTCACCAGCCACGCGCCGAGGAGGGCGCCGAACAGCGCCTCGCCATCGATCTGCGGCACGGCGGTGGCCAGGCCAAGGCCCATCAGCAGGCCGGTGATGGAGCTGGAAGTCGGATCAGCCATGGCACGAGGTCCTTTTGTTGGTGGTGGTCAGTCCCATAGGTTCACCACCTGGCGTTGTTCAACTTGTGGCGCGGCATCGGGCAGGGTGATTTGCGTGCCGTGCGGGATAGTGGTGCCGTGATCGGCCAGGCCGGGGTTGGCCTCAAGCACTGCCTCGGTGACGCCGGCGGTGCGGCCGTAGAAACGCCAGCAGATGGCATCCACGGTGTCGCCCTGGTTGGCGATTACGGCCGGCATCACAGCAGCTCCACGGTGGTGTGGCTGACGCCGAGGATGCTGCGCAGGGCCTTGCGTGAATCGCGGCGTAGCTGGTCGGCGCTACTTTCTTCCTCGGTGATCTTCTTCTCGCCGCTGTTGGTGGCATCGAAGCTGCTGTAGCGCTCCACCAGCTCGGCCAGGGCGTTGCAATAAATGACCCTGCGGTAGAGGTGCAGTAACTGGCTTTCGCCTTTGATCGGCTCCGCCGGCACGTCGGCCAGGGCGGCATAGCCCTGGGCCTGCTGTGCATCCCGGTAGCCGGCAAGCTCCCGGTTGGCTTCGATCATGGCGTTGACCGCCGCAACCTCCAGACGGTCGTCGGTCACTGCGTCGGTGATGCGCATGGCGGCGCGCAAGTGCTGACCGTTGATCTCTGGCCAGAAGGTGCCGTTGCTGATCGGGAAAGCGGTGGTTGGAATGCCGCCGGCGATAAATCCGCTCATGCTTGTCGCTCGAATAGGTCGGCGGTGGTCGGGGCTTCACAGCTGAGCCAAGGAGTAAGCCTGCTGATCCGCCCCGAGCCGCCGGGTGCGTGGGGACGCTCGGTTAGCTGGCAGGGCCAGCGTGTTTCTTGAGGAGGCGCTCGGCGCGCTCCAGGTCTTTCTTACCGCCGCAGCTGCTGTGCAACTCGATGGCGCGTTTGAGCAGCTCGATGCCAGCCTGCAACTGGCCAGGCTGCCCTGGGTGTTCGTCGCTGATGCCTTCCAGCGTGGCGCGGCCGAGGGCCAGCATCAGCTTGGCGCGCACTTCGTCCGGCATGTCCTGGACGTCAGTCAGCACCGCAGTGGTGGTGAGGATGTCCAGCGGGAAGGTGCTGCCAGATTTCTGGGCCTTGAGCGCTGCCGTGGCGACTTCCTCTGCCACCAGGCAGCCGGTAGTACGGTTGAAGCGGTCCGGCATCTTCAGCCCGTGGCGCAGAACGTATTCAGCGATATGCAATCCGCCGCCGAAGTCGCCCGCGTCGAAGCGCCAGACCATCAGGGTGGTGAGCACGTCGTCCTGGGCGCCTTGGCCTGCTGAGAGCACGCCGTCCACGTAGGGCACGTATGCCGGCAGCATCTCGACCTTGAGCTGTGCCTTGCCCTCCTGGGATTGCACCTGCTTCAGGCGGAACTGATCCTGCTGCAGTGCGGCGAGCATCACTTCATAGCCGGTGGCGCCTTCCATCAGGGCGGCAGGGGCGACGGCTGCAGCCTCCTGGGCTGCGCGCTTGCGCAGCTGGTTGCGTTGGGCAAGGGTCAGGGCCATGGCTTACACCCGCTCGATGTTTTCGACCAGGGCGACCAGGCCGAGGTCCTCGATGACGTAGGCGTCGTTGGACGACTGGTAGTCGGCAATGCGGTCGTATTCCGGCTCGTCTTTCAGGTGACGGCGGCGCGCGCTTTCCTGCCAGTAGATGGCGAGGTTGGCCAGGGTGGTGACCAGAACGCCGCCCTCGATGAAGAACGGGGCGTCTTCGATTTTCAGGCCACCCAGGCGCCCCTTGGTGACGACTTCGTCTGCAGCGTTTTCTTCCTGGTTGGAGACCGCCCCTTTTTCCACGGCTGCCAGTTGCTTTTCATGCAGCAACGCTCGGTCGACGATGACCACCAGGTCGGGGCGCTTGCGGTGCCACGGATCCAACATCTGCACGGCATCGAAGACCAGACCGTCAAGAGTCTTGTAGTCGCCGGTGGCGCCCACGGTGACCTTACCCGGAGTAGCGCCTTCGTCGAGAACGCGTTCCGGGGCAGCGATGCGGATCTTCTGCAGCCAACCGACGTTTACATCCTGCAGCAACTGGTTGGTGGCGCGGTCGGTGACCGGTGCGGCGCTGATGCCGTTGAAGCCGATCATGAGGCGATCGAGGCCCTGGCGCTGAGCGATGGCGTTGGCAAGGCGCACCTGGAAGTCGGGGAACTTGGCCCAGGCATCCAGCAGTTGATAGGGGAAGGCTGTGTCAAAGTCGGTCTTCTTGCAGCTGTAGGTGTCCTTTTTCAGGTTGGCCACGTTTGCCGGATTGCGGCGGTTGCCGCCGGCGGTGTTGGTGCGGCTGGCAGTCGGGCCATTTACGCCCAGGGCAATGGCTTCGCCCTCCTGGTCGTTAACGCCGATGATGTTGATGCGCTTGAGGAAGTCGCTGGACTCCTGAATTGCCGTCTCCAGTTTCTGCTGGACGGACGGGGTAACACTGAAGCTCTCGGCAGCATTGGGCACGCTGTTCAGCTTGGCGATGTGGGCCAGCAGGCCGTTGTAGACGAGGCGAGTTTCGTTACGCATGGGTAATTCTCCGGTGATCGGTCGGGCGGGTTAGAAGGAAGACAGCACGGCACCATCGCCGCCCGTTGCCGGCGGTCGTTGCGTCTGGCTGTGGTCTTCGGTGTCACCCAGGCGCTTGACCAGATCGCTGAACTTGGATTCGAGCTGCTCGAACTTGGTTTGCAGTTCCTGGCGGGCTTTCTGCTCGGCAGCGAAGGCGGCGGCTTGCTCGCTGCCGTGAGTGGCCAGGCTTTCGATCATTTCGCCCAAGGCGGCGAAGCTGGCGGCGTCCTTGCCATCTTTTTCCTTGCTCTTGCCGAGGAGCTCGCCAACTTTGTCTTTTAGCGCGGCGAACATGCCGGGGGTGTCGGCGACCTCCTCAAACGCCAGGGCCGTTTCTTCCGCAGCGGTAAACAGGTTGTCTTTGTCCTGTTTGCGGCCGGTCAGGGTGCCGTGCTGCGCACTGAAGGACAGCGCCTCGGTTCCGAGGCTGGCCGGGGTGTCGGTGATGGCGAGGCCGACCAGGTAGGCCTTGCCGCTGTCGGCGAACTTCGGCTGAACTTCGATCGAGGTGTAGATCTTCTGGCCGGCCTTGTTCAGGGCGAGCAGGGCATCGTTGGGTTGGAGTTGACCGAACAGGGCCAGCTTCTTGACGCCGGCAATTTCGACTTCTTCAGCCTTCAGCGCTAGGACGTCGCCATAGGCACCAAACTCGCCACCGGGCCAGTAGCCCTTGATGTGCTCGCAGTTGATCCGGGCGCCGTAGGTGTTGGGGCTGTAGGTGCTGGCCATGTCCTCGATCCAGCTGCGCTCGATGTTGCGTCCGTCGGTGGTGGCGCCTTCAACGGCGATTCGGGTCCATTTGGAGCGGTACTTCTTGGCTGGAGTGTCGGTCTTGCCGGCCATGCTGGGAGTCCTCATTGCGGTGGCGTTGTGCCTGGCGATGAGGGCATGGTCGGCATCGCGCGATGGCGCGGCAATGCGGTGGAGTTGTAGCGGGGCGGTCTACAGGGCACGGCGATAGGGCTCCGCGCGCGCGAACGGCAGCATCTGCGGCATGAACGCTATCTGCGAATTGCCAACCGACCACCGCCGCCACGCCAAGCATCTGTATTGGCAGGGATACCGTGTGTGCGAGATCGCCGAGCTCATCGGCGAGAAGGAGAAGACCCTTCACAGCTGGAAGGCCCGCGACGAATGGGACCGGGCCACGCCGCTGCAGCGCATCCAGGCGGCTACCGAGACGCGCCTGGTGCAGCTGCTCCTCAAGGACCCCAAGTCTGGCGCGGACTTCAAGGAAATCGACCTGCTGCACCGGCAACTGGAGCGGCAGGCCCGAATCCAGCGTTACCAGGAGGGCGGTACCGAGACGGATCTCAACCCTGAGCTGGCCAAGCGCAACGCCGGGGAGAAGCGTAAGCCCAAACGCAACGATATCCCAGAGGAACTGGTCGAGAAGCTGGTAGAGGCGTTTCTAGACGGGTGCTTTGACTACCAGAAAGACTGGTACCGGGCGGGCAATCAGCGCACCCGTGCGATTCTGAAAAGCCGGCAGATCGGTGCAACCTTCTACTTTGCCCGGGAGGCCTTGATCGACGCGCTGACTACCGGGCGCAACCAGATTTTCCTGTCGGCCAGCAAGGCCCAGGCGCATATCTTCAAGGCCTACATCCAGGCGTTTGCCCGTGACACGGTGGGCGTCGAGCTCACCGGTGACCCGATCATCCTGCCGAACGGCGCTGAACTGCACTTCCTCGGTACCAATGCCCGGACTGCCCAGGGCTACCACGGCAATTTCTACTTCGACGAATTCTTCTGGACCTTCAAGTTCAACGAACTGAACAAGGTCGCGTCCGGCATGGCGATGCAGAAACAGTACCGCCGGACCTACTTCTCGACGCCGAGCTCGATGGCGCATGAGGCCTACACCTTCTGGACCGGTGAGCGGTTCAACAAGGGTAAGCCCAGCGCCCAGCACCTGAAGCTGGATGTCCGCCACGATGTGCTGCAGCAAGGCAAGCTCTGCGACGACCGGATCTGGCGGCAGATCGTCACCATCCTGGACGCGGAAGAGCGGGGCTGCGACTTATTCGACATCGACGAGTTGCGGCTGGAGTACGACGCGGCGGCATTCCAGAACCTGCTGATGTGCCAGTTCGTCGACGACGGCGCGAGCATCTTCCCGCTGAACATGCTGCAGCCCTGCATGGTGGACAGTTGGTCGGTCTGGGAGGACTACAAGCCATTCGCGGCCAGACCCTTTGCCGATCGGCAGGTCTGGGTGGGGTATGACCCTGCTGAGACGGGCGACACAGCCGGACTCATCGTAGTGGCGCCACCGCTGGTGCCGGGTGGCAAGTTCAGGATCCTGGAGCGGCACCAGTTCCGAGGGATGGACTTCACCGCCCAGGCCGAGACGATTCGCCAGGTCACGCTGCGATACTGGGTGACCTACATCGGGATCGACACCACCGGACTGGGCAGTGCCGTGGCGCAGCTGGTGCGCCCGTTCTTCCCAGCGTTGCGCACCTTCTCCTACAACCCGGAGGTCAAGACCCGCCTGGTGATGAAGGCCTGGGACGTCATCAGCAAGGGACGGCTGGAGTTCGATGCCGGTTGGACTGACGTGGCGCAATCGCTGATGGCCATCCGTAAGACCGTCACCCCAGGCGGGCGTCAATTCACCTACACCGCCGGGCGCAACGACACAACCGGTCACGCCGATCTGGCGTGGGCACTCTTTCATGCACTGCACAACGAGCCGCTGGAGGGCCAGACCGTGGCCAACACCGGCATCATGGAGATCTACTGATGAACAGCCCCCTTGAACAGCCCATCACCCAGCCGCCAACTGAAGGTGATCTCCTGGTCAAGACCGGAGGCGGTCAGCCAATGGCGTTCACCTTCGGCGACCCTGTACCGGTGCTCGATGGCCGGGAGATCCTCGACTACCTGGAGTGCTGGTCCAACGGACGTTGGTACGAGCCCCCGGTTTCGCTGGATGGCCTGGCGAAGTCCTCGAAGGCGAGCGTCTATCTGCAGTCGGGACTGATCTTCAAGCGCAACGCATTGGCTCGCACGTTCATTCCCCACAAGCTACTCAGCCGGCAGGCGTTCGAGCAAATCGTCATGGACTGGGGCTGGTCAGGTAATCTGTACCTGGAGAAGCGCGACAACATGCTGCGCCAGGCTATTGGCCTGCAGCCATGCCTGGCCAAGTACATGCGCCGAGGCAATGACCTGGTCACCTACTATCAGGTGCGGGGCTGGAAGGATGAGCACGTATTCAAGTCCGGTAGCGTGTGCCACCTGCGGGTGGCCGATATCAACCAGGAGATCTACGGCCTACCCGAGTGGCTACCGACCCTGCAGAGCGCGTTGCTGAACGAGAGCGCCACTCTGTTCCGTCGCAAGTACTACCAGAACGGCAGCCATGCCGGTTTCATCATGTACATGACCGATGCGGCCCAGAACGAGGATTTTGTGAACGATCTACGCACCGCGATGAAGAACAGCAAAGGGCCAGGCAACTTCCGCAACCTGTTCATGTACGCACCGGGTGGCAAGAAGGATGGACTGCAGCTGATACCGATCAGCGAGGTTGCAGCGAAGGACGACTTCGGGGCGATCAAGAACATCAGTCGCGACGACCAGTTGGCTATGTTGCGTATCCCACCTCAGTTGATGGGGGTGGTGCCACAGAACGCAGGGGGCTTCGGTTCGATCCGTGATGCGGCTGATGTATGGGCTGTCAACGAGCTGGAGCCTGAACAGGCCAGGCTGTTGCAGATTAACGATTGGTTGGGGGAGGAAGTGGTGAGGTTCCAACCCCTTGCCGACTTATAATATTAACCTAGCTCTCGCGTGACCTGATAAAGGTATTTAAATGGTGAGGCGGGTCTTTTGATTTTTTGAAAGCTTACATCTGCGTTGATTTTAAAATTACTCGCCACACCAGCCGCCACTGCTGCAATAGCCTTCTCTGTATTGTCGAGATTAAAGGAGTCTGCATTTTTCCAGGCCGTGACGGCAGCGGACGCAGAGGTAGCCAAATTAAAGTTCATTGAGGCTTTTACATTGGCTAATTTGACAGGGAATTGCCACTCGCGAGTAACTTTTATTAGGTCCGAGCACGCGGCGTCTAAGTCCTTGAGCGCTATTCCCAAAGAGTCGACGCTGTCGCCTGCGCTCGATATTTCTTTTGCCATTGCGTCGAGATGGGCGCGAAAAATAAGTAGCTCTGCTCTTCTTCGATCTTTAAAGTCAAGTATTTCGACCAGCGGTACATCTGCGCTAGGAACTGGTAGTGCATTGTAAAGTGAAAGTCCTGTGCCCGAGTGTGACTTGGGTGGTGCCGTATTATTGTTTACGAAGGAGTTGATTCCTTCTCCTGCGCTCCATATTCCAGGTGCTTGATTCTCGAAGTATGTCAATGCGTATTCATGCGCAGCTGTCATGACGTCTTCAACTGCTCCGCCGCCACTTAGTGGCAGTGTAGGAGTCTGCATTACTCCTATGCGTACCAATTCGTCGATTTCAGCCGTGTTGGGAGTGTAAATAAAATTGTTCTTCGGCCATGCTAGTTTGTCCCAGTACAATAGAGATGATCGCAGTTCTTGCTGGTCTAAGTTGGTGCTAGCTAAGTTGAAAGAATTCCCCGTGACCGATGATGGGCTAAAAACAATGAGCCCCCTCGGTTTTGATGAGTATTTTCCATAGTTCGGGTCGCTAGCTTTGCGCTGTTTGGCTTGGCCCATCATAATCTCCATGTTTGTCGGGGTGGTGTTTTTTTTCTTGCTTATTTCGTGATTTTTTTGATCCGCGGATGAGTGTAAAAATTATGCATGCCGAACGCAGCACCTCTCTTCATTCGCGCCTCTTGCTGCTTAAGCTGCCGGAGTTGGGGTATGTATTCCTTGGCTTTGTCGAGCGCCCAATATCCTCCAGCAACTACTGTTCCGAAAGCTCCGACGAAAGGTGACTCCAATTGAGAAATTATTCCTTCCGCACCCGTCAAGCTTAGAGCAGCTTTGCCCAGATCGCATTTTATTTGAAATTTTAGGTTTTTGCGTTCGAGAGATAAGTCTTCTGAGGTTTTCTTGTAATTCGATATGAGCTCTCTTGCGGTTGTTTCAAAGTTGCTACTGCGAGAGTTTTCGTTTGCAAGCTCGAATACTGATGAGAACAATTCTTCACGGGACTTGGCTTGGCGACCCCATGCAGATGTCCGAAGTTTAATTACTTCTCTGATGCTAATATTTTGAAGTGCGGCGTCATCGATGAATTCATCGTGGCAAAGCTCTAGTACCCTGCCTGCGCGTATTAGCTCGCCATCTTCGTCAGCTATTCTAAGGGCGGCTGAGGCATTGCTGAGTAGTTGAGAGGCAATACCGCCATAAATATTCGAGTCAAACACGGGGACGATTTCCTTGGCCTCGCAATATCCCGCATACTTGATAAATGCGGCAAGTCTAGATCTCGCTAGTATCGTTGATTCCTCATACTGATCAAACAAAGGAAGTTCTGGTAGGTCATTTATGCCCCGGTCGCCACTGCCGGGGAGAGAAATGTTGGCAGATTGTGATAGTAGGTCTTGAACATCGGCTCTGTCTTGAACTGCAGATGCCAAAAAATCTTGATTGGACGCCATTGCTCTATAGATCCAATAAACTGAACTCGGATCTATAGGGTAACCACCTAAAGGCACCCCGCCAATCGTCACTTTTCCTGATTTGTGTGGCTGATAAGTTGAGCAAACTTCAATAAGCCCTTGCTTAACCGCTTCGCTGGCGCCGTCTATGACTCTCTCAAATCGCTCGTCATAGTCCTGTACTTTGCCCATGGGGCGAACATCCCCCATGCTCATTCCGAATAATGGCATGCCCATTAATACGCTAGCTAATGAATTTGATGGGATTAGATCGCGGTCATTAGGATCAATTATTAATACTTTTTCGTAGGTTAATAATGCTCTCTTGATTTCCAGCGAGGAGTTTGGGCTTTCATGGGGGGCAAGAAGAGCGGTGTAAATCATCGGGAGACTCCTGTCTTGATCGTTAATATGTATAGAAGGCTATGAAATCTGGTGAATGCACGCACTGATAAGGCGACATATCAGCATCCGTGTTTTTACTTTCACAACTGAGTTTCCTCTGCTCGCACACCTGTGTGACAGCCGGCAAGTTTATGCTCACCCGGCGTGCGCCCTTGTCCGCCCGCCACGCCTGCCGGCTAAATGTGTCGAGTTTTCTGCGTCCATCTTCATTCCGTCAGCCGCTCAAACACCCAGCATCTGATGGTATTTCCGGTTAGTCGACTGTGAACTGCGTGGTTTTTGTGCAGGCAGCGTGGTGAGTGACTTTGCCACATGGCCTCGCGTAGGGCCGTGTCGAATCGAAGAGATTGGCCATTTTCTCTGAGCAAGCGGACGAGCTCTCGCAAATTGACCGCCAGAACGTTGGAGCGGGTGGAGTGGTTATAGTCCACTCCTTTGCCGTCGAGATAAGCCAAAGCCTCCCAGAAAGACTTTAGGATGTCCGGCGCTACGGGCGCGGTGCGACCTAAACTGTCGATCTCCGGGGTAGGTAGGCCCAATGCACTGGACACATCAGCCAGCTGCTGGTGGATGAGCGTGCGTAGCGCTGGGTCTCGGGTGCGATAAAGCTCTTTGCCTAAACCTAGGCGAAGTCGGTGGTTAGCAATACGGGCGGCTGCAGTCGAGCGGTTTTCCAACTGATAACCGCCGGTCTTGCGCAAAGCTGGCAATACTTCATCGCAGACCCACGACTCGAAACGCTTGGCCTCTTCCTTCCGACTCCTGATGATTAGGCGGTAGAGATTGCCCTCATCGATGAACTGCAGTTCTTGCTTACCTTGTTCAGTGAGGGTGTATCGTTTAGATACACCTTTCTCGCGGCAGTGGTCAGCAATTGACTGTCTTGAGTTGGAGTAGCCAAGGATTGCACAGACGTCCTTGGAGCAGAACCAATGCTCCCCACCTTCTCCGGTCATCACCCGTATCGGCAACGCTTCAAACTCAAACAGTACAGGTATGGTCATCGACGCGTTCCTTGCGAAGTCTTGTCCAGGGGGCTCTGTGTTGAGCAGTTTGCCCAGCCTAGCTAGAGTCGGCAACCCGATCTGCACCTGGCGCGCGCCCTCGTCCCCCCGCCACGCCGGCGGGCTAAATGTGTCGAAATTTCCGCATCCCTTCGATGTCTTCGCTGCCGCCCAGGTTCTGGGCTGGTGCGGATCTAGGATGCGGTAGAAAGCCTGCGATTCCCTGCGGGGAGGCTGCTATTGAAGGGGAGGGGCTGCGCCGCCAAGTGCTCTGAGTTGATATGCGCTGACAGCTTGGAATAAGGACTCAGCTTCGAGGCGTAGCAACTCAACCTGATCATTAGGGAGCACACCTTTTGCCTTGTGATATTTGCGAAGAGCGTCCATCGCCTGGTTCATCAGAGTTTCACCCTGAGCCAGCAGTTCGTGCAGTCGCTTTCCATCGAGATCGTCCATGGGACCTCCTAAGGCATCCCGGAATTGTAGGTGCTCAGTCGATGCACTACTGGTGTCTTTTCAGGATGGCCATCAAAAACAGGTAATTTCGGTCAGGTGGGTGGTCAAATCATGCTCTAGGCCTTGATTTACAAGGTTTTGAGCGATTACCTCACAAGGTAATTTGAGGTAAGTGGAGAGGTAATTTTTTATTAACTAGCTGATTTTAAAGGGTTTTATTTTCTCGGCTTCCAACCCTGCTTGGAGGTAATTCGATTACCTTTCAATTACCTAAAAATTACCTCTTACTAAAACTCTCCAGCCCTTGAGCTACGTGGCCTCCAGAGGATTTTCGAAACTCAATTACCAAAATTACCTCATTTTGATGGGTCAACCTGAAACGGCGTTCTCCCCCTGTTGGCGAGGTCCTACGGCTGACGTACACTCCAACTCTGGGAACACTCTGGGAACAAAAACGCTCAAAATCGCACGCTGCACCCCACGTAAATCAAGGCCTGCAGCCCGGTCGGCGCAATTTCGTTGAGTTCGAATCTCTACGCTTCCGCCATTTCCAAAGCCCTGATTAGTCAGGGCTTTTTGCGTTTCTGGGCTACCCAGAATCCCTGTCGGGTGTAACATCCAATACGCACTGGCACCCCTCACGGAAGACCAAATGTTCAAACGCTCTGCTGCACTTGTCCTCCTGGCAATGACACTGTCTGCCTGCCAGCCGAAATGGAAGCAGATGACGGAAGAAGAGGCCCAGCAGCAGCGGGAGTTCGCCGAAGCACTGTGGGCCAAGGACAGGGCCAGGAACCCCAGCATTGAAGAATGGCTCGGCGACCAGATCAGTCCCGACCGTACGGCCGAGCAGAACGTGGTGCAGTTGATGTCCAGATCCCTTGAACGCTGCCTGAGCAACCGATCCGACCTGTCGCCGATCGGTTGCAGCAAACGTTCGGTGCCCATCGTCGACAGCTACTACTTCGACCACTACTACACCTCCAGCAAGAAACCACCGGCAGGTTACCTGACGGTCAGTCATGCCTACCTGAAGTGGTCCTCGGCGATGGAGGCCATCGCACTTCCAGCCTCCTGGGATGTGGTCTCCGATCGCGCCCTGCAAGCGCGTGAGGCGATTCAGCGGGCTTCCTTCCCAGGCCTTTAAGGAGGCCTGGCGCGGGGCAGGTCGCCGCCCCGCACGCCTCAGAACTTGGAGAAATTGATCGCATCGGCAATGATCGAGCCGCCAATACCGGTCAACGACAGCAGCAACGCCCGCACCAGGGGTTCTTCGGAGTAGCGCGAGAACGCGCCGGTATTGAGCGCTGCGATGCGGGCGCGGATCATTTCCAGCTTTTCCCGGTTCAGCTTGTCGTCCGCGGGGAGCAACAGGTAGTTGTCGATACGCTGCAAGGCTGTGCGGCGCGCTTTCTCCGCCGCGCGGCGCAGCGAGATCGCCGAGCTGAGCAATATCACTGCCGTGAGCAGAAAGGTAATGACGATGCTGGGCGGGGTCGGCCAGTTATCGAAATAGCTGTTGCGTGAGGCAAGCATGATCAGCAGGACGACGGTCGGCGCATAGATCAGGCGGTTGACGGCCGAGGTACGCTTGGCGATCAGGACCATGTCCATCCAGTCGTCGATGCAGGGGTGCGTGGCGGTTCCGAAGTGCAACTTATGCTCGATCCGCAGGGATTTTGGCCAGATGCCATGATGCGTGCTCAATTGGCGGATGAAGCGCGTGAGCAGCCGGTTGGCGTCCACCACCCAGAACACCAGCAGCTGGAAAAACAAGTATGACAGTAGCCAACTCCACAGCCAGATTGGCGAGCCACCCCGGACCGGGATTCCTTCCATGGGCCACACCACCATCAGTACGCTGGTGACGACGACGAAAAACCAGGTCGCAAGCGCCGCCCGTACCAGGCGCGCGGTGAAGGTGCCGCATTCGCAGTGCTCGCGCCAGAAGCGCGAAATGAAAACAAGCTTGCGCTCGTCGCCGCTGGCGGGCAGTTGCAGGGCCAGTCGGGACTTTTCGCTGATGTAGCTGATATCGCTGGCTGACAGCGGGAAGATGATCTTGAACAGCCAATGCCCCAGATGATCGAACCATTGACGCCATGACCATTTTTTACCACGCGGGGTGAACAATGGAAAATGTCGCCACAACCTTGCCCGGTAAATGAGCGGCAAGTGGCTCAGGTGGTAATCGTCGAGGATCTCGTCACGGTTGAGCTGCAGGTTGCGCCAACCCCAGAACAGCGCCGAAATCGAGATCAATGCCGCCAACAGGCGCAGCGCGACAGTGGGCCAGGCGCTGATGCCCTGGAACAGGAACATGGGCTCACCCAGCCCGTCAAAGGTCAGGGGGCGGCGAATCTGGTAGGCCCACAACAAGGCCAGGATGAACACCACCAACGGCACCAGGATGTACCACCCCGAGGCGTCGAACAAACCGGCAATGCCGGCAGGGCTGCGTCCGAGCCTTGAAGAGGCTGGCACCGTTCGGCGAATAAGCTCCGCGCAGACGATGCCCAGCAGGATCAGGACGAACGCGATCCACATGAACTCCACCCGCCAATACAAGGTTCCGACCAGAGCGGACAAGGCAGACGCCGTGTAGAGCGACATCGGCATGCTGTGAACCCAGGGCGGGAGCTGGTACAGCGGCGCCTCTGGTTTCTGATCCGGGGAAGGGCGCTGAGCTGGCGTGACGAGGCATCTGCTGGTCCACCACCAGCCAAGAAACAGTGCCAGCAACAGCAAAATCAATGACAACGGCCCAGCCCGAAAGAAAGACAGGATCCCGGCAACGTCTTCGCGCATTGCCGTGGACACTTCGGGGTAGGGTAGTTCTGCGCGATCCTGCAAGCAGCGCAACGCCATGATGTCTTGCGGGCGTACACGGCTGATCTGGCCTGAGCGTCCAGGGTTTGGCGCGGCGCAATCCTCCGGTCGCGACTGGGTCAGTTGGCTTGCCAGGGGGATAAAGCCCTTTATGCCCACCTCATAGATACCGGGTGAGAGTAGCCCTGACTTGGTGTAGTCGAATTTAGCCCGCTTGGCATCGAAGCCTTGCGGGGCTTGCGCGGTGAGCACGGCGATGAACACGGCGCTCTGCAAGCTGTCGCGAAACGGTGGGACATCCTGCTGCAGGGCGCGGGTCAGGGTCAGGCCATAGGGTGAGGCCAGTACCAGGTTGCGGGTGATTTCGGCCTGGCCGCGTTGCAGCATGCGCGCATCGAGGTCGGTTGAGAAATACAACTTGTTCGGCATGCGCGACTTCAGGGCTTGCAAGGCCAGCAACTTGTCATAGGTGTCGAGCCCCAATATGCCGATGGCACCGATGCCGTCTTCACCATTGCGCCGATAGATGTCGTCTTCATGGGCGATGTGGTCGGCCAGGCGGCGCAGGTAGTCGAGCTGGGAGTTGCCTTCGGCCTTCTCCAGCGGGCTGGTGTCCAGTTCAAGTCCGTCTTTCTTGCTGTCCTTGCCGGCGCTCTTGTCGGCGCTGGCGGCTTCCTCCGGAAGGCGCCCATCCAGGCCGCGCAGGTAGCTGAAGCGCAGGAGCCAGTTATCGACCGAGGCCTTTTCTTCATCGCCCAGGTGGGCACTGGTGGCCACCTGGGTCTTGAAACTTTCGATCAACGCCCGGCTGTAGAAACTGTCCCACTCGGAGATCAGCGCGATGCGGTTCATGCGTCGAAAGCCTGCGCCGCCACAATCGTTGGCGACCCGCATCACAGCGCCCGGCGCACACTGCAGACCGGCGGCGGGGTCAACTCTACGCAGTTTCAGTTCCTCGAGCAGCAGGGTGGTCATGGTGCGGTCGTCGCTGATGGTGCGCAGCAGCTTGAGCGATTGTTTCGGACTTTTTGCGGGCTCTGCGGTCTGCTCCGTGCGGTCCTTGGGCTTTTCGATTCCGCGCATCAGCATGGTTCTGTCGGCGGTGGCCAAGGGTGAGTAGATCTCTATTTTCGGCGACACCTTCTGGCCTTCGTATTCCTCGCGGTACATCTCGCGCAACACGGTCGAGTCGGCAGGCCCGATCACCTTTAGCGTTGTGTCGTCGTTGAACTGGGAGCAGGACAAGGGCGTCCCGCCAACCCTGTTGACCTTGCACGACAAGGTCCGACGCAGTTGTTCAAGCTTGTGCAGCGGAGCGTTGCCCAGGTGGCTCTGTTTGAGCCAGAACAACATGGTGCGGGCAGACGGATGCGGTTTTTCTTCCAGATCGGTCGGCGGGTCGAAAGGGTTGGCGACAAAGGTTTCATAGGGCAGTTCTGCGCGCTTGCCACTGCCCTGTGCATCGCTTGCCGGCGTGGCCGGATCACCTTCCAGGTCGTCTGCCAGGGCCAGGCAGCGGATGTTTTGCTCATCCTCGGGCACCATCCGGGCCGTCTTGAAACCGGCGAGAATGGCGTAGCGCATGCGTCGGCGCAGTTCCACTTCTTCGGCGTAGGGCCCGCCTTCGACCAGAGCGACCATGATGTTGATGGGCTCCGCAGGTGCGCTCGATGCGTTGGTTGCAGCAGACGACTTGTCTGCTGCAACCGTACCTGCTGTTTCTGCCTCGGGGGCGTTTGCCGGCTGAATCCGTTGTTCCGTGCGGGCGGCAGGAACCGTTGATATGTCAAAGAGTTCAGACGTGCATTCAGCGCCAGGCGGCTGGATCTTGTTGTCTTTGAACCGCTTGCGGTAGCGCTCCAGCGCATCGAAAGGGTCCTGCCACAGGCGTGCTTCTATAGGCAGTTGTGTCTGGAACTGCGCACCAAAGGGGCGTTGTTCGAGGAACGGAACACGGGTGAGTGCAAACGTAGAGACAATCAGGCTAAGAATAATTGCACTACCAGGTAGCCAGAATCCGAGGTTGCTCCCTGAGTCGTTGTTGTTCATTTCTCTGGCCCTCAGGTGTCGAACCGACACCAGGAACAAGGTAAAGAACCCAATCGAGGAGCGCGCTTCGTACTAAAGGGCCTTGGCCATCGCTTGAACTCGCCAACAAATGAACCTTGCGGCGAGACCGGTTCCAATCGCTCTGTAACTGCCAGGTGGCCGGTGCTCCTGATAATTGTAGTGCAGTTGGCTAATTATCCAATTTGCCCCGGCAAGGCTGTTAACTAGTGAGTTTGTACTGCGTAGTGGCGAGTTGAAGATTTGCAGGGCTATTGTTGGTGGATTCACTTAATTCACATTTAGCGTAGCGAATATAGCAAACCAGAATATTGCAGGATTGCTAAGCAGGCTAATATTTACAGGCGATACAGGTGTCGATAAGCAGCGTGGGTATATTATTAAAAAGGGTTGTGCTGATCCGTAACTGTCCATGATTGTCTATGGGGGTCGGAGGGTGTCGCATGAACACCTCGGCGCAGGCGGTGGGCTCAAGGCGGGCCGTTACCGGGATGTTGTCTTCGTTTCTGGTCACACTTTTACTTGCAGGATGTGCACAAAATCCTGATATCCGTATAGGGCATGATTACACGTCGGGCACCACTGCGAAGAGTCCGCAACACTATACGGCCTGTGTACAAGAAGAGCTT
The DNA here is from genome assembly GCF_030272895.1 of Pseudomonas sp. BGr12. GTDB lineage: Bacteria > Pseudomonadota > Gammaproteobacteria > Pseudomonadales > Pseudomonadaceae > Pseudomonas. The sequence goes on along the minus strand of NZ_JALRNF010000001.1, from coordinate 99,067 downwards.
AGAGGTAGCTCGAAAACGTACATACAAGAGGAAGGTGGCACGCTTAAACTTTATCTAGAGAGCACTGACCCGAACAAGGCAAGCGGCCTTGTTGAAGTCTCCGGTTCAGGGAGCCAGCATCAATTTTTGGCCTATCAACGGGATGCCTGGTATGACAAGGGACGGCTGCTCGATGCTGCGCTTGTCTGTTCAAATACCTGAGTAACCGAAGGGGCGGGTTTATTTTTACTGTTGCTCTAAAAATAAATCCGTTCCCTTTCGCTTGCTGCACTCGACCGGTTATTGCAGTCGCGCCTTCGGAATGTTCCCGCTCTTGTCCTGCAAGTAGATCGAATAGGGCAACAGCACGGTATCGGCAACTCCTGAAAAGGCCATGTCGACAAGCATCAATGGCGCCGACGGCTGGCCTTCAAGGTGGGTGGAGCTACGGGGCTGCGCGTTGAGCTTGCAGAAGTCCAGCGCTACCCCGCTGTACACGCGCGGGATGGACTCGCATCGGGAATCCCAGCGGGCAAGCTTGTCGCTCGCCACGCTGTCATCCCTGAACACGGTATTGACCGTTCCACAGCCGGTTAATGAGATCGATAACAAGAGGGTGCTTGCGAATTTCATTTTGCGTTCCATGCAAGGGGAGATTGCTTACCTTGGCCATTCTGACCGGGTCCGGAAAATTTATCACCCCACCGCAACGCCAGCGGCGGTGTGCACCGCAGCCGTACAGGAGGCAAGCCAAATGACCAGCCCAAGTGCGGTCGCGCTGGCGGGGCTTATCGCCTGGGCCTTGTCACTGCTCATCCTGATGGAGTCGCTTCGAGGTTTTCTGTTGCTGTTCAAAGGCGTCTCGGTCAAAGCGTTTACCCCGGATAACGCTAATCTTTCGCCCTTCATGCAACGTCTGGCGCGTGCTCATGCCAATTGTGTGGAAGGCCTGCCCATCTTTGGCGGGGTGTTGATCCTGGCCTTGCTCACTGGACAAACCGAGCTCACCGATCCGCTGGCTTACATCTTGCTGCTCGCCCGATTGGTGCAGTCGTGCATTCATGTGGCTTCGACTGGCGTTTTGGCGATCTACCTCAGGTTTGCCGCTTTCGCGGTTCAGCTGATCATTGCTGCCTATTGGATGGTCAGGCTGTTATGGGTGATCTAGCCAGGCGCCAGATTGTCCAATCTCGCGACCAACAAAATCCCTGATGTGCTGAAGAAACTGCACCTGGAACCTCGATGGCTTCTTGTTCTGCGGCACCAGCATGCTGAAGTCCATCGCAATGGTGGGCTCGAAAGGGCGGAAGATGACCTTTTCACCGGTGTATTCCAATGCACTGATCGGATCGACCAGCGCTACACCCGCACCCAGTTCGACGAAATGGCACATGGGCATGGAGAGTTGGGTTTCGAGGTTCATGCGCCGTTCGATCCCGTACGCGGCGAAGATGGAGTCGATGTGTTGGCGCGAGGCCACGGCATGAGGATAGGAAATGAAGGGTTCGCCCTCCAGGTCTTCAGGCACGATCACGGCCTTTTCGCACAACCGGTGACCGGTTGGCAGCGCGCACTGTAGTGCCGACTGGATGATCTTCTCGCCCCGGGGGCTCGGGTAGGCGTTGGGCTGGGCGATGAAGCCGACATCGCAGCGCTCTCCGACAATGGCATCCACCACTTCGCCCGAGGACTGCACCATCAGGGTGATGTGCGCGTGCTCGTGCAGGCGCAGGAACGCGCTAATGGCTCGCGGCATGAACGACAGGCCCAGGGCTGGCGCGCAGGCGATATGCAGTGAGCCGCGCTTGAGGTCGCTGATTTCCCGCGCCGTGCGGGCGATGCGCTCGACGCCCAATAGCGAGCGCTCCACTTCCTCGTAAAGCACCAGGGCCTCGGGTGTTGGCTGCAGGCGGCCTTTGCTGCGTTCGAACAAGGCGAACCCGATGTTGTCCTCAAGCGCTGCGATCAGGCGGGTGGCGGCGGGCTGCGAGATATGCAGCATTTCGGCGGCGCGGGTCACGGTCTGGCCGAGCATGACCGCTCTGAAGGCCTCCAGTTGACGAAGATTCATGCTGGGCAATCCCATAACAAAAAGACATGGTCGTCGAAAAATAAAGCATTTTTCAACCGGCTGACAGCGCCATAGGATCATCGCAACTACAAGTGAAGCGCGGATTTACTGGCAGCTACGGGGCTGGTGATCGCCAAAGCAGGTCCTATGCAAAAAACTGATTACACCGTCATTGGTGGTGGCCTGGTGGGCATGGCAAGCGCATACGGGCTTGCCTTGCTGGGGCACAAGGTGGCCGTGGTGGATGAGGGCGACACCGCTTTCCGGGCGGCACGCGGCAACTTCGGGCTGCTCTGGGTACAGGGCAAGGGCCACGGCATGGGCGCCTATGCGCAGTGGACCCAGGCCGCGGTCGGGCTTTGGCCACGCCTGGCGGCCTTGTTGCTCGCTGACACGGGCATCGATGTGCAGCTCAGGCAACCCGGCGGATTTCAACTGTGTCTGTCCGAGGCCGAGCTGGCGGATGAAGCACGCGTACTGCAGGCGATCCAGGCTGCCCAGGACGCCGACTACCCGTTCCAGGTGCTGGACAACCGCGAGCTGCGCAAGCGCCTGCCGGGGATCGGACCGCAGGTGGTCGGAGCCTGCTATTCGCCACTCGATGGTCACGTCAATCCGCTCAAGCTGCTGCATGCTTTGCATGCGGCGTGCAAGCAGCGCAATGTGACGCTGCTCAATGGTGCCAGGGTCGATGACATCCGCCAGGGCGCTGGCGGCTTTGAAATCAGGGCCGGATCCCTTCGCGTGTCGAGCGAGCGCCTGGTGCTGGCGGCAGGGCTGGGCAACCGGGCCCTGGGGGCGATGTTGGGCCATGAGGTTCCCTTGCAGCCCAGCCGTGGGCAGATTCTGGTGACCGAGCGGATCAAGCCTTTCCTTCATTACCCCACGACCTATGTGCGTCAGACCGATGAGGGCACCGTGCAGCTTGGCGACTCCGCCGAGCGGGTGGGCTTCGATGATCGCACCAGTGTTGCGGTGATGTCGCAGATTGCCGCGCGCGCCGTGGCGTGTTTCCCGCAGCTGGCGCAGGTGCGGCTGGTGCGCGCCTGGGGTTCGCTGCGGGTGTTGAGCCCCGACGGCGCACCGATCTACGAAGAACTGGCCAGTGCGCCAGGCTGCTTTGTGGTGTCGTGTCACAGCGGTGTGACCCTGGCCGCTGCCCATGCCCTTTCACTGGCACCCTGGATTGCCGGCACGAAGGCGCTGCCGGAGGTGTCGAGTTTTTCCCTTCAACGTTTCACGTCCATGAACGAGGTGGTCAATGCCCACTAAGCGCCTGTTCACGCCAATGGCCGGCGAACTTCCCGGGTACACCATCGAGTTCGATGGCTGCGCGTTGTCGGTGCCGGGCGGCGTTTCTCTGGCGGCCGCCTTGCTTGCCAGCGGCATCCGCAGCACCCGCACCACGCCTGTAACCGGCCGGCCGCGTGCGCCCTATTGCCTGATGGGGGTGTGTTTCGAGTGCCTGGTGGAGGTCGACGGCGTGCCCAATTGCCAGGCGTGCATGATCGCCGTTCGCGACGGCATGCGTGTGCGCACGCAAAACGGCGCGCGGGCATTGGCTTGTGATGCGCAAGCGAGGAACGATCGCCATGAGTCTTGATCCTGTCGATCTGCTGGTGATCGGTGCCGGGCCTGCGGGCATGAGCGCCGCGGTACAGGCCCGGCACCATGGCCTGAGCGTGCTGGTGCTGGATGAGCAGGCATCACCCGGCGGGCAGATCTATCGCAATGTGCTGGAAAGCGATGCCAGGCGCCTGGACGTGCTCGGCGCGGATTACCTGGCCGGGCGGGCACTGGCACAGGACTTTCTCTGCTGTGGCGCGCAGGTTGTCAGCGGCGCGTCGGTGTGGTGGGTCGGTGACGACAAGCAGGTGCACTATCTGGTCGACGGCCAGGCGCATGTCGCCCAGGCACGAAGCCTGCTGATTGCCGCGGGCGCCTTCGAGCGGCCAATGCCCATCCCCGGCTGGACCTTGCCCGGGGTGATGACGGCGGGGGCCGGGCAGATCCTGCTCAAAAGCGCCGCACTGTTGCCGACCGGCCCGGTGGTATTGGCCGGTTGCGGGCCGTTGCTCTACCTGTTGGCGGTTCAGTACCTGCGGGCCGGGATTGAGTTGGCCGCACTGGTCGACACCTCCAGGCTTCGCGACGGTGTTCGTGCCTGGCGAACCCTTCCCGGCGCGCTGCGCGGCTGGCGCGACCTGCTCAAGGGCGTTTCATTGCTGGCAAGGTTGAAGCGTGCTGGCGTGCGACATTATCGCGGTGCCCGGGCGCTGCGCATCGAGGGCGACGACCAGGCGCGGGCGTTGACCTTCGAGCACGGCGGTGTCCGCCAACGCATCGCCTGCGCGTTGATCCTGCTTCACCAGGGCGTGGTGCCCAACACCCAGATCAGTTGGGCGCTGCGCCTTGAGCATCGGTGGAGCGCTGCGCAACTGTGCTGGAGCGCCGAGCGCGATGCCTGGGGAGAAACCAGCCAGCCCGGCGTTTTCATCGCCGGCGATGGCGGCGCCATCGGCGGTGCGCTGGCGGCGCAGCTCCAGGGCAGGCTTGCCGCGATGCGGGTTGCTGACCAGTTGCAGCGTCTTGGCGTGGGAGCGCTCGCCTGCTACGCAGCACCCTTGCAAAAGGTGTTACGCCAGCGATTGGCGGCGCGGCCTTTCATCGATGCCCTGTATCGCCCGCTGGAGGAGTGCCGCATGCCGGCCGATGAGGTAACGCTGTGTCGCTGCGAAGAGGTCAGCGCCGGCGATGTGCGCCGCTACGTCGACCTGGGATGCCAGGGCCCCAATCAGACCAAAGCCTTCGGCCGTTGCGGCATGGGCCCGTGCCAGGGGCGACTGTGCGGCCTGAGCGTGACCGAAGTGATCGCCGAGCGCCGGCAAGTGCCGCCGCAGCAGGTGGGCTACTACCGCATTCGCCCGCCCATCAAGCCCATAACCCTTGGCCAACTGGCCACGGAGTCTGTCCCCCAACGTTCCCGGGAGTCTGCATGAACGACATCGAACGCATTGAAAGCAATCCACGGCTCAGCCGGGCCGTCGTCCATAACGGCGTTGTCTGGTTGAGCGGCATCGTCGCGGCCGACTGCAGCGTGGGCATCGCCGAGCAGACGCGCCAGGTGCTGGCGCAACTGGAGCAGTGGCTGGAGCGCGCCGGCAGCTGCCGTTCGCGAATCCTCAGTGCACAACTGTGGATGAAGGACATGAAGGCTGATTTCGACGGCATGAATGCGGAGTGGGGGCAGTGGTTCGCCGCGGGCGAAACACCGGCCCGGGCCACGGCCCAGGTCGCGTTCGATGATGAGCAGATCCGCCTGGAGCTCATGGTTGTCGCTGCGCAGAAGTGTGATGGGTTCACCCAATAAAACAATAAGGTGAGAGAAAAGCATGAAGATCAAGTCGAGCGTCAAACCGCTGGTGTTGGCCGCAGTGTTTGCACTCAGCGGCATGGCGCAAGCCAGTGAAAGAGTGTTGCGTATTGGTGTCGAGGCGGCCTATCCACCCTTTGCCTTCAAGACCGCCGACAACCAGCTGGTGGGGTTTGATTACGACATTGGCCAGGCGTTGTGCACCAGGCTTGAAGCAACGTGCAAATGGATCGAGATAGAGTTCGATGGGCTCATTCCGTCGCTCAAGGTGCGCAAGATCGATGCGGCGATTTCCTCGGTTTCAATTACCCAGGAGCGCCTGAAGTCCGTGGACTTCACCACCAGCTACTACCGCTTGCCCGCCAAGCTGGTCACGCGCAAGGACAGCGGAATCGGCGCGGTACCCGGTGACCTGGCCGGCAAACGGATCGGTGTGCAGCGCGCCACGAACTTCGATCGCTATGCGACCGAGAACTTTGAACCAGCGGGCGCACAGATCATCAAGTACGGCAGCCAGAACGAAGTCTTTCTCGACCTGGTGGCCGGGCGCCTGGACGCTTCGCTCGCAGGCTCGGTGGCCATCGATGAAGGCTTGTTGAAGACGCCCAGCGGTGCGGCGTTTCATATGTTGAGCGACAACTTTACCGACGAGCAGTACTTCGGCACCGGCGCCGGTATTGCAGTGCGCAAGCATGATCCCTTGGCCCAGGAACTGGACGCGGCACTGGCCGGCCTGAAAGCGGACGGCACCTATGAGCGGATTCGCAAGAAATACTTCGAGTACGACATCTCGGGGGACAACTGAGGCTTGCGGAGGTCGGTGTGCAACTCGACGAGGTAGAACTGTTCGCCTTGAACCAGCTCTTCAATGCGCACGGTAGCCCGGACGAATCCGTCCAGGCATTTCACTATGCGGTCCAGCAGCGGTGCATCACCGCTGCCGGATTCTTTTCCATCATCAAGTGCCTGCATCCTTCAGCGCACATCCAGCCCCGGCAAGAGATCAGCAAGTCGTTCAGCCATCCGCAACTGAAGAAAGGTGGCATGTTCGTTTGCTGGGTCGAGCCTGATATGACGCTGTGCCTGGAGGGCACCGCGGCCCATCGAAACTGGCCTGTCGCGTTGGTGCCGCAGGCATTGCAGGCGTCCGTCGAGGGGCAGCGCTGATCGTGGGGGTCAGTCCAGGTCCCGCGCCTCATGCCGCTCCGCCACCTGGTCCGCCTCATCGCCCCAGGTGCGGTTCACCCGTCGCCCGCGGATCACCGCCGGTCGCTCGGCAATTTCCCTGGCCCAGCGTTGCACATGGCTGTAGTCCTGCACCGAGAGGAACACCCCGGCCGCGTACAGGTTGCCCAGCGCCAGTTGCCCATACCAGGACCACACGGCGATATCGGCAATGCTGTAGTCGTTGCCCGCCAGGAAGCGGCTTTCGGCCAGGCGTCGATCCAGCACGTCCAGTTGGCGTTTGGTTTCCATGGCAAAGCGGTTGATCGGGTATTCGAGCTTGTCCGGCGCATAGGCATAGAAGTGTCCGAAGCCGCCACCCAGGTACGGGGCCGCGCCCATCTGCCAGAACAGCCAGTTCAGGGTTTCGGTGCGACCGGCCAGGTCGGTGGGCAGGAAACAGCCGAATTTTTCCGCCAGGTACAGCAGGATCGAACCAGACTCGAAGACCCGAAGGGGTGGCTGCACGCTGTGGTCCGACAGTGCCGGGATCTTTGAGTTGGGGTTGACCTCGACAAAGCCGCTGGAGAATTGATCGCCGTCGTTGATGCGGATCAGCCAGGCATCGTATTCGGCGCCGCTGTGCCCCAGCGCCAGCAGTTCTTCCAGCAGGATGGTGACTTTGATCCCGTTGGGTGTGGCCAGTGAGTAGAGTTGCAACGGGTGCTTGCCCACCGGCAGTGCCTTGTCGTGGGTAGGGCCGGCGACGGGGCGGTTGATGTTGGCGAACTCGCCGCCTGACGGCGCGTCATGGCGCCACACCTTGGGTGGGACGTAGGATGCTTTACTCATGAGTCGAACCTGCTCAATGGAAGGGACGCAACTATGTTCAAGATGAATGCCCTGGTACCCGAGTTGATCGTTTCCGATCTGAGGCAAAGCCTGAGTTTCTACTGTGACGTGCTGGGCTTCAAGGTCGAATACTGGCGAGAAGAAGACAAGTTCGCCTTTATCTCCCTCGGCCACAGCCAGATCATGCTGGAGCAGGACTGGCACAGTGAGTCGCCCTGGCGGGTCGGGCCGCTGGAGCCGCCGTACGGGCGGGGGATGAACCTGTCGATCAAATGCCTGGATGTGCTGGCGCTGGTGTCTGCCTTGCAGGCGGCAGGCTGGGCGATCAGGCAAGGTATCGAAGAACGCTGGTATCGCCAGGATGACCAGCAGGTTGGCCAACGCAATTTCCTGGTGCTCGATCCGGATGGTTACTTGCTGCGATTTGCCGAAGCTATCGGCACAAGGCTGTAGGAGCGGGCTTGCCCCGCGATGCGGTTGTGCAATCGCGGGGCAAGCCCGCTCCCACAATGCAGGCCAAATGATGTCGAGCTAGAGTGAAGGCAAGGTGGGTGAGGCTTTGCGGGTTCCAGCCGTAACGCACTGTGCGATCACCAATTCCGGCGAGCCTCTCCTATGAATGCAGCGTCATCCTGGACCCTTCATCTGCCGTTTCGCGTGCTCAAGCCAGCAGCGGCCCTTGGCCAGTTCAACCTGCTGCGCTGGTTCTCGATCATCAGTTTCATGATCATCGGCGCCGTGGCCATTGGCCTGGGCTCGCTGTCCACGCGCTTTTTGATGAACGAAAGCCTGGAGCGCGATGCGCTGTTGTCCGCCCAGTTCATCCAGGCGGTGGCCATCGGCGAGATTCGCCACCACGATCTGTCCGGCATGCAGATGGGCGACATACTGACGTCAACAGCGTTCGGCATGTTGAAAGAGGAGACCCTGCACAACCGGGCGCGGGCGCGCTTGGAGTTCCTCGATCACCTGGCCCACCTGCCCGATTCGCTGCTGGCCACCATCTATTCGCCCGATCGGGTGGTGTTGTGGTCGACCAATCCGGTGCTGATCGGGCGCAAGATCTTCGGCGACCAGGCCCTGGAGGCGGCGTTCAGCTCCCGGGGGCGGGTGTCGGCGAAGTACACCGAGGTGCAGAAAGGGCGGATCGAGCAGCAGTTCATGCAGGCGCCACGGGCGTTCTTTATCGAGAACTACATTCCCCTGAATGACAGGCACGGCAACGTGCTGGCGATGGTGGAGATCTACAAGGAGTCGATGGACCTGATCGAGCGGGTCAACCGTGGTTTTCGCTTGATCTGGATGGCCACGGCCCTGGGCGGCCTGGCGATTTACTTCGGCCTGTTCTGGATCGTCTGGCGGGCGTCGAAGCTGCTGGCCTCGCAGCAGGACCAGCTGGTCGCCAACAAGACCTACGGCGGGCTGGTGGAGATGTCCACCGCCGTGGCCCACAGAATGCGCAATCCACTGGCGAGCATCCGCACCAGTGCCGAACTGGCGCTGGGCACGGCCGGGCAGCCGGCGGGCAAGAACATTGCCGACATCGTCAACCAGGTCGATCGCATGTCGAGTTGGGTGCGGGATCTGTTGTTGTGCCTGCGGCCCTTGCGCGGCGAGGCGGAGCCAGTGGATCTGGTCGGCGCCGTGCATGCCACCTTGAGTTCCTTCGAGCAGCCTCTGGCCCTTGCGAAAATCCAGGTCGCCTTCGACGCCACGCCCATGCCGCTGGTGGTCAGCCACCAGTTGCTGCTGGCCCAGGTGCTCAACAGTGTGATCGCCAATGCCATCGAAGCAATGCCCGAAGGCGGTCGCCTGGCGATCGACACCTCCTTGTCCGCCGATGGGCGCCAGGTCCAGCTGTGTATCCATGACACCGGCAAGGGCCTGACACGCCAGCAGGAAATGCTGGCCTTCAAGTCAATCTACACCACCCGCCAGGGTGGGCTGGGTATTGGTTTGATCATGGTCAGGCAGATCATGGAGCGCTTTGGCGGGGAGGTCAGCCTCAGCAGTCGCGAGCAGGGAGGTACCCGGGTTTGCCTGTATTTCAAGGTCAGTGGCTAGAGATCCATCGCGGCGCAAGGCCGCTCCCACAGGGTGGGAGCGGCCTTGCGCCATGATGGGGTTCACTGACTGGACGGCATGTTCTTGCTGACGCAATGAATCCCGCCGCCCCCCGCAGCGATCGGGTCGATGTTCAACTGCTCGATCGTGCGTCCCGGGTACAACTTGCCCAGCAGCTCCTTGCAGTACGCGTCCGCCTCAGGATCGCCAAACTCGGGGGCGATGATCGCGCCGTTGACCACCAGGTAGTTGATGTAGCCGGCGGCGAATTCATCGTTGTCACGGGTGAAGCGGTTGCTGCGCAGTTTGCTCGGCGGCGGCAGCAGGTGCACGGTCAGGCGCCGGCCATCGGCGTCGGTGGCCTGCTTGAGGATCTCCAGGTGCTTGCGCGTGACCTTGTAGTCGTAAGAGTCCGGGTCGTTGTCGAGGTTGGCGATCACCACGCCCGGGGCAACGAAGCGTGCGTAGAAGTCCACATGGGCGTCGGTGATGTCGCGGTTCTTGATGCCCGGCAGCCAGATGATCTTGCGCAGGCCGAGGTTGTCCTTGAGCTCGGCTTCCACCTCGCTGCGACTCCACTGGCGGTTGCGGTTGTCATTGACCCAGCAGCTTTCGGTGATGATCGCCGTGCCATGGCCATCCACCTCGATGCCGCCGCCTTCGCCGGTCAGTTCGCTGCGCAGCAGCGGCAGGCCGGTGGCCTTGCTCAGCGCCTTGGCCACTTCGCGATCGCGACTGTGGCGCTGCTTGGCGCCCCAGCCGTTGAAGTTGAAGTCCACCAGGGCGCTGTTGCCCTCGTCGTCGATGACAAAGCAGCCGCCGTAGTCGCGTACCCAAATGTCGTCCAGCGGCACCACCAGGAACGAGGTGTTGTGGGTGCCGCATTGGCGTTTGGCCTGCTCCAGGTCGTTGGCGCGGCACAGCACGGTGACCGGCTGGTACTTGGCCACGGTCCTGGCCAGCTGCGCGATGCACTGGTTGACGGCTGCGGCCTGGTCCTCCCAGATCGCTTCGGAGGCGGCGAAAGCGACGAACAGCTGGCGCTGGGGCAGGTCTTCCTCGGGCATGTACCAGTCGCTGTCGGCTGCCGAAACGAAGCGCAGCGGGCCGGCCAGGCAGCCCATGCCGGCGAGCAGTGAAAGGGACTTGATCAGGGTACGACGGGGCATCATCTACAAAGGCTCTCTTTACGGTGGCAACGTCTTCAGTTGGCCTGGGACGTCTTGAAGGTGGTCCAGGCGCGCATCCGCGCGCGCATGTCGCGCTGGCTGATGTCCTTGCCCGGAATCAGGCGGGCGTAGGTCGCGTCGCTGACATAGATGTCCGGGTTGTCACGCATCTGCGGGTCGACCAGGGCGCGTGCCTTGGCGCTGGAGGTGGGGTAGCCGGTGAACGAACTGATCGCCGCCATCTGCTGCGGCTGCATGACGAAGTTGATGAAAGTGTAGGCATAGTCCGGGTGGGCGGCGTCGGCGGGGATCGCCATGCTGTCCATCCAGATCGTCGTGCCTTCCACCGGGATGTGGTAACGGAACTCGATGGCCTTGCCCGCCGAGTCGGCGGTGCGTTGTGCCTGGATCATATCGCCGCTGTAGCCGAGCGACACGCAGGTGTCGCCGTTGACCAGCTGGGTTACCGGTTGCGACTGGAACTTGCGCACGTACGGCTTGATACCGTCGAGCAACTGCCGGGCGGCGAGCAGGTCTTCGGCCTTGCCGCTGCGCGGGTCCTTGCCCAGGTAGTTGAGCACCACGGCCAGCACCTCGTCGGGGGAGTCGATCATCGAGATCCCGCAGTCGGCCAGCAGCACCGCGTTTTCTGGCTTGAACAGCAGGTCGAGGCTGTTGACCGGGGCGTTGGCGATGCGTTTTTCGATGGCGGCGCGGTTGTAGGTCAGGCCGATGCTGCCCCAGGTGTAGGGCACGGTGCTGTCACGGGAGTTGGGGTAGCGGTCGTGCAGGCGCTTGAGGCCCGGCTCGATGTCGCCCAGGTGTTCGAGCTTGCCCGGGTCGAGCTTTTGCAGGGCGCCGGCACGGGCCAGGCGCTCGGCCACGGTGTCGCCGGGGAAGATCAGGTCGTAGCCGCTGTGGCCCGAAAGCAGCTTGGCCTCCAGGGTCTCGCTGCTGTCCATGACGTCGTAGATGACCTTGATGCCGGTCTGGGCGGTGAAGCTTTTCAGGGTGTCTTCGGCGAAGTAGTCGGCCCAGTTGTACAGGCGCAGGACTTTCTCTTCGGCGCAGGCCACACCCGAGACAAGGAACAGGCTCAGGCTGGTGGCGAGCAGGGTACGTTTTGCGCGCATGTCAGGCTCCTTGTTTGAAGGTCGAGTGTGGGTGCTTGCCGTCGAGGGTCAACAGGGTGGCGTACATCTCCGGACGACGGTCGCGGTAGATGCCCCAGGTCAGGCGCTCGTCACGCATGTGCGCCAGGTCCAGCTCGGCCAGCAGCACGGCGCTGCCGCTGCGATCGGCTTCGGCCAGCAGGCGGCCCTTGTGGTCGGTGATGAACGACGAACCATAGAAGTCCATGGACAGGGCCGGGTCCTGGCTTGCCACTTCATGGCCGACGCGGTTGGCGGCAATCACCGGCAGGATGTTGGCGGCGGCATGGCCGCGCTGGGTCAGTTGCCAGTGGTCGCGCGAGTCCAGGTCGGCGGCGCCGGGTTCCGAGCCGATGGCGGTGGGGAACAGCAGCACCTCGGCACCTTGCAGGGCCAGGCAGCGGGCGGTTTCCGGGAACCACTGGTCCCAGCAGATGGCCACGCCGATGCGCCCGACCGCGGTGTCCCAGACGCGGAAACCGGTGTCGCCGGGGCTGAAGTATTCCTTTTCCTGGTAGCCGATGGCGTTGGGGATGTGGGTCTTGCGGTACACCTCAAGCAAGCGGCCGTCGGCATCGGCCACGGTCAGCGAGTTGAAGCAGGCATTGCCGGCGCGCTCGTACCAGCTCAGCGGCAGCACCACCGACAGCTCCCGGGCCAGCGCGGCGAAGCGTTGCAGCAGCGGGCTGTGTTCGAAGGTTTCGGCCAGGGCCAGGTGGCCATGATGCTGCTCGATGCAGAAGTACGGGGTGGCGAACAACTCGGGCAGCAGGATCAGCCGGGCGCCGGAGGCGGCCGCCTGGCGCACCAGGCGCTCGGCCTGGTCGAGGTTGGCGGCCAGGTCCCAACTGCAGGCCATTTGCAGGGTGGCGACGGTCAAGGTGCTCATCGTGCGCCTCCCACCAGCGGCCAGGCCGGCTGTTGCTGGGTAATGCAGTGCACGCCACCGCCGCCGTGGGCCAGCTGGTTGATGCGCACCGGGGCGATTTCGCGGTCGGGGAAGGCCTGCTGCAGGGTGGCGGCGGCGTCCTGGTCGGCTTTGATGCCGTAGGCCGGCATGATGATCGCGTTGTTGCAGATGTAGAAGTTGGTGTAGGAGGCGCAGAACACGTCGGCGTTTTCATCCACCGCATCGGTGGCCTCGAACAGGTCGATCAGCTCGAAGCGACGGCCGCGGGCGTCAGTGGCCAGTTCCAGGGCACGGCGGTTTTCCCGCACCACCTGGGCATAGGTGCCGGTAGCATCGCGGGTGGCATCGACCAGCAGGGTGGCGGGGCGGGCGAAGGCGCAGACGCCATCGACATGGCCATCGGTCATGTCACCGGTGATGTAGTCCGGATCGCCCGGCAGCCAGATGACTTTCTCCACACCCAGCAGACGGTCGAATACCTCCTCGATGTCGCGCTTGCTCATGCCCAGGTTGCGGTTGGCGTTGAGCAGCACCGATTCGGTGGTGATCAGCGTGCCTTCACCGTCGACGTGGATGGCGCCGCCTTCATTGGACAGGTGGGTGCCGAAGCAGTCCATGCCCAGGCCGTTGAGGATACGTCGGGCCAGGCCCTCGTCGAGGCCGTGCGCGGACTTGCCGCCCCAGGCGTTGAAACGCCAGCTGACACCGGCCATGCCCAGCTGCGGGTGGCAGACGAAGCTGGGGCCCGAATCGCGGCACCAGCTGTCATCGACGGCGATCTGCACCAGCTCGATATTGGCCCCACACAGTTGCCGGGCACGGTCCACTGCGCTGGGGTCGACCACCATCTTCACCGGCTCGAAATGGGCAATGGTATTGGCCACGCGGGCGAAGTCGATTTGCACCTCGGCCAGGGACACGCCCCAGGTCGATTCCCAGAGAGCCTGGTTATGCGGCCAGACCATCCAGGTGGCAGCGTGAGGTACCCATTCGGCGGGCATGAACCAGCCGGTGTGCGTGGCGTTGTGCTTGTGCATGAAGTTGAGCCTTGAGTTAAGTTTTTGTTTTCAGTGTGTTGGCGAGGTCAAAACTTGATGACTCAATGCTATGGCTGGCTTAATGCATAAACAAACGATGAATTTTCCCTAAAACTGATTAGCGTGGCTTATCGATAATGCTAAAGCACTGGCCCCCCCTGAATACCCTGCGCGGTTTTGAAGCGGCGGCGCGCCTGGGCAGCTTCCACAAGGCGGCCGAGGAGCTGCACCTGACCCAGTCGGCGATCAGCCAGCAGATCCGGGGCCTGGAAAGCTACCTGGAGCAGCCGCTGTTCTACCGCCAGGGGCGCAGCGTGGCCCTCACCGATGCCGGCCACGACCTGCTCAGCACCACCCAGGTGCTGCTGCAGCAACTGGCCGTGGGCATCCGCCGCCTGGAGCAGTACCGCAAACCCAACCAGCTGGTGGTCAACACCACCCCGGCCTTTGCCCGGCACTGGCTGGTGCCGCATCTCGAAGACTTCCACCGCCAGCACCCGCAGGTGGATGTCTGGCTGTTCACCAGCGACGAGATACCGGAGATGAGCGAGCAGACCATCGACATCGCCATCCGCGACGACATCAGCGCCCAGGCCGAATGCGCGTTCCGCGTACTGCTGCACGATCGCCTGTACCCGGCCTGCCACCCACGGGTGCTGGCGCTGTCTGCCGAGTCGCGCACCACCCTGCATGGCGAGCGCGAAATGGACTGGAGCCACTGGCAGTTGCAGGGCGGGGCCGACATCGGTCAGAAGCTGCAAGGGCTGAACTTCTCCGACCCTGGCCTGCTGCTGGACGCAGCCAGCCAGGGCCTGGGCATCGCCCTGGTCAGCGCACTGCTGGCCGGGCGGGCGCGGGAGGAGGGCAGCCTGGTGCCCTTGACCGAGCAGGACGTCAGCGGCCCGAAGTGGGCCTGGCTGGTGCACCGCGACAGCGAAGACAACGCCTTGACCCGCAGCTTCTGCCAGTGGCTGGAAGAGAAGCTCAGGTGTGACGCAGCTGCAGGGTGCTGAGCACGCACACCGAGGCATCGCTGGTGGGGGTGTCGTCGGTGAAGTCGACCTGGTTGTACACCCCGCCGTGGAAGTTGAAGGTGCGGGTGTTCCAGCTGCTGTCCATCTGCAGCACCCCGGTGCTGGCGCTGGCGCCGTTGCACGTGGCGGTGAGGGTCAGCTGGCGGGCGTCGTTGACCTCGATGGTGACGGTGAAGGCGGCGTTCAGCGGCACGTTGGCCAGCAGGGTGACGCTGGCCGGTGATGCCTGGTTGAAGCTCTTGCGAAAGCCGTAGGTGATCTTGCCCTTGTTCCAGAACACCTTGAGCGGTGGGCTGTCGTCGTCCTTCACATGCAACTGTGCGACCACCACCTTTTGCGCGAGGTTGACCTTGGTCAGGGTCATGACCTGGTGGTTGCGGTGCAGGGCGGCGCTGGCGAGCGACCAGTACAGCGGCTCCTTCCATTCGCAGCGGGTACGGTGGGTGCTCTTGCTGGCGGCGCCCTTGGTGGGGGCGGTGAAGCATACCGAACCGTCGGCGAGGGTGGCGATGACTTTGGGGAGTTGCTCCAGGGCTTCGGCCCCGGTGAGCTCAAGGGCGACCGGGTCGGTGCTGGACTTGGGGACGGGGGTGGTGATGATCAGATTGTCGATGTTGACGAACATGGGCGTTCTCCTGAACTGGGGAAGGCGCGACAAAATGTGTCGCGCCTGTCCTTGAACTTAGCTTCAGGGTAAATGATGCGTCAATGCTGGCAGCTAAAGTAATTTAGCTGGCCATACAGCATCGCAAGGCCAGCCCGCGATATCCCGGTTGCGACTGCTGTGCAGTCGATCGCAGGCTTCGCCAGCTCCTACAAGGGTTTCCGGCCTGCCCCGGACGCTGTGGGAGCTGCCGATAGGCTGCGATCGGGCGCGAAGCGGCCGTAAAACCAGACCGCCTCAGTACATCTGACCCAATAAGGTGGCCGGATTGCGACTGCTGCGCAGTCGATCGCAGGCTTCGCCAGCTCCCACAGGGGTTCCCGCCATGCCCCGGCTCTGTGGGAGCTGCCGATAGGCTGCGATCGGGCGCGAAGCGGCCGTAAAACCAGACCGCCTCAGTACACCTGGCCCAATGAGCTGGCCGGATTGCGACTGCTGCGCAGTCGATCGCAGGCTGCGCCAGCTCCCACAAACCCCCGCGATGAACACACAAACCGATCACATGAACCAGCGATACTCCCGCGCACTCACTTCCTGCATGAACGCCAGATGATCCTGGCGCTTGTTCTCGCAATAGACCATCACGAACTCGCTGCCCAGCTGCTGGTTGACCACCGGGTGGTGGTGCATTTCCCTGACCGCCGCCAGCATGTCCTTGGGAAAGTCGATACCGCTGCTGCGATCATCATTGAGCGGCGCAATAGGTTCACGGCCAGCATCCAGCCCATGCTCCATGCCACTGAGAATCGCCGCCAGCACCAGATAAGGGTTGGCATCAGCACCCGCCAGCCGGTGTTCGATGCGCAGGTTGCGCGGATCGGACTCAGGAATGCGAATGCACGCATCGCGATCCTCGAAACCCCAGCTCGCACGGCTGGCCGCATTGACCATGGCGCCATACCGGCGCATGGCATTGTGGTTGGCAGCAAAAATCGGCATGCAGTGCGGCAGCAGTTCCAAACAGCCAGCCACGGCATGGCGCAAAGGCCGCTGGGCATCGGCGGCCAGCAGGTTGTTGCCGTCGCGGTCATACAGGCTCACATGCACATGCATGCCGCTGCCCGGCGCGTCCAGGTAAGGCTTGCTCATGAAGCTGGCGCGCATGCCGTGCTTGAGCGCCACGCCACGGGTGCTGCGGCAGAACAGCGCGGCCCAGTCGGCGGCGCGCAGGCCGTCGTCGCAGTGGCCGAAGTTGATCTCGAACTGGCCAGGGCCGAGTTCGGCGGTGATCACGTTGGCATCCACGCCTTGTTCGTTGGCCGCCTCGACCATCTCCCGCAGCACATCGGAATACCGCGACAGGCGCTCGATGTGCATGTTCGGCTGGTCGTCGGCGTCATCGGTGAACGGATCGCGCGGGAACTGCGGCAGGCCGTCCTTGAGCGCACGGTCGAACAGATAGAACTCCAGCTCGAACGCCACCACTGGCCGAATACCACGCCGCTCCAGACGCTGCAGCACCTGGGCCAGCACTTCCCGCGGCTCGAACTCGATCGGCGCCTGGGTGCCGTCGGAGCTGATCAGCATCTGCGCCAACGGCTGGTTTTCCCAGCGCACCGGCTTGAGGGTGCCGGGGATCAGCCGCCGTGGCGCGTCCGGGTCGCCGTCGCTGAAGCAGTAGTCGCCGATCGGGAACAGGCCACCCTGGACCCCCAGCAACACGCAGTTCTGCGGCAGCTTCAGGGGGCTGCCGGCGGCGACCTTTTCCAGCATGTCGATCGGGTAGCGCTTGCCGTAGAAATGCCCGGGAATGTCCAGACTGATCAGATCGACATAGCGCACGTCAGGATTGAGGGTGCGGAAATGACGGACTTCACTGAGCAGATCGGGAAAGCTTTTTGTTGTTGTCATCTTATTGCGATCCTGCAGCGTGGTTAACGGAATACCCAGAGCACCCGTGTCGGATGTTCTGTCAGATTGGCGTAGCGAAACTGGCTGTGCGGCGGTAGCTGAAAACTGTCGTTGGGGCCCAGGGTGACCGGCTCCGGGTTGTCGTCGAGCCACAGGCTCAGCTCACCTTCGAGTACGAAGCCGCCTTGCTCGGAGCTGTCGTCCAGATGGCCTTCACCACTGGTGGCGCCCGGCGCCAGGTGGCTTTCGAGCATGGAAAAGCCGCCGGTGAGCTTGGGCGAGACCAGCACGTCGGTGATGCCGCCGGCGTAGTACAGGGTGCGGCGCTCGCCCGGGCGGGTGACCCAGTCGATTTGCCGGGGCTTGCTCAGGTTGTAGAAGTAGGTGGTGGGCACATCCAGGCTTTCGCTGATGGCGGTCAGGTCCGCCACGGTGGGGCGCGACAGGCCGCGCTCGACCTGGGACAAGAAGCCCACCGAGCGGTCGATGCGCTGGGCCAGCTCGCCCAGGGTCAGGTTGCGGTGCTTGCGCAAGTCACGGATCAGGATCGCCAAGCCTTCGATTTCATCCTGCATATCCATGGTGCTGTCCTCTCAAATAGTGTCGCGCAGGCGGTACCAGGCCTTGGCCGCCGCTTCCAGCGGTGCGGCGAGCAGGTCGCCGCCGGGGAAGCGGCCATTGTCGATGGCCTGGTACAACGCCAGCAGTTCGGAGTCGCCGAGAATGGCATCGCTGACGGCACGGGCGCCGGCCAGGGTCGGCAGTACGCCATGCCCGGAAAAGCCCTGCAACCAGTAGCGCTGCCCGGCGCGGCCGATATCCGGCGTGCGCTTGAGGCTGCAATCCAGGTGCCCGCCCCAGGCATGCTCGATCGCCACCCCGCGCAGTTGCGGAAAGGCGCGCTCCAGCACCGGCCGGGTAGCCGCCGCGACATCGCGGGGAATACCGCCCAGGTAGGTGCAGCCGCCGCCGAACAGCAGGCGGTGATCCGGGGTCAGGCGGAAATAGTCGGGCACGAACTGGTTGTCGATCACACAGCTGTTGCGCGGCAGCAGCGAATGGGCCAGGGCCGGGTCCAGCGGCACGGTCGCCACCTGGTAGGAACCCACCGGCAACAGCCGCCGCGACAGTTGCCGGTCGAGGCTGTCGATATAGGCATTGCAGGCCAGCACCAGCACATCGCTGCGCACCTCGCCGTGCTCGGTGCGGGCGACGAAGCCGTTGGCGGTTTCCCGGTAGTCGAGCACCCGGGTCTGCTCATACAGGCGTCCGCCGGCTGCCTCGATGGCCGAAGCCAGGCCCTGGGCCAGCTTCAGCGGATTGAGGTGGGCGCCTTCGGGGTCATACAGCGCCGCCTGGTAACGCGGGCTGTCGATCCACTCGGGCAGCTCGTGGCGTTCGATCACCCGCAGCTGGTCGTAACCCCACTTGTGCGAAGCCTCATGCTGGGCCTCATGCAGCATACCGACCCGCCGTGGCAGTACCGCCGTCCACAGGCTGCCGGGCCGATAATCGATATTGAAGCCATGCCGGCGCGGCAATTCACGCAGCTCGGCGGCGGCCCAGCGCATGCTGTCCCACAACCGCCGGGCGCGCTCGACGCCCAGGGCGTTTTCCAGCGGCGCCATATCGCACGACCAGCCCAGCAGCGCCTGCCCGCCATTGCGCCCGGACGCCGCCCAGGCCACCCGACTGGCTTCCACCAGCGTCACCCGCTTGCCGGCCAGGGCCAGGCGCAGCGCCGTGTGCAGGCCACTGAAACCGGCGCCGACGATCAGCACCTCAGTGTCGATGGACGCATGCAGGGAAGGGCGCAGCGGGATCGGAGCAGGGAAGGTACGGGCGTAATAGCTGGCGACATGCTGGGCGGATTGCTTGAACATGGCGGGTCTCGTGAATTTTTATTGGTATATTTTCATGAAAAACTACCAGATAAATTTCACGAGGCCAACCCCGTCACCGGTCACAATCGACGGGCGTTCCACACCAGCAGCACCCGCGCCTGGATATGCAGCTTGTCCAGCGCGGCGCCTTCGATCAGCAGGGGCGGGTACAGCGGATTGTCGGAAATCATCCGCAAGGCCCCGTCGGTGAGCCGTTGCAGCCGCTTGATAAACAGATCGCCATCGAGGCTGAACACATAGATAGCGTCGGTACGCACCTCAGTGATGCCCCGGTCCACCAGCAGCGCGTCACCGTCATTGAAGGTGCCGGCCATGCTGTCGCCGTCGCCGGCAATCACCGCCAGGTTGTGCAGGCTGGAATAGCAAACGCCCTGGCTGCGCAGCCAGTCCTGGTGCACCGTCAGGTCGCGGATCACCTCGACCTGGCTCGGCGGCGTCTGGCCTCGGCCCATGGAGGCGCGGATATCGAAGTGGGGGATAGTGACGAAGCCCGGCGTGGGCGGTGCGACGGCCTGGTCCTGCAGCACATCCATCCAGCCGCCTTCCAGGCCTTCGGCGGCCTCGATGCGCCGGGCGACTTCGTCGCCGAGGTTCTTCTCGGTCTTGTGCGAAAGCACCTGACTCAAATGCGCCGGGCTCATGCCCCAGCGCTCGGCGCAACTGGCCTTGCGCTGGGTACCGATCAGCCGGAGCAGGTTGGACTTGCGGATATCGTGAATGTTCATGGGCGTCCAGTGCCAGTCTTTAGCTATGTGCTAAAGGCTAAACCATAAACGCCCTGATACCCAATAGCCTTACTGCACCTGCAGCCCGCCGATCCGGCCTTTGAGCAGCCGCTGGCGCAGCAAGTCGTAGGCCCAGTTGTAGGCCATGGTGTAGGGCAGCATAAAGGCGAAGAAACCGATCTCCAGCACGAACGCCTGCACCAGCGACAGATTGAGCATCAACGCCGCGATCGGCACCCCGATCACCACGAACCCGATCTCGAAGCCCGCCGCATGCAGCGCCCGCACCTTGACCCCACGGGCCACCCGCTCGACCGGCCAGAGGTGGTCGAAAACGGTGTTGTAGAGCATGTTCCAGAGCATCGCCACGGTCGACAACACCAGCGCCAGGGCACCCACCTCCAGTACCGAACGGTTCAGCAACCAGGCACCGATGGGTGCACAGATCAGCACGGCAATGGCCTCGAAGCCTACGGCGTGGACGATACGCTCGGTGAGGGATTTGTGGGACGTGAGCATGACAACACCTGAGTGGTTGGGTTTGATGGGGGGGATTGTCATCGGTTTTTTGGGGAGGGGGAAAATGGGTTGTATCGGGAAAAGCGATGGGTGGTGTGCTTTCGCTTTTTCGGAACCTGAGGCAAGTTACGATCTGAAGTAGGTGGAAAATTGATTGCATGGGGAAGCTGCAAGGCAGGACCTAGTTGGTAGATTTCGACCAAAAGTGGATCATCAGGACTTTAAGGCATGATCTTGCTGATCAGCGCCATTTGCGGTCCTTCTTCGAGATGTGAATAGGTAGCCAAGCCCCCTATTTAACAAAGCTCGCAGGATCATGGTGGCACTGTGTCCCCACTCAAATACCCCTGCTGTGACGGTGGTGATATGCTTGGAGCTAGAGTGTTGGACTGGAGCTATAGAAATTTTCATTTCTAGTAAACGAAGGTTGTACTCAAGATATAATGTCAATATTCGCAATGCGAATAAGCCCGGCTGGACGGACGCTAATAATGCCTAGCTATGATTTCAAACAGCTTTCCCCTAATGACTTTGAGGAGCTTGCTCGAGACCTCATCCAGGCACGGGATCAGATAATTTTAGAATCTTTTAAGTCTGGAAGAGATGGCGGGATTGACTTCCGTATCGCACACGCGTCCCTGAATACAATAGTGCAATGCAAACACTACAGCGGCACTGGATTTACGGGGCTGTTGAGCAGCCTTAGCAAAGAAAGCATAAAAGCTCAAAAATTAAATCCGACGCGCTACATTTTAGTAACTTCAGTTGGGTTGACTCCGGAAAATAAGCTAAGCATCGCGAAACTATTCGACCCATTACTTTCCTCTGCTGACATTGTCGGTCGAGACGATTTGAATAACCTCCTCACTATTTTTCCCAGTGTCGAGATGACGCACTACAAGCTGTGGCTGGCAAGTAAAGTTGTTCTAGATCGCGTCATCCACAACGCCTCTCTAACGCAAAGCGAGTTCGATGCGCAACGTGTTCACAGGGATATACAGCGTTATGTAAGCAGTGCCGCATTCCCTAGAGCTTTGAAAATGTTGGATAAAGAGCATGTCGCAATCATTTCCGGTGCGCCCGGAGTTGGAAAAACCAGCTTGGCTAAAATGCTGCTATTCAATTACCTTGAGCAGGGTTACGAAGTAGTATCAATCGTGGATGGCTTCCGGAGTGGCCGAGAGCGCTATCAAAAAGGCAAAAAGCAGATTTTTTACTATGATGATTTCATAGGAGCCACATTCCTTGGCGAGAGCGGCTCATCTTTTACACGAAATGAAGACAGAGAGATTCTGGACTTTATTGAATTAGTGCAGAGCTCCCCGAATTCAGTTCTTATACTGACCACTCGCGAACATATCCTGAGGCAAGCGATAGCAATTTCTGAGAAGCTTAAGCACTCTACCATTATCGACAGGCACTGCGTTCTCGAGATATCTGATTACACTCAGCATCAGCGGGCGCTAATTTTATATAATCACATATATTTTAGTGAGCTGCCGAAAGATTATGTGTCAGCCTTGCTAAAAGATCGCTTCTACACAACAATCGTAGAGCATGCCAAATTTAATCCTCGGCTTATAGAATGGCTGTCGTCCTATCATAGAGTTAAATCGGCTCCCTCGGAGAAATATCAAGACTTCGTAAAAAACTTGTTAGAAAATCCTGCTGAGATATGGTCGCACGCGTATGAAAACCAGATTAGTGACGCAGCTAGAAGCGTGCTTTTAGCGCTATATCTATGCGGCGGTAAAACTGATCTGAGGAATTTGGAGAGGTCTTACAATACCCTTCACGGCATTCGATCAGACCATTATGGATTCCGCACCCAGCCGTCTGATTGGCGCAAGGCTTTAGCGGAGGTGAATGGGTCTTTTATAAGGCCGGGCGCTAAGCTGGAGTTTATTAATCCCTCTGTTCTAGATATGCTGAACGAAGTAGTTCGACAGGATACTTCCAATTTAATAGACCTAATAGATGCCGCTGAATATTTCCCTCAACTCCGACGCATCTGGGTGTTTGCTAAAGCAGAAGAAAGTACAAGGATTTTTGATTGTCTTTTACGCGAATCTGATCGGCTAGCACAAACAGTCGAAAGACTGCTTAAGGCCCCTGCGGCTGTTACGTACAACTCTGAGCCTTTCTATTACTACTCTAACTCCCTGGAAAGTCGAACCGACACAGTATTACAAATAGCGTCATCTATAGTTTCCCAGCGCATGCAAGCGATTGCGCTGGAAGCCCTTGAAGTGCTATCAAGCTCATGGGTGCAATCGGTACCAAATATTGTTAGCGGGACAGATGTATTCAAGCAGCTTTACAAAGGTAATGCCATTTCCGCCAAGGATAAAGAGTTTTATCTGGACTTCATCATCGACACTTTATTAAATCATTCATTGAATGGTGCTCGATCAAATGAACTGTGTTCGCTTTTAAGCATTATTGATAAGCGCCCTAGCGCCTCCCGCTCAGAGTTGCTTGCAAGGGCGATAGAACAATACCTAGATGACAGTTTCAGAGAAGAGCTATCTGAAATGGGCTCAGTATCTGAATGCGAATCTTTAGAGCAAGATGTACTTGCTTTAAGCGAAGCAATAGAGGTCGATGTGTCTTCGGAGTGCGCATGGATTGCAGAGAAAATTGGTGAGCTTGAGGCTTATCATGACGAGCAGTCCGCACATGCGTATGAAATCTGGAAAGAAAGTAGAGGCGCAGGCTATGAGGCCGGCCCCTCTATTGATGAACTGTTCAATACACTAATCAGCTCGTATCAATAAGTTAACCTTAGTAGGGAGGCCTCTGCTGGAGCGAATTTCTAAAACACAGCTAGTCCATGAATTGTCGCTAAGTTAGATCGTAGCGGGGTTTCCGTTGATGCATGCATGAGATGCCATGCGCAGGCCTCGCCTATGGACTTAGAAAAATAGGATCAATATAAGGGGCTGCGGAAATTGCCGAAATAGCAGTCACAGCAACCCATAGCAGCGAGTCCCAATATTTTATGAGAGCCAATAGCGCCGCCCCGGCCCCGGGTAATAATGCCAGTCCCTGCAATAACAGAAAGGTGCGCCGCAAAGTACGCCCCTGCGTTTCGACTTGCTCAATTGTAATTTTGAGCAGGCCTTGAAGCTTGGGGGGATAGGTTTTGATTTTGTCTTTGAAGTCGTCGAAAACAACATTGAAGCTATGTAATAAGCGGTTCGTCTGTAGCGTCTGATTGTGCAGGATTGCGAGTAGGACCAGCGACACGACAATCAAACCAAGTACCAAAACGAATCCTTCAAACGGAGAAGTGCTGTTGTTCAGGGCTACCCATCCAGCAAAAGAGATCGGGAGCGCCAGCATTTTTCCGGCAATGTCCCCCAGCACGCCGCTGAGCTTGGTCCCGTAGTCAATTTCCGCCTGTGCCAATTCACGTCGAGCCTTCTCGAATGAGAAACTGTAGACGTATGTTTGCAAGTTGGCACGGTAGGTAGCTAGGACCTCATTCCATTCGCGAACAATTACGAGGAAGTGATTTGGCTCGCTTTCAAACTTCTCAATTACACTGGCAATTGCCATCCGAATCATGAGCTTGCGTTCTGAGAGGTGAGCCTTGTTTTCATTTTTACGGTTGAGGATCTCCTCTAGCAGACTCACGTGTCTGAGCTCATGCCCAAGTACATTTTCATCAACCACAGTCGGCAGAAGAAACGTCCTGGGCGGTTTTGCGCCATCGGGAGGCAAAGCGAAGAACAAATTATAGGTGTCTGGACTGCTGTCCTTGTCTACCCCGATTGCTAACAACGCCAAAAGTTCGATCAGCCTACAGACCCGTCTGAGCCCTTTAATTTGTGTCGGTTCGCCACCGTCGAAATCGGCCCAATCTAAGTCAACTACGTATACATTCTGTGGAAACTGCCCTTTCCCCAGTGAGCCATTACGTGCCAAATCGCTCACGTTCGCGTAAAATCGGCCAGATTCATTCGTGGGTAGGCGGAGTTCGATCTCTACTGCACCACCTTCAACTATTTCATGATGCTGGATTTTGCCAAACTCGGGCTGCAAATCCTTGCATCCCTGCAGCGCGGCCGTGATGTCGGGAGTGAGCGGTCCATCATAGGAGGCTACACCACCTTCGATGGCTGGTGCTCCCATTGCCCGGTACAGGGCCACGACATTGGAGAACATGGTTTACCCAACCCTGGCCTGAAGCTCTTTCTCAATCAAATCGACCAGCTCCTGGTTCATGTTAGATAGGGTTAGCTTCTTACGACCCTCATCATAATAAACATCGGAATTTGGCTCCTTCCCCAAAGCACCACGTTCAAATTGAAGTGACCAGCTCGCAGCTTCGCCTTTAATCCTGGTCTTCTCTTTCAGCGATTTTGGATTGACGGTGAAATCCTCAGGAACTCGATGTTTTTCGTCGTTGAGATAGTCTTTCAGCCCTGCGATCTCATCGACCAGATCAGGTGGAACGTGCTGAATTGCCGCATGGCAGATCGCATCCAGCCGAGCAGATTTGCCATCCGCCAGCCGGTCCTGCAAGTACCGGACAACCGCCTCTTTCGCCTTGTAGGCAAAGGGCTTGAGTTGTTTATTGTTGCGGAAGAAACGACCAACGTAATCAATGGCATTTTTGGTTGCCCGGCCGGATGCCACGCCTTTGGCACATCCCAAGGCGGAGATAAAATAGTCAGACGCCTGGCTGTCTCGGCCACGGCTGATAAAGCAAAGATAGGTCGTATCAACCTCTTCTGCGTCCGCAGCATCTACAACTGCGTTGCCTTCAGCAGCAAGCATGGCGGCGGCAGTGACCGTCGCGAATTTCACCAAGTTGATCCTGGCTGCCTGCTGAACAGTCTTCAGGTCCACTTCCTGGATAGCTTTGGGCACATAGTTCTCATCGAGCTGAATGCCCCCACGCTGCTTGATACTGGCGACTAGAAAGAAGTCAGAAGCTCCTGAGGTGTACTGCGCGCAGAGAATATGACCGCCGGTAGCCAAGGTTTGATCCTTCGCCTGCTCGACCAGTTGATCCATGGCCAAATGGGTTAAAGCGATAAATTCAGCCTCATCATCACAGACATCGACGAATGCACTAAACCGATCGGGAAATGGGCCTTGGCGACCGTCGTCTGCAAATTGTCCGTAGACCACACTGTTCCCTTCTTTACCAATCAGGCCGTTGATGCCTTCGACAAGGGACTCTAACGCTGGGTTTCGTGTATCGAGGACAACGTCCTTTTTCACCACGTCAGAAACGAGATCTGTATGAACAATTTTCTTGAAGCTGTGGATGATGGCGGTTTTTAGCGTGATCACAGATCGACTTCCGTTTCAGTAATATCAATGTGAGATTACGAGACTCAGAGGTGGCCTGCAAATGGCCATTGGTCTGCCGCCCGTTTTCCCCGAACGGTCAACAGAGCCATTGAGAGTGATCGATACCTTTACTGTATGCATAGCCAGTATTTTTGTCGAGCTCAAATTACATTGACTGCTACAGAACGACCGCTCCCTTGTCGAAAGATTGCTGCCGGTCATGACGGGCAGCAAAAAAGGAAAACGTTCCATCCAGGGCGCAATAGACGGTCCAGATTTGTGCTTCACACGGAACTGCATCGCGAACTCGCAGCCGCTGTCGCCAGTCTGCAATCGCTAGCAACCCAGGCGCAAAGCAACACCCAGCCCTCCCACCCAACGCCGGACACCAGCTCAAATCGCCATTCCATATCGATAGGCCGCACCTGCGGCCCTTGGCACAACCTTCAACAATCACTCAACTGAAGCGTGATCCACCTGCCCAGCACGACGCACTAACGCCGCCGTCGTGGATCGCGCCTCCACCTCATCCAGCAACGCCTCCACCAGCGCCAGGCTCATTTCCAGCGAATGCTGGGTAGCCCAGAGCAGCCCACGAACATCAGGCTCGACCTTCTCACAGGCCTGTGCATTGGTCTGGTAAGCGCTTCTCAGCAAGACACTGGCATGGACCAGGGCGTCTTCGGACGAGACTCCGGTGCGGACGGCAAACAATGGGGCATGGCTGCTGTTACAGGAGCCGAAAGTAGTGCTGGTTTTGGTGACAAACGGGGGATCGGGGACAGGCTTTGTCATTGTGGTGCTCCTTCGTAGTTAAAGGATCCGCCACCGACTGCCGCCAAGCAGGGAAGGGTGACGGACTACGCAAGGTTGGCGGACCGGTACGAAGGAACCGGCACTTCCGAAGAAGTCCATGCGCAGCCCGCCATAAAGCAGCATCGCGGGCACAAAAAAAGCGCCTGCGATGGTGAAAATGGGGCGCTTTGCGCCTTCGTCCCGGGCCGCCAAGCCCGAGTCGCTGGATTTACAGCGACAGGAGGAGGGTAGCGAGGTTGGAGTGCAGATTCAAGGGGAGGGGCCTAGGCAGAACCGACCACAGCCCCCTGAACACCAGCTATCGCCGATCACTCTCCGGCAACACTGCCAATGCACACTTGCAGGCACTACGCAGCGCATCCGCCGACACCCCATCCCGCGCCTGCACCGAGATCCCGTGCAGGAACGTGGCATAGAAATGCCCCAATGCCTCAACGTCCGCATCGGTAGGCAACTGGCCGTCAGCGCGGGCCTTGTGCAGCCGCGAAATGATCGACTCGGTCCGCTGCAGACGATGCCCGGACAACCAGGTAAGAACCCCGGTATTTTCCGGCGCCACACCACTGGCCGCGCTCACCACCAAACAGCCACGCGGTTCACCGGCCCGAGTGTAGGTGCCGATAGCCGCATCGAGCATCTGCGCCAACGCCTGACGAATATCCGGCATCTCCAGGGCGCGATCGGCGAAGCCACCTTCAGCCGATTCATACAGCGCCACAGCCTCTTCGAACAACTGCTGCTTGCTGCCAAACGCCGCATAGATCCGCGCCGACGCGATGCCCAGCGCGGACACCAACATCGACATCGACGTGCCTTCATAGCCGTGTTCCCAGAACAACCGCATCGCCTTGCGCAACGCTTCCTGTTTGTCGAACTCCCTGGGACGTCCTGCCATCGCCTGCCTGCCTTGAATGGGGTGGGCGACCATTCTATCCAACTCGGGGTTGACGGCCAGCATTGATCGATCCTATTGTTTGTCGATCGACAAACAATAGGATCGATCGTATGAGAACCCTCAAAGGCCCCAGTCTCCATCTCGCCCAGTTCAGTGGTGACCAACCTCCGTTCAACAGCCTGGACAGCATCGCCGACTGGGCCAGCGGCCTGGGCTTCAAGGCCCTGCAGGTGCCGGCCTGGGACGCGCGTCTGTTCGATGTCGCGCAAGCGGCGCAAAGCCACGGTTACTGTGAAGACATCAAGGGCAGGCTGGCCGAGCGCGGCTTGCAGATCAGTGAGCTGAGCACCCATATGTTCGGTCAGTTGGTCGCGGTGCATCCCGCCTACGACGCGATGTGCGATGCCTTTGCCCCCGCGGCCTTGCGCGGGCACCCTGCAGAACGCAGCGCCTGGGCCATCGAGCAGGTGAAGCTGGCGGCGCGGGCCAGTCGCAACCTCGGCCTGGAAGACATGGGCACCTTCTCCGGTTCGCTGGCCTGGCCGTATCTGTTCCCGTTTCCGCAGCGCCCTGAAGGGCTGATCGAGACGGCCTTCGAGGAACTGGCGCGGCGCTGGCGGCCGATCCTCGATGTGTGTGACGAGCAGGGCGTCAACCTGTGCTACGAGATCCATCCCGCCGAAGACCTGCACGACGGCACCAGCTTCGAACGCTTCCACGCCCTGGTGGGTGAGCACGAGCGCTGCCGGATCCTCTTCGACCCCAGCCACTTCGTGCTCCAGCAACTGGACTACCTCGGCTACCTGGACCTCTATCACCCGTTCATTCGCATGTTCCACGTCAAGGACGCCGAGTTTTATCCCAGCGCCCGCCAGGGGGTGTATGGCGGCTACAGCGGCTGGGCCGATCGGGCCGGGCGGTTCCGCTCGCTGGGCGATGGGCAGGTGGATTTCAAGCGGATCTTTTCCAAGCTGGCGCAGTACGACTATGCCGGCTGGGCGACGCTGGAGTGGGAGTGCTGCCTGAAAGACCAGGAGGACGGCGCCCGCGAAGGCGTGGCATTCATCAACCGCCACATCATCCGGGTGACCGAGCAGGTGTTCGACGATTTTGCCGGCGCGCCGGTCGACGCCGGGCAGATTCGCCGGATGCTCGGCGTGCACACGCAGGAGGCAGGCGCATGACGGTACCTCTCGATTCTTCGGTCAATGGGTTCACCCATTCCTATATGCAGGTGGACGGCCTGCGTATCCATTGCGTGGTGGCGGGCGAGGGCGAGCCGGTGCTGCTGGTGCCGGGCTGGCCGCAGACCTGGTATGCCTGGCGCCATGTGATGCAGGCGCTGGCCGGGCGCGGCTTCATGGCCATCGCCGTCGATCCGCCGGGCCTGGGTGACTCCGATCGCCCGGCCCAGGGCTATGACACCGGCACTATCGCCCGGCTGCTGCACCAGGCCATGGCTCAGCTCGGCCACGACCGCTACCACCTGGTCGGCCATGACGTGGGCATGTGGGTAGCCTATGCGCTGGCCAGCGACCAGCCGCAGGCGGTGAGGAGCCTGGCGGTGGCCGAAGCCGTGATTCCCGGCTTGGCCGCGGCGCCGCCGATCTTCGTTGCGCCGCAGGAGAACATCTTCCTTTGGCACTTCCTGTTCAACCAGCTGCGCGACTTGCCGGAGTTCCTGATTGCCGGCCGTGAGGAGGGCTATCTGAACTTCATGTTCGACCTCTGGGCTGTGCGCCGTCACAGCGTGGCGTCGGACGTCTACATCCGCGCCTATTCGACGCCGGGTGGCCTGCGGGGTGGCTTCGAGTATTACCGGGCGATCCCCGAAACCATCCGCCAGAACACAGAGCGCGCCCAGCGCGAACTGGAGATGCCGGTACTGGCGATCGGGGCGCAGCATGCCACGGGCGATGCGCCGTTGCAGACGCTGAAGGGGCGCGCACGATCGCTGCGCGGGGTGGTCATCCCTGAGTGCGGGCACTTCGTGATGGAGGAAGCGCCGCAGGCATTCAACGAGCATCTGCTGGCGTTCCTGCAGGAGGTGCAGGCCGGGTCGGTGGACTGACTTCAATTCCCTACATGCTCAGGGCCGGGAGTGCCAGCCTTGAGCCTGCACCCGCGGGCAGTATTCATTTGCCTTCGGGCAACAACTCCTCCAGCAACGTCACCTTCCTCTGCAACTGGTCCACATGCGCCCGCTCAGCACGCAGTGCCGACCGAAGCGCCTTGTTCTCCGACGCATGAATGCGCGCCCAGCGCAACGTCGTACGGCAACTGACAATGGTGTCCCACAGCTTTTGCAACTTCAGATAGTGGGCCAGCAGCAACACAGCAATCACCACCATCATCGCCAGGGCAACTGCCGAAATCACATCCGTCGTAGTCATGTTCAGTCCTTTCGCTAAGTCGTTTGTTACGAAGACAGCCAAAGGATATGTAGTGATTTATTACACGTATAGATTGTAGACTTGTACAGGTAAACAAACCACGCACATGGACAGGCCATGAAACGCACACAAGAGATCGACCAGGTCCGCTGGGACCTGGCACTTCGCTATCGCTTGATCGAAACGGTGGCCTGGTGGGAAGGCCGCCTCACCACGGGCCACCTGATGCAGAGCTTCGGCATCAGCCGCCAGCAAGCGTCCAAGGACATCAACACCTACATCACCGAGCATGCGCCTGAAAACCTTACATATGACAAGCAGCTGAAGGGTTATGTACCGGGCAAGCACTTCACCCCGCTGTTCATCGAGGACAGTGCCAATGCCTATCTGCAGCTGCTGAACCAGACCCACTCGCGGGCACCGCATGTGGAGGGGTTGGCACTGGCTTATGCGCATACCAAGGTACTGGAGGTGCCGGACCGCACGATTCGTCCCCAAGTGCTGCGGCCACTGCTCAAGGCTTGCCGAAATGGCGAGGTCATCGCCATCGAGTATGTGTCGCTGTCCAACCCCGTGCCGGAGATGCGGCTGATAGCGCCGCACACCCTGGTCTACACGGGTATGCGTTGGCATGTGCGGGCGTATTGCGAGAAGAATCGCAAGTATCGGGATTTTGTCTTGAGCCGCTTCCGCGGGGCGCCGGAGTTCGAGCGGATGAGCGAGCACCTGATCGACGAGGATGAGGAGTGGAACACCCTGGTCGATGTGGTCATCGAGCCGGACTCGCGTTTGAAGCCCGAGCAAAAGGCGATCATCGAGGTCGACTTCGGGATGGAGCACGGTGAGCTGGTGATACCGACGCGGTGTGCGCTGGTGGGTTATGTGTTGCAGCGCTACCAGATCGATCCGAAGAAGCTTGAGCCCAAGGCCTCGGCACAGCAGATTGTGGTGAAAAACCTGGAGGCGTTGAAGCCCTGGCTGTATGAGTAGGTACCCGGCCAATGGCGGGGCCCTTGTGTCGCATGAGCAGTGGCATTCTAAAATGCCACTACAGGCATATTGACATCACTCGCACCCTATGGAGAATCGCAGGCACTTTTGTCCACCACGGATGGCCTGCTCATGTATCGACGTATCTTCCTGCAATCGACTCAAGGTTTCGGTGCCAACCTGGTTAGCCATGAGTGCGAACCGATGGCCCGCGACGCAGTGGGCTGCACCTTTATTTTCTCGTCTATCGGCGACGCCCTGTCTCGCGCTTACGACTCGGCAAAAGACGCCGTCAGCGATGTGGCTGACAAAGTGGCCGATACCGTCTCCGATGCGTATGACGCCACCCGCGAAACGGTCGGCAATGTGGCCGAGACAGTGTCCGAAACAGCCTCCAATATCTACAGCTCCACTGCCGAGACGCTGTCCGACGCGGCAGAAACAGTGGGTTACGCTGTGTCCGACGCTTACGACGCGACTCGCGAAACCGTCTCCAACGGCTACGACGCCACGCGCGATTACGTAGGCGACGTGGTCTCCGGCGAGAAGGAAATTGACTACCTGAAAGTGCTCGGTGGTGCCGCGATCGGCGTGGGGGCCGTCGCCGCAGCGCCCTTTACCGGCGGCGGATCGCTGATCGGTGGCGCCAGCCTGCTGGGCTCACTGGCCGGTGCTGGCACTATCGCTGCTGCCGTGGGCGCTGGCGTTGCCGGTGCCGTGGTGGCCGCGAACATGGACGGCGACGAGGAAGCACGCAAGGCCGGGTTCGATGCTGGCGTCAAGCAAGCCAAGGCCGAGCAGCTGGCTGAGATCACGATGCTCAAAGAGCGCCTGGAAAAAGCCATGGAAAGCCTCAAGGCAGCCGGCGAACACTTCAATGCAATCATCGCCCTGAACGCCGTGGCTGTCGCGACCGCCCAATGCGACGGCGATATCACCGCAGACGAACGGGCCAACATCGAGCTGTTCATCACCGGCCTCGCCGCCGGCGCCATTCCAGAGGCGATCAAAGCCAAAATCGAGTCGCTCTACCAGCAGCCGCCAACCGTGAAGGAAGCCTTTGAGCTGGCGAAAAAATCGGGCATGAGCCTGTCCATTTTCGACGACATCATCAACCTGGTCGTGCACTCGGACGATGCCGTGCACCCGCAGGAAGCGGCCTTCATGCAAGCCTGGAACAGCCTGAAATCCGCGTAAGGAAGCCGCCCGATGAGCAAGCTCGAACAGTTCAGAAAACAACAGGCCCTGCGCGAGCAACTGGCCAACCGCCCGCTGCTTCACGCCGCTGCCGCCCCTGAAGAGGTCGCGGCGCTGCTGGCCAGGCCGACCGACAGCGCACGTCTCGCCAGCCTGGACTATCACGCCTCGTTGAGCTTCACGCTGCAGGCCGCCCCCCAGGATGCTCGCGAGCTGCTCGGCGAGCTTGAGCAGGAATTCGACCAGGCCCGGGTGAACGAGCTGTTGTCCAAGGCGCAGCGCGACATTATCGGCGCCATTGCCGGTCCACTGGGGCTGGGTAAGTTCCTGGCGGTGTACGACAAGCAGGGGGGTAATGTGACCACCGTTCACAATGCCAGGCAGGACATCTATGCCAATCCTGACGAAGAAAAATACAACCGCGATCACTATGACAGGGGGGCGAACAGCCAAGGCAAGCGATTCGCTGGGGGCGGTGATAAATCGGTGGGTTCGACGTTTACCCGTGGCCAACTGGACAAAGAACAGAATCTGCGTGATGGCTACACCGGTGAAACGGTCAAAGGCGATCAGACCAGCCCCGACCACATCATTCCGCTGAAGAAATACCACCAGAACGGTGGCTACATGCAGTCTAAAACCCAGCGCGCCGATTTCGGGACGGATACCGAGAACCTAATATCCACTCAGCGCCACATCAATAGCTCGATGAATGATGATGAAAAGCTGGTGTGGCTGGATAAGCAATCGAGCGGTCGCAAAGTTACCAACGAAGAATATTACGGTATCGATCGCAAGCGTGTAGAGGCTGCAGTGGAGCGCGGCCAGGCGGCTGCCGACCGCCACGCCCCCAGCACCTCGGAAAAAGCCGCCTACTACACCGCCCACGCCGCCCAGACTGGCATGAACGAAGGCTTGAAGATGGGCAGCCAGCAGGCCTTCGGCATGCTCATGGTCGAACTGTTCAGCGGCGCCCTGGACGAGGTCAAGGACCTGTTCCGCAACGGCCGCCAGAGCGACACCATCCTTGCCGAACTGGGCGAGCGCCTCAAGCGTGTGGGCGTCAAGGTAGCGGGGCGATGGGAGCAAATGCTGCACGGTTTCAGCGGCGGCTTCATTTCCGGCTTCGTGTCCAATGCCGTGACCGTGATGATCAACCTGTTCGTCACCACCGGCAAACGTGCGGTACGGATGATCCGCGAAGGGATCTTCTCGTTGCTCAAGGCACTCAAGACCTTCTTGTTCCCGCCCAAGGACATGACCTTCGCCCAGGCGGCACATGAAGCCTTGAAGTTGCTCGCTGCGGGCGGCGTCGTGGTGGGTGGCGTGGCCCTGGAAGAGGTGGTCGAGAAGCTTATTCTCGGGGTCCCCCTGTTTGCACCCTTTGCCGCTGTGCTGACGGCTGTGCTGGTGGGGGCCGCGACCGCGCTGAGCATGACCTTTGTCTGCTACCTGCTCGACAAGATCGATCTGTTCGGCGTGGTCCGTGCTGAGCGAGACAAGCAGATGATCGGGACGCTGGATACGCGTATCGATGCACAGATGACGCTGTCGATGAGCGTGATCGAAGAGCTGGACGGGTACCTGCTGACGGCGCCTTCCCCGGCCTGAAGCAACCGCTACCGTGCAGCCAGCAACCTGGCGAGCATGAATGTCATCACTACGGCCAGCATGACGGCCGTAGTGATGGACAGCACGGCGCCCCATTGCAGAATCGAAACCTTGACGGTCAGATAGAAGCCCACCACACCAACAGCCCCGATCGCATTGCCGCGCACGATTGCGCCCAGCTCGTGATGCCCGCCCTGCACATGGGCGAAGACGGCAAGCGGCCAGGCGATCACCGGTATCGGCGCCAGCAACCCGCTGGCCACCGGCCCAAGCCACTCAGCGCTTGCCGTGATTGCCAGGAGCAGCAGGGTGGCCGTCACCATGCGCATCGGGATGACCCAGCGGGGCAGGGGGACATACTGCGCTGCCTTTGTCTGTGCTTGTTTCGACGTGACCACAATGATCACCGCGACCAGCAGCAGCGTGGCGATGATAGAGAGTGCCAGCCACCCCAAACGACTCATCGCGAACGCAGTCGAGCCGTAGAAAACCAGCGCCGCACAACATCCGCTAAACGCAGAAGTGCGTCGGGTGACCAGGAAGTAAAACAGGTAGGTCGCCTGGATCGCAGCCAGCCCGGCCAGGGCGCCGGGTACGGCCATGGAGGCAAAGGTCTCTCCCTGCTCCAGGCTGAGAAACAGCATGACCAGCGCCGAGGTGAGGGGCAGCCCCGACAGCAGCCCGCCGATCTGGGCGCCCCAGCGCTTTCCAGCCAAGGAGATCAACAGCATCAGTGCAGGTGTGATGAACAGCTTGAGGTAGAAGGCAGTCATGAGAGATACGTCATGTTAAATCGCATGAAGGAGCGTGCTCTCAGGCAGTCTTTGCCTGGCGTCCCATGCTAGTTGAAGTGAGTATTTGGCTGCCAGCGGCGGTTACTATCGGCGGGAAAAACAGACAAGGAGTGTTGCAAATGCTGCGAGTGGATTGGCTCGATACACAAATGGACCAGTGCGGCGTCATGGCCGAATGGCTTTATCAAGAATTCCGTTATGAATTTGCCCAGCAATCGCTTTCAAGCTGGCAACAGGAGTTCGCCGATGGACAGCGTGATGGCCGCTGGAAGTGCCTGATCGCAACGGAGCGAGGCGAGTTGCTGGGTGGCGCTTCGCTTGCCAGTAACGACCTGGCTGACCGGCCGGATCTGGGCCCGTGGCTTGCGTGTGTCTTCATCAAACCTGAAGCGCGAAGGCGAGGGCTTGCGGCGCAGTTGATCGAAGGTATCTGTGACCATGCAAGAAGCGCTGGCTTCACGACCTTGTACTTGCACACTCACAACCAGAGCGCTTATTACGCCACGCTTGGTTGGGAAGTGCTGGATCGCTTTGAGGCTTGGGGGAAAGAGCAATACCTTATGTCACGGCGGTTATAGTCAAAATCGACTTCATATTTGCGCCGCTTGCTTTCTATAAGCAGCAATCCGCTGACGTGTCTGGGGTATCACAAAGCCAGGGCCAGAAGCTGCCTTTCACGGTAGGCGGTGAACGACCCTGGGCATGCTGATACGCGACCCGTGCCTGGATTTCTCTATCCGGACAGTGCGCGCTGCGGCCCGACGCAAGGATCTGAAAATTATTACGGAGTTGGGGGGCCTTCTGCAGTAAGCCACGCGCTCACCATTGGTGGCCGCAGAAGCGGTGGTTGCGTTGCTGACGTTTGACTCAGACGATGCGAGACAGATTCTCGACGCCTATCGATCGGCGGATAGTACCCGCCTGTCGCACCGGGAGGCATCGGCCGTGAAGCAAGTGTCGCGCTAGGATTTGTTTAACTCGAGCGGCGGCGATTCATATCACTCCATATGTTGGCGCTGATACGATGTGAGGGCTCAGCAAAAGATGACCTTGCGCGGGATTTCATAAGTTATGTATTGGTCAGTAAAAATGCGTAGCCAGGTCAAAATCGTATCAGTACCAACAACCAGGCTCAGGAGGCCATTTTAAGGGTTTCCTTAAATTACTAAATGCTATGTAGTTTATGTTGAAATATTCTTGATCCTGGCCTTTTTCATGATAGGAATGCGTGGTAGTTCTGAATTTATATTTGCTGGATGCTTGCTGGATATTGTGTTAGTAGTTCGACCTCTCAGGTTGTCCGGCCAATATTATAGGGCCTGATTAGGTGTCCCGCCCTCACCCTATAAGCGTTGCAGAAAAGGAGGGCAGAAAATGCGAGGCCAGATTATTAAGCTGATGTTTCTCCCCGTAATAGTAGTAACAGTGGCGGGGATGGGCTGTCCGCAGGGTGGGACGAGTAATGGGCCAGCAGATCGAATTCTCTCGCTAATCAACCAAAAACGCGTTGCTGCGGGTTGTAAAGAAGTTTTTGGAAATGGGCAGCTTTGGACAGCCGCCGATCGGCATGCAAATGACATGGCATATAAAAAAGCCCACCTGCAGACTGGCACGGATGGTCATACTGGGACTGACGGTAGTAGGCCGGAGCAACGAATAACCCAAGCTGGCTATACACCGTACTCCCGTATTGGCGAGATTATATATTGGAAGGATAATAATCTCTCTCAAAATGAAGAAGTGGCAACTGTTGATTGGTGGATGAATAGTCCGCCACATAGAGCTATTATGCTCGATTGTCAATTTACAGATGCGGGTGTGGCGCTTTATTACCCAGGAGGTACAAGTTGGTATACCACAGTTGATTTCGGGAAGAAGTAGTTTTGCTGGTGGAGTAGGGCGGATAATCGCGTTGCGGTTATCCGCATTTTTCGTTTGGTGGCGGTTAAGGCTATGAATCGCCCCTGGTTTCGTACACTCCTTTGAGTCACAGCATTTTGGCCGAATGCAGCCCTTCGCGATAGATAGCCATGTCTGGCTGTCGTTCGGCCCACGGCTCGAGCATGTGTTGAACAGCACGGCCCAGCACCAGATCCATCACAGTGACGCCCCGCGCCATTTCAACCGCAACTTCGGCACCAACCTGTCCCTCTGGGACTGGACGTTCGGCACGCTCTATGTCACCACATCAACGCCTGAAAACATCCGCTTCGGCACCGGAGAGCAAGACCACCAGCGTTACCTGACGGTCTATAGCCTGATCGTCACGCCCTTTGTCGAAACAGCCCGTAAGCTCCTGGTGAAACGCCGTCGCAAGGCTGTGCTCGGGGCGTCCGAGGGGCCCTATCTATAGCACTATTGATTCATGTCGACGCAGCATCTGTGTGAGAGGAATTTCCCGGATGCCGAAAGCGGCCTTAGCCAGAATCGCGGGGCAAGCCCGCTCCCACCGAGCTTCTATGCACCTCGGCCGAGAGCAGTCTTTCGCGAATGCCAGCTGACATCGAAAGAGCCCGGCCGAAACCGGGCTTTTTCATGTCCGTGCCTCAGGTCTGGAACTGCAGCACCGAACGCTGCAGGTTGCGCGCTGTCGGCCAGGACCTCGCGGCCTCCCGTACGTCAACGCAAGTTCCAGGGCCGGTTACAAGGGGTATAACTATCAGTACAAAAGGCGGGTCACCCAGATAGGCAACGCTCGGGCCTGATCGGCGCCTGCGGCGCGGAGCGATGTGATGAGTTGCAGAGCATGGCGATCGGCTCGCAAGAGCCTTCTTGGCGGCATCGGGCTGGCCTTGCTGGTCGCGCCACTGTGCGCCAGCGTCACGTTCAAGTGCCAGGCCAGTGACGGCGCCAAGGCAATGGCCCAGCCTCGGCTTGTGCGGGTCGACACCCCAGGCGCGATGCGGATCCGGGTGTACACCTTCATGCACAGGGGTGTTCGTCAATATGTGAGCCGGCGCCCGGTCGGGATCTCCGCACGGGTCGATGTCCTTGAGCTCTATTACATCAAGGGCTGCTACCTGTGCATGGCGCCGAAGGATTTCAAGGTCGCTTCACTGCGCCTGGACACCCGTTCCTATCGGCGCGAAATCGAAGCCGCTGCGGGTCGATATGGGGTCGACAGGGCGCTGGTCCGCGCCGTGATCCATGCCGAATCGGCGTTTCGCCCCAACGTCATTTCCTCCGCCGGCGCCCAGGGGCTGATGCAGTTAATGCCCGCCACCGCCGAGCGCTTCGCCGTGAGCGATCCGTTCGACGCACGCCAGAACATCCATGGCGGCGTGCGCTACCTGGCCTGGCTGCTCAAGCGCTTCAACGGCAACCAGAGGCTGGCCTTGGCAGGTTACAACGCTGGCGAAGCCTCCGTGGTCGAGTACAACGGGGTGCCGCCCTACGCCGAGACGCAATCCTACGTCACCCTGGTGCAGTCCTTGACCGAGCGCTATCGCAAGCAGCCATGAACGGTCGTTCACGCCATTTCTTGTAGATTCCAGCGGATCGACAGCGCGCGCCGCCGAAGTACGGCACGCTGTACATCGAGGGTCCAGAGGCGTTCGGCACCCTCGAAGGCGCTGATCATCGGGCTGTCGAAAACCAGCTCCGTGGTGCCGCTCAGTTGCAGGACATCGCCGCTGGCGAAGTCGACAAATAGCAGCCCGGCGACCGGGTTGAGCTGAAGGTTGCCCAGGGTGTTGAAGTGCAAGTTGCCGGCGTAGTCCGGGATGGTCAAACGATTCGCGGTGACTTGAATGAAGCCGGGACGACCGCCGCGGTGAGAGACATCCACCGAGCGTTGGCCGTCATCGTGCTCGATGTAGCTGGCGACGAAGAAGGTGTCAGCCTTGCGGATCATCGCTATCAGCGGCGCGTCCAGCGAAGCGAAGTCCTCACGGGCGAACTGTGCTCCACGGACCGTCG
Organism: Pseudomonas sp. BGr12; assembly: GCF_030272895.1. Lineage (GTDB taxonomy): Bacteria > Pseudomonadota > Gammaproteobacteria > Pseudomonadales > Pseudomonadaceae > Pseudomonas. The sequence goes on along the minus strand of NZ_JALRNF010000001.1, from coordinate 60,679 downwards.
GCTCGCGGGTGTACAGGCGCTTCTGGATGTACTTCGGGCAGTTGCCGAAGGCCTGCTCGACGGCGACTTCCAGTCTGTCTGCTGTGACCTGCTCAAGGATGCCGTTCATGCGGTTGCGCCGCCGTGTGTGCAACTCGATGCCCAGCAGGCCGACGGCACTGCCGGCAGCAAGCCCGCTGGCGGCCGGGTCTTGCGGGTCCCGCTCGGTGGCGAGTACCAGGCGCCATGGGTCGGGCGAGGTGACGAAGCCTTCCGGCCCTTCCAGCAGCGTCGCCCAGGGCCGGCCCTGGGTATCCACCGCGCCGACGATCATGAAGGGCAGTTGGTGATAGAAGTCACGGTGCTGGTCGGGCATGTAGTCGCGGATCGCCCGGCGACCGTAGGTTTCGATATCTCCGGTTACGCCGACGCGTTCGTGCATGGCCTTTTCGCCGGCGTGCCAGGGAGAAGGTCGTTGATCGCTTGGAGGGTTCATCGCCAATACCTCGCTGGAAGGCTGCCGGGCCGACCGGCAGCGGGTTGCGCGTTCAGCCGGCCTGCAAGCCGACAGCAGAGCGCTGCATGGGCACGAAGCCGGGCAGCGCCTCGATGCGGGCCAGCCAGGCGCGAAGGTTCGGGTAGTCCGCCAACGAAACGTTGCCCTCGGGCGCGAGGGCGATGGAGGTGTAGTTGGCGATGTCGGCGATGGTCACCTCATTGCCGGTGAGGAAGGGGGCCTTGGCCAGCTCGCCTTCCATGACCTGGAACAGCGCATGGGCACGGGCAATGACATCCTCGGCATTGTAGCGCGCGCCGAATACCGTGATCAGCCGCGCGGCGGCCGGGCCGAAGGCGACCTGACCGGCGGCCACTGACAGCCAGCGTTGCACGCGCGCCTCGCCCAGCGGGTCTGCTGGCAGCCAGCGGCCGTTGCCATACTTTTTTGCCAGGTAGACGAGGATGGCGTTGGAGTCGCTGACGATGGCGCCGTCATCGTCAATGACCGGCACCTGCCCGAAGCTGTTGAGGGCGAGGAATTCGGGTTGCTTGTGGGCGCGCTTGGCAAGGTCGACGAAGACCCGCTCGGTGGGCAGCGCCAGCAGCGAAAGCAGCAACTCGACGCGGTGGGCGTGTGCGGACAGCGGGTAGCGATAGAGTTTGATAGCGCGGGTCATCGTGCTGGCTCCGTAACTCATTAAATCGATATTGATGGTTACATTCTGGGTTGAGTATGAACCCGCTATGTAACCTGTCAATAGTATTTTGCTGGTTACTCACTTGCGCGCAGCACGTGTGCCAGTCGGTTGGCCGCCAGCGCCAGGAAGCAACGGGTCTTGGCCGGTAGCCTGCCCTGGTTTGCATAGAGCAGGTTCACGGGGGAGGGCGTGGGCTCGTACTCCCTCAACAGGCGGACCAGTGAGCGCTGGGCAAACTGGGACGCGGCCTGGTAGCACAGCACCCGGGTGATGCCGAGGTCGCTCGTGGCGGCGGCCACCGCCGCATCGGCGGTGTTGACGGTCAAGCGCGATCGAATCGGTACCCGCGTCGTGCCCTTCGCGCCGACAAACGACCACGCGTGCGGTGAGGAAAGTCCCGTGAAGGTCACGCACTCATGGTTGCGCAGATCGGACGGGGTCTTTGGCGTCCCATGCTGCTCAAGGTACGCAGGGCTGGCGCACACGACCCGGGTGATCTCGCCCACCTGCCTGGCGGTCAAGCCGCTGTCGGGAAGCGCCCCGATGCGCACGGCCACATCGATGTTCTCTTCGAGCAGGTTGGCATTGGTATCACTGAGCACCAGGCGCACGTTGACATCGTCGGACTGACTCAGGAGTTCCTTGATAACGGGCAGCACGTGATAGCGGCCAAACACCAACGGCGCGGCGATGACCAGTTCGCCCCGCGGATTCATGTTGCCGCCGATCGCCGTGCGTTCGGCTTCAGCCACACGATCGAGGATCTCGCGGGAGGCGATCAGGTAGTCACGGCCCGCATCGGTCAAGGTCATTTGCCGCGTTGACCGGTTCATCAGCCTCACCCCCAGGTGAGCCTCCAGGTCGGCAAGCTTTCTGCTGACCGTTGGCAGTGGCATCTGCAGTCGCCGCCCGGCGGCTGAAAGGCTCCCTTCATCGACAACAGCGATGAAAACAGCCATGGCTTCTATACGGTCCATATTCTCATTTTCCGAGAGACTGACTCTTGAAGCGGCAGTCTAGTTCTCGATGTTGAGAGTGTCTACATTGCCCGGGCCGTGAATCTCCCGGCATCGCTGCTCTTCCGACGGCGTGGAAATCCTGGAACTATTTCAATGACAGACAAAACATTGCAGCTTGAGGGTGATGGGCTGGACCTCAATACCGCAGCGCCAGACCGGTGGAGCCCGGCGACCTGGTTTGCGGTCCTTTCGATGGCGGCAACCAGCTTTGCCCTGGTGTCCGCCGAGTTCCTGCCGGCGGGCCTGTTGACGCCAATGGCAAGCGATCTGGGCATCAGCGAGGGCACGGCGGGGCAGGTCGTCACGGCCACGGCTTCGGTGGGCGCCGTCATGGCCCTGTTGAGCAATGTGCTGATCGGCAGATTGAACCGCAAGACTGTGCTGATGGGGCTCAGTGCCTTGGCGATCCTCTCCAACCTCCTTGCCGCCGTGGGCACCGAGTTTTGGCAAGTCTTGTTGGGGCGGGCCGGGCTGGGCATCGCCCTCAGTGGCTTCTGGGCGCTGTCATTTGCTGTGGTAGCGAGGCTGGTGGGGCACCATGCGACAGGCCGGGGCATGTCTATCGTCACCCTCGGTGTCTCGCTCGCTACCATTGCTGCACCGTCGATGGGGGCAGTGATCAGCGACTGGCTGGGCTGGCGCAGCGCCATGGCCATGACCGCGGGGCTGGCCGCGCTGGCCATGTTGTTGCAGTGGCTTGCCCTGCCGGCGTTGCCTGCTACTACCAGCAACAGTCTTGCCGATGTCCTGCGGCTGACGCGCCGGCACGGCATTCAACTCGGCATGCTGGCCATTCTTTTGCTGATGACGGGGCATTTTGCCGGCTCGGTCTATCTGCGTCCCTTCCTCGAACAGGTCACCCACCTTGCAACCGGGCCGATAGCCCTGGCGCTGCTCGGTTTTGGTGTCGCCGCGGTGATCGGTAATGTTGTCGGTGGCCGTATGGCCGACGCCAATATCCATATGGCCGTCACCACCACCGCGGTGTTGATGGCGTTTGCGGCGCTCGCGCTGGTGCTGTGGGGCGTGCGCTTCGACATTGCCTTGGGCTTTGCAGCAGTGTGGGGGCTGGCATTTGGCATGGCGCCAGTGGTGCTGCCGATCAATCTGTCCCGGGCGGCGCCCGACGCGCTGGAGGCAGCGGGGAGCCTGATGATCACGTCCTTCCAGGTGGCCATCACGATCGGTGCGGTGGTGGGCGGTTATATCGTGGATACCTATGGCGCCATGGGCCCGTTGACGCTTACCGCCATCCTTGCTGCGTCGACGGTGGTGCTGGCGCTACTACAACCCCGCCGCTAGTTTTTTAATCAGGTAAAGGAGCGCAAAATGAACAGCCTGGCGTTCGAGTGACGTGCCGCAGGCGGCTGGCGTGTTGTCATCCCGGGCACCGGGTAGCGACTTTCTCGGGGACGATGAGCGCCCTTGCTGTTGATGGCAAGGGCCTGGAGAGGTGTCTTGAAACCATTCCCGCTCACACCTGGTGCCTCTTTGGACATGTTTCTCCAAGCGTGTCTGCCTCGCCGTGACGCTGTTCCGCCAACCTTGACGGAAAAAGCGGTCATCCCGGGGATTGCCGATGCGCGCTACAGGCTGGACCACGACCTGACGCCGTTCATTGAGGATGCGGTTCAGTCCAACAAACGTGAGAGCGAGGTGCTCGCCAGGGCCGGGAAGCCGAACGATATTCTCCCGCTGGCCAATATGCTGGCGGTTTCCGGTGGCGGCGATGCGGGCGCCTTCGCCGCGGGACTGATTGCCGGATGGACCACACATGGGACTCGCCCGATGTTCAAGATGGTCACAGGTATCAGCGCGGGCGCCCTGGTCGCCCCGTTCGCATACCTTGGGGCCGAATACGACGGCGTGATTCGCTATGTCTCCAATGCAATCGGTCCAAAAGACATTTTTCATTCGCGAAGCGTACTGACCCGTCTTGCCAGTGACGGTATCGCGGACAGCAAGCCACTGTCGCGGCTCATCGCAAAATACGTTACAGCACAGATTCTTGCGGCGATCGCAATGGAGTACGCCAAGGGACGAATTCTGCTGATCGGCACCACCGACCTTGATTCGGGACGGCCGGTCACCTGGAACATGGGCGCGATTGCCGCAAGCCAGGCACCGGGCGCGCTCGACCTGTTTCGCAACATCATGCTCGCTTCAATGAGTATTCCAGGTGCGGTTTCACCCGTGATGATCGATGTGGCCGTAGACGGCAGACAGTTCCAGGAAATGCACGTGGACGGAGGCGTCATCACCCAGGTGTTTCTTTACCCTCCCAGCACGGTGATGGCGCTGAGCAAAGCCACCGGCGTGCCTTTGCGACTCGACCGGCGTTTCTATGTCATTCGAAACGGGACACTGGAGCCGCAATGGTCCGGGACCAAGCGACGTACATTGAACATCGGCGGTCGAGCCATCAGTGCCCTGATTCAGACCCAGGGCATCAGCGACCTGGAGCGTATCTACCGCATGGCGCAACAGGATCGAGCGGATTTCAATCTTGCCTACATCGGTTCCGACTTCGATTGTGCGCACGAGCGCAAATTCGATGGCGAGTACATGAGGCGTTTATTCGATTACGCCTTTCAACTCGGCGCCAAGGGCTATCCGTGGCATAAATCACCGTACCTGGAAAACACCAGGCGATAAAAGCCACGGCTGAAAGATCGAGGCAGTCGGGTGCAGTGATCGGTTGAGTCCACAGTCAATCAAATCATCATCGACAGTGATGCTCACCAACGGCCCCCTTGAACTCGAGCAATGGACATCGCTTGGATGAATGGCAGTTCCTTGGCCTGCGGGACGTTCGGAAATCAACTGTACTTAAAATTCGACATCGAGCTCCTGGAGATCGGATTATGAGAACGCACAGGACGTTTGCTTGGGTAGCCATGATTTTTCTTCTGCTGGCGAACGGGGCATCCTGGGCTGCCACCGAACGAGCTGAGACGCGTCGTGACGCGCGCGATGTCAGGCAGGAAACGCGCCAGGGTGCGCGTGAGACGAAACAGGATTGCCGAGCGGCCGATGCCCAAAGCAATCCCCGTTGTCGGCAGGACAAGCGGCAAACGAAACAGGAAGGACGTCAAAAAGCCCGGGATATCAAGTACTGAACGTGGACGCTCGAACGGCGGAAACTGTCTGTTCTCTGCCTGTCGTGAACAGCTGAAACCGACCCATAGCGACATCTAGGCCTGGCGGCGCAGACCCTCAAAACGTTGCATTGCCCACTGTGCATCGTCGAGAACTTGATCAAAAATGGCTTCCACCGACTGCACGGCATCGGCAAACACTACCGATGGGCCATAGTCGAGCATGCCAAGACTACTGTCGCCCGTCAGGTATGCCTGGGTGGTGAGTGCGCCCATTACATGTGGGCGGTAGTGTTCGAAGTCGCTGGTCCCTGTCGCATCCAAAGCTGCAACTGCTTTTGCGCTTTTGTTGCGCAGAACCCGGTGATGCTGCTGTAGGCCGGTCTTCACTACGACGCTATCAGTACCATCGCTCTGGACTAGTTGATCCTTGTATTGGCGGTGAATCCACAACTCCTCCGATACCAACATGCGGGAGCCCATCAAGACAGCGTCTGCCCCCATCATCAGGGTCGCAGCCAGCTGGCGGCCTGCTCCTATTCCTCCACCGATGACCAGTGGAATGGAAATCTCTTTTGCGGCGTGGGGCGCCTGAACCATGCTGCTGATGCCATAGGTTCCTGGATGACCTCCACAGTCATTGCCGACAACAATGACTGCATCCACGCCAAGCCGTTCAGCTGATCGAGCGTAACGGACAGCGGGGACCTTGTGCAGGACTTTGATACCCGCTTCCCGCAGCGCTGGAAGAATACTTTCGGGACTTGCACCAGACGTTTCGACGCACAGGACTTCTTCCTCGGCAAGAATTCTCACTTGCTCTTGCAGGCGCTCAGCCGCCTTGGTTTGACTCGAAATGTAGAGGTTCACGCCGAACCTCTTGCCGGAAGTCAGGTTACGGCACATCCGAAGTTGTTCACGAAACTCGTCCGGATCGGGGAAGCCGGCGGCAACGATAAACCCCATCCCGCCCGCGTTGACGACTGCCGCGACGTAGCTCGCGTCCGAGACACCCGGCCCCATTCCTCCGCAAAGGATGGGGTGACGAATGCCGAGCATTTCAGTAATGCGGGTTTTGAACAACGGGCTTCGCATGTGGCTCTCCAGTTCATTGACGGCATAAGGCGGACAAGGCGATCCGGGCGAAGGAAGTCGAATCCACACGACGGTGCCACACACAACCGGAAGGCTATCACCTTATAGCTGAACAATCGTTCAACAGTAAAGCTGTAGTAGATCGATCGAGCGCACTGGGTCTCAGGACGGCCTGCTACGGCAGTTTGTGGCATCGAGCGATTGAATCCACAGCCACTCGTGGACATTCCTGGTCCGCTCGCTCCCCCTCGTATTTGAAGCCTCGCTCTCGTATCCGCAACGTAGCCTTACCTGGATGTAATCTCCAGATCACCCGACCGACAGGACCCGCCTCCTAATATTGAATCACGCCTAATACGGAGTGATTCACATGAAGGCTTTTAAAGGTATTACAGCTTTACTGATGCTGATGGCTTCCTCGGTCGCACTGGCTGAGGGCGGATCTGACCGTTTGCACGGAAAGATGATTCAGGCGAATGAGCAAGCTATGCGCGCCTATGCAGCCGCCAATGGAAAAAATCCACCCCAGGTCACTCACTACCGCTACGGGATGCAACTCGACGTTGCGAAAGTGATCAGTGTGACCTCGAACCGGGGTACCTGTGACGCGATGCCGGCGCAAATGACCTTTGAAGACTCAACAGGAAAGTTGAACATCCTCGAGTACCGTACCGCCGGCATGGATTGCCGCGGTCAGAATTAAGCGATCAGCGCGGCCTGCCCACACGAAAGCGGCGCCTTGAAGGGCGCCGTTTTCGTTGGAAAAAAAATAGCGTTGATGGCCTGGATTTTGCCCACTTCCATTCCTGGCGAGCCCGCTGGCATCCCTGTGCACATCGACAGGGGAGGCGGCGCTGTTGCGTGAACGGGTGGCAGCGTTAGAAAGCAGCGAGGACGGCCAACCTGAGCGAGCGACTGTCAGCTTCCATGGGTGTGTTCCTTTCCATCTTTGTGTGTATGCGCCTTCACACCGGGCTTGGAGTGATGATCACTATCAGCGTCGCCCGCGTCATGGCCGCCATGATGGCCTGTGGAGGCCGCCTTGCTGTGATGATCAGGCTCATTCCCGCCGTGCTGGCCTTCATGATTGTGCATCTCGCTTTCCCCACCACCATGCTGATGACCACCACTGGTTGCTACCAGTGCTTGGTACTGCTCTGCGTTCATCTGCGGCAGTTGATCAAGGAACGCGACAATACCCCAGATGTACTGATCACCCATGCTCTTGCCCCAGGCAGGCATGCCGGTGGCCTTGATACCGTGTTTTATGGTCCAGAATGCAGCTGCGGGATCATTGCCTACACCCGTCCTGGTGAGATTGGGAGGCGCTGGATAAAGCGCTTGGCTGAGCTCGGTCTTATCCACCCCAGGGGCGAGGTGACAGCCAATACACATGGCATTGTAGTTTCCTGCGCCTGTGCGAATCAGCGCCTCATCTTTCAGGTCCGGTACGGCGATATCGCGTGCGCGAACCTCGATAGAGCGATCCCGCGCCATGGCGAGGAACGCATGGACTGCCGGAAAGTGAGGGTCATCAGCACCGACGTTCACCAGGCCGAAATACGCTCCACCTAACACGGCCGCACTCCCCACAGCGCCTGCTGCCACCAGTGTTGTTATTGTTTTTTTCATGTCAGGTTCTCAAAACCACATCCGAATGCCAGCAACAAAACGCGCTTCATCCACATCCCCATCGTCGTCGCGAATCAGGTCTGCGGTATTGCCGTAGGAGCGGCTCCAGGTCACGCCGATGTAAGGTGCGAACTGGCGAACGAGTTCATACCGCAAGCGCAGTCCGACCTCCGTATTGGCGAGGCCGGAACCCACTCCGCGCCCGGGGTCGTTTTTGCCATAGAAATTGGCTTCGGCAGTGGGCTGGAGGATTAGGCGATTGGTCAGGAGAATGTCGTATTCGCCTTCCAACCGCGCGGCAGTCTGGCCATTTTCACCAATAAACGCGGTGGCTTCAGCTTCAAATTCGTAAAGCGCCATGCCCTGGACACCAAACGCTGCCCAGGTCTGAGGTGACTCGGGTTTGAAATCCTGGCGAACGCCAGCCACCACATCCCACCAAGGACTGATGGAACGCCCATACAGAAGCTGTAGTTCCGCGTCCTCGGTAACGCCATTGGTGCGCTCGCCCTCGGAGCGGATCCACAGCCGGTTGATATCACCGCCGATCCACCCCGAGGCGTCCCAGGCCAGGGTGCTGCCTTCGTCTGCATCCTGATATTCGAGCTGATCCAGCAAGAAGAAGCTGTTGATGCCGCTGTCGTGAACCTCATGTCCAGCCAATGGGGGAAATGCGGCTTTTCGGTCTGCGTCCGTCAGCACAGGAATCGGGGTGCGACTGGTCATCGTGGGCGCATCGGCAGCGCCGTGGTCCATTTTCGAATGATCCATGGAGCCGTGATCCATCCCTTCCATGCTGCCATGGTTCATGCTGCCATGGTCCATCTTGCCATGGTCCATCGCAGCAGGCGTTGCCTTGGGTCGACCATGTCCCATCTTGCTGTGATCCATGGCGTCCATGCCTTCCTGCATGGACCCATGCCCCATCGCCGAATGGTCCATTTCTTCAGCCGCAAAGCTTGGCATTGCCCCCAGTGCGCTGAGGGCCACCGTCAATGCCAGGAGCGGTGGTCGTGTCAGCCTATTGACCATCTTTCCCTGCCTTAGCTTTGTCGCCGCCCTGCGAGTCCATCATTTTGCTGTGATCCATGCCTTGCATCGAGCCATGATCCATGCCCTTCATGGAGCCATGATCCATACCCTTCATGGAGCCATGATCCATGCCCTGCATAGCGCCATGGTCCATGCCTTCATGATTCATTCCTTGAGTTTGCTTGCCCTGGGAGCCCTTGACTGCGTCGCTGGATTTCGTCGCATCTGAAGACTTCTGCGTATGCTGCTCATGGTTTTCGCCGGACCATGAGGAAGGGGCATAAACAGCCATCAGACCTACCATGGCGGCAGAGAAGAAAAAGGCGCTGCGTTTCATTGGTTTGCTCATCTCGATTCTCCAGTTCATTCGTCCACACGGACTTCTCGGAACATGCCCATTTCCATGTGGAACAGCAGGTGGCAGTGATAGGCCCAACGACCCAAAGCATCTGCAGTGACGCGATAACTTCGTTTCGAGCCGGGTGGCATGTCGATGGTGTGTTTTCGGACCATGAAGTTACCGTCCTCATCCTCCAGGTCGCTCCACATGCCATGGAGATGGATGGGATGAGTCATCATGGTGTCATTGACCAAGGTGATGCGAAGGCGCTCACCATATTTGAGACGCAGGGGTTCGGCGTCCGAGAATTTGATACCGTCAAAGGACCAGGCGAACTTTTCCATGTGTCCAGTCAGATGAAGCTCGATGGTACGCCCCGGCGCCCGTCCGTCTGGATCAGGGAAGGTGCTTCGCAGATCTGCATAGGTAAGAACGCGACGCCCATTGTTGCGCAGCCCGATGCCCGGATCGCTCAACTTGGGCGTCGGGGTCATCGTCTGCATGTCGACCAAGGGGTTGTTGGTTTCTGAAGCAGGGTGAGTCTGCATGGCGCCGTCCGTACCGGCCATGCTGCCATGGTCCATGCCGGCCATGCTGCCATGGTCCATGCCGGCCATGCTGCCATGGACCATGCCGGCCATGCTGCCATGGTCCATGCCGGCCATGCTGCCATGGTCCATGCCAGCCATCTTGCTGTGGTCCGAACCGGCCATGCTGCCATGGTCCATCCCACTCATGCCGCCGTGATCCATGCCCATATCGCCCATCGAGATGACTGGGCGTGGATCAACTGCTGGTACCGGGGCTTGCATGCCTTCGCGCACGGCCAATGTGCCCCTGGAGTACCCGGTACGGTCCATGGATTGCGCGAAAATGGTGTAAGCCTGTGCGTCGTCCGGCTCGACGATGACATCGTAGGTTTCGGCGACGGCGATGCGCAATTCATCGACCTTCACGGGTTTGACATGCAGTCCGTCGGCTGCAACTACGGTCATTTTCAAACCAGGGATACGCACATCGAAGTACGTCATGGCCGAAGCGTTGATAAAACGCAGGCGGATTTTTTCACCCGGCTTGAAGATGCCGGTCCAGTTACCGTCCGGGGCCTGGCCATTCATGAGATAGGTGTAGGTATAGCCGCTCACGTCGGCAAGATCGGTTGGGCTCATTTTCATCTCGGCCCACATCTTCCGATCCGCCACCGCCGCCGACCATCCCATCTCGCTTACATCATTGACGAAGTCGCCAACCGTGCGCTTGTGGAAGTTGTAATAGTCCGACTGCTTCTTGAGCTTGGACAATACCCTGGCAGGATCCTCATCAGTCCAGTCGCTGAGCATGACCACGTAATCGCGATCGTAGGTGAACGGCTCGGGTTCCTTGGCATCGATGACCAATGCCCCGTACACCCCGACCTGCTCCTGCAGCCCGGAATGGCTGTGGTACCAATAGGTGCCATTCTGATGGACCTTGAACTTGTATTCATACATGCCATCGGGTGCGATGCCATGGAAGCTCAGGCCCGGTACTCCGTCCATGTTGGCCGGCAGGATGATGCCGTGCCAATGGATCGACGTGTCCTGCTTCAAGCGGTTGCGTACTCGGAGCGTGACAGTGTCACCTTCACGCCAACGAAGAATCGGTCCGGGGAGCGAGCCGTTGATTGCCATGGCCGTACGAGCCGCTCCGGTAATGTTGACCGGTAACTCACCGATGTGCAGATCGAATTCGGTGCCTGTCAGCACGTTAGGTTGGCCAGGGCTGGTCACGGCCCAGACCGGCGTGCGCCACATGCCCAGTCCACCCAGTACGCCAGTAGCGGCCAGGCCTTTGACGAAAGACCGTCTCGTGGTTTTGCTTTGCATGCCGTAGTGTCCAGTCATTCAGGTAATTCGCTGATATCCAGGGCTTTTCGATATCGCGTGCCCCGGTTTCCTTGGGATTCCCACAAGCCTTGTTGACTTCGCAAAGCACAGGCCGCGGCGGGAACGAGCAAGCTGAAACTGCCACAGAACAGATTGGGCAGTGATTACATTTCTGTAAGCCAGGCTCAGCAGCGCTCATGCTTGGGGGCACATTAGCCATGCTGCGCTTTCAGAAAGCTGAGCTCGACATTACAGTTGTGTCAGGTTTCGCGTTTGATTGACGATGCGCCTGCATGCTGCTGCGTACCCTCAGGTCCTGACAGCTGGCTGATGCCAACATTACTTTTGCGTCAGCTTCTGGTTGGCTGGCTTTTTTGCTGCAAACTGGACAGGTACACCTTTGGGGCGCAGCGCATGAAACTACTCGTAGCCGAGGATGAGCCTAAAACCGGAGCCTATTTGCAGCAGGGTCTTGCAGAGGCAGGCTTCACCGTCGATCGAGTCCTCACGGGTACCGATGCCCTTCAATATGCACTGAGCGAAAGCTACGACCTGTTGATTCTCGACGTAATGATGCCCGGGCTGGATGGCTGGGAAGTCCTGCGAATGGTTCGCGCGGCGGGCAAAGACGTCCCGGTCTTGTTTCTGACGGCGAGGGATGGCGTGGAGGATCGGGTGAAAGGCCTTGAGCTGGGAGCCGATGACTATCTGATCAAGCCCTTCGCCTTCTCGGAGCTACTGGCTCGGGTGCGAACCTTATTGCGGCGAGGCACCAGCTCACCCACTCAGACCATCCTGAAGATGGCCGACCTTGAGGTCGATCTTCTCAAGCGACGTGCTACACGAAATGGCAAACGAATCGACCTGACCGCGAAGGAATTTTCACTTCTGGAGCTTTTGATGCGCCGGCGTGGAGAGGTACTGCCCAAGTCCCTGATTGCCTCTCAGGTGTGGGACATGAATTTCGACAGCGACACCAATGTGATCGAGGTGGCGATACGACGGTTGCGGGCAAAGATTGATGACGACTTCGCTCCCAAGCTCATTCACACGGCCCGAGGCATGGGCTACATGATGGATGCACCGGAGTGATGCTCTCCAGGTCCTCACTCGTCAAGCGTCTGACCCTGATGATCATGTTCGCGGTCATCGCTGTACTGGTGGTCGCCGGCATGAGTTTCAACATGCTGAGCCAGCATCACTTTCGCATGCTTGATGAACAGGCGCTGTCCGAGAAACTGGAGTCGGCAAGACACATCCTTTCAATCCAGACGCCAGGGACAAGTCTGGAAGCGCTGCGCCTGCAACTGCGCGCATTGCTGGGCGCCCATCAGGACCTGACCGCGCAGATCCTTACCTCAAATGGCGATGTACTGTTTTCAGACCTCAAAGCCGTACCGATCCCCGATCACTACAAGCGTGCCGGCCAGGACGACATATGGGAATGGCAGGACCAATCCCATAATTTCCGCGGCGTCACCTCTCAAGTAGTGATCCAAGGCGAACAGGCCCCCGGTACCATCATGCTAATGCTGGATATCACCAGCCACGCGCATTTCTTTGAAACCCTGCAACGCTGGTTTGGCTTTGGCCTGGTTATCAGCGCATTGGTCAGTGCGGGCTTGGGATGGCTGGTCGCGAAAAGTGGGCTGCGCCCCGTCGAGCGGATCACGAAGGTTGCGACCTCAATGTCTGCCGGGTCACTCCAGGAGCGCATCCCCCTGGAGCCTGTGCCACTCGAGCTTCAAGCACTGATCTTGTCCTTCAATGGAATGCTCGCACGCTTGGAAGATGCCTTCATTCGCCTATCCAATTTCTCGGCCGATATCGCACACGAGCTACGAACCCCGGTTAGCAACCTGTTGACCCACACTGAGGTCGTGTTGACCAGAAAGCGTGATTTAGACGCGTATGAGGACAACTTGTACTCGAATCTGGAGGAACTGAAGCGAATGTCTCGAATGATCGATGACATGCTCTTCCTCGCGAATGCCGATAACGGGCTCATCATCCCTGAGCAGGTCGACATCGAACTTGACGGCCTCGTCTCCAAGCTCTTCGAGTTCTACCAATTGCTCGCTGAGGATCGGGATATACGCCTAACGCTGCAAGGGAAGGGGATTGTCTGTGGAGACAGACTCATGATCGACCGAGCTGTTTCCAACATCCTCTCAAATGCCCTGCGGTACACACCGCAGGGCAACGAAATCTCGGTGCAAATCCAGCAAACCGCAGACAATGTGACCCTCACTATCAGCAACAGCGGAGCCACCATTGACCCGCAGCACATCAACAGGATTTTCGATCGCTTCTACCGGGCCGACCCGGCGAGGCGCGAAGGAGGCCCCAGTAATGCGGGGCTCGGACTCGCCATAACCCGTTCCATCGTCCAAGCGCACCGAGGCAAGGTCTGGTGCACCTCGTCTGAACAAATGACCGCCTTCCACATTGCTTTTCCTGTTGGTAGGCAGCCGGTTAGCGATCGCTTGCACCGTTAAAGCTTTAACCTGCACTGGAAGTGAACCTCCAAGACAAGCGCGTCAGAAGGACACAGAGGCTATTGGCATGGCACCCTCCTGACAACGTGGCGCCGTACCCTCAGCGGATCGGCAAGGCCATCGGCCGCATCGGCGCGGCATCGGCGCCGCGCAACTTCAACGAGGCCCCGACAAAGGCGAATTGATAGACCCGGTCCCTGGACAAACCTTCCAGATTCACCAGTTCGATGATCGGCGTGCCCTGCATGGCCAACAGGTAGGTATGCACCGGCAGGTAGTTGCCCTCGACCTCCGAGGGGAAGGTCTCGAAGCTCAGGTTATCGGCACCGACCACCATCGCGCCGCTGTCCTTGACCAGGAATTTCGCCGCATCCAGGCTCAGGCCCGGCGGGTTGGCCATGTAGGTCTGGGCGTTTTCATAGTCACGCATGCGCCCGGTACGGATCAGCACCACGTCGCCTTTTTCCAGCACCACGCCTTGCTTGCTCAGCGCCTGCTGCAGATCGCTGCGGGTGACGCGGTAGTTGTCCGCCAATTGCTCCAGGCCCTTGGCCGCCGCGACATCGATCATGACCCCGCGGGCGATGATCGGTGGCAGTTTCTCGGCGCCGGTGACAGTCCAGCCACGATCACCCAGGTGCTCATCGGCACGAAAGCCGTTCCAGATCTTGCCGTTGAGGCCGAAGTGGTTGAGCGCGTCGATATGGGTGCCCATGTGGGCATACATGGACACCGCCGAGCCGCTGTAGCTGACGTACTGGTTCATCGGTTCGCCAACCTTCATCGGGTCGGCGATCACGTTGCCGTGGGGGGTGTGGGTCATCCACATCTGGTAGGGCGGGTCGCCCGCGGCTTGCCAGCTGGGCATGCCGACAAAGTACTCCACCGCCAGGTCATAGGCCTGGGCGCCATTGACCCGGGCCATGATCGCCGCCTGCGACTGCGGGGTCATCAGGTTCAGGCGCCCGATCTCGTCTTTCTCCCCCCAGGGGCTGATACCCACCTCGGGCTTGGCCAGCGCCCCGGCGCTGTACAGTGAGCCGAGCACCGACAACACGGCCAGCCCGGTAAAGTTTTTGATCCACGAACGCTGCTGCATGACATGACGCCTCAAAGGGGGGGAGTGGTCATGTTATTGGCTGCTGAATCATAGATAATCAGGCGTCTGGTTAATTGATATTCAACCCAGGAGAAAAAATATGGATGTGTTGCTGGCCATGCGTACCTTTCGCCGCGTGGTGGAGCGCGGCAGCTTCAGCCTGGCTGCTGTGGACCTGGGGCAATCCACGGCGGCGGTGAGCAAGCAGGTGCGCCAGCTCGAGGAACGCCTGGGCAGCCTGTTGCTGCTGCGCACCACCCGCCGCATGAGCCTGTCCGAGGCGGGCCAGGCCTACTTCAGCGAATGCTGCCACCTGCTGGATGAGCTGGACGCCCTGGAGCGTGCGACCCAAAGCGGCTCCAGCGAGCCCAGTGGCCGTCTGCGGGTCAACGCACCGTTGTCGTTCGGCCTCAAGGTGCTGTCGCCGATCCTGGTGGCGTTCATGCAGCGCTACCCGCAGCTCAAGGTCGAGCTCACCCTCGACGACCGCCTGCTGGATGTGGTCAGCGAGGGCTTCGATGTATCGCTGCGGATTCGCAGCCACTTGCCGGACTCTTCGCTGGTCGCCAGGCGCCTGGGTGAGATCGAGCAGGTCATCTGCGCTGCACCGGCCTACCTGCAGGCCCACGGCACGCCGCACAGCGTCGACGACCTGCGGGCGCACAGTTGTCTGGCCTATCGCCTGGCTGAGCATCCCGGCAGTTGGCATCTACAGGGCCCGCAAGGCAACAGTCGATTGGAGCTGCCAGTGCGCCTTGCGGTCGACAACAGCCTGATGCTGAGCGATATGCTCCTGGCCGGCCTTGGCATCGGCGCGCTGCCTTCGTTCATCGCCCAGCCCCTGCTCGACAGTGGCCAGTTGCTGCAACTGCTCCCCGGGCAGTCCATGCCTCGGCGCTCGATCTATGCCTTGTACGCGAGCCACAGGCATGTATCGCAGAAGGTCCGGGTGTTCGTGGACTTCCTCGCCAGTGCCCTGGAGACGCTACCGCCGGCAACGATGCCCACGCGCGCAACTCACGCCTGATCCATCGCCTCGGCCACGCCCCGATCCTCACCCAGGAACCCGCCACTCTGGTGGTGCCACAGCTGCGCATAGATGCCGTTTTTCGCCAGCAGTTCGTTGTGGGTACCTTGTTCGATGATGCGGCCCTCATCCATGACCACCAGCCGGTCCATGGCCGCAATCGTCGACAGCCGATGGGCGATGGCGATCACGGTCTTGCCCTTCATCATCTCGTCGAGGCTTTCCTGGATGGCCACTTCGACTTCGGAGTCCAGCGCGCTGGTGGCCTCGTCGAGCAGCAGGATCGGCGCGTTCTTGAGCATCACCCGGGCAATCGCGACGCGCTGGCGCTGGCCGCCGGAAAGCTTGATGCCGCGCTCGCCCACCAGGGTGTCGTAGCCGGTATGGCCTTGCCGGTCGCTGAGTTGGCTGATGAACTCATCGGCCTGGGCACTGGCCGCGGCGCTACGGATTTGCGCGTCGGTCGCATCGGGCCGGCCGTAGGCGATGTTGTCGCGGATGGAGCGGTGCAACAGTGAGGTATCCTGGGTAACCATGCCGATGGCGCTGCGCAGGCTGTCTTGCGTCACCTGCGAAATGTCCTGGCCGTCGATGCGAATCTGCCCGCTGTCGACATCATAGAAGCGCAGCAGCAAGTTGATCAGCGTGGACTTGCCCGCGCCGGAGCGGCCTACCAGGCCGATCTTTTCACCCGGGCGAATGCTCAGGCTCAGGCCATCGAGCACCTGGCGTTCGCCGTTGTAGTTGAAGCTCACCTTGTCGAAGGTGACTGCCCCGCCAGAGGTCACCAGGACACCCGCATCCGGCGCATCCTTGACCTTGGGACCGCGGGTGAGGGTGGCCATGCCGTCGTGCACGGTGCCGATGCTCTCGAACAGCGAGGTCATCTGCCACATGATCCAGTGCGACATGCCATTGATCCGCAGCGCCATGGCCGTGATGGCCGCCACGGCACCGGCGCCGACCTCGCCCTGGTGCCACAGCCACAGGGCATAACCCCCGGCGGCCATGATCAATGCCACCACCAGGGCCTGGTTGACGATCTCGAACTGGCTGACCAGGCGCATCTGGCGAAAGCCGGTGTGCTTGAAGTCCTCCATCGCGGCACGGGCGAAGTGCGCTTCACGATTGGAGTGGGAGAACAGCTTCACCGTCGTGATGTTGGTGTAGGCATCCGAGATCCGCCCGGTCATCATCGCCCGCGCATCGGCCTGTTCCTGGCCGACTTTCCCCAGTCGGGGCACGAAGTACAGCATGGCCAGGCCGAACAACACCACCCAGGCAATGAAAGGCAGCATCAGTTTCAGGGCGAAACCGCCGGCCAGGGCGATGATCGCAATGAAATACACCCCGATCCCGGGGACGATCTCGATCAGGGTGAACAGCAGGTCGCGCACCGCCAGCGCGGTCTGCATGACCTTGGTGGTGACCCGGCCGGAAAACTCATCGGAAAAGAACGACAGGCTTTGCCGCAGCATCAAGCGGTGGAAGTCCCAGCGCAGGCGCAAGGGCAGGTTGATCGCCAATATCTGGTGCTGCACCATGGTGCGCAATGCCACCAGCCCGATGCTGGCCAGCATGACGATACCCATGCCCCACAACACGCGACGCTCCTGCGCCGCCGCATCGCCCCCTGCCTGCCAGGTCGAGAGCAGGTCCACGACCTGGCCGAGGAAAGCAAACAGCCAGGCTTCGTAGATCGACACACCGGCACTGAGCAGCGCAAATGCAAGAATGTAGCCGCGGGCGCCCCGTGTGCAGGCCCACAGGAAGCGGAACAGGCCCTTGGGGGGTGGTGGCACCTCGTCGGGAGGGAAGGGGTCGAGCCTTCGTTCGAATGCACGAAGCATGGTGGTCTCCATAACCATCAGATTCAGGAGATTTTGCCACCGAACGGTTGCTTTGAGGGGCGACGAAGGTGCATGCAATCTTCCGGGCCTTGCCATGCCCCGAATCCACAGCCGATTTCTGCCGGCCGCGATTGCCCATGGATACCTGACTGATGGTGCGAGTCAGCTTCTATGCTGTGAATATAGCGCCCACTCCTGCCGGGCTCTTCCACGTTCGTTAGCGAGCCTCCAAACCCTTGTGCATGCGCATTGTAGTGCTGGCCCTGATCCTGACGCTGTTCAGTTGCACTACCGCGTCGGGCCCGCCAAGGGGCGAGGGGGGCGATGGGCGGTCCTTGTATGTAGTGAATCATGGCCTGCATACCGGATTGGTCATTGCGCGCCCCGATCTGCTTCAGGTGCTTCCCGCGCTGGCCGAAGCGTTCGGTGACGGCGACTTCATCGAGTTCGGCTGGGGTGACGAGGACTTTTACCGAGCCCCGCAGGCCACCTTGAGCCTCGCCCTGCGCGCCTTGTTCGGGTCGACGGCAGCTGTGCTGCATGCGGTCAGGATTGACGGCGACCCCAGGCGGCGTTTCGCCGCAAGCGAGGTCATCGAGGTGCGGGTGACGGAGGACGGCTACCGGCGACTGCTCGCATTCGTGGCCGGAACCTTCATCCACTCGGCGACGGGCTCCTTGGCGGTGCTCGGGCCTGGCTTGTATGGACAGAGCCGGTTCTACCAGGCCAAAGGTAGCTATTCGCTGTTTTATACCTGCAATACCTGGGTCGCAGAGGCGCTGGCTGCGAGCGGCTGCCCAATGTCGCCTGCAGCGGTGATTACGGCGGGGAGCGTCATGTCGTCGTTACGCCGGGCGACAGCGGTGGGTGCATCCTGCCTGGTTTCCCGCTAACCCAAGCTGACGATTGGGGGACTCAAGGGGAGGGGGCCGCCGAAAAGCGAGACGGTCTCTCCACCATCACCCGCCCTTGCATCGTCTCGAAGTCAGCCGTGGCAAGCACATAGGCACGCAGCTTCGAATCGGCAACCTGCTGCTCATCCAGCGCCGCAATCAGCGCGGGCAGGTGTTCGGAAGTCCACGCCGGATTGGTCACGCCAGGCACCTGATGCAGGTCGGGAGCAGGGCTCTGGAGCAGCTCAAGATAAACGGCATAGCGCGCATTGAGCTGTTGCATTTGCATCGTCCCGCCACTCACTAATCGCCGCACACGCGCCAGGTCGTTCTGCGCCAGCGCCTGCACAAAGCGCTCTTCCTTGTCCTTGAAAAATCGCACCAGAATCGCCGCAGCCACCGCCGGCTCTGCTGCCTTGTCGGGGCTCTCAACCAGGTCGATGTCCAACGCCTCCCCATAGCGCTGATAGTTCGCCCGCCCCGTAATCATGAGATAGCCGCGCCCGCGAAACTTCGCACCATCGCCCGGTTCGACGTTGCCGAGCGCGCTTCGTCCCTCATAACGCTCGAACCCCGAAGGCAACGGTGTACTTTCAATCAACGCCCTCTTCGTCGCCGGCGAAAACGGCACACCGGAATACTTGTTGAGCACATCCGTCGCCCAGTCACGCAAGCCGGCCGCCTGTTTGCTCGGTTCCTCGCGCAATATCTGAACCGCCAGTTCGACAAACCTGCCCTGGACTTCGCGTTCCTTCAGCGCCGTCGAGTAGCTGTTGCCCACCCAGGCGACCGCAAGCGGAATGACGACCGCGGCAATGACCGATGAGATCGCCTTGAGCTTTTCCCACGGGTCGATTCTGGCTGCGTGCGGTTCCTGTTCTGGCATGGTGCCTCCAGCGCTATTCCTCCATGGTAGGCCACGGCCGTGCGCTGCACGCGATCGCTGCGGGGCAGGGTGAATCTCATCGCTTTTTTGCTTATGCTTGAAATTCATCCCATCGGTAAAAGCGATACGCCATGCGCTATTCCCCCGAAGCTCTGCTGGCCTTTGTCGAAGCCGTTGCCCTGGGCTCGTTCTCGGCGGCCGCGCGCAAGTTGCGCAAGAGCCAGTCCACCGTCAGTGCCGCCATCGCCAACCTCGAAGCCGACCTCGGCGTTACCCTGTTCGATCGCCAGGCCCGTCACCCGGTGCTGACCGAGGCGGGGCGCAAGGTGCTCGGGCATGTGCAGGAGATCCTCGCCGCCAGCGAGCGGCTGGACGAGTTGAGCATCCGCCTGGCCGACAATGTCGAGCCGCGCCTGACCCTGGTGCTCTCGGACATGTACCAGCTCAGCCCCGACAACCAGGTGATGCGCCAGTTCGAGCAGCGTTTCCAGGACATCGAGCTCGAATGCATGATCGCCGAGGCCGGCGATGTGCTGAACCTGCTGCAAAGCGGGCGCGCGCACCTGGGGTTGCTGGCGGCGCAGGCCAAGTACCCGACCGATATCGCCGTGCGGCGTTTGCCCCATCAGGCGCAGATGGGGCTGTTCGTGGCCCGCGAGCATCCGCTGGCGAGTCAGCAGCCGCTGACCCAGGCGCACCTGGCCAGCCACCGGCAGCTGTACCTCAATACCTACACCGACAGCGAGAACAAACCCCAGGGTCGGGTCTGGTCGGCGCCGGACTATCTGTTGCTGCTGGAGATGACCGAACAGGGCTTCGGCTGGGCCGAGTTGCCCCATGGCCTGGTGCAGCAATATGGCCATGGCAGGCTGGTGGAGCTGAGCCTGGGCGGCTGGCCGCGACCGATTGCAGTGGATGCAGCCTGGTCGCGGATCAATCCGCCCGGGCCTGCGGGCTTGTGGCTGCTGGACTGGCTGGCCCGGGAGGGCTGAGCGGGGCGTACAACTGCACGCGGTTGCGGCCCTGGTCCTTGGCGGCATACAGCGCATGGTCGGCCAGCGACAGCAGGCGCGACAGGTCATGGCCGCAGGTAGCGCTGTCGACGATGCCGATGCTCACGCTCAGTTGGCCGGGCGCCAGCAATGGCAAGCCATGGAAGCCGGCGCAGATCCGCTGGGCCACCTGCTTTGCTGCTTGCGCGTCGGTACTCGATAACAGGCAGGCAAACTCTTCGCCGCCGATGCGGCCCAGCACATCCTCCTGGCGAATGTTCTGGCTGGCGACCTGGCTGAAGGCAATCAGGGCCCGGTCGCCGGTCTGGTGGCCATGGGCATCGTTGAGCCGCTTGAAGTGATCCAGGTCGCACAGCAGCAGGGCCACCGGCTCGCCGCGCCGGGCGCAGCCGGCCAGCAGGGCTTCGCCCCGGGACAGGAAGGCGCGGCGATTGCCGATGCCGGTCAGCGGGTCGGAGTAGGCGGCGGCCTTGAACTTCAGTTCGGCGCGCTCGCGGACCATGGCCAGGGTGACGTAGGCGATGCCGATGGCGTAGAGCATCGATTCGAACAGCATGAAGGCGAAGAAGCCGGTGCCGTTGCCGCTGGCGGAAATCGCCTGTTCGAAGGACACGCCATGATCGGTGAAGGTACGCACGGCATAGAAGACGGTGTGTGCCATGGTCAGGGCCAGGGCGGGCAGGTAGGCCGCTTCCAGGCGCCGGCGATTGCGCCACAGCTCGAACGTCGACAGTCCGCCGTAGCCTGCGGCCAGCAGCGAATACACGGTCACCCGCACACCCAGGTCGTCGTGGAAGCCGGGAAACAAGCTCCATACCAGCCAGAACAGGGCGCCGGCGACGATGCCCGGCAGGTGCGGCGTGCGTCCGGCGAACACGCGCATGGCGGTCCAGTTCATCGCCGCGCTGAGCAGCAGCACCATATTGCTCAGCACCAGGGCGACAAAGGCCGGTGCGATGCCGCGCACGCTGACCAGCGCGACACCGAGGGCGGCGAGCAGCAGCATGCAGGCCAAGTGGCCGAGGGTCTGTTCGCGGGTGCCGCGGCTCCAGGCATGCAGGGTCAGCAACCCCATCAGGCCAAGAATGAAAATGGCCACCAGCAACAGGGTCGGGATGCTCAACAGCACAGGTATCGTTCTCCATGTCCGGCCTTGCGGCCAACCGGGCGGGGCCGGTTTCCTGCGGGCATGCTAGCCGAGCAGCAGGCCCTTTGCCAGTAACCCTGCGGTCGGCTGGCCTGCCTGGATCAAGGCATTGCCGATACCTGTGTCGCCTCAGCAGATGTTGGCGTTCAACTGTCCGCGGCGGACCATCTGCCGCCGGGCAGGCACGGCGGCTACGGCGGCGGCCCCATTTGGGGCGTCGAGGATGATGAACGTGGCGTCATTGCCCACCTTCAGCCCGTAGTCGTGCTTGTGCATCACCGCCGCGCCCGCCGTGGTCGCCATCGCCAGGGCCACATTCAGGTCTTCGTCGCTGTAAAAGCCCGAGCGGTAGCCGATCAGCATGGCGCGCTGGAGCATGTCGGCATTGCCGTAGGGCCACCAGGCGTCGCGGATATTGTCGTTGCCGGCGAACACATTCACCCCGGCGGCGCGCAGGCGCAGCACAGGCGGGAAGGGGTGATCGCCCGGGGCATTGGTGAGGATCGAAATGCCGGCCCGGGCCAGCTCTACGGCAATGCGCTCGACCTCGTCCTCAGGCACCTGGCCCAGGGCGTAGGCATGGCTGACGCTGACGCGCCCCTGCAAGCCGGCGGCGCAGGTCCGCCCGGCGATCCGCCGCAGCTGTTCGATGCCTTGCAGGCCCGGCTCGTGCAGGTGGATGTCGACCTTCACGCCATGGCGCTCGGCAATTCCGAACACTACCTTCAACTGACCCTCGGCATCACCGTCGAGGGTGGTCGGGTCGATGCCGCCGATGACGTCGGCGCCGTCGCCGATCGCCGCTTCCAGCACATCGGCGGTACCGGGGCAGGACATCACCCCTGCCTGGGGGAAGGCCACCAGCTCGATATCGACGATGCCGCGCCATTTTTCCCGGGCTTGCATCACCGCGTGCAGGTTGGTCAGGCCGGTGGTGGCGTCGACATCGACATGGCTGCGCATGGCCACGGTACCGAAAGACACGGCCTGGCGGATCAGGGCGTCGGCGCGTTCGACGATCGGCGGCGCCAGGGCCAGTTCGCGCTTCTCCACCGCCAGGCGTTCACGCAGGCTGCCGGCAGCCTGGTGCGGGTGCCAGCGGTCACCGACAAAGCTCTTGTCCAGATGGATATGGCCGTCGACAAAGCCGGGCAGCAGCAACTGCCCGTCCAGGTCAACGCGCTCGACGCCCGTGAGCATGCCAAGGTCAGTACCCAGTGCGGCGATACGGCCTTCAGCGACGGCCAGGGACAGGGGACTGCCGTCGGCAGCGACGGCATTGACGAATACACGATCAAACATTTCACGACCTCGTTGGAGAGGTCGCCACCCTACAAAACGCGGGTAGCCATCGGCCAATTAAATATCGGGATCGATAGCAGTGGATTCGTGAATGCCGGCACCTCAGCCGCCGATCAGGTGTTTGAGCGGGTGATAGTCGGCCTTGAGGTTGTGGGTGGCCTTGAGGATCGCCTCTTCGATGCCGCTCAAGTGCGTGCACACCAGTTCGATGGCAGCGGACTGGTCACCGGCTTCGAGGGCTTCGATCAGGCGCAGGTGTTCATTGCCGCGGCAGGCCTCATGGCGCTCGTCGTCGAGGGTCGAGGCGTACAGCGAGCCGCGCTCGATCAGCTTGCGGAACCAGTCCAGCAGCACCGGGTTGTCCAGCACTTCGGCCAGGCGCAGGTGGAATTCGCCCAGCAGGTGGACGTAGCGGGCGTGGTCACCGGCATCGGCGGCGGCCTCTTCTTCGGCCACGTGCTGGCGCAGGGGCTGCAGCAGGCCCTTGTCGGCGCGCCGGCAGAGTTCGGTGACGATGCCGATTTCGATCAGGCGGCGGGTTTCGAACACCGAGCGGATGTCCTCGTCGCTGGGCAGCGAGACCCAGGCGCCCTTGTTCAGTTCGGTAGACACCAGGCCGTCGCCTTCGAGCTGCTTGAGCGCCGCGCGCACCGAGGTGCGGCTGACCTTGAACAGCTCGGCGAGCGAAGACTCGCCCAGTTTCATGCCGGGGCGCAGGGTGCGCTTCCTGATCGCCTCGTGGACCCCCAGGTAGACGCGTTCTACGGTCGATGCGGGGAGTTTTTCCGTCATTGCCAGCTCCGATGTTCCTTGACCGCACAAGCATGCCGTAAATGCGCGGTGACAAAAAGTTTCAGGGTGAAATTGATTGTGGGGTCATCGCGGGGCAAGCCCGCTCCTACACCCCCCCGGTAGGAGCGGGCTTGCCCCGCGAAGCGATTTTGTGCACATAAGTATCACTATGGTGTGTACATGTTTCTGTTATCCGTTACCCATGTTCACATTTTCGC
Source organism: Pseudomonas sp. BGr12 (assembly GCF_030272895.1). Lineage (GTDB taxonomy): Bacteria > Pseudomonadota > Gammaproteobacteria > Pseudomonadales > Pseudomonadaceae > Pseudomonas. The sequence continues at coordinate 36,698 of NZ_JALRNF010000001.1, read as the reverse complement.
TATCTGAGACGCTGACTGTTTGGTCAAGTAAATGACTCTCAACTCCGTCTTTCCAATTTTTTTTATCGATAAAAATCAAAAAGATAGGTGATCTCCTGGAATCCGGTCGCGATGCATTCGCTCCCCGTCTGGCACACATATTGTTCCTCGAAAATCGTAAGGCGAAAATTGCATACAATCTTTGTATGCATCGGCGCCCAGGCGCCCAATGGCGGTCCCAACTCTTCAAATCCAACAATAATGTGCTGGAGCACCACCGGTGCTGCAGCAGGAGCCCGGGGAACATGCAATTGGATACTTCCAAACAGCTCGATAGCGCGTACCTGCAGCCCGATGCTGCCGATTCAGCCCAGGGACCGGGGCACGGCGGCCTGAGCCCGCGACTGCACAATGCCGACCTCGCCCCGACCAAGGCCGCCGGCCGGCGCTGGGGCGGCTACAGCATCTTCGCCCTGTGGACCAACGATGTGCACAACATCGCCAACTACTCCTTCGCCATGGGCCTGTTCGCCCTCGGCCTGTCCGGCTGGCAGATGCTTGCCGCGCTGGCAGTGGGGGCGGCGCTGGTGTACTTCTTCATGAACCTGTCCGGCTACATGGGGCAGAAAACCGGGGTGCCGTTTCCGGTGATCAGCCGCATGAGCTTCGGCATCTATGGCGCGCAAGTGCCGGCGATCATCCGCGCGGTCATCGCCATCGCCTGGTTCGGCATCCAGACCTACCTGGCCTCGGTGGTGCTGCGGGTGCTGCTGGTGGCGATCTGGCCGAGCCTGGCCAGTTACGATCACGATGCCATCCTCGGGCTGTCGAGCCTGGGCTGGGCCAGCTTCGTCGCCATCTGGTTCGTGCAGCTGGTGATCCTGACCTTCGGCATGGAGATGGTGCGCAAGTACGAATCCTTCGCAGGCCCCGTGATCCTCTCGACGGTGCTGGTGCTGGCGGTGTGGATGTACCTGCGGGTGGACGGCAACCTGGCCTGGTCGGTGGGTGAGCCGCTGACCGGCGCCAAGGCCTGGACCCAGGTGTTCGCCGGCGGCGCACTGTGGCTGGCCATCTACGGCACGCTGATCCTCAACTTCTGCGATTTCGCCCGTTCCTCGCCATGCCGCCGGACCATCCGCGTCGGCAACTTCTGGGGCCTGCCGGTGAACATCCTGGTGTTCGCAGTGATCAGCTTCGTGCTGTCCGGGGCGCAGTTCAGCATCGATGGCACGGTGATCGACAGCCCGACCCAGATCATCGCCGCGATCCCCGACAAGACCTTCCTGGTACTGGGTTGCCTGGCCTTCTTGATCGTCACCGTGGCGGTGAACATCATGGCCAACTTCGTCGCCCCGGCCTTCGTGCTTTCCAGCCTTGCGCCCAGCCGCCTGAACTTCCGTCGCGCCGGCCTGATCAGCGCCACCCTGGCGGTGCTGATCCTGCCCTGGAACCTCTACAACAGCCCGCTGGTGATCGTCTATTTCCTGTCTGGCCTGGGCGCGCTGCTCGGCCCGCTGTACGGGATCATCATGGTCGACTACTGGCTGATCCGCAAAGCCCAGGTGCATGTGCCGGATCTCTACAGCGAGGCGGCCAGCGGCACCTATCACTACACCCGCGGGGTCAACTACAAGGCCATCGCCGCCCTGGTGCCCTCGGCCATCGCCGCCGTGGTACTGGCCCTGGTACCGGCCTTCAGCGAGCTGACGCCGTTCTCCTGGCTGTTCGGCGCGAGCATTGCCGGCGGCGTGTACTACCTGATCTCTGATCGTAAAAAACACTATGTGGACTGTTCCGGCGAGCACTTTGCCGTCGACAGCGCCCAGCACTGAGCGTCACGCACAAGGAATCGACCCATGAGAATACTGGTAGTCAACGTCAACACCACCGCATCCATCACCGAGGCGATTGCCCGCCAGGCGCGCAGCGTGGCCTCGCCGGGTACCGAGATCGTCGGCCTGACCCCGCGCTTTGGCGCCGAGTCGGTGGAAGGCAACTTCGAGAGCTACCTGGCCGCCATTGCGGTGATGGAGCGGGTGCTGAGCTACGACCAGCCCTATGATGCGGTGATCCAGGCCGGTTACGGCGAGCATGGCCGCGAAGGCCTGCAGGAACTGCTCAACGTACCGGTGGTGGACATCACCGAGGCCGCTGCCAGCGTCGCGATGTTGCTGGGCCACCGTTATTCGGTGGTCACCACCCTGGACCGCACCGTGCCGCTGATCGAAGACCGCCTGAAGCTGGCCGGCCTGGACAGCCGCTGCGCATCGGTACGGGCCAGTGGCATGGCCGTGCTGGAGCTGGAGGAAGAGCCGGAGCGGGCCATCGAGTCGGTGGTGCGCGAAGCGGAGGAAGCGGTGCGGGTCGACAAGGCCGAGGTGATCTGCCTCGGTTGCGGCGGCATGGCCGGGCTGGATGAGCGTATCCAGGCGCGTACCGGGGTGCCGGTGGTCGATGGCGTGACGGCGGCGGTGGCCCTGGCTGAATCCCTGGTGCGCCTGAAGCTGAGCACCTCGAAGGTGCGCACCTATGCGCAGCCACGGCCCAAGCAGATCCTCGGCTGGCCCCGCGCGTTGCTGGGGTGATCCATCGCCCATGAAAAAGGCCCGCTGATGCGGGCCTTTTTCATGGGTGTCAGTCGTGCTTGTGTTTGTGTTTATGCTTGTGTTTGTGCTTGTAGTCATTGCCACCGGAGTCGTGGCGATCCTTGTCGGCGATGTGGTTGCCCAGGGCACCACCGGCGGCGCCGCCCAGGCCCGCGCCGATGGTCGAGCCGGTCTTGCCGCCGATCTGGTTGCCGATCACCGAACCACCGGCCGAGCCCAGGCCACCGCCAATGGCCGCCTCGGTGCGGTTGCCCTTGCGCGCGCCGACGGCGCTGCCGGCCGCGCCGCCAACGCCGGCACCAATGGCCGCGCCGGTGCTGCCGCCGATCTGCTGGCCGACCGCGTTACCCAACGCGCCGCCCAGGCCACCGCCAACGGCAGAATTCAAATCGCTATCGGCCATGGCGGCCTGGGAAAGCAGGATACCCAACGTCAAAGCAGGAATGGTGATACGCATGGTGTGAACCTCAGGCAATACGGTAGTCGGTCAGAAGAGGGTGCGGCTGGCGATCAATCGTCATCGTCGTCGTCATCATCGTCACGGTCGCGACGATGGTCGTTGTCGTAGTAGCGATAGCGGTCGTCATCGCGGTAGCGCTTGCTGTACTTGCGGTGGTCGCGGTCATCACGGTCGTTATCCCAGTCGCGGGAATAGCGATGGTCGCGGTCGTAGCGGTAGTCGCCACGGTCGTAGTCGTGGTAGTAGCAACCGGCTGTGGACAGCACCGTGGCGAGCAGGGCAAAGCGGGTCAGGTGTTTCAGCACTGTGGATCCTTTATCCGCACAGCGGGGGAAGGTTACACGCTCTGACCACGAATTCAGAATTTTGTTTCCCGCAGCCCCGGGGGCGGGGGCGGACAGCCGGGCAAAAAAAGGCCCACACGAGGTGGGCCAAAGGACGTTTCTGAAGGGAGAGGAGCCCTACAGTATCGACGTGCAGTTAAGTGGGCGTTAACACTCAGTCGGTCACCCGCGGCAACTCGATGCGCGCCAGCAGGCCGCCACCTGACTGGTTGCGCAACGTCAGCTCGCCGCCCTGTTCGCGTATGGCTGTGCGGGCTGAAGGCAGGCCCAGGCCGACGCCACCGGTGTCGCGGTTGCGCGAACTTTCCAGGCGGAAGAAAGGCACGAACACCTCTTCCAGCGAAGCGTCGGGAATGCCCGGACCCTGGTCGCTGATCTCGATCAGCAGGGTATGGGCGGTGCTGCTCAGGCGGATTTTTGGCGCGCCGGCATACTTGACGGCGTTGTCGATCAAATTTGTAACCGCGCGTTTCAGGCCCAGTGGTCGACCCTGGTACACCAGATTTGCCGGCCCCGAGAACGCCACTTCGATCTGCTGGTCGCGGTAGTCGTCGACCAGGGTCCACAGCAGCTCGGCGAGGTCGAACGGTGTGGTGGTTTCCAGCCGGGTCTCGTCGCGGAAGAAACTCAGCGCGGCGTTGATCATGTGCTGCATTTCATCGACATCACGAAACAGCTTGCGCTGCTGCTCGGGGTCTTCAATGAATTCGCCGCGCAGGCGCATGCGGGTCAGGGGCGCGCGCAGGTCATGGGAAATCGCTGCGAGCATTTGCGTGCGTTCGGCGATGAAGTGCTGGATCTGCGCCTGCATGGTGTTGAAGGCGGTGATGGCCTGGCGCAGTTCGTGGGGGCCTTCCGGGCGAATGGGCGGTGCCCGCAGGTCGCTGCCAAAGCGCCGGGCGGCGCGGGCGAAGCGCTGCAAGGGGCCGGCCAGCTGGCGGGTGCCGACCCAGGCCACCAGCACGGCGGCGACCAGCGCCAGGAGGCCGATGATGGTCAGGCGCATGCCCGTGCTCAGGCCCCAGCTGCGGTACGGCGGGGTAAAGGCCAGCCAGCTGCCGTCGGCCATCTGCATCACCAGCTTGTAATGGGCATCGGGGCTGGATGCTGGCCAGTCGCCAGGTTGGAAGCCTTCGACCCTGAGCGGGCGCATGGCCAACAGCTCATGCAGTTCAGGCACCGCCCCGATATCGATCGGCTCGCCGGTGCCGGGCAGGGCCAGCGGTTCTCGCGCCGGGCTCCACTGCACCTGCAGTTGAGGGTTGCTCGCGGCATTGGCCAATAGCTCGCGCTGATCGCGGGGCGCCGCGTGGAGCATGCGCGCTGTGACGGCAATTTGTTCGAGCAGGCCGGTCTTGCTCAGGGGCGGGCGCGCCCAGACGCCGGCCACCTGCACGAAAAGAATGTTCAGCAGCACCGAAATCAGCATGGCGGCGATGATGGTCAGGGCGATGCGCCGGCTGATACCGTCACGGCGAAGGTCGAGGCGGATCATCAGCGGCTGACCTTGGCGTCGAACATATAGCCACCGTTGCGCACGGTACGGATCAGCGCCGGGCGCTTGCTGTCCGGCTCGATCTTGCGCCGCAGGCGGCTGACCTGCACGTCGATGCTGCGGTCGTAGGCCTCGTGGCCGTGGCCGCGGGCCAGGTCGATCAATTGCTCGCGGGTGAGGATGCGCTGCGGGTGTTCGAGGAACACCAGCAGCAGGTCGAACTCACCGGCCGACAGCGGCACCATGACGCCTTGCGGGGTGCGCAGTTCGCGGCGGGTGACATCCAGGTGCCAGTCGTCGAAGCGGATCAGTGGCCGGGTTTCTTCGACCTGCGCACGCAGTTGCTCGCCGGCGCGGCGCTGCACGGCGCGCAGGCGGGCCAGCAGTTCGCGGGCGTCGAAAGGCTTGCCCAGGTAGTCGTCGGCGCCCAGTTCCAGGCCGATGATGCGGTCGCTCAGCTCGTCCATGGCGGTGAGCATGATGATCGGGATGCCGGTGCTGCTGCGCAGCTTCTGGCACAGGGTCAGGCCGCTTTCGCCAGGCAGCATCAAGTCGAGGATGATGGTATCCGGGCGCTGCTGTTCGATCGCCGCCCACATGGCCGTGCCATTGGCGGCCAGGTCGACCTCGTAGCCGTGCATGACAAAGAACTTCTTCAGCAGGGCACAAATTTCCACGTCGTCATCGACGATCAGCAGTCTGCTCACGTTGGGGTCCAGTGGGGCCGGAAAAGTGCGTATCTAAAACCATTCTGGGCCGCCGGTCATATATTTCAATCGAGTAACAATCCTTCGGTCGCGACACAAAGCGGACATCTGCCAGCAAAGCGCCGAAGTCATCCTGTCGGCAGTCCAAACCAAGGGAATACCTCCATGCCGGCACAACCTCCAATCGACGGCCTCGACTGCAGCCAATCGCTGACCCTCGACCTGCGCACCCAGGACTTGTGGCGCAATGCGCTGCTCAGCTATCAGGATTCGCGCCTGGGACTGTGTGAGGACGGTACGCACGTAATGCTCAGCCACTACTTCGAGCGCTACAACCCCACCAGCAGCCAATGGATGGAATACAGCTACAAGGTGCCGCTGACCGAACTGGTGCACTGGATCATGGGCAACGGCCATCTGCACGTCGAACGCTCCGGCACGGCGCCAAAGCCGGCCAGGCAAAACGGCGGGAGTGCCTGTCATGCGTAAGCAGATGATCGCGCCGGTGCTGTGCCTGTCGCTGATGATGACCGGTTGCAGCCACAACCGGGTCACGCCCAAGGAGTATTCGGGCTTTCTGCGCAACTATGACCAGTTGAACGAGTACAAGACCGCCTCCGGTGACGCGGTGCTGCGCTGGATCAGCCCCGAGCTGCACATGGAGCGCTACACCCAGGTGTACATCGCGCCGAGCCAGTTCTACCCGGTGCCCCAGGCCAGTACGCGAATCCCCGAGTCGACCCTCAAGGCGGTGACCGGCTACTACGACGTGGCGCTCAAGCGTGAGCTGGGCAAGGTCCTGACCCTGGTCGAGCAGCCCGGGCCAAACACCCTGATCGTGCGTCCGGCGATCACCTCGGTCAGCGCCCATACCCAGGCGCTGCATTATTACGAATGGCTGCCGGTGACCCTGGTGGCCGCCGGGGTCAGCAGTGCCATCGGCATCCGCGACCTCGACAGTGTGATCGCCACCGAAGCGGCCTTCCTCGATGGCGGCAGCCGCGCCGTGGTCGCCGAAGTGGTGCGCAAGGGCACCGGCCTGCCGCTGGAGAACGACGAGCAGGTGATGACCGCCGACAACCTCAAGGTGGTGCTCGACGGCTGGGCGCAGGAATGGCGCCAGGCCGCCGAAACCTTCCAGGCGCAGAAGTTCAGCGCGCTCAAAGGGCAAAAATCCACGGCACCATGAACACGCTGACCACCATCACCAGCAAGGTGAAGGGCACCCCGACCTTGACGAAGTCGCCGAAGCGGTACTGACCCGGGCCCAGCACCAGGGTGTTCACCGGCGACGACACCGGCGTCATGAACGCTGCCGAGGCGGCCAGGGCGACGATCATCGCAAAGGGGTAGGGCGAGGCGCCCAGCTGCTCGGCGGTGCTGATCGCCACCGGCGCCATCAGCACGGCGGTGGCGGTGTTGGAGATGAACAGGCCGATGAGCGCGGTGATGACGAACAGGCTGGCCAGGATCATGTACGGCCCGGCGCTGCCCAGCACCTGCACCAGTGCGTTCACCGCCAGGGCGATGCCGCCGGTTTTCTGCAGGGCCAGGGCAAAGGGCAGCATGCCGACGATCAGCACCAGGCTCTGCCAGTGGATCGCGCGGTAGGCGCTGTTCATGTCGATGCAGCGCCCGGCGCCCATCAACAGGCACGCGATCAGGGCGGCGATGACATTGGGCACCACGCCGCTGATCATCAGGCCGACCATCACCGCCAGGCTGAGCAGGGCGTAAGGCGCCTGGTTCAGGGCCGGGGCGACATTGTCCACTTCCGCCGGCAGGCTCAGGACCAGGAAATCCCTGGGCTGGGCCTGCAACTGGCGCACCGCTTTCCACGGGCCGATCACCAGCAGGGTATCGCCGAGCTTGAGTTTCTCTTCCACCAACTGCTCTTCGATGGCGTTCTGGCCACGGCGCAGGCCGACCACGTTGAGGTCCCAGCGGCTGCGAAAATTCAGCTCCAGCACGCTTTTGCCGATCAGTTGCGAGCCGGGCACCACCGACACCTCGGCCATGCCCACGGCGTGGGACTGATCGATGAAATAGGCGGCCTTGAAGTGCAGCGGTTCGAGTTTCATGCTCTGGCACAGGCTGCGCAGGTCGTCGCGCGGGGCGAACAGGTCGAGCAGCAGCACGTCGCCCTCGTGCACCGTGGTGCTGGAGTCGGGGCTGATCACCCGGGTGGTGAACTTGTGCTGGCGCTCGATGCCGACCACGTTGGCGCCATGCACGGTGCGCAGCTTCAGCTCGCTCAGGCTGTGGCCGATCAGCGGCGAGTCCGGGCGCACCCGCAAGCGCCGTTCGCGGCCGGCCAGCTTGTAGTCGATGACCAGGTCGAGCAGGGTGCGGCGGGTTTGCGGGCTGCCATCCTTGCGCACCTCGCCGCTGAGCCAGTGGCGGGTCAGCAGCATATAGCCGACACCCAGGGCCAGGATCACCAGGCCAAAGGGGGTGAAGCTGAAAAAGCTGAAGCCACTTTCACCGTGGCGCACCAGCTCACTGTGCACCACCACGTTCGGTGGCGTGGCCACCAGGCTGAGCATGCCGCTGATCAGGCCGGCGAAGCTCAGCGGCATCATCAGCCGACTGGGCGAGACCTTCATGCGCGCGGCGATGCTGAGCACCACCGGGATAAAGATGGCGACCACACCGGTGGAGCTCATCACCGAGCCGAGCCCGGCCACGCAGACCATCAACAGCACCAGCAGGCGCACCTCGCTGTTGCCGGCGCGGTCGGCCATCCATTCACCGATGCGGTAGGCGATGCCGGTGCGCACCAGGCCTTCGCCGATGACGAACAACGCGGCGATCAGTACCACGTTGGGGTCGCTGAAGCCGGCCAGGGCTTCCTGGACGCTGAGAATGCCGGTCAGCGGCAGGGCCACGATCATCAGCAGGGCGACCACATCCATGCGTGGCCGGTTGATGATGAACAGGACAACGCTGGTCAACAGCAGGCCCAGCACCCAGAGCAATTCGTGGTTCATGCGATCTTCCTGATACGTACACGCCCGAGAGTCTGGCAGAAAGTGCAGGGTGGTTCATTGATTTGGGGCTGCTGCGCAGCCCATCGCAGGCTTCGCCAGCTCCCACAGGGGGGCGGACATTGAACTGGGGCAGTTCACATTGTGGGAGCTGGCGCAGCCTGCGATCGGCCGCGCTACAGGGCGGCCCTGATCAACCCGGCCCCCTGGTTGCGCACATTGCCCACCGCCTTGTCGACCCGGTACCAGTCGAACGCTTCGGCCGGCTCGCCAAGGTTCAGCAGCATCTGCTCGGCCTGGGCCTTGTCGCAGTCGGGATTGAGCCAGTCCCGGGCCAGCTCCGGCGCCAGGGCAACCGGTCGGCGGTCATGGATATCCACCATGCCACCGGCACTGTCGGCGGTAATGATGACAAAGCCGTCATCCTCCCCCACACCCCACTGCCCGATGCCGGCACAGAACACCGGCAGGCCGTCGCGGCGATGGATGTACCAGGGCTGCTTTTTCGGCCCGCCTTCGTCGACCCATTCGAACCAGCCATCCACCGGCACGATCAAGCGATGCCCCCAGATCGCCCGGAAGTAGGGCGAATGGGCGACCTTTTCCACCCGGGCATTGATCGGCGGCGCCCGGTCCCGGGCCCAGTGCGGGCGCCAGCCCCAGCGCAGCCAACGGGCTGCTTGCGCCGTGATCACGGCAACCTGGGTGCTCGGCGCCACGTTGTAGCGCTCAAGCGGCTGCTCGCCGACCTCGTTGGCCAGGGCGCCGGGCATGCTCAGGGCATCGACGAAATCATGGATGCCGTGGTACTGGCTGAGTCTTCCACACATGGGAGTAACCCCTATAGCCAAGGGTTATTGGCGTGGCGTTGAGGCTTCTCTGACTATAGCCCGCGAAGCGGTCAGGATTCGTTCGCAGGGAAGCGTACTCATGGCAAAGCATATTCTTATCGTGGGTGGTGGCGTCGGCGGCACCATGCTCGCCAATCAACTGGTCGGCAAGCTCTATCCGGAGATCCTGCGCGACCAGGTGCGTATCACGCTGCTGTCCAACTCACCCGATCACTACTACAAGCCGGCGTTCATGTATGTGGCCTTCGACCTGTTCTTCCAGGAAGAACTCAAGCGCCCCGAACGCAGCTTGCTGCGCCCGGAAATCGACTTCCAGGTGCAGGACGTCACCCGCTTCGACTTCGCCGCGCAGACGCTGCATACCCGCAGCGGCAAGCGCTTCGGCTATGACTTCCTGGTGATCGCCACCGGTTGTGTGCCGGCCCCCGAACGCATCGAAGGGCTCTCCCAGGGTGGTGATCATTTCTACCAGTATGAGCCGGCGCGCCAGCTGGCCCGGCGCCTGGCAAGCATCGAAAAGGGGCGGATCTTCATTACCGTGAGCTTTCCGCAAACGCCGAACGTGCCGCATCAATGCGGCATCGCGCCGGTGGAAACCACCCTGATGCTCGACGACTACCTGCGCCGCCGTGGGGTACGGGACAAGGTCGAGATCATCTACACCTACCCGACCACCGCCCAGCTGCTGCGCAACTGCCTGTTCCTGCAGCGGCCCACCGGCGAGATCCTGCCGGGTCTGTTCGCCCGCAAGAACATTCACTTTCAGCGCGGCTTCACCCTCGCCAAGGTCGATCCCGAGCAGCGCATCGCCTACTCCGAAGAGGGCGATGCGCAACCCTACGACATCCTCATGGCCACACCGCCCATCCGTGCGGTGGACGCGGTGCTGGCAAGCGGCGTGTCCCAGGCCGCGAACCAGGAAGGCTGGCTGCCGACCAACCATGAAACCTTGCAGGTCTATGGTCTGGAAGGGGTGTACGTGATCGGCGACACCGTCGACCTGCCGGTGAGCAAGGCCGGCGGCGCCTGTCACAACCAGGCGCCGGTGATCGCCGACAACATTGCTGGCGAGATTCGCCTGGGCAAAACGGTGGCGGTGTACGACGGCAAGGTCCAGGCCGCCGCACAGATGGGCCTGAACGCCGGCATGCCGCTGACCTACGACTACCGTCACGATGTGCTGCCCACGCCACCGACCAAGCTTGGCGGGCTGCTCAGGAATGGATTCAACCGTGGCCTGTACTGGGCCGTAGCCCGCGGCATGCTGTGACCCGACACCCGGGAGGAGCTGATGGAGATGGACGTGACCGATACCCTCGTCGTGCAGGGCGAGAACCCGGGCCTGGAAGCCTTGGTGCACAAGCTGCAACCCTTGCTCGATGGTGGGCGCCTGGACAACCTGGTCGACCTGGCATCATTGCTGTCCGACCTGGTCGATCTGCTCGATGCGGCCATGGTCGAAAAGCTCTCGGTGCAGTTCGAGCAGGCCACGGCCCTGAGCTGGAACCTGGGCAATGCCGTGCGCCTGGCCACGGCCCAGACCCGCAAGGACAGCGAACCCCCCAACCTGTACGGCCTGCTGACGCTGTTGCGTGAACCGGACACCCGCCGTGGCTGTGCCCTGGTGCTGCGCACGCTCAATGCCCTGGGGCGACAGCTGTGATCCCGCGCAAGGCGCGTTGACGACGCCAGGACGTGAGGCGCCGGCAATGCTACAGTCGGCGTTTTTTCCGACGAGGGTGTGTCATGCGGGTAGTAATGGCGGTGGTCGCTGCAGCGTTGTTGGCCGGTTGTGCGTCTTCGGCCATGGAGGCGGCCCGGGCCAAGGCGCCGAACAAGAGCTTCACCTCGAGCAAGCCGGCCGACCGTGTGGCCCAGTGCATCCAGTTCGGCTGGCAGGACGAAGACGTGTTCGGCGTCGATGCCAGCGGCTACCTGGAGCCGAACAAACAGGGCGGTTTCACCGTCTACACCCGCGAAGCCGAATCCTTCGCCGACATCCAGGGGCAAGGGGCGACCACGGCGGTCAGCTACTACGCGAAGAAGAACGACAGCGTCGCGCTGCGGCGCATGGCGGCACTGGCGACCTGCTTGTAAAGCGTCAGCGCGGCATGTAGCGCAGTTGCCAGCGCCGGGGGATCTTCACCGAGACCACCCCCAGCGCCAGGGCCAGCAGGGCGCTGAACAGCAGCGCGGCGAGGTCGAAGGCCTGTTCCAGCAGCACCCCGGCAATGGCGCCGGCGAACATCCCGGTCCAGGGAATCAGCTGCACCCGCCAACCGTGCCGGCGCTCGCCCAGCAGCGTCCGGCCAAGGCCGCGGCCGAAACGCGACAGGGCGCCGGTGACGTAGGTCAGGCCGATCGGCAGGCCGTTCACTTCTTCGACCACCACGTTGATCATGCCCATGGCGGTAACCGCCGCGATCAGCGCAGGCAGCTGCCAGGCACTCGGCAACAGGCCGGCCAGGGCCAGCAGGGCGGCAATGATGGTCAGCAGCGGCCAGGGCCGGCGGCCACTCTTGCGGGCGATCAACACGCCCAGGGCATTGCCTACCACGAAGGCCAGCAGCAGGGCGCCGATGCGCAGCACCAGGCCCAGTTCACCCTGGCCCAGCGACACCGCCAGGCGGGTGGTGTTGCCGCTCATGAACGAGACGAAATCACCGGTGGCCATGAAGCCGATGGCGTCGGTCATGCCGGCCAGCACCGACAGGGCGGCGACGAAGTACAGGCCGACCTTGCCGCGCAGGCGCTCGACCTGCAGGGCCCGGTCCGAACGCGTCGAAGTTGCCGGAAGCATCCGTGTTCCTCCGCAAAGGGTGAGGTGATTCTAGGCGTTCTGCCGGGCCAGGCGCGCTTCGAGCCCGGCGATGTGCGCTTCCAGGCGCTCATGTTCGCAGCGCTCGGCGCCGATGTCCTCGAACACGCTGATCAGGTGTTCCGGCTCACCGTCGTGGCGGCGCTGCAGGGCGGTGCGGGCACGAACCCAGATGTAGCGACCGTCCTTGTGGCGCACGCGCTTTTGCACCTCGTAACGGGCGATTTCCCCCGCCAGCAGGCGGTCGAGCAACTGCAGGTTGGGGCCCAGGTCGTCGGGATGGGTCAGTTGCTGGAAGGTCATGCCGTACAGTTCTTCGGCGCTGTAGCCCAGCAGCTCGCACAGGCTGCTGTTGACCCGCTGCCAGCTGCCATCGGGGTCGATATAGGCCAGGGCACCCCAGGCCAGTTCGAAGATGGCGCGAAAGCGCTCCTCGCTGTTGCGCAGCTCGGCTTCGGCGACCATGCGCTCGGTGTTGTCCATGCTGATGCCGACCATCTTCACCGGCCGCCCGACGCTGTCGCGCACCACCGTGGCGCGCGAGGCGATCCAGCGCTGCTGGCCATCGGGGCGGGTGATGCGAAAGTCGCATTCGCAACCGGTGCCTGAGGCGATGGCCTGGGCGTACAGCTGCTGCATGTGCTTGACGTCTTCTTCGGGCAGGTGCACCCAGAAGTCTTCGTTGCGGGCCACCGGCCAGCCGTAGACCTGCTCGACGTTGGGCGAGTAGGTGACCTCGTCGCTGATCAGGTTCCATTCCCAGGTGACGATGCGCGCGCCTTCCTGGGCCAGCTTCATGCGCGTTTCGCTTTCCATGATCTCGGCGGTGTAGCGCCGGCGCAGGTCGGTCATCGGCAGTTCGACCACCTGGTGCTGCTGGACGTTCTGCAGCGCCTCTTCGCCGTAGCGCAACCAGATCCAGTTGACCTTGAGGAACTCGGCCAGCTTGCGCAGGTTGTCGTAGTCGATCTCGCCGCCCCGGGTCCATTTGTGCACGGCCGTGCGCGAGATCCCCAAGGCCGTGCCGACGGCTTGCAGGGTCAGCTTGTGATGCTCGAGCAGTTCCTTGAGGCGAAAGGCGAAACTGTTTTCGGTCATGGGGCAGGGTGTCCTGATCGGGGCCAAGAGCCTGCCAGTATACATAACCCGTTAACTTTGGGTTGACGATCAATGTCATCGCGGTCAACCCCTGTAGGAGCGGGCTTGCCCCGCGATTGCATGCAGTCAGCCACATCGCATCGCGGGGCAAGCCCGCTCCCACAAGCTACAGGTCCAGCACCAGGCGCGCCGAACGCGCCCGCGATACACAGAGCATCATGCTCTGCTGCGCGGCTTTCTCGTCATCGCTCAGGTACTGGTCGAAGTGCTCGGCCTCGCCTTCGAGAATCGCCGTCTCGCAGGTGCCGCACACGCCTTCGCGGCACAGGCATTCGACCTTGGCGGCCTTGGACTTCTCGATGGCCTGGAGGATGGTCATGCCTTCTTCCACCTGCAGCTCGGTGCCGGAGCGCGCCAGGACCACGGTGAACGCAGCGCCGGTCACCGGGGCGGCGGCGAACTGTTCCCAGTGCACGCGCTGCTCGGCGATACCGGCCTGGGCGGCGGTGGCGATCACCGCGTCGATCAGCGGCTTGGGACCGCAGACATACAGGTGGGCATCGTCAGCCAGGCCGGCGCAGAGGGCGGCCAGGTCGAGCTTGCGGTCGAGGCTGTCGATGTAGAAACGGGTGTTGCCGGCATGCGGGCCGCTTTCCAGTTGATCCTGGAACGCACCGTGCTCCGGGGCGCGGAAGGCATAGTGCAGCTCGTAGTCGGCGCTGCCGCCTTCAAGCTCGTGCAGCTGGGCCATGAACGGGGTGATGCCGATGCCGCCGGCGATCAGCACATGGCGACCGGCGCTGGGGTCCAGGGCGAACAGGTTGTTCGGCGTCGAGATGGTCAGTTGCGTGCCCACGTCCACTTGCTGGTGCATGAACGCCGAGCCGCCCTTGGACTGCTCTTCCAGGCGCACGCCGATCTGGTAGCTGCGGGTATCACGCGGGTCGCTCATCAGCGAGTAGGCGTTGCTGAACTGGCTGCCGTCGGCGCCCTGCATCTGCACGATGACGTGGCTGCCGCCGGTGAAGGCGGGCATCGCGGCGCCATCTTCGCGGGCCAGGGTAAAGCGCTTGATCAGCGGCGTGGCCTGTTGCACGTCGGTGACGCGGACGTTGAACATTTCATATTTGTTGGCCATGTTTCACCTCGACTGCAAGGGCGCGCGGCAGGCCCTGCCGCGTCCCGGAACCTGGCGCTCGATCAGACGGCGAGGCACAGGTATTTGATTTCCAGATAATCCTCGATGCCGTACTTGGAGCCTTCACGGCCCAGGCCCGATTGCTTGATGCCACCGAACGGCGCGACCTCGTTGGAGATCAGCCCGGTGTTGATGCCGACCATGCCGTACTCCAGCTGCTCGGCGACCTTGAACACCCGGGCGATATCGCGGCTGTAGAAGTAGGCCGCCAGGCCGTACTGGGTGGCGTTGGCCAGGGCGATGACTTCTTCGTCGCGGCTGAAGCGCACCAGCGCCGCCACCGGGCCGAAGATTTCTTCGTCCAGCAGGTCCATGCCCGGGCCGACATTGGCCAGCACGGTCGGCTCGAAGAAGTTGCCGCCCAGGGCGTGGGCCTGGCCGCCCAGCACCAGTTCGGCGCCTTTGCCCACGGCGTCGTCGATCAGGCTGCGGACCTTGGCCACCGCCTTGTCGGTGATCAGCGGGCCGATCTGCGTGCCTTGTTCGCTGCCGTGACCGACGCCAAGCTCGCGCACGCGCTCGACGAAGCGTTCGCTGAACTGCGCGTAGACGCTGTCATGGATGTAGAAGCGGTTGACGCACACGCAGGTCTGGCCGGCGTTGCGGTACTTGGCGATCAGCGCGCCTTCCACGGCGGCATCGATGTCGGCATCGGCGAAGACAATGAACGGCGCGTTGCCGCCCAGTTCCAGGCTGACCTTCTTGATGGTGCTGGCGCACTGGCCCATGAGCAGGCGGCCCACCGGGGTGGAGCCGGTGAAGCTCAACTTGCGCACCGACGGGTGGCTGGTGAAGACCGCGCCGATGGCCGGCGCATCGCCGGTGACCACGCTGAACACGCCGGCCGGTACGCCGGCACGTTCGGCAAGCTCAGCCAGGGCCAGGGCGCAGAAGGGGGTTTCGTTGGCCGGCTTGACCACCATGGTGCAGCCTGCGGCCAACGCCGGGGCGACCTTGCGGGTGATCATCGCCGCCGGGAAGTTCCACGGGGTGATCGCGGTGCACACGCCGATGCCTTGCTTGATCACCAGCAGGCGCTTGTCGTTGGCCGGGCTTGGGATCACATCGCCGTAGACGCGCTTGCCTTCCTCGGCGAACCACTCGACGAAGGAGGCGGCATAGCGGATTTCGCCCAGGGCTTCGTGCAGCGGCTTGCCCTGTTCGAAGGTCATCAGGCGGGCCAGGTCCTGCTCGTGTTCGAGCAGCAGTTCGAACCAGCGGCGCAGGACTTGCGCGCGGTCCTTGGCGGTACGCCCGCGCCAGTCGGCCAGGGCCGCTTCGGCGGCTTCGATGGCGCGCTCGGCTTCGGCGCCGCCCATCAAGGGCACATGGCCCAGCAGCGTGCCGTTGGCCGGGTCGCTCACCGCCAGGCTGCGACCGTCGTCGGCATCGCACCAGCGCCCATCGATGTAGGCTTGCTGGCGCAGCAGGGTGTTGTCATTGAGTTGCATGCAAGGCACTCCGAAGACCGCCGCAGGCATGAGGGCCTGCGGCGGGGGTTATCAGTCGAGGTGGGCGACGGCGATCAGGTTGTGGAAGTGGGCGATGCCATGCTCGCTCATGCCGCTGCGCTGACGGTCGGCCATGATCCGGCCCTGGCCGCGGTAGCCGCGGGACTTGAGGCCCTTCTGCACGCTTTCGACCAGGCGCAGGTCTTCCGGGCGGAACACTTCGCGGTACCAGTCGATGAGCTTTTGCTGCTCCTCGGTGATGTCCTTGTTGAGGAAGTAGATGTCGTAGTGCTGCAGGGTGGTTTCGGCATCGACCGGGAACTCGTAGATCACGGTCATGAAGTTCGCTCCTGGCGGCACGTTGAACATGGTGCACGGCCAGGCCCAGAAACCGGCGAAGGAGGGGTCCTTGACGCTTTCATCGAACTTGAACGACTGCTCCGACGGCTTGGCCAGACCGTATTGCAGGGTCCAGTTGCCGTGGGTGCTGTGGCTGTACTGGCCGACGTCCACCGAGTCGGAGAAGCCCGGGTGGGCCGGCGCGCAGTGGTAGCACTCCAGGTAGTTGTCAACGATCGACTTCCAGTTGGCCGGGGTGTCGCTGACAAAGCGCGCGGCCAGGTGCAGGTCGTCGATCACCGCGCAGGCTTCGCGCATGCGTTTTTGCAGGCCTGGCAGCTGGTCTTCGACGGAGCCGGCATCCATGTCCATGTTGATGAAGATGAAGCCTGCGTACTCTTCGACGCGCAGTTGCACCAGCGAGGAGTTTTCCTTGTCGAAGTTCACCACGTTGTCGCAGTTACGGGCGTGGGCCAGGTCGCCGTCGAGCTTGAAGGTCCAGGCGTGGTACGGGCAAGTGATGACGTTCTTGGCCTTGCCGCTGCCTTCGAGCAGCTGGTGGCCACGGTGTGGGCAGACGTTGTAGAAGGCGCGCAGCACGCTGTCGCGGCCACGCACGACGATGATGCTTTCGCCGATCACTTCGCGGGTGATGTAGGCGTTGTTCTCGGCCACTTCGCTGCGGTGACCGACACAGATCCAGCTGCGGGCGAAGATGGCTTCCTTCTCGTGCTCGAACACCGCGGCCTGGGTGTAGAAGCTGGCCGGGATGGTGAACGCCTCGTCGGCGTTGGCGCAGAAGTCGGCGGGCAGGCGTTTGAAGTCATTCATGATCGGTTCTCTCACAAGCTCGGTTTTATTTATTGGTTAACGCGTATCTATCAGTTAACAAATCAGGCAAAAAAATTTGGCGCGTTCTCTGTAGGAGCGGCCTTGTGCCGCGATGAGGCCAGCAAGGTGGGCCTCATCGCGGGGCAAGCCCGCTCCTACCGTCTCATCAGTGCACGGCGGCGGCGCTGCGTGGTATCTGGTGTTGCGGTTCTTCACCGGCCAGGCGTGCCGCTTCTTCCTCGATTTTGTAGGCCGGCACCTGGCCGTAGTCCTGCACCATCCATTTGAAGAAGCCGTAGATCTTCACCAGCAGGATCACCATGAACGGGATGGCGGTCAGCACCACGGCGGTTTTCATGGTCGACAGCGAAGCCTTGGCGAACAGCATGGCCAGCGGCACCAGGGTCAGCACCACGCACCAGAACAGGCGGTGGGTCGGCGTCGGGTCGTCGCCTTCACTCAGGTTGCGGGTGCTGGTGGCGGCAACGGCATAGGCCGCGGCGTCCATGTGCGAGGCGCAGAAGATCGCCATGATGAACAGGTAGACGCCCAGGAACACCTGACCCCACGGCAGGGCCAGCAGCAGGTGGGTCACCGCCGATTCGCCGCCTTGCTCGCTGAGCATCTTCGGCACGTCCACGGCGCCGGTGATGAACTGGTGCATGCTGTAGCTTTCCAGGGCGCCGAAGAAGAACCAGCAACCGAAGCTGCCGCCCATCAGCAGGGCGAACACCACTTCCTTGATCTGCCGGCCGCGCGACACGCGGGTCACGAACATGGCCACGCCCGGGGCGTAGGACACCCACCACAGCCAGTAGAACACCGTCCAGTTGCGGGTGAAGGCACCGTCGCCGGCCGGGTCGGTGAACAGGCTCATGTGCACGTAGTTCTGGATCATCAGGCCAATGGAGTTGGCGGTGTTGTTGATGGTGAACTGGGTCGGGCCGACCAGCAGTACCACCGCGGCAAACACCAGGGCGCCGATGCAGACCATCTTGCTCAGGCGCTGCAGGCCGCCATCGATGCCGATGTAGGAGCTGAGCGAGAACATGATCGCCACCGCGCCGATCACCATCAGTTGCACGGTGAAGGTGTCAGGGGTGCCGGTGAGGTCATGCAGGCCGCGGGTCAGGGTCGAGGCGGTGAGGGCCAGGGAAACGGTCAGGGCGCCCATCATGGTCAGCAGGAAGATCAGGTCGACCGTACGGCCGACCGGGCCGGTGGCCTTGAAGCCGGTGACGGCCTCGACGATCGAGGCCAGGTTCAGGCCGCTCTTCTTGCGCACATGGAAGTGGTAGGCCATGGCCAGCGAGGCCAGGGCATAGATCGACCAGGCGCTGATGCCCCAGTGGAAGAACGAGTAGCCGACGCTGTACTCGAGCGCCTTGGGGGTGGCGGCGGCGATGTTCAGGCCCGGGGTCTGGTAGTAGTAGGCCCATTCCATCACGCCCCAGTAGAGGGTCGAGGAACCCATGCCGGCGCAGATGAACATGAACACCCAGGTGGCGGTGGCGTATTCGGGTTTGCCACTGCCCAGGCGGATGTTGCCGTATTTGCTGAACGCCAGGTACAGCACGGCCAGGGAGCTGCCGAACACCAGGACCTGGACACTGGTGCCGAAGGTGCGGGTGGACAGTTCGAACAACTGGTTGGCGGCGTTTTCGGCCTGGGCCGGGAACACTGCAAGGCCGATCACGGTGAGCAGCACGGCTATCAGGCTCACGGTGATCAAAAACACATCAATCTTTTTATTCTTGTGCGACATCATCGTCTCCTGGACGTTGGCGTACTTATCTATACCCGGCAGGCAAACCGGGGTGTTGCGGTACCGCTCCTTCCTTGGTTGTTAACTTATGGTTAACGTGAATCTTTGGGTTAACAGATTTTGCATACAATCCAACCCGCTCGCAAGAGGGACGGGGCCGATTTGTCAGACAATTCTGATAATCGGCCCCGTGCTATCAACCTTCGATCAGTGCGGTGATCGCCTGGCCCACCTGCTGGGTGGACTGCTGGCCGCCCATGTCGCGGGTGGTTTGCCCTGCGGCGATGACTTGCTCGATGGCCTTGAGGATGTCGTCGTGGGCGGCGCGGTAGCGTGGGTCGGCGCCGTCGTTGCCGAGGAACTCGAGCATCAGCGCGCCGGACCAGATCATCGCGATCGGGTTGGCGATGTTCTTGCCGTAGATGTCCGGGGCCGAACCGTGGACCGGTTCGAACAGCGACGGGAACTTGCGCTCCGGGTTGAGGTTGGCCGACGGCGCGATGCCGATGGTGCCGGCGCAAGCAGGGCCCAGGTCGGAGAGGATGTCGCCGAACAGGTTGGAAGCCACTACCACGTCGAAGCGCTCCGGCTGCAGCACGAAGCGGGCGCAGAGGATATCAATGTGCTGCTTGTCCCAGCTGATTTCCGGATAATTGGCCGCCATGGCGGCGGTGCGCTCGTCCCAGTAGGGCATGCTCACGGCCATGCCGTTGGACTTGGTCGCCGAGGTGACGTGCTTGCGCTCGCGGGTCTGGGCCACGTCGAAGGCGTACTTGAGGATGCGGTCGACACCACGGCGGGTGAACACCGATTCCTGCAGGACGAACTCGTTGTCGGTGCCTTCGAACATGCGACCGCCCAGGGACGAGTACTCGCCCTCGGTGTTCTCGCGGATCACCACGAAGTCGATGTCACCAGGCTGCTTGTTCGCCAGCGGGCAGGGTACGCCGGGGAACAGGCGCACCGGACGGATGTTCACGTACTGGTCGAAGTCGCGGCGGAACTTGAGCAGCGAGCCCCACAGGGAAATGTGGTCCGGGACCTTGTCCGGCCAGCCGACCGCGCCGAAGTACAGGGCGTCGAAGTCCTTGAGCTGCTCGAACCAGTCGTCGGGCATCATCTTGCCGTGGGCCAGGTAGTAGTCGCAGCTGGCCCACTCGAAGTATTCGATGTTGATGTCCAGGCCATGCTTGCGGGCGGCGGCCTCGACCACGCGGATACCTTCGGGAAGCACTTCGTTGCCGATGCCGTCACCGGGGATGGCGGCGATTCTGAAAGTCTTGCTCATGGGGGCGCACTCGTTGTCTAGGGAACAGGTGCGGACCATGCTATAAGGGCTTGATTCAGAGATAATCTCGCCATTCATAGATTCTTAGTGCACGAACCGTGAATAATCTACCGAGCCTCGACGACCTCAATATCTTTATCCAGGTGGCCAAGCGCGCCAGCTTTGCCGCCGTGGCCGACGAGCTGGGCATGTCGGCGGCCTTTATCAGCAAGCGCATCCGCGTACTGGAAGACACCCTCGAGGTGCGCCTGCTACACCGCACCACCCGGCGGGTGACGGTGAGCGAGGAGGGCGAGCGGGTCTATCAGTGGGCCCAGCAGATCTTCGATGCGGTGCAGCGCATGGGCGACGACATCAGCGCCCAGCACCGCGAGCCGGCCGGCCAGCTGCGCATTGCCAGCAGCCTGGGGCTGGGCCGGCGCTTCGTCGCCCCGGCGCTGTCGGAGCTGGCCGAGCGCTATCCGCGCCTGGACATCCGTCTGGACGTGCATGACCGGCTGGTGGACCTGATCGAGGAAGGCGTCGACCTCGACATCCGCGTCGGCAACGTCATCGCCCCCAACCTGATCGCCAAGCCCCTGGCCCGCAACCGCCGGGTGCTGTGCGCCGCACCGGCCTACCTGGCCCGGCGCGGCACGCCCAAGGTGCTGGCGGACCTGGCCAGCCACGATTGCCTGGTGATCAAGGAACGCGACCACCCCTTCGGCGTGTGGCAGCTGGAAGGGCCGGCGGGGGAGGAAAGCGTGCGGGTCACCGGCAGCCTGTCGAGCAACCACGGCGAAGTGGCGCACCAGTGGTGCCTGGACGGGCGGGGGATCTTGCTGCGTTCCTGGTGGGATGTGCACGACAGCCTGGCCGATGGGCGTCTGGTCCAGGTGCTGGGCGACTATCACCAGCCGGCGGATATCTGGGCGGTGTATACCTCGCCACTGGCCAGCTCGGCCAAGGTACGGGTGGCGGTGGAGTTTTTCCGCCAGTATTTTGCCGAGCGGTACAGCCTGCCGGAATTGGGGTGATGTTCTGGGCCTGATCGCGGGGCAAGCCCGCTCCCACAGGGTTTGTGTGATCCCTGTGGGAGCGGGCTTGCCCCGCGATTGCGCAGTCATTCAGAAACTGTAATCCAGCGTCGCAAAATACGACCGTGGCTGGCCCATGATCCACTGCTCGCCACTGTGCGCCGTCGCTGCATAACGACGGTCCAGCAGGTTGTTCAGCTGCAGTCCCAACCGCACATCCGGCAGCACCTGCCAGCCCAGGTTGGCATCGACCACGGTAAAGCCCGGCACCGTCTGGCTATTGGCGGTGTCGGCATAGCGCTTATCGACGTACCGCAGCCCCATGCCGGCCTCCACGCCGTGGCCCAGGCCCTTGTTCACCCACAGGTTGGCGGTGCGCCGTGGCACATTGCTCGGCCGGTTGCCGGCCCGGGAGACCGACTCACCGTCCACGGTCTGCTCGAAGTCGTCGTATCGGGCGCGTACCACCGAGGCGTTGGCCGAGACCTGCCACTGGTTGGCCAGGACCAGCTCCAGGGTCGCCTCCAGGCCGTCGGAGGTCTGTTGCCCGGCCTGTTCCTTCTGGTGGGTGATCGGGTTGTCGACCAACAGCTTCTTTTTGACGATGTGATAGGCCGCCAGGGTCCATTCGCCACGGCCGTCCCAGAACAGCTGCTTGAGGCCGAACTCGGTCTGCTTCGCTTCGGTGAGGTCGAATTGCTGCTGGGCGGGGCTCAGGGTGATCAGGTCGCTGACACCGTCCTCGCTGGTGGAATACTGGCCATACAACGACAGCTCGTCGGTCAGCGCGAACACCAGCCCGGCGCGCCAGTTGCCACCGCCCAGGCTTCGGTCGCTGCGGCTGTCGTCGATCAGGTTGGTGCGATCGATGTGGTTCTGGTCGCGGCGAATGCCGGTCACCAGCGACCAGCGTGCTGACAGCTGGGTGCGGTTCTCGGCGAACAGGGCGAAGGTGCGGGTGGTGCTGTGGCTTTGCGGGCGGGTCGGGTCCTGGCTGTGGAAGTCGCCAGGCGCCGGGTTCCACGGGTCGACGAAGTCACCGCCGATGTCGGTGTAGGGTGAGTTGCTGTCGATGCCGAAACGGATGCGGTTGTACTCGGCGCCCACCACGGTCTTGCTGGCAAGGCCGAACAGTGAGTGGTCGAAGGTGAAGCTCTGGCGGTCGCCGATCTGTTCCTGGTCGTGCTTGATTTCCAGGTAGCTGCCGCGCTGGAGCAGGCCCTGGTCTGGGCTCCAGGTGTAGTCCTCGGCATTGCGCCAGTGACGGCGGCTCTTGATGTAGTAGAGCTGGTTGCTGGCGCTGAGCGAATCGCTCAGGGTCCAGTCGCTGTTCAGCCGCGTCCATTCGTCATGGTAGCGCTGCACGTCGTTGCGCACGTTGTAGTTCTTCTTGCGCAGGCTGTCGCGGTAGTGGCCGTCGATCAAGGGCGTGCCGAAGTAGTTCATCGGCTCGGCATCACCGCGCTCGTGGGCCAGGGTGAAACTCAGGTCGTCGCTGGCATCGAAGCGCAGGGCGGCGCTCATGGCCAGGTTCTGCGACTCGCCATGGTCGACCCAGCCATTGGATTGCTGGCGGTCGAGGGTCAGCCGGTAGCTCAGCCGCTCGCCCAGCGAACCGCCGCTGTCCAGGCCCAGTTGCTGGCGGTCATCACTGCCGTAGCCCAGGCGCAGGTGGTTGCTGATCTCGCCGGCGAAGGGCTTTTTCGGGATCACGTTGACCACCGCACCGGTAGCGCCTTCACCGTAGAGCACCGAGGCAGGCCCGCGGATGATGTCGATGCGCTCGACCATCCATGGGGCCACCGGGAAGGTCTGGGTACCGGCGCCGGTGTACAAGCGCGAGCCATCGAACAGGGTCATCACCGCATCGTGCCCGGTAAAGCCCCGTGCCGACAGGGCGGTGTTGCCGTTGCCCGGGGTGGCGATCGAGGTGATGCCCGGCGAGCGGCTGACGGCATCCTGCACGCTGCGGTTGTTGCGCCCATCGATGACCTCGGCGCTGAGGCTGCTGGTGCTGGCCGGGGTGTCCAGGGCGCTGAGGTTCAGGCGCGAGCCGGCCGGCAGGGGCGTGGCCAGGCTGATCGGCGCGGTGTCGCTGCTGCTGGTGATGGCCGTCGAGGGCAGGGCCAGGGGAACAGGCTCGCGGTCTTCGGCGAAGGTCGGCAGGGAGAATGCCAGGCAGGGCGCCAGGGCATTGGCCGCCAGGGTGTGAAGCTTGGAAGTACGGGACATGTCGTTCCAAATCGAACAGGAAGAAATGAATCCCGGAGGGAACAACGCATGGAGGAATCGCGCGCGCAGGCGCACGCAAACCGGCCTGCGCCCGCCCACCGCGGGGTTGCCAAACGAAGCTTCAGGCCGGTCTCCGGGCTTGCGAGGGTCGTGAAGGCCTTCACCTTCCCATGCCGTGGCACAGTGGTGTTTCGAAGGCTTCGCTCGCTTACCGTTGCGGGGGCAGCGCCGGACTGATCACTTCATGTGACGCACCGGCTTCCCGTTTCACCCTGCGCGCGGCGGCGCAGGACACCTGAAACTGGCGCGCATCTGACCATCGAATGTCTTTGCAGTCAACGACTTGGCCGTGTGTTGCGGTGTAAGCCGGGGCTCAGAAAAGTGCCTGGGTCAGCACCTGCGGGCCTTCGCCGATCTGGTCCGGGATGATCTGTTGTACGCCATCGAGTTCGCGCAGCACCGCAAGCACCTTGGGACAATGCTCGGGCGTACAGAGCACATGGGCATTGGGGCCTGCATCGAAGGTCGTGCAGACATCCAGGCCGTTGCGCCGAAGTTGCTGCACCCGGTACAACACCGAGAGGGTTGCCGGCTGCCAATAGAACAGCGGCGGCACGGACGACATGGCGATCAAGTGAAGCTCGATGGCCTCGCACTCGACGATATCGGCAAAGCGGGAAAAATCACGGGTCAGGATGGCGTGCTGTAGATGCCTCAGGCGTTCCACCAACAGTTGTTGGCGGCGCTGGTAGAACGGGCTGCTCTGGGCGCGCAAATGACCGATCCGCGAGCTGGTTGTTTTCGCTGAACCGTCGACCACCACGATGATGTCGTGCAGCGGCCAATGGGCGGCGGTTGCCAGTTGCCGGGCCGGGCTTTGCGGGTCGTCGGCATCACCGGGCCATGTGACGAAACCGCCCAGTAGCGATCGGGCTGCGGAGCCCGAACCGGAAAGGCGCGCCAGGCCGCTGAGCTGGTCGGGTGACGACAGCTGGCCGAACAGCGCGGCAAACGCCAGCGCCAGGGCAGAGTACCCCGAGGCGGAAGAGGCGATACCCGCGCTGGTTGGAAAGGTATTGGTGGTGGCGATGCGCAGCGGCTGCCGGAAGTCGCTGCACTGGCGAAGTCGTCGCACATGCTGTTCGATGCCCAGGCGCATGATCGGGTCTGCGGCTTCGAGCGTGCCGTCTTCAGCACGCCAGTAGATTTCGTCAGGGCTCGAATCGTCCAGTGTTTCCAGGGTATAGAGGCTGACGCAGCGGCTCAGGGTCATCGACAGCGACCTGTTGGCAGGCAATGTGCGCTTGGCGTCGCTCATGCCCCAATACTTGATCAAGGCAATGTTGCTGGGCGATGAGACACTGATCTTGTTCATGGTCGTTGTACCCACAGGCCTTCGACCGCAAGGGGCGCCTCGATTGCGTCCAGGCCCTGGAGCAAGGGGGCGGCAGTGACGGGGGGGAGCACCAGCAGCAGACCAGCGCTGGATCCGGAGAGCGCACCGGCACCGGAAACCTTTGCCGCACCACCCGATTTTTCGATTTCCCGGATCAACGCCTGAACGGGGCCAGGCACGACACCCAGCGCTTCAAGGGCACGTTCATAGTCACGGATCAGCGCATACAAGCGGGCGCGATCGCAATGCGGGGATCGCAGCAGTGCGATGAATGCTTGGGTGGTCTGGCGCATCGATTGCAGCAGGGGGCTGTGCGCGTCTTGCAGGGTGTTGCGTACGGCAGTCACCACGGCTCCGGTACTTTCATTGGCGGTACCGGTGTTGTACAGGCGCAGCTCGTTCAACACGGCACCGGCATCGCGAAGGGGGCAGAGCTGCAGGTCATCACCCGCAGCGGGCATGAAGCTCGCGACACCGCCCTGGACAATGGTTCGATGATCGACGCCGGAGGGCAGGCCATGCTGGCGTTGCTCGATCTGGCGAGCCAGATGCTGCACCTGCGCAACTTCAGCCCTGCGCGTGAAGTGGCTGATGATCGCGGCCGGTATGCACACTGCCAGGGCGGCCGAGCTGCCCATGCCCGCGCCGATGGGAATCTGCGAGTGCACGCTGATCTTCAGACCCTGGTTGAACCCGTGCCCCAGGTGCAGCAGGGTTTCACCGACGGCGCATTTGGCCAGGTGGTCGCCCGCCTGGCCTCTCAAGGCGCGAAACCTGTGCGCATCAGGGTGGCACCGATAGGCTTGCCAGGCCTGGCGTGCCTGCAGGGCGTAATCGAGCACCGCTTGGCGTGAATAACACCGATGCATGCCCAGGTCCGGCAAGCACAGCTCGATCAACTGCGACGATTTCGGTAGCACCTGGACCTTGCAGTAAAGGCCGAGTGTGGCAACGACAGCGGGGCTGTGATGGGCCACGGCGTGCTCGCCCATCAGGATGATCTTCCCGGGAGCTACCGCGCTAATGCTGCCCTCGCTCATCGGGCTCAGCGCCCCAGGCGCTGGTGCGCCTGGGCCAGGTGGTGGGCGGCCTGGGCCGAGAGGATCGACAGTTCACCGGCCAGCACCAGGGCGCCAAGGATTTCAGCCAGGCGCAGGGTGTCGGCGCCGGGAGGGCGGGCCCCCGGACTGATCCCCATCAGCGCCAGCGCCTCGCGCTGCGTGGACAGCCCGGTGCCGCCGCCGACCGTGGCCAGCGGCACATCGGGCAGCGAGACGGAAATGTACACGGCGCCCTGGTCACGGGGCTCGATACAGGTGATGCCCATGCCACCCTCGGCGGTGTGGGCCAGGTCCTGGCCGGTGGCCAGGAAGAAGGCGGCCAGGATATTGGCGTGATGAGCGTTGCAGCCATACGCCCCGGCCATGATCGAACCCAGCAGGGTTTTTCGGTATTGTACCTCGCACAGGGCATCGGCCTGGGTCTTGAGGGTGCTGCGCAGTATGTCCGCGCTTAGACAGGCCTCGGCAAAAATTCGTTTGCCGCGGCCACTGATGAAATTGATGGCAGCAGGCTTTTTATCGACGCAGTAGTTGCCCGAGATGCTGACGCAGGCCACGTCGGTGCCAGGCACGATGACCTGGGTCACCGCCCGGTCGCAGGCCAGTGTCGCCATGTTCATGCCCATGGCATCGCCGCTGCTGAATCTGAAGCGCAGGTAAATGGTGGTGCCGACGACCGCCGGGGTGATGTCCAGCAGCACCAGGAAACGGCTATCGGCTTCGCAACTGCGCTTGATGTCCGGGTAGTGCTCGCTGATCCAGGCCAAAAAGGCCTGGGTCTGCACGATCCCCTCGGTGCGAAATACCGGTGCCCGGGTGATGCCGACCTCTTCGACCCGGACGATGGCGCCGGCGGCTTCGCGCAAGGCGCTGCAGCCCCGGGCGACGCTGGCGATCAGCGCGCCTTCGGTGGTTGCCAGCGGCGCGTAGACAGTTTCCCCGGCTTCGACCTGTTGGCCGTTGACGACAACAGGACCGACCACGCCGACAGGTACCTGGACGGCACCGATGAAGTTCTCGCATTTGGCGTTGTGCGGGTCGAAGGTGTAATCACCTGTGGCGCGCAGCGAGGCCTTGGTCAGCTGTTGCAAGGCCTCGCGGCGAATGTGGGCGACGTCGGCAAGCGGCAACTCCCCGGGCAACTGATGCAAGTGCAGTTCACCCTTGACCAGCGCCTTGACCAGTCCCTTTTTATCGGTTGCCGACGGTGCTTTCACCTCAATCGTCTCCATCGCTTGCAGGCATTGGATCTACGACGATGTTGGTGCAATTGGGCCAGACGCGATACTGGCAAAAATGCCAGGGGGTGACTGCACATCACCCACCAACCCACCCTGTGGGAGCGGGCTCGCCCCGCGATTGCGCTCGAAAAATCTCAACGCCCGCGCTTGCGCGACACCACCGCCTCGATGTTCTTGCGCCCGATCAGTTTGGGCTGCTGCGGCTCGGCAGGTTCGGCCAGCCACTTGTACATCACCAGGCAATCCACCAGCCCCAGGCGTGCATGACGATAGGCGCGCGGCAGGCGGCCGACGGTCTCGAAGCCGAGCTTGTGCCACAGGGTCACCGCCACTTCATTGCTCGCCACTACCGAGTTGAACTGCATGGCCAGAAAACCCTGTTCCCGCGCAAGGCGCTGGGAGTGCTCGCACATCAGGCGCGCCACGCCGCGGCCACGGGCGGCCTCGCTGACCATGTAGCCACAGTTGCACACATGGCTGCCGGGGCCGGCGGCATTGGCCTTGAGGTAGTAGGAGCCGAGCAGCACGCCGTCCTCTTCGGCCACCAGTGTGTGCAGCGGCGCCTCCAGCCACAGCTGACGTGCCTGCTCCTGGCTCAGGGCCGGATCGAAGGCATAGGTTTCGCGGGCACTGACAACGGCCTGGAAGGTGGGCCAGAAGTGCTCGAAGTCGGCGGCGGTCATGGGGCGGATGTGGATCATGGAAAGTCCTGGAAAGCGGTTCGGCCACTAGCTTATGCGAAAACGCAAAGCGGCGGGTGGCGCACTACGCTTTGAGCAGGAACGGAGGGCACGGTCATGAGGCGCGCTGCACTGTTGTTGGTTCTGATGCTGGCGGGGTGTGCGAAGGATCCGGTCGGCCTGGACCTGTGGGACATGCCCAAGCCGCCGCCGACACCGAGCTTGCAATGGCTGGGGGTGGGCGGCTTTCTGCTGCACTGGAAGGGCGAGGGCCTGTTGTTCGCGCCATCGTTCACCAACCCTGCGATGCCGCCGCTGCGGGTGGTGGCCGATCATGACAAGATCGACCGGCTGATGCCGCCGGCAGAGGACGTGACCATGGTGCTGATCGGTCATGGGCATTACGACCACCTGCTCGATGTGCCGTGGGTCATGCAGAAGCACGCGCCCAAGGCCAAGGCGTACGGCTCGCGGACCGTGGGCCACATTTTGCGCGCCGAATTGCCGGCCAGCCGGATCGTCAACGCCGAGGCCAGCATGGCCAGGATCAGCACCCCCGGTCAGCCGGGTAACTGGCTGTATTCCGCTGGCGGGCACCTGCGTGCCATGGCCCTCCAGAGCCTTCATTCACCGCATCTGGATCATGTCGTGCTGTTCGATGGCGAGGTCGGGCACGACCTCAAGCGCCTGCCCACGGCCGTGTGGAACTGGAAGACCGGACAGTCCCTGGCCTGGCTGGTCGACCTGCTCGACGATCAGGGGCGTGTGGTGTATCGCATTCACTACCAGGACTCGGCGAGTCGTCCACCCTACGGTTTTCCACCGGTGCTCGACGATAACAAGCGTATCGATGTGGAGATTCTGTGCGTGGGTAACTGGGACAAGGTCGACGACTATCCTGGCGCGTTGCTGCGTCTGAACAAGCCGCGAATGGTGGTGCTGGGGCATTGGGAAGATTTCTTCGGCAACGACATCAGCAAGCCGCAGGTGATCCGCCTGCTCGATGCCCAGGGCATGGTCGACATCACCAAGGCCAACCTGGCGGCCGATGCGGTGATGCGCATGCCCAGGCCGCTGGCCTATATCCCGTTGCCGGCACCCCAGGGAGAGTGATGCCGGCAGCGGGTGTTCAGCGCTTAGCCGCCGACCTTGCCCACGGCATCCATGGCCCGTGCCGAGTACACCAGCGCCGCCCCGGCATTCATGGCCACGGCCACGCCCAGGGCTTCGGCGATTTCCTCGCGGCTGGCGCCGTGCTTGACCGCTTCGGCCGAGTGCACGGCGATGCAGCCGTCGCAGCGGGTGGTGACCGCCACGGCCAGGGAGATCAGCTCGCGGGTCTTGGCGTCCAGGTGGTTGGTCTTGGCCCCGGCGCCGCTGGCGGTCATGTAGCCGTTGACCGTGTCGGGGGACAGGTTCTTGAGGTCGCCGATGCCGGCCATCAACTGCTTACGGTAGGCGTCCCAGTCCATCATGCTCATCGTCTTCACCTCTTGTGTGGTTGGCAACTAGAACAGTGAAGCTAGTTTTTTTGCCGCCGGGGCGCCGTTGGTCGATGGGTGGGGAAGGCTAGTACTTTGGAAGGGGGCGCCGCCCCCTGTGGGAGCGGGCTTGCCCCGCGATTGCGTTTGATCAGGATAATCGCAATCGCGGGGCAAGCCCGCTCCTACAGGGGTTACAACCATCGCGCCATAGGCTCAGATGTAGATGAACAGCAGCACCAACGCCGCCACCACCGCCCATTTCTCCAGGTAGTACAGGGTACGGTTACGTTTCTTCAGGGCCTTGCCGTGTTCGCGGATCTTGTAGACACGGGTGAACAGGCGGTTGATGCCGCCGGTCTTGTCCCCGGCATCGTTCGGCGCGGCCGCCGCGGCCATGACCTTGCGGCTGAACCAGCGGTTGAACGCGGTGGCCCAGCGGTACTTGAGCGGACGCTCGACGTCGCAGAACAGGATGATGCGGTTGTGTTCGGTCTGGTTGCTGGCGTAGTGGATGTAGGTCTCGTCGAAGATCACCCCTTCACCGTCGCGCCAGGCGTAGTTCTCGCCATCCACGCAGATGTAGCAGGCGTCGTCGTTCGGCGTGTCCAGGCCCAGATGATAGCGGTAGGAGCCGGCGTAAGGGTCGCGATGGCGAACCAGCTTGGAGCCCGGCGGCAGGGTGGCGAACATGGCCGCCTTGACCGTGCCGATGCCCTGCAGCAGTTCGGTGGTGCGCGGGCAGAGCTTCATCGCCGAAGGGTGGCTCTCGCCGTACCACTTGAGGTAGAAGCGCTTCCAGCCGCTCTTGAAAAAGGAGTTGAAGCCGACGTCGTCGTATTTCTCTGAACGCTTGATCTCGCCGACGTTCAGCAATTGCTGGGCTTCGGCGCGGATTTCCTGCCAGTTGTCCTGCAGCGGCTTGAGCTCGGGGAAGGACTCGACCGGCAGGTACGGCCTGGCGGGCAGTTTGGAGAACAGGTAGAGGAAGACGTTTACCGGGGCCAGGAAGCTGGAGTGGTCACCCAGTTGGCGGGAGATTTTGTGCCTGACCTTGCCACGTAAATGGACGTAGGCAATCGAGCAGGCAAACAGCAGAACTAGGAAGATTTTCATGGGCGAATACTTGTCTATGTGGCGTTGCGCCATGGCATAAGCAAGTCAGCATAAACAATCATGAGTGGGGTTTGAACAAAATGTTACCGGTTCGGGCCCCGACATTAGTCCCACACGCAAAGGTTTGCGCTCAGGCGTGCAGGAGCGGGCTTGTCCCGCGATTGCGGTTTGACTGTCACAGCGTTTCGCGGGGCAAGCCCGCACCTACCGGGAAGATTTGCCGCCCGGCACATGCAGGTAGGACATCACGCTCTCGGTCAGCTCGGTCGCCAGCTTCACCGCTTCCTTGTTGCGCGCCATGGCCGCCGCCACCAGCCCTTCGATCAACGCCAGCACGGCGATGTTGGAACTGGTCAGCACCGGGTGATCGGCCGGGGCGAACAGCACATGCCGGGCGATCGGCGCCAGGGGCGAGGCGGGCGAGTCGGTGATGGCCAGCACCAAAGCCCCTCGCTCATGGGCAAAGCGCGACAGTTGCAGGGTGTCCTGGGAATAACGCGGCAGGGCGATCGCCAGCAATACATCCTGGTCGGTGATCGCCGCCAGGCGGTAGGCGGCGTTCTCGTTGCCGCCTTCCATGCTGATGGCGTGGGCATCGGCGCAGAACGGCACCAGGGTCGAGGCGGCCAGGCCCGCCATATAGGCGCTGTTGCCAAAGCCCAGCACATACACCTTGCGTGCCGCGATCAGGCTGCTGACAAAAGCCTCGAAGGTTTCGGCCGGGTTGATGCTGGCGGTGGTCGCCAGGTTGCTGCTGGCGCTCTGGATCTGCTCATGCAGGCCGAAGTCGCCATCGGGGCGCAGGGCCAGTTCGTTGCGCAGCTTGTCCACGGGCGAGACCATCTGCTGCAGGGTCGCCACCAGCTCGGCCTTCATGCCGCTGTAGCCGCCCAGGTCCAGGGCCTTGGCCAGGCGGTTGACCGCCGCTGGCGAGGTGGCGGTGGCCTGGGCCATTTCTTCGATGGTCAGGGTCGCGGCCTTGAGCGGGTGACGCAGGATATAGTCGGCCACCTTGCGCAACGAGGGTTGCAGGTCGGCCAGCTGCTCCGACAGTTTGCGCATGACCGGCGAGGCGTAGACGGTGGTGTTCTTCGAATTGCTGGGCATGCGCACAAAGCTCCCTCTCTGGATGTAATGCTGTTCGCTGAAGGGTAGCGGGGCTGGGTAGGTGGGAGCGGGCTTGCCCCGCGATGCAATTTGCCTGATCAAACGCAATCGCGGGGCAAGCCCGCTCCTACCGGCCCAGCCAGGTGTACAGCCTTACCCTCTCTGGATGGGCCCTAGTGTATCCGAAGCCAGCTACTTGAGGCTGCCGGCGAGGAACTGGCGCAAGCGCTCGGACTGCGGCCGGGCCAGCACTTCACGGGGGTGGCCGCGTTCCTCGGCAATGCCCTGGTGGAGGAACAGCAACTGGTTGGACACCTCGCGGGCAAAACCCATCTCGTGGGTCACCACCACCATGGTGCGGCCTTCACTGGCCAGGTCCTGCATGACCTTGAGCACCTCGCCGACCAGCTCCGGGTCGAGCGCCGAGGTGGGCTCGTCGAACAGCATCACCTCCGGCTCCATGGCCAGGGCCCGGGCGATGGCCACCCGTTGCTGCTCGCCGCCGGACATGTGCGCCGGGTACGCGGCGCGGCGATGGCCGACGCCGACCTTGTCCAGGTAGTGCTCGGCCTTGTCGCGGGCTTCCTTGCGGTCCATGCCCAGCACATGCACCGGGGCTTCCATGACGTTGTCCAGGGCGCTCATGTGCGACCACAGGTTGAAATGCTGGAAAACCATGCTGAGGCGCGAGCGCATCCGTTGCAGTTGGCGCGGGTCGGCAGCCCGCAGCCCGCCACGGGGACAGGTGCGCAGTTTCAGTTGCTCGCCATTGACCAGGATCTGCCCGGCATTGGGTTGTTCGAGCAGGTTGATGCAGCGCAGGAAGGTGCTCTTGCCCGAGCCACTGGAGCCGATGATGCTGATTACATCGCCGGCGTTGGCGTGCAGCGAAACGCCCTTGAGCACCTGGTGGTCGCCGTAGCTTTTGTGCAGGTCCTGGATATCGAGTTTGTTCATCAAAGGGTACTCATGGGTGTCAGTCGCTGAGCAAGCGACCCTGGCGAATGGGAGTGCTGCCGGCAACCTTGGCCAGCCACAGGCCGGGCTGGGCGAAGCGCAGGCGCTCGCGGGCATAGAGGATGCCGTCGGTGGTGGCATGGACCACGCTGTGGCGATCGCTGAGCGGGTCGATGACCTCGAACAGCGGATCGCCGACCCGTACCCGGGCCCCCAGGGGTTGCAGGAAGCTGACCACGCCCGGGTGTTCGGCATAGGCGTACTGGGCGCCGGCAAAGGGCGTGGCCGGGCAGCACTGTTCCGGCGCGGCGGGCCAGTCGCCGCTGATCAGGCCCTGGTCGGCGAGGTAGCCGAGAATCTGCTCGGCGCTGGCCTGGCACAGTTCGCGCTCGGTGTCGGCCATGCCGCGCAGCTCGATGGTGGTGGCGATGCAGGCCAGGGGAATCTCGGCCTCGGGGAAGCGTTCGGCCAGCTGCACCCAGGGCACCGCGCAGGCTTCATCGAAGGCATTGCCACCGGCGTCCTCGGCCAGCAGGGCGGCGCCGGCACGCAGACGTGCGGCCAGCGAACGCAGGCGCGGCCAGTTCTGCGGCAGGGCGTAGAGCAGCATGATCGACTCGAAGTCGCAGTGCAGGTCCAGCACCACGTCGGCATCGCAGGCCTGGCGCAGGAGCAGGCGGCGCAAGCCGTCGAGCTCCGACTGGGCGGGCGGTAGTGCGTCGAGGCTGTCGAGCATGGCGCGGCGGATGGTGGCCACATTGGCTTCGCCGTCACTGCCCAGGCGTCCTTCCAAGCGCTCGGCCAGCGCCTCGGCCAACGCCGGGAAATCGCGGTTGAAGTTCTTGCCACTGTTGAACTCGAAACGGCCCTGGTGGGTGGCCTGGAACATCTGGCCGATGCCGATCGGGTTGGATAGCGGCACCAGTTCGATCACGCCGGCCAGGCGCCCCTGGCTTTCCAGCTCGGCCAGGCGCCGGCGCAGTTCAACCGCCACGCGCATGCCCGGCAGTTCGTCGGCGTGCAACGAGGCCTGGATATAGGCCTTGCGCGGGCCATGGCCGAAGCGCAGCACGCTCAGGGTGCGGCGGGTGCCGCAGGCACTCCAGGGCAATACATGGTCAATCTGTTGCATGACAGCTCCTTAGTGCTTGCGCGGGGCCAGGTAGTCCAGCCAGCGACGCTCGGCCAGTTTGAACAGGCGCACCAGCATGAAGGTCAGGACCAGGTAGATCAGTCCTGCGGTAATGAACGCCTCGAAGGGCAGGTAGTAACGGGCATTGAAGGTCTTCGCCGCACCGGTGATGTCCACCAGGGTGACGATCGAGGCCAGGCTGGTGGTCTGCAGCATCATCAGCACTTCGTTGCTGTATTGCGGCAGCGCCCGGCGCAGGGCCGACGGCAGGAGGATGCGCCGGTACAGGGTCAGGCGCGACATGCCCATGGCCCGGGCCGCCTCGATCTCGCCACGGGGCGTCGACCTGAGGCTGCCGGCCAGCAACTCGGCGCTGTAGGCGCTGGTGTTGATGGCAAAGGCCAGGCAGGTGCAGAAGGTCGCGCTGGACAGGTACGGCCACAACAGGCTCTCACGCACCACCGCGAACTGGGCCAGGCCGTAGTAGATCAAAAACAGCTGCACCAGCATCGGCGTGCCGCGGATCACGTAGGTGTACAGCCAGGCCGGGTAGCGCAGCAGGCAGGCGCGCGAAACCCGCATCAGCGCCAGTGGAATCGCCAGTGCCAGGCCGCAGGCCAGGGAAATCAGCAGCACTTTGAGTGTCAGCAGGATGCCACCGAGGTACAGCGGCAGGTTCTGCCAGATCAGGGAGTAGTCGAGCATCATCGCAAGGTTCCTTTCACAGTTCGACGGTTTTGAAACCGACCGAATAGCGTTTTTCCACACTGCGCAGGAGCAGCAGCGACAGGCTGGTCATCAGCAGGTACAGCGCCGCCACGGCGAGGAAAAAGGTGAAGGGCTGATGGGTCGCATCGGCGGCGTTCTTGGCCTTGAACATCATGTCCTGCAGGCCGATCACCGAAATCAGCGCGGTGGATTTGGTCAGTACCAGCCAGTTGTTGGTGAACCCCGGAATCGCCAGGCGCACCATCTGCGGCACACTGATCCGCCAGAACACCTGCAATCCGCTCATGCCATAGGCCGCACCGGCTTCGGCCTGGCCACGAGGAATGGCCAGGAAGGCCCCGCGAAAGGTCTCCGAGAGGTACGCGCCGAAGATGAAACCCATGGTGCAGACACCGGCGATGAAGGGGTTGATATCGATGTACTGCTGGTAACCCAACGCCAGCGCCAGGCGGTTGACCAGGTCCTGGCCGCCGTAGAACACCAGCAGGATCAGCACCAGGTCGGGAATGCCGCGCACCACCGTGGCGTAGACCTCGCCCAGGGTCGCCAGCCATTTCACCGGTGACAGTCGGCAGGCCGCGCCAACCAGCCCCAGGCTGATCGCCAGGAGCATGGCCAGCAGGGCCAGGGTGAGGGTCAGCCAGGCGCCATCGAGAATGCTCGATCCGTAGCCGTGAAGCATGATGAAAGTCCTCGCCCGCCGGGCTTATTGGCCGTAGATATCGAACGGAAAGTACTTGGCCTGCACCTGCTGGTAGGTGCCGTTGGCGCGGATCGCAGCGATGGCGGCGTTGAGCCTGGCGAGGTTGGCGCTGTCGCCCTTGCGCACGGCGATACCGGCGCCGCGGCCGAAGTACTGCGGGTCGTTGATGTCCGGGCCGACCAGGGCGAATCCCTGGCCTGCGGGCGTCTTGATGAAGCTTTCCTCGGTGTTGACGATGTCGGCCAGGGTGGCGTCCAGGCGACCGGAGGCAAGGTCGAGGAAGGCTTCGTTCTGCGAGGCGTAGCGCACCACCTCGACGCCGGCCTCTTGCAGCTGCTCGGTGGCGAAGCGGTCATAGGTGGAGGCGCGCTGCACGCCGAGTTTCTTGCCCTTGAGGTCGACGGCCGGGTCGCTGATCGTGCTGCCGGCCTTCATCGCGAACTTGCCGGGCGTATGGTAGTACTTGTCGCTGAAATCAACCGATTTCAGGCGATCAGCCGTGATCGACATCGATGACAGCACGGCGTCGATCTTGCGCACCTTGAGCGACGGAATCATGCCGTCGAACTCCTGGATCACCCACTCACACTTGACCTGCATCTGCGTGCACAGGGCGTTGCCGATGTCGAAGTCGAAGCCGGCGAGTTCGCCTTGCGGGGTGCGGTAGGAGAAGGGCGGGTAGGCCGCCTCGATGCCGATGCGCAGGCTGGCCTGGTCGGCCTGGGCGAATGCGCTGGCGGCACAGAGGGCCAGGGCGCCGAGAAGTCCGGTCTTGTTCATATTCTTGACTCCGGTGGGTGGGGTGCGCATAGAAATGACATGATTTATTTCAGAAATCAAATCTATGAAAATAAAAATATCAAGCAGGCGACTGACGGCGCCCTGGCCGAGGCGTTAGACTGGGTCAATCGTGGCTAGAGAGGGGCAGGGCATGGAGCAGGGCATTCGTGAAACGGGGGAGC
Organism: Pseudomonas sp. BGr12; assembly: GCF_030272895.1. Lineage (GTDB taxonomy): Bacteria > Pseudomonadota > Gammaproteobacteria > Pseudomonadales > Pseudomonadaceae > Pseudomonas. The sequence goes on along the minus strand of NZ_JALRNF010000001.1, from coordinate 665 downwards.
CATTCAAGCGGCTGTTCTTCGCCCTCGACTGCGCGCCGACACAGCGCCGCGCGATCGCCCAATGGCGTCGCGACCTGGGTTCTGACATCGGGCGGCCGGTGCCTTCGGCGAATTTTCACCTGACGCTGATGTTCGTCGGCTCGGTGGATACGGTGCTGTTACCGGCCATCCTCGCCGCCGCTGACGGGGTCAAGGTGCCGGGTGAAGGCGTGACACTGGTGCTCGATCGCCTGGAGGTCTGGCGTTCGGCCAAGGCCCTGGTATTGGCACCGAGCCAGACGCCGCCGGCATTGCGCCAACTGGTCTACGCCTTGCAACAGGCGTTGTTGCCGCTGGGGTTCGTCGAGGCGCGCGACTATCGTCCGCACCTGACGCTGGCCCGCGACTATCGTGGTGCGGTGCCGGAGATGGCCAGCGAGGCGGAATTCGTCCTGAGGGCGCGGCAGTTCACCCTGTTCGAATCGCGCAAGGGCCAGTACTGGCCGCTGGCGCATTGGCCGTTGCTGGAGCAGGCCTGAGTGCCGGCCCCCACAAAGACAGTTGCTCCCACAGGAAAAAGGTTATGGCCTGTAGGAGCGGGGGGGGGCCCCCCGGGCCGGGTAAGTACCCCAAGTCAAAACAGGGGGGCCCCCCCCCCACCAAAAAAAAATGGACCCCACCCGCCC